>NZ_JACFQN010000007.1:0-354 GCF_016101425.1 Bifidobacterium sp. W8112 | reverse complement strand
TGACCCTGGCCGCCCACTGGACGCCGGCAAGCCGGAACAGCAGGTGGAGCATCAGCCCCGACAAGGGCAGCCAGCTGGGCAGGGAACCCGCCACCATCACCCCGCCCGACAGCGCCAGCCGAGGCATCAGATTCAATCAGGTCAGCGCATCAACATCAACATCAACATACGACGGTAGTGCTTCCTCTGGTTTTTCCTTGGCGGTGGGCAGCGACGGGAACGCCTACGCCTGGGGATACAACGGCAATGGCCAGCTCGGCGACGGGACGAGAGACGACAAGCATGCGCCGGTCATGGTGAGGAAGCCCGACCGCAACACCTACCCGGACCTGCCAGCGGACTTCACCTACCTGC
>NZ_JACFQN010000006.1:0-5380 GCF_016101425.1 Bifidobacterium sp. W8112 | reverse complement strand
AGCACCCAAACGGGAAACCAGACAGGAACAGGACGAGCCCGAACACTACGGCACCGCCATCAACTGGAACGAGTTCCACACACCAGTCAGATACCCCAACACCACACTCTGACCAACACACAACCAAACCCACACACAGAACCTAAAACAACGCGTTTAGTTCCTATAGCCCCTGATGCCGGAGAGACCGTTCTGTATCAGCATAGAGGCTAGATTGGCTGAGCTCTGATAAGGATGCGAAGGGTAAGGAATACGAGCGGTGTCCATCTCAGTTACACCCCTTTAGATAAAAAAGTGCCGCCCTAGTGTGCATATCATATAAATATGATAGAGGCAGTGGCGGCTTCTAACAAGCTTTAATATACTCGGGATATCAGTTAGAAAGCTTCATCAAGATAAAGCTTCACAATATAAACACATTTCTTATCGGATGGTCTTTCTTCTATCATGAGCTACTGCAGATCACCCTTCAATCGGCAAACATAAAACTGGTCGGCTCGGCCGGGGTTGTGGTCATCGGCGGCTGCGCCTTGATGTCTGGCCGCCGCTGTCGCACGCCTGCGGCGTGCTGCTGAAGGGGTTGGAAATGTGGTGTTTGTGCCGCCCCCTTCCATTCTGGCCCGGGCCGCTGCGACTCAAGCCCCGAGCGTCTCCGCCCACACCCCGCTCCGGCCGAGGGGGCCGAACAGCATGCCCCCTCGGCCTCCGGGGGAGTGTTCGGATCCACGCGGGGGCTTGACTCTCCGCTATACCCGGGCCGCCATTCCAGGCGTCGGCACAAACAGTCCCGGCACCAAGGAAAGGAACACCCATGAACACCACAACCACAGTGACCATGCTGCCCATCGACGCCATCAGGCCCAACGACGCCAACCCCCGAAGCGAGATAGGAGACGTGTCGGAGCTGGCCATGAGCATCGCGTCCCAAGGCATACAGCAGGCCCTGGTCGTCACACCGGCGAACCAGGAGGGGCGGCACACCCTGGTCATCGGACACCGGCGGCTGGCGGCCGCCGAGCAGGCCGGCCTTGCAACCGTGCCCTGTATCATCACCGACATGGACGAGCAGACCCAGGCGGAGGTGATGCTGATAGAGAACATACACCGTGACCAGCTCACCGCCCTGGACGAGGCACGCGGATACGCCCACCTCCTGGACCTTGGCGAAGACGTGGACCAGATGGCCAAAGCCACTGGCCGCAGCCGCAGCACCGTGCAGCGACGGCTCAAAATATCGTCCATCGACGACGAGAAAATACTCGCGCTGCCATCCCAGCTGAGCTTCGAGGAATTGGAGACGATAGCCGACTTCCGCGACGACGAAGGCCTGCAAGACCAGCTCATCAAAGCCGCAGGCACCAACAACTGGAACATGACACTGCACCAGGTCCAGGCCAAACGGTCGCTGGACAAGTGGATCGAACAGGCCCAGGAAGCCATCAAGCAGGCCGGGCTGCCCATCGTGCCGCTGACACCATCACAATCCTGGTCTGACCCGGAAGGTTGGCGCACCATCGCCCGATTCTCCCCGGATACCGACCCCGACCCCAAGCAGGCCCTCGACACATGGCTGGAGGAATGGGAAGGCGACAAACCCACGGCCGCCGGACTGCTCGACCGTGGCGGACAGTGGCGCGTCAAAATCACCCTGCTGGAGCCATACACCCAACAGGACCAGGAGGACGAACGCCGGCAAAGAGAGGATGACCTGGCCAGGTGGCAAGCCGAACAAGAAGCCGAAATCGCACCGGCCAAGCAACTGGACACGGCAAGCCACGACCTGCGGCTGGCCTACACGCAACGGCTCATGTCCCTCAAACGCCCCGCCAAAAACCAGTCCCAGGCCCTGTCCATGCTGGTCATCGCCCAAGCGAGCCAACGCACCTGGTGGGTCAGCCGGGACCAGGTGCGGGACACATGGCGCGCCATCGTCCAGGACCAGGAAGCCGAGCTGGCGCAAAAGGCCGACCTTGACGAGAGTCGCCGCACCCAGACGGCCTTCGCCCTGTGCCACGCCATCATGGAGACACAGATCAACCACGAGACCTGGCGCAGCCAAGACGACATAGACGGCCTGCTCAAACCCCTCTACCGTGCCCTCCAAACCGCAGGCTACGCCATCAGCGACGAAGAGCAATCCGGTCTCGACGGCGACCTGGTGCCCCGACCTGAAGAGGAAGACAACGAAGGGAACGAAGATGAAACAGACGACGGCGACCAGGAGGAGGACACCAAAGAGTGAATGAACCCCGCAGCCGGCCCCGCCACCAAGCGGGGCCGGCTGCCGGCGGCGGCGCAGCGATGCCTCGCGCCACCCCACGGGGTGGAATCGGCATCGTCGAACGCCCCGCGTTCGGACAGCCAGACCGCAACGCGAGGAACGCACGACTGGTTTGTATGTGCAATTTGTACTACACTCATGGTCATGGAGATCGAGATAGAGCAATCAGCCCGCAAGCACGGCTGCGCCGACGACGAAATCAGGCACGCGGTCCTCCACTCCATAGGCCACGAATAAATCGAGGGCTACGGCGACGAGATGACGGTGGTCTTCGTCGGCCAGCCACACCCCGGGGCCCTACCCGACAACCTGCTCGAAGTCATCGTCAGCAAATGGCAGGACGGCCAGCTCCACGCCTTCCACGCCATGCCGCTGACCAGCCGGTGGCAACATCTCAGATACCAATAGACACAACCAACAAGGAGCCAGACCATGACCAACACACAGACACCCGCCGACAGGGCAGCACACGCCGAAGCACTCGACCGCATGGCCGACGCCGGCCAATTCACACCCATCGAAGGCACCCGGGTATACCGGGGCTACGACGCCGGCCCCCTGACCGACGACGACCTGCTCTCCATCTTCGCCGGCCGCCCCCGCGACGAACTCAAACAACCCACCAGCAAAACCTGGCAGGTACGCACCACCCCGGCCCTGGACCAATGGGCCGAAGCCGCCGTCAAAACAGAAGGCACCAACCTATCGGCACTGATCCGCCAAGCCACCGCCGAATACCTGGCACACCACTACCCAGGACTCCGAAGCCAGATGGCCTGACCCATCAGGGCAACATCATCAAGGGACCCCTCAACGGGGTCCCTTTTTCCATGCTCGGCTCGGCCGGGGTTGTGGTCATCGGCGGCTGCGCCTTGATGTCTGGCCGCCGCTGTCGCACGCCTGCGGCGTGCTGCTGAAGGGGTTGGGAATGTGGTGTTTGTGCCGCCCCCTTCCATTCTGGCCCGGGCCGCTGCGACTCAAGCCCCGAGCGTCTCCGCCCACACCCCGCTCCGGCCGAGGGGGCCGAACAGCATGCCCCCTCGGCCTCCGGGGGAGTGTTCGGATCCACGCGGGGGCTTGACTCTCCGCTATACCCGGGCCGCCATTCCAGGCGTCGGCACAAACAGTCCCGGCACCAAGGAAAGGAACACCCATGAACACCACAACCAGCCTCCAGGACGACGTCAAGCAACTGAGCCAGGACCCCCAACTCATGCTCACCGCAGGCCGACAGGCCCTCGACAGCATCATGCGCATACTCGACGGCACCCACCAGCCCGAAGCCATAGGACACGACCGGCTCACCCGCATGGCCGCGCTGATAGAAACCTCACTGCCGCACCGCGACGCGCTCCTGGTCGCCGCCATCAACCCCGACACCACCCGAGACGACCTGACCACCATCACCGAACAACCCCACGACCCCGCCGCCGTCAAACTCATCTTCACCAGCCTCACCACCTGCTTCGAAGGCCGGACCCCCGTCAACCAGGAACGCGCCGACAGAGCCTACAACCTCTTCGACCAGCTCACCGCCGCCGTCGGCCCCACCCCACACCTCAGCGCCTCCAGAGCCTACCTGGCCTGGGCCGCCCGCGACCCCGACCAAGCCAGCTCATACATGGTCCAAGCCCTCACCCTCGACCGAACCAACAACCTCGCAGCGCTCATCGCCCTGGCCCTCAGTAAGAACATCAACCCCACCGACGACTAACACCACACACAACCAAACCGAAGAGGTCTCCTCCCAAACCAAGGAGGAGACCTCTCCGCGTCCGATGCGTTTCTCCCGCCCCATAAAAGGGGCACTCGAATCCGCTTCATTCCCTAGGAATGATCGTTGTTTAGATTAATCATGCTTGTCTGCAGCATCAACGGCATGAATGACGAGTAGGGAGATGAGAATGGTGAGAACCTCAGTTATCAAAGATGAGAGCGCCATGGCTTCCCACCTGCTGAAGGCCAAGGCCATCAACCCCATGAGAAACACAAAACTCACAACTTCGCTAACAAGCTTCTTCAAGACCTTGTGACTGCTCATGCTAAACAACACATCCACCAACGCATCAGTTATGTAGGTACCAAAGAACCACAACAGAAAGATAACGATGGTACCCAAAACCCCACGCCACCCATGCACCCAGGAACGAACGCCACCGAAAGGGAGCAAGCGATAAGTGACACCAATGCCGACCGCAAAAGGAAAGACAAAACCCAACAACACAGTTCCGAAAAAACCAACACCGGTAATCGCATCCGAAACCGTTACATGGTCTGATCGTCCACGGTCACTCATCGCTCACCCCTCTCTCCATGAATCAGAGGAACAAATCAACCCATGTCGCCGTGTATTCAGCAATATCGTAAGGGATGCCCAGCTGCATCAAACCTGAGACGATAGCGGCATGAGTCCAGACGCCGGTGGCTTCCAGGAAGTCTGCAATCCGACCGGCCCACGGAGCAATCTTGGCAGGAAGCTTGGAACCTCCCCAGCGCAGAAGCTTAATGACAGCTTTCTTGGCGATCGTCGTAGCCCAATTCCTCGATTGGAAGCCATTACCGGCAGTGCCATCATGCATCGAGAATGCATACTCGGTCAGGATGCCAGCACCTTCATAATCACCGTTTTCCCATGCGGTATCCGCTATCTCCAGCACATCCCTCGGAGTCAGCGAATCGGTGACTTGACTCACGATAGATGTCGAAGCGGTATCCACAGGCTCTGCAGCCATCGCCTGACTGGGAACCATGGCGACTCCCATAGACAGCGCAAGTGGAACAGCAACGCTGGCGAGCAACCTACTTTTGATAGTGTTCAGGGCTTTCATCATAAGCCCCTTTCCGTTTGTTGAGTCAATTCATCCTTGATAACCAATAACGAAGTCAGCGGTGTCAGCCATGGCACCTCTGACAACCCAGCTAAAACTGGAATACTGCACTGATAGATAGGCCTAACTATCATTCTTGAGTTATTACATCAACGGTGACAGTAGCACCACCGTTACACCATTATAGGGCTATAGGAACTAAACGCGTTGTTTATGTTGGGGGTTTGGCCTTGTGGCTGTAAGCGTGTTGGGTGGTTGTTAATAGGTCGGG
>NZ_JACFQN010000005.1:0-46193 GCF_016101425.1 Bifidobacterium sp. W8112 | reverse complement strand
GGGGATTAAACGGCAATGGCCGGCTCGGCGACGGGACAACCACCACACGGTATGCGCCGGTCAGGGTGAAGACGCCCGACCGCAAGACCTACCCGGACCTGCCAGCGGACTTCACCTACCTGCGAGTCAGCGGCGGAGGATGGCATTCGCTGGCCCTGGGCAGCGACGGCAACGCGTACGCCTGGGGAAACAACGAGTATGGCCAGCTCGGCAACGGGACAGGCAGCAGCCGGAATGCGCCGGTCAGGGTGAAGACGCCCGACCGCAAGACCTACCCGGACCTGCCAGCGGACTTCACCTACCTGCAAGTCAGCGCAGGATACTGGCATTCGCTGGCCCTGGGCAGCGACGGCAACGCCTACGCCTGGGGATACAACAACTCTGGCCGGCTCGGCGACGGGACAACCACCACACGGTACACGCCGGTCAGGGTGAAGACGCCCGACCGCAAGACCTACCCGGACCTGCCAGCGGACTTCACCTACCTGCAGGTCAGCGCCGGAGACTCTCATTCCCTGGCCCTAGGCAGCGACGGCAACGCCTGGGCATGGGGATCAAACAGCAATGGCCGGCTCGGCAACAACAGCAGCGGCAACTATGCGAATTCGTCTGTTCCTGTGCGCGTGCGCGACCCCGCCAGCCCCGGGGACAAGAGCAAAGGACTGCAAGCCGAACAGGCCAGCGCCAGAGGCGATCATTCGCTGGCCGTGGGCAGCGACGGCAACGCCTACGCCTGGGGATGGAACGGCAATGGCCAGCTCGGCGACAACAGCACAGACACCAAGTCGGCTCCTGTGCCGGTGTCGTTCAGCCTGGCTCTGGTGATCACCGGCGTCAGGTTCGACCAGACCGCTGTATCAGGGCTGGCGCGCGGCGATGGCAATAGCGTCAGCGTGCTCACGCCCGCACACCAGCCGGGCACGGTCACCGTCAGCGTGGACTACACGCTGGGCGGCGCACCCCAAACGCCCGACACTTCTCTCCGATACACGTACCTGCCAGCTGGCGTGCTCCCCAAGGCCGGCGGGGAAGGCATCCTGCTCGCCCTGGCCACCGGCATGACCGGCATGGGCGGGGTCCTCGCCTCACGCCGCCACCGGCAGGAGACACGCCGACTGGTTCACGCTTCGCACGAGTAAGAGCGGCCGGGCGGCGTATCAATCCCCCCGCCCCCGGCCCATCAAGGGGGAGCAGGCAGGACAAGTGCCAGTCAAGGCTCAAACCCCAAGAGAGCCGACACGTTCCTCCCGCGCCCCCACCACACTTCCGCAGGCAGCAGCCGAGGACAGGCATCACGCCCCCTCCTCTGCCTGGCAGAGGAGGAAACACAGCCAGCCTGGCCGCTGTTTACTCATCCCGTCAATCATGAGTTCCGCCGACACTGGATCAGGCTGTCATAGTCATTGCGCGATGATAGGGTTGTATCAACTGTACAAAGACGCAGAAACGGATGACATGCACCGTCTGTTGGGGAGACAGTCGGCAGAGTTCTTGGGAGGCTCTGTAAATGGCATTATCGAATATTCCCCACTGTACTTCGCACGAGTAAGGCCGGGTTCCCATCACTGCAATCCGGCGAACTGGCGGCTGTGCCCATCCCAACCGAGCACGGCCGTCATCTACTTCTAAACGGCGGAAAGGTACCCGTCGTAGCGCTCGGGCCTGTCCGAAAACTCCAGGCCAGCCGGCTGATACCAGGAGTATCGGCGGGTGCCGCCGTCGTCAGTCCAGATCTCAGGGCAGTCGTTGACCAGCCAGTCCGAGGGAATGGCATGGGCGCCACCGGTCGAGGCCAGGGCCAGAGCCTGCCTGAGCTGATCCTCCTGGTCGGCGGTCAGGCTGCCAGGGCGGGCCGAGAAGAAGAGCGGGGTGCCGGTCCGCGCCAAGAGATCCATCCACTGGCGGTTGAGCTCCCAGTCGATTGAGTCTGATATGCCCACGCAGTCGGCGTCGGTGGCGTAGAAGCTTCCGTGCTGGGGCAGGCGGAAGGCCAGGGTGTTGACCCCGATCTGCCTGGTCCGCTCCCACTGCAGGCCGCTGGTGTCGTCGCCGGTCCGGTTGATCTGCATGAAGCCGACGCCCAGGTGACCGACCACATTGCACCCTTGGACCAGCATCCCGGTCTTGGTGGCCTGCTCGAAGATGGCCCGGTAGAGCTGCTTGACCACCTGGGCGCTGGTCAGGCTCCGGTCGTAGAAGTGCCAGCCGTCCGGGCTGGGCCAGGGGTTCATCTGGAATCCCCACCTGCCCAGCAGGTCGAAGGTGCTGAAATCATGCTTGACCAGCTGGTAGCCCCACTCCCCCAGCTGGGCGATGTCCTGGCGGATGTAGTCCAGGGCCTGCGGGTTCGAGGGGTCCAGGCATCCGTTGTGCGGGAGCCTGAACTGGTCGGCAATGGCCTCGTCCTCGTTGAGGAGCGGGCGATACCAGATGCCGGGTTTGATGCCCATGGCCTTGATCTGGTCGGCCAGGGCGCCCATGTCGCCGAACTTCTCGTTGCCACGCCGCCAGGGACCGCCGTTGTAGTCCTCAAGCCGGTGGTGGTCCTGCCAGCCGTCGTCCACGACCATGGTGGGGCGGTTGGCGTTGCCCTGGGTCAGGTCGGCCAGGTACTCGGCATCGGCAAGAATCCGGGAACGGCTGGAGTCCCCGTAGGCGTAGTACCAGTTGTTGCTCCCGTAGACCGGTTCAGGGGGCATGAGACCCTTGCGGCTGATCCGGGAGCAGAAGTCACTGGCCACAGCAAAGACCGGACCGCCAGCCCGCTCCTGGAGCGGATATTGCAGGCAGATGATGGTGGCTGCTTCAAGCTGTCGCCCGTCCAGCACCAGGCCACTGCCGCCGTTGCGCAGATCCAGGAAGAGGGTGATGCCGGCCGTATCGACCTGCCAGAAGCAGAAGGCGTTGGCACCGGTGGCCACCCCGTACCCCTGGGCCTGCTCCTGACCTGCCGCCAGGAAGTACCAGGGCATGAACCGGTTGGCACGCATGGTCTGGAAACCCATTCGCCCGTAGCCACGCTCCCAGGCATCGCCCAGATAGAGGTCGTCGGCGGGCATGGGCCTGGTCCAGCGCAGGGCCAGGGACCGGATGGGGGTGGAGCCGGCGGTCAGGCTGACCGTCAGAGCGGATTCGCCCTTGAGGCTGACCCTCGCATCGGGGGCCGCGTGGAAAGGCCTGCCTGCGGGCTCAGTCTCCCTGTCGGCATCGGTGGTCAGCGTGATCCAGTCCGGCTCTCCCAGGCTAAGGCTGGTTGGGTTCATGATGCAGTGCTCCTTCATCCCTGTGGTGTGACTGATGGCGGCGGGTCAGACCCGGACCAGGTCGATCAGACGGATGGTCTCGGGCTGGCAGCGGGGCATGCGGATGCCCACGTGCTCCAGATAGGTGCCGGTGACCTCGGCGGCGCCCAGCGGACCTATCGGATCCAAGTGCTCCAGCGAGGCCCTGGGTTTGGCGGGGCCGGTCCAGGCCAGCCGATACCGGGCCTTGGGGTCCAGTCCGGGAATACGTAGATAAACACCACGATTATGCAGGGATTCATCCAACTGGACGTGGGCCAGGATGGCACGGCTGCGGTCGGGGGCCACCACGCCATGGGCCAGGACCGAGGGGTCGGCCAGGTCCAGGCGAACCACACGGCCGGAGTGGAGGAAGCCCCGGTTGGCCTTGTACCAGGCGATCCATTCCTTGAGCCGCTCCAGGTCCTCCTCGCTGGCCTGACGGATGTCCCACTCGATGCCCATGGAACCAAAGACGGCCGTGGCGGCCCGGAAATCCAGGCTGTAGGTTCTGCCGGTCTGCTGGGAGGAAGGCTGGGAGATGTGGGCGCCGATGTACTCGGGGGCCACGGTCTGCTCGGTCCAGCGCTGAATCAGCTGCCTGCTCAGGGCATCGGTCATGTCAGAGTTCCAGAAGCGGCGGACCTTCTCGATCACGCCCAGGTCGATGCGGCCGCCGCCCGAGGCGCAGGACTCCCACTCCACCTTGGGGAAGCGAGCGCGGAGAGTGTCCAGCAGGCGATAGTAGGCCAGGGTCTGCTCGTGGATGGCCGGCGCTCCGCCGTGGGCCTGGGAACCGGCCTCAAGCAGATCGCGGTTGTGGTCCCACTTGACGTAGTCGATGTGGCAGGACTCCAGGACTCGGGTCATCGCCTCGAGCACGTGGTTGAAGGCCTGGGGGTTGGTCAGGTCCAGGACCAGCTGATTGCGCTGCAGCTCCGGGTTTCTGGAGGATGCCCTCATGACCCACTCAGGGTGGTCGCGGAAGGCATCCGAATCAGGGTTGATCATCTCCGGCTCGAACCAGAGGCCGAACTGCATCCCCAGTTTGTGGACATAATCGACTAAAGGCTCCAGGCCCTGGGGCCATACCGCAGGGTCCACCCACCAGTCGCCCAGACCAGCCGTGTCGTCCCGGCGCAGATGGAACCAGCCGTCATCCAGAACAAGGCGCTCCACCCCGATGCGTGCGGCCCGGTCGGCCAGGTCGCGCAGGGTGTCGAAGTCGTGGTTGAAGGTGATGGCCTCCCAGACGTTCAGGATGACCGGCTGCTCGCGCGGATGCTCGGGCAGGGTGCGCTCCCAGGCGTGCAGGCTGTTCATGATCGGATCCATGCCATGGTCGGAGGCCGTGACCACGATCCAGGGGGTGCTGTACTCCTGGCCCTGGTCCAGAACCACCTCGCCGGGCAGGAGGAGCTCGCCAGCGCTGACACCGGCCGGGGTGGCGCTGTTCCGGTCCACCCGGAGCACGGTGTTCCCGCTCCAGGCCGGCTGGACGCAGAGCACCCTGCCGTGATGGAAGTCGAAGCCGGGGGTGCCCACCATGACCACGGGCCCCTCGAAGCCGGTGCGACCCCAGCGGAACTCGCGCACCCAGGCCCCGTCGGCCAGGTCATGGCGCTGGGGGCTGCGCTCACGCTCGTGCCGGCCGGCGAAGTCCAGAATCTGGGTCTGCTGGTCGTCCAGGGGCAGGCGGACCTCCAGACCCTCCAGCAGGAAGGGATCGGCGCCCAGGTTGCGCAGGGTGTGGCGAATCCGCAGGGAACCGCCGGCCATGGCCTCCACCCTGGTCTCCAAGCCAAGCTGGGCATCCTCGTCACGGGCCTTGATGGTCAGCGAGTCGGCGGTCTGCTCGGGCTGGCCTTCCACCAGGAAACGGGGCGACCAGGAGCGCCCGGCCTGGATGCCCTCGGGGCCTTGGGCGATCCGATGCCCGGTCAGGCCCGGATGCAGGTAGGTGTTCTGTGCATGCTCCAGCAGCAGGGGCGAATGGGTCGAGGTCCAGGCGGGGGTCTGTTCCAAGCCATTCAGGTCGGGACCCGCATAGAGCCCCCTGATGTCAGGAATATCGGCACCCGGCGTAATGGACCCCAGGGCCATATAGGTGAATGGCTGATCAGAATGGACCGGCTGTGGAAAGAGCATGAAAAATCCTTTAGTAACTACGGCACAAATGTGCAAAAACAACAATGCTTGATGAACCAGTGAGCCGCCCAGCCCACTGCAGTCGGGCGGCTCCTGATTGATAGACTACTTGACTGCTCCGGCCACCATCCCTGCAATGAAGTACTTTTGCAGGAACATGTAGGCGACCACCATGGGGGCTGCCGCAATCAGGGATGCCGCTGCGGCGACGCCCAGATTGTTGGTATTGGCCGAGAAGAAGGAGGCCACACGAGGGGCGATGGTCTGGGCCGAAGGGTCGGTCAGGATGTAGCTGGACAGGGCGTAGTCGTTCCATACTGTCGAGCCGGTCATGATGATCACGGTCGCCGTCACCGGCTTGAGCATGGGCAGGACCAGGCGCATGAAGACCTGGAGCTTGTTGGCTCCGTCCAGCTCGCCGGCTTCGTCAATCGCCGGAGGTATGGCCTTGATGAAGGCCGTGTAGAGGAAGACCGACAGAGGCAGGTTGGTGGCCGTCAGCACCGCGATGATGCCCCAGTAGTTGTTCACCCCGCCGATCTTCACCAGGAAGGAATAGAGGGGGACCAGAATGCTCAGGGGCGGAATCATCATCATGGAGAGGATGAAGGCCGAGACCAGCTTGTTGAACCGGGTCAGACGACGAGCCAGGGGGTAGGCCGCTGCCGCTCCCAGGATGCAGACCAGGGCCGTCGTCCCGACGGTCACCACCACGCTGTTGAGCACGGATTTGAGGATGCCGCCCTCATTGACGGCTTCGGACCAGTTGGACCATGCCATGTCATGGGTGCGCATGCTCAGAGCCGAGCTCAGATCATCCGAGGGTTTGAGCGAGGTGGTGATCGCCAGGTAGAAGGGCAGGAGCTGGCAGAGGCAGACGATGACCAGGAAGAGGTAGATGGCCCAGCGCCCACGCTGGTATGACCGCTCAGCAGGGGTCATCGCATTCTTGTTCTTGCTAGCCATGTCAGGCCTCCCAATCCAGCTTGGCCAGCCCCTTGTTGACCAGCCAGGTCACGATGGCAATCAGGACGAAGAGGAAGACCCCGATGGCCGAGGCATACCCGGCCGCCTGGTTGTCGAAGTAGATCGTGCCGATATAGGTCGAGATGGAGTTGGTCGAATACCCGGGACCACCGCCTGTCAGCACCTTGACCATGTCGTAGAGCTTCAGTCCTCCGATCAGGTTCAGGACCACGCTGGTCGTGAAGGCGGGTGCCAGGAGCGGCAGGGTGATGTTCCAGAACTTCTTCCAGCCGGATGCCCCATCGACCTCGGCGGCCTCGACCACCTCCTGGTCCATGGTCTGCAGACCGGCCAGGTAGATGATCATGGAGACGCCGACGAACTGGATGGAATTCACCAGCACGATGATGCAGACCGAGAACCCCGCATTGTTGAACCAGGCCACCTTGTGCAGACCCAGCGCCGTCATGACGGCGTTCAGCGCGCCCTGCTGGTACTGGAAGACGAAGTAGTACATGATGCCCATGATGACCGGGGCCACCAGAGCGGGCAGGTAGATGATGGCCCTGATCAGGGTGCGCCCCTTGATCTTGGCGTTCAGCAACAGCGCCAGAGCCAAGCCCAGGATCTGCTGGAGCACTGTGCTGCCGATGCCGTAGATGAAGGTATTGATGACCACCTGCTTGAAGTTGGTGTCAGTCAGCATCTGCTTGTAGTTGGCCAGCCCCACGAAGGATTTGGCGTCGTTGTACCCGTCCCAGTTGGTCAGAGAAAGCCCGATCCCCGACAGGAGCGGATAGATGATGAAGATCACCAGGAGGATGACGGCAGGAAGATAGAAGAGATTGATCGAGGCACCCCTGAAGCGGCGACGACGCGGGGAGGGACCCCTGCCGTGGCCAACGGATGCTTCCCTGCCATCCCCATGTAACGGTGATCCGGATTGGGTGTCCTGCGAAGGAATCGCCCCTGAGCGACTATCTGTCATGACTCGACTCCTCTTGGTCTACTAATCAGGAAGACTTCTGGCCATACAGGCTGTTGAAAGAGGTCTTGACCTGATCCGCAGCGGCCTGTGCAGTCAGCTGACCGGTCAGCAGACCGTCGGTCGACTTGGCCAAGGTGTTGTACATGCCGTTGGGCAGGTACTTGCGGTCGAAGAAGGGGACCAGCTTGGTCTTCTTCTCGTTCACCCAGTAGTTGTAGGTCGGCTCGAACTGCCCCAGAGCGGACTTGACGCCGGTCAGGGCCGAATCGTTCATGCTCACGTCGACCAGCTTCTGCAGGTTTTCAGGCTCGGCCATGAAGTCGATGAACTTCAGCGCCGCGTCCTTGTTCTTGCTGGTCTTGGAGACGCCGAAGGTCAGGGTGTCCTCGCCGGTGGAGAAGTAGGGCTTGCCGACCTCGGCGGGAACCGGCATCATGCCCAGCTTGACATTGGGGTTGTAGGACTGGATCAGCTGGGAGCTGCCGTTGGCGCGGAAGGAGAAGCCGACCTTGTCCTGGGCCATCAGCCTGGAGATGTCATCCTGGGAGGCGGAGGTGTAATCCACATTGAACCAGCCGTCCTTGGCCCACTTGGCCACCCTGGTGGTGTACTTCTCGTAGACTGCGGTATCGAACTTGCCCTTGGAGAGATCCTTGAGCTGGCTTTCGTCATACATGCCCGGAAGCATATAGTCGGCAAGATCCCCGTTGGGGCCTGCGTCCTTGTTGGAGGAGATGAGCGGAGTGTATCCGGCGGCCTTCAGCTTCGTGCAGGCCTGCTCAAAGGCGTCCCAGGTGTCGATGGACTTGGGATCGATGCCGACCGCATCCAGGACCGTCTGGTTGTACATGATGCCCGACACCTGGATGTCGGCGGGCAGGGCGTAGAACTTGCCGTCCTTGGTCTTGAAGACATCGTTGCCTATCGGCTTGAGCCGCTTGGCCCAGGGTCTGTTCTGCAGCGGCTCCAGGAAGTTGCCGTACCGGTCGCGCGACCAGCCGTGGGTGTTCCAGATGTCCGGAGGGTTGTGGCCCGCCAGACGAACCTTGATGTCGTTCTCGTTGTTGTTGGTGCCCGGAACCATCTTGATGGTGATGTCCGGATTCTTGGCCTCGAACTTCTTGCCCAGGCCCTGAAGAGCCTTGAGCTGGGGGGTTCCCGTAGACTGCATGGTCATGAATTCCACGGTCTTCTTGCCCCCGGAGGAGGAAGAGCCGCAGGCAGCCAATGAGGTTATTGCCATAGCGCAGCAGATGCCGACCGCCGCCACCGTCTTGATCCTATTCATCAACCACTCCTTCGTAGGTTGCTTCGTTGCCGAACACGTTCCATGAGAACAGGAACTCATTCGTGTTTCTTAATATACACGAGTAGATTTATCTGTCAAATATCTGACGCCGATTGCCTGAACAGCTGCTTTTGAAGACAAGGGCTTTCGTAACGGTTGAAAATTTGGTGCCATTTCCCTTGATTTTCCGGCTATAGCCAGGCATGTGCGGACAGGTCAAAGGCGGAGTAGAACAGAGTTTGAAAACAATATCAATTCGAGTAGATTCTATATTCCGGGTAGCATGAATTGAGACTGGTGAATAGGCAGATGGGATCGAGCTCTGATGGCTGCAAACAATAAGAAACTCCGACAACGCAGAAGGGCCACACGCACGGATGTGGCCAAGCTGGCCAACGTCTCCACGGCGGTGGTCAGCTACGTCTTCAACAACGGGCCCAGGGCAGTGGCCCCGGACACATCCAAGCGGGTGCGCGAGGCGGCGAAGCTGCTGAACTACCACCCCAACCCCACGGCGCGTGCCCTGCGCACCGGGTATTCCAAGATGCTGGGCGTCATCGTGCCGGATTCGTCCAACCCCTTCAGCGCCGGTATCTACGACGAGCTGCAGACGGTGGCCATGCGGCGGGGGTACTCAGTCCTCTTCATGAACGTGCGCAGCGACCCCGAATTGGAGGAGCAGTCCATCAGGCAGCTGCTGGAGCGCAACGTCGATGCCATTTTCCTCTCATCCTCGCGCAGCTACACACAGCTGAGCATGGCTCATCTTGAGGAGAGCCGCTTCGTCTTCATGGACCAGCCCCACCGGGTGACCAATGCCAAGAGCGTGTCGACCGATTTCTTCCACTCTGGCCTGACCGCCACCCAACACCTGATCGAGCACCGGCACTGCAGCGTCGACATGCTCTTTGGCGGATCCCCTGACGACCGGGGCGACGCCCGCATCCAGGGCTGGTACGCGGCCCACCAGAACGCCAACCTGCCCGCCGGCAGGATTCGCCAGGCCTTCTTCACACGCGAGGGCGGCTATCGCGCCACCTTGGACCTGATTGACAGCGGCAGACCGCCCCAGGCCATTTTCGCTGGTTCCGACATGGAGGCCATGGGCGCTTTGCGAGCCCTGCATGAGCGCGGGCTGCGCATCCCCGAAGACGTGGCCATCGTCTCCTTCGACGGCACCGTCGACTCCCTCTACACCTGGCCTCAGCTGACCACCATGCAGCAGGACACCGAGAAGATCGCCGCCTGCGCCATGAATGCGGCCTTGGAGCCGGACCAGGTCCCCGACGTGCAGATCATCAAGGCGGATCTGGTCATCCGTCACTCCTGCGGCTGCTGATACGACAAACTATCTAAGCCATGGATAATATCCATGGCTTCTCATCAATGCAGACCAGCGGCATGTATCAAAAAAGGCGCTGGCATCATCGCCACAAAGGCAGTGACACCAGCGCCTTTTCAGACTCTATTCAGGGTCGGATCCAGGGTCAGGCTCCGATCAGATCCAGCATTTCAGGAACGGACTTCTTGCCGAACTCCACGGTCTCCTGGCCATCCTTGCGGATGACGATGCAGGGGACGCTCATGACCTGGTACTGGTCCTTCAGCTCGGGGAAGTGGGCCAGATCGTAGGCCTCGGCCCGCACCTTGCCGTTTTGGGCCGCCACCCGCTGGGCGGACAGCACCGTGGTCGGACACATGGTGCAGGTCAGGGAGACCAGCATCATCACATCCACCTGGTCCTTGATGGCGTCGATCCGGTCCGAGGTGGGCTGATCCACCTGCTGCCCGGGGCCCGCCGCATTGTAGAGGGCCAGGACGAAGGAGTTGAACTCGTGGCCGCTGGGCACGCCATGGAAGGCCAGCCCGGTCGGCTGGGAGACGCCCTGGTCGTCCACGCGGCAGATGCGCACGCTGGGCCGGGCATCGGGCAGGTCGCCGGCGGGATCATAGTCCTTGCCGTCATCGTCCGTGCGGGAGTCGACCCTGGAGGTCAGCTTGCCGTCGGAGAGCCCGACCAGCTCGTCCACGAAGGCCTCCAGCTCCTTAGAGACCTGGCTGCCGTCCAGATCCAGGGCCAGCTCCAGCTTTCCGGTCATCTTGCCGAAGACCATGTCCAGCTGCTTGCGGATGTCCGGCCCGAAGAAGCCGGAGGTCTTGGCCGGGGCCTGGTCGTGCTCCTGGGCCACAGGCGCGGGCGAGGTCCCCGAGGCCAGTGCGGAGTTCTCGGCCTGCCTCTCGGAGCGGGCATAGGGGGAATCGTCGGGTCGCGGCGGCACCAGGCCGGTCTTGTCCGACATGTTTGAGGCGTAGCGCTCCAGCTCCACGGCAGCCACAGCCCCATCGGAGGTGGCGGTGATGACCTGGCGCAGGTTCTTGACCCGCAGATCCCCGGCGGCGTAGATGCCGGGCACCGAGGTCTCCAGGTAGCCGTGGGTCAGCACATAGCCGTGGTCGTCCAGATCCACCACGCCCTTGAGCATGCCGGTCTGGGGCACGTAGCCGGCGAAGACGAAGACGCCGAAGGTGCCGCCGTCCTGGGGCTTCCAGGTGGTGGTCTGTCCGCTCTTGCGGTCCAAAATGGTGGCCTCGACCAGCCCGCCGGGGCCTGCGGAGACACCCTTGAGCTCGGTGGAGTAGTGAATTTCGATCTTGTCGTTGTTCCGGGCCTCGTCAGCCACGGCAGCGTCGCAGGTGAAGTCCTCCTCGCGCACCAGCAGGGTCACCTTGGTGGCGTACTTGGTCAGGAAGACCGACTCCTCGGCTGCCGCGAACCCGCCGCCGACCACCAGGACCTCGCGCCCGGTGAAGAACTCGCCATCGCAGGTGGCGCAGTAGGCCACACCGCGGCCCGCGTACTCCTGCTCGCCCTGGAAGCCGATCTTGCGGGGGCTGGCGCCGGTGGCGATCAGAATGCCGAAGGTGCGCAGGTCGCCCCGGGAGGTGTGAACCACCTTGATGTCGCCCTGGGCCTCGATGCCGGTGGCCTCGGCGCTCATGAACTCGGCTCCGAAGTTCTGGGCCTGCTGGCGCATGGTCTCGGTCAGCTTGCGGCCGTCGGTGCTGGCCACGCCCGGGTAGTTGACCACGTCGGCCGTGATGGTGATCTGGCCGCCGAAGTCGTCCTTCTCCAGGATCAGGGTGCGGTACCGCGCCCGTGCCAGGTAGAGTCCTGCGCTCAGGCCTGCAGGGCCGCCGCCGATGACGACCACGTCATAAAGATTCTTGTCTTCCGTCATGAATGCCTCTTCCGAAGGAATGCACGGATGTGCTGGTGTTGAATGCCGGTCGTGAATACAGAAAAGGGAACCCGCCCTGGTCGCTTCCGATCGGCGAGTTCCCGATGTTGGCAGCTGCGGATCAGAGCTGGCCGACCAGATCCAGGCTGGGCTCGATGGTGTCCTCGCCGGGCTCCCACTTGGCAGGGCAGACCTGATCGCCGTGCTCGTAGACGAACTGGGAGGCCTGGACGCGGCGCAGCAGCTCGTCGGCGTTGCGGCCCACGTTGGAGGAGATGACCTCGTAAGCCACGACCTTGCCCTCAGGGGTCAGAATGAAGTCGCCGCGCTCGGCCTTGCCCTCGGCCTCGTTGTAGGTCTGCAGGTCCTTGGCCAGGGTTGCGGTCGGATCGGCCAGCATGGGGTACTGAACCTTGGCGATCTTCTCGTTGGCCTCGTGCCAGGCCTTGTGGACAAACTCGGTATCGCAGGAGACGGAGTAGATCTCGCAGCCGATCTTCTTGAAGTCCTCGTACTTGCTGGCCAGATCCTCCAGCTCGGTGGGGCAGACGAAGCTGAAGTCCGCAGGGTAGAAGAAGAGCAGGGACCAGTGGCCCAGCAGATCCTTCTTGGAGACCGAGAAGGTCTTGTTGTCCTGGTAGGCCTGCGTGGTGAACTCAGTCAATTCGTGCTGAAGCTGTGACATGAAAAATCCTTTCGGGAGCGTTGGGAATGCCGGCTTGAAGCCGAACCTGCTTCCGTGTTTCATGCTAGTCAGGAAGCGCTGCATGGGGAAGACGGAGGTTCACCGCTGGGGTGTGACATAGGGCACATGGGGCGTCCATACCCTAGCATTGAAGGCATGGCATTATGGCTGAACATCCTGCTCATTCTCTTCTTCCTCCTGCTCGGTTCCGTCTTCTCGGGGACTGAGCTGGCGCTGGTCTCCCTGCGAGGCTCGCAGCTGGAGCAGATGGAGCAGCAGGACGCGCGCGGCGCCCGGGTGGCCCGCATCGCCCGCGACCCCAACACCTTTCTTTCCGCCGTACAGATCGGTGTGACGCTGACGGGCTTCCTCTCAGCCTCCTTCGGCGCATCATCCATCGCCCCCTACGTGGTGCCCGTCCTGACCGGGTGGGGCGTGCACGAGGGTCTGGCCGGCACCCTGACCACGGTGATTCTGACTCTGATCATCTCCTACTGCTCCATCGTCATCTCCGAGCTGGTGCCCAAGCGGATCGCCATGCAGCGCACCGAGGCCATCGCCCGGGCCGTCGTTCCGGCCATCGACGTCTTCACCACCCTGTGCAGGCCGCTGATCTGGCTGATCGGCAAGAACACCAACCTCATCGTGCGCATCCTGGGCTTCGACCCCCAGCAGACCGACACCGAGGTCAGCGACGACGAGCTGCGGATGCTGGTATCCTCCAACACCAACCTGAGCAAGGACGAGCGGATGATTCTGGGCGACGTCTTCGATGCCTCCGAGACCAGCGTGGCCGAGGTCATGCGCCCCCGGGCCGACGTGGTCTTCATCGCCGGGGACATGCCGCTGCAGGAGGCGGTCGAATTCGTGCACGACGAGCCCTACTCGCGCTACCCGGTGACCGGCCGCGACTTCGACGACGTGCTGGGCTTCGTCCACGTGCGCGACCTGATGGACGTGCGCAACCCCCATGCCAAGACCGTGGCCGACGTGACCAGGCCCGGCATCGCCCTGCCCGGCACCTCCAAGCTCCTGCCCAGCCTGGAGAAGCTGCGCAAGAAGGGCATCCACCTGGCCGTGGTCATCGACGAGTACGGGGGCACCGACGGCATCGTCACCCTGGAGGACATGACCGAGGAGCTGGTGGGCGACATCCGCGACGAGTACGACCTGCCCGAGGAGCAGAATCCGGCCCATCCCCAGGCGACCGCCTTCGTCAACGGGGTTGCCACGGTTGACGGCGGCATGACCATCGAGGACTTCGCGGACCTGACCGGGATCGAGCTGGAGGACGGCCCCTACGAGACCCTGGCCGGCTACTTCCTGGCCCAGACCGGGCGCATGGGGCAGGTGGGCGACGTGATCCACTCCGACGATGGGTATGACATGGTGGTGACCAAGGTGGACGGTCGGCGCATCGAGACCATCGAGGTCAGGCGCCGGCAGGAGGCCGAGGACCAGGCTAGCGATGATGACGACCGCGGAGACGGCCAATCCGACGCGGGCCGAGGCGATGCCGTGACCGCAGCCTAGCTATCCTCTGGCCTGTGCTCGGTTGGCAGTCAGCCGGTGACCAGCCACACGTCAGTCAAGGAAAAGTGACTGTCAGCGTAGCCGATGGTACGTGAATGATTTCACTGGTTGATTCCCGCAAAATCCAAGCGTTTCCTTGCGTTTTCCTCTAGTCTGGAGGTACATGGTCGGGCCGACCCGACCGCAGGCATAATTTCACATTTAAGGAGCGATTATGGCATTGAACTTTACCGTACCGGGACTCGACGAAGCGACCAGCGAAAAGGTCATCGCCATCCTGCAGAGCCGTCTGAGCCAGGAACAGGAGACTGCCCTGATCCTCAAGCACGCCCATTGGAACATGAAGGGCAAGGAATTCATCGGCATTCATGAGATGATGGACCCCGAGGTTGATTCGGTGCTGAACATGGCCGACGAGACCGCTGAGCGCATCGCCACCCTGGGCGGCTCCCCCGCCGGGCGCCCTGACGACATCATGAAGAACCGCGACTGGGATGGCATCACCATGACCGGCCGCCAGGATGCCCTGGACTACCTGAAGGCCCTGGACACCTACTACACCACCTTCATCAAGCGCGACCGCGAGGCCATCAAGGAGCTGGACGACCTGGACATCGTCAGCTCCAACATTCTGCAGGACCACGTGCAGGAGCTGGAGCACTTCCAGTGGTTCATGCGCAGCCATCTGTTCTGAGTTACTGAGTTCTGAGAACTCATCGCCGCCTCCGACAGGCGGTATGCCAGCGGCTCTGCATCGCGAAAGGTGCGGGGCCGCTGGCATTTTCTCTGATTGAGATAGACTGCTGGACTTCAGGATAGAATTGACATTTGGGAGACGGCCGGGCGCTGCCTCATGCCGGGAAGACTGGTCGGCCACGGAAGACCGAACCCTACCCGCCCGACCAGGAGCATCATGCCGCCCACGCCTACATTCCCAGCATTCTCTGTCAATCCACGTCGTCAGGATTACGACGATTCGAATTCGCAGCAGAATTCCAAGTCATCGAATGCTCAACCATCAAATCCACAGCGCGAGCAAGGCGGATCTGACAGGGACCGGCACAACCGACTCCACCCTTCAAACTTCTTCGCCGCCCTGTCGTCGCTGGCTGAAAACGATCGGATCACCGGGCTATTCATGATGGCCTGCGCCCTGGCCGGGCTGATCCTGGCCAATCTGCCAGAGACCGGGCCGGGGCTGAACGCTCTTGCCACTTGGATTCCTCTGGATCTGCCCGGTGGATTGAACCTGTCCCTGAAAGACTGGATACAGGACGGGATGCTGACCATATTCTTCCTGACCATGGGTCTTGATCTGCGTCAGGAGGCTGCCACGGGCACTCTACGCGACCACAGGCAGGTCTTGCTGCCCATGCTGGCCGCCCTGGGCGGTGTGGCCGTTCCGATCCTGATCTACTGCCTGTTCAACCTGGGCTCCCCCGCCGGTTTGCGTGGCTGGGCTGTCCCAACAGCCACCGATGTGGCCTTCTCCCTGGCAGCTCTGCAACTGCTTCTGCCCAAGGCCGGGCCCGCCCTGCAGGCCTTTTTGATGACCCTGGCCATCTTCGACGATCTGATCGGCGTCCTGCTGATCGCTCTGGGTTATTCCAGTTTGGGACAACCGAGCTGGCTGCTTGTCTGCCTGGCCGGCCTTGTGGTCTGGGCACTGCTGGTTCGAGCAGCGAGCCGTTCCTCCCGGCTCTGGCGACCCTTGGTGCCCCTCTGCTTGTTGGGTGCCCTTGCGGGCGGCCTACTGGCCTGGTACAGCCTATTCAAGGCCGGAATCCACCCTGTGCTGGCAGGAGTGGCAATGGGCCTCTTGACCCCTGTTGCCAGGTCGAACGAAGCAGGACCATCCGGGACCGAGACAGCAGGGATTGAGCCGAGCCACGTCCAGACATCATCGCCTGCCGAACAGTTGGATCGCTTGCTGACGCCCTTGAGCGCCCTGGTGGTCCTGCCCGTGTTCGCCTTCTTCTCGCTGTCCATCTCCCTGGATCAGCTGGGACCCGGACTGCTGACGGACCGGGTCTTTTGGGGCGCCGCGCTGGGACTGGCCCTGGGCAAGCCCTTGGGAATCATGACCATGGTGATCCTGGCAAGTCATCTGGGGCTGCGGCGGCCTGCCGGCTCTACGACCGGGAACATGATCGGCCTCTGCCAGCTCTGTGGAATCGGCTTCACCATGTCTTTCTTGATCGCCAACCTGGCCTTCGCCGGATCCCCGCACCTGGAGTCAGCTCTTTTGGGCGTGCTGGCAGGGTCGATCCTGTCTGTGCTCATCGTGGCCGTGGGCACAATCGCCGGTCGACTACGTTCCGCCAGGCGCACATAGGCTCAGCTGCCAAGATCCAACCTCCGCCAGACCCGGTTCCTGCCGGAATCAACCTGCCAAACTCTGTTCCTGCCAGAATCGGTTTTTGACAGAATCGGTCCCTTACCAGGCTCAGCTGCGACGGTAAAGCTTGGTGTATGAGCCCTCGGCACGAGGACGGACCACAATCTGGTCAATGTCCACAGTGTCAGGCTGCTCCAGGGCCCAAGTGACGCATCCAGCGATGTCATCGGCGGTCAGCGGGTCGGGTACCCCGGCGTAGACCGCATCAGCCCGGTCGCTATCCCCGCCGAACCGCTTCAGGGAGAACTCGTCGGTGTGGACCAGGCCCGGGGCGATGTCGACCACGCGCACTGGCTCGCCGATCAGTTCCAGCCGCAGAATGCGGGCCATGACCCGTTCTGCCGCCTTGGAGGCGCAGTATCCGCCGCCGCCCTCGTAGGGCTCGATGCCTGCCGTGGAGGAGATGACCAGAACCGTGCCCTCCGACTCTTTCAGGGCCGGGAGCAGCTTCTGGATGACCCGCAGGGTGCCGATGACGTTCAGCTCGTACATGCCGCGCCAATCGTCCAGGCTGGAGGTAGCCACCGGATCCTTGCCGAAGGCCGCACCGGCGCAATTGACCAGAGCCTTGACCGGCCCGCCCTTGAGCACGGCATCGACGGCCGCCTGCGTGGAGTCCTCGTCGGTCACATCACAGACCTCATAGGTGAAGTTCTCACCCAGCTGGTCAGCCAGAGCCTTGAGCTTGTCCTCGCGCCGGGCCAGGCCGACCACCTTCCAGCCCTTGTCCACCAAGGCCCGCACACTGGCCTGACCGATGCCGCTGGAGGCACCGGTCACCACGGCACGCTTGATCGTCTTCTTGGATTCCGTCATTTCATCCGCTCCTTCATGATCAATTGCCCCGGATCAGCTCCACACGCGCCTCCGGGCCTCAGGGAGCCTGCCCTAGCTGCTGCAGTGTCACCCCTCTTTCTCAACGCTAGCGCACCAGCAGGGGCGGCGGCAGTCTTCCATCGGTCTTCGATGACAAATGTGGTGGAGTAAACCAACCTTGAGCAGGGTCGGAACGAATCAAAGCAAGATCGGGTTGAGTTAGAACAGATCCGAGTTAGAACAGATCAAAGTCAGATCGGTCTGAATCAGGCCGCATAGTCAGGTTAGATCAGGATAGGCAGGACACATCAAAAACCATTCCAGCTTCGTATCAGAGGGTCTAGCGAGGGTTCGAATTCGGAAATTACCAGCACGGATGATGCCCCAGGTTCATACTTCACAAGCGCGCATTGCACAAGTTCAGAAATCACGCGGAGTTGATGGCTCCGGAAATCATGGCTCTGGGAGTCATAGCTTCAGATGTCTAAGCTTCTGGAGTCACAAAGCCAGATAGCGGTTGAGTCGATGACGGCGCTCGGTCCAGTCGGGCATATAGCGATCCATTCGCGCGCGGAAGCCGGGGCCGTGACCATGCTCATAGAGGTGGGTCAGCTCGTGAACCAGCACATACTCCAGCAGGTCAGGATCCAGCCAGGCCAAGTCGGTGTTGAGCCGGATGCTGGCAGTGGCGGGGGTGCAGGACCCCCAGCGGGTTTTCATCTTCCGCAGAGTGATGCGCTCAGGCCGGCGACCTACCACAGGGACCCACCGATCCAGCAGAGTCGGCAGCCTCTCCTGGAGAATTCTCTTGGCTTCGGCCTCGGACCGGTCCGGCGACAGCTGACCATCGGCTCCGGGTTGGGCGTAGACATCGCGCGAGCGGGCCAGACGTTCTCTAGTGGTTGCGATCCAGCGGCGCTTGCCGTCAACAAAGGCACGAATCTGGTCATCGCTCAGAGCCAGAGGCGCTGTGACTTCCAGATGGCCGTCAGGCGGCTTGACCCGCAGATAGACGTTGGCGATCCGCTTCCTGATGACCAGAACCATCTCACCGCCGACCTCCAGCTGCTCCGACCGGACTGGTTCCGCACGCCGTTTCCGCCTCATGACCCCCATTCTTCCGCCAAGACGCGACGCGACGCCGCCGAGATTGACTTGAGGGGACACTATGGTAAGCTATCCATTTGTGTGATTCTTCGGTCACACGGCATGGGCCTGTAGCTCAGCTGGTTAGAGCGCATCCCTGATAAGGATGAGGTCGGAGGTTCAAGTCCTCCCAGGCCCACGCATTCTTGCGCGGTTGAAGTTCTTTTCACATTCACGGGGCTATGGCGCAGCTGGTAGCGCATCTGCTTTGCAAGCAGAGGGTCGCCGGTTCGAATCCGGCTAGCTCCACAGGTAGGGTTTTCCAGGTTTTCGCTAGGAGACCTTTTTTCATATGGTTTTCCTTGATAAAAAGGGAACTATCCGACGGCTGCCAGGTAGTGAACGATGATGCCACTGCGCGAGAGCTGCACTGGCGGATGAAGTCCCTGCAGTTGGGCGCCTCCTCACTGCCATCCATCCGTTGTTGTTCTCGTAGTCCCCGGGCCGCATCTACAGGTGGTGAAGCCCAGTTGTCGGTGATGCAGATCGGTAAGGGTACCGGGGCTAGGCGGCATATCAGCGGCCTGCGCTACTGCGGTTCTAGGCGGTGTACCAGGTGTTCGCAGTCGATAGCGGCCGAGAGGGTGGACCAGCTGTCGAGGGGGCTGGACTGGTTCATGCATATGGACTCGGGAACGGCATCGGCCATCAGGTTCTGTTCGCCACATTCACAATCGGGCATTCCTTTGCTGACAAGCCGGATAAGGTGATGAACGCGTTGGGTCATGCCCGGAGCGCTCTGACAGCCGGTGGGTCCTGGAGCGGGATCCCGGAACCAGGGCGACCGGAGGAGATTCGGAGCCTGCGGCATGATCAGCACCGTCGAGGTCACCTGGAATTGCGACAGTGGCTACCATTTCCACCTGCACTGCCTGCTGCTTCAGCACCCCCTAGGGTATTCCGTCTGTATGGGCGATGGAAGAAGAGTCTGAAAGCCGACGAT
This sequence comes from Bifidobacterium sp. W8112, assembly GCF_016101425.1. Taxonomy (NCBI): domain Bacteria; kingdom Bacillati; phylum Actinomycetota; class Actinomycetes; order Bifidobacteriales; family Bifidobacteriaceae; genus Bifidobacterium; species Bifidobacterium sp. W8112. The sequence goes on along the minus strand of NZ_JACFQN010000005.1, from coordinate 26,762 downwards.
TTCGACTGCTCGCTTCAGGGGTTCTCGATGCTGCCGTTGACCAGTACCATCGCGATGTCCGACAGAATATCCAGGTATGTCAACAAGGCGGATGCCAGGCATGCGGCAGCAGAGATGCTCAACGACCAGGGCAAGCTTGGACGCGGTGAGTCGGTAGGGTTCTTCGAACTGCTGGCGTACCTGTGCCTTGATGAGAGGCTGGCCAGGTGCTGGTTCCCGCTCAGGAAGGGGGAAGATACCTCATGGGATGCTTCGGGGCTTCATGTGGTCAACAAGGCAACCAGCGAAACTACTTGGAGTAGTGCCATGGGGGGCGACCAGCAGTATTGGCGTGTGTTGCATTCCATCGAGAAGGTCATGAAAGGCCGTCGGGTGCTGAACTACAGTCATCGTTGCAGGAGGGAAGACTCGGTTCTGGATAGCCTGTGGAACAGGTTCCTCGACCATGCGCATGCCGCTGGGTCCAGCGATGAAGACATCACCCGGGATGATATGGGGAAAGGCAAGCTCGTCCAAGTTATCAGTGCCAAGACATGGCAATCGGAATTCGTCAATGATCCATCCAGGATAATCAGCCTCTTGAAACCATGATTTACACAGACCAGGCGTCAGATTAGTAGCATCATTATTCAATTGTAGAGACTAGAACCCAACCAGCAGCTATAGCCGCTTGGCAACCAATCATTTAATATGGGGAGGGAGGAACAGAAGTAGCTCATATCAAAACCTATCACCAAACTCTAATTCAGTTATAGAGTGGGTTCTAATCCCGATAAACAGGAGAAGAACCCGGATATTCTTCTAAAGAATATCAGAACTCTTGCTCACCAATGAATTGGTTGCCTTCCCAATGACCTGTAGCATTAGAACCATCTGTAGTTCCAACCCAAGTAGGGTGGCCGCCACCGCCAGTAGAAGGTGCAGGGGCAGAGCCACCACCGGAAGGAGCGCGGTAACCACTTCCACCAGAGGGAGAACTATAACCACCCCCGGAAGGTGCTCGATAGCCAGAACCGCCACTGTATGAAGAACCACCGCTTGTAGCAGCGCTCGCAGCTTGGGCTTGTGCAGCAGCAGCGGCATCAGCAGCATCCTGAGCGGCTTTAGCATTAACAGCATTGTTTACAGCCTGAGTTTTAGTATCAAGGGCGGTCTTGGCATCAGCGAAGGTCTTAAGAACCGATTTCCTGTCCTCAAGGGTCTTCTTGGCCGAGTCAAGGGTCTTGGTTAGTTCATCACGGGAGTGGTTCCCATCGGGCACCTTGCCGTTGGAATCAGCGAGGGTTTTGTCTGCATTACCGATAGCGTCGGAGAGCAGCTTGTGGGCCTTAGAAGTGTTCACGGCAAGCACCTTGGCCTTGATGGTCCTGACTTCTGCCTTCATTCTCGAGATCTGTGAGGTCAGGTTTTCGGTCGCCTTCTTCAGCTCCCCGGTGGATACATCCCCCGTTAGAGCGGTTTTAACACTGGTCTTCCTGCTCGATGCGGGTTTGGCGGTTTTCACGTCCCTGGACATGGCCAGGACCGTCTTAGCGTCGCTGACCTCTTCCTCTTTGATGGCAGAAGCGGACTTCACTTCGTCGGAGTCCAGGTATGAGCGGTATCGGCCCTCCTGGCTTGCATAGTCCCTCACCACCGCCCTGTATGACGTGAGGGCTTGATCGTGTTCCCGAACCGCGTGGTTATGCCACCACAATCCCCCGCCGCAGATGACGGCTACCACCAGCACCAGGACCACCACTATGACCGCAGGCCTGCGTCTCGAGGTGTCCACGCTCCCGTTTTCCTTCACAGTCGCCCTTCTCTCTCCACCGACGGCCATCCCCTGTTAACGGCCCGTCCTTGCCGTTGCAAACTTAGTGTGCCATGTACTGGATGCCGCGGCATTTTTATTATGTCATGCACACGTGCCCATGCGGACATGACATTCCTTTTGCTTGCTTTTTACTGTATCTGAAACTGAAATATATCAATGGCAGAAACTTCGAGTAGAAGTCGCTCATGTTGAGTCTTTAAGTCCCAGGTTTGTTCACTAATAGGTTACGACTTGATCTTCATTGACGAGAACCGTTGCAATTACAAGTAAAATTGTGAATGTACGGAGCCCGGCTAGCTCCACAGATTAATATTTACTGGCGCCTAAAACTGGGTTTTGTCCGTAACTACTTGATAAGGAAATTCAAATAAGAACATTCGCTTTGTTGCATTACGAGTGCAAGCAAGTCACGTATAAAGGTTATGAGAAAACAACACAAGCAGATGAAGCACTTGCCAGGAAAGAGCATCTGTGCTGGTGACATTCGCTGTTGTTCATTTCCTCCTCACTAACAAACTCATTATGTTAGTTACCTTAGATGAAAATCATCAAGAACATAAGGGCCAAATTTTACATCATTGGTCTATACCATTACATTCGCTGACACCTTATCAAGTGTTCATAATTAGATAGCGATCAATAACCATTGTTGATCGGCACAACCTAGAAAGAGCTATATAATGAATAATACAAAAGTTTAATATTTCTCAACTGAGACATTTATTCAAAATAGCGCAGCACTATATTGAAGTCAATTTTCACATAGAAAATATCTGTTTATTTCCCTTATTATTATTGTCATTGCAACAAACCATTATTGATTTTAACACCATAGTCTTGAAATCGGCTTCAAGTGAGTTCGTTTTCATAAGGCCGGTTTGAAACTGCACGGACGTTAGAAAACGTGCAATTCCAATTCCAATTCCAATTCCAAGCATATTACAAAGAATCGGTGCATTGTTGGAAGTAAATGTGAAAACTATTCCGTATGTCTCGATAGAAATCCAAAGGATTTACTCTTCTTAACATATAAATGTTACAGGAGGTGCAACCGACCTCACATATGTTAAACTTGTCGCTTTTTATATTGAACTTTGCTTTTTATGACGATATACAATAAAAGCTAAGCGAGTAACAATGCATCTAATTACAACTGCAAATCATGATATGCGGAATCTTTGTTATCAGACTGCCTGTAAAAACTAATATAGTTTCCAATTATTTTACTACCTGCCGACATCGATATTTCTTCATTTATACTCTTTGATTCCCAGAACAATACGGACACACATATTCGACACGCTGTATCATTTTGAAGGCCCAGATCCTATATTAATTCTCTGATGTATGACGAATCGTTTACAGATTATACCTACTCAAAGCTTCTCCCCACTGCTTTTTATATCTATCGCCCAGCTGAGAATCGATACCGTAAACAAATGCTATGCAACCATCAACATGATTTATAAAACTGAATATAGAATGATAATGCCGGTGTTGTACATGCTGCACCAAACCGAATTTTTTTACCCCGTGGATATCTGATTCAATTTGTTTGCGGAATCCACGCATCGGTTTGACACCTTGATCGGTAACCGTTAAGCCAAGTACTATTTTACGCGCACCTGGTGTTATTATATGCGTTTTCTTCTTTTGAAGAGAAAAACCTTCTTTATGAATGAAATTGTTAACACAAGAAATTATTTGCTGTGCTTTTTTCCGATTAAATGAATCACAAGTAGACAAGAAAATATCATCTGAATATCTTGAATAAGTGAACCTGTTTCTTATTGCCAAACGATTAATTTCTTCGTCAAGACCGTAACATACGATATTAGCCAATTTGCCACTTGTCGGGGCACCCTGCGGCAAGCAGCCACTTGCTCCATAAAGATAAGTGTGAATCACTGGATATTTATTTGCAACTTTCTTTATTGAATTAAAGCCTTGACTGCGTGTACATATCCGTGTCATCTCAAAGCTGACAAGCGAGGGATAACCGAGTTCTCTAAATACTTTATAAATGCGATTTTCCTTAATTGAATCAAAGAAATTTCTCAAATCCAGCTTAATCATCCATCTCATCCCAACATGAATCTTCGCGCATTTCAAAATACTTTTTCCATTTTCATAAGCGAAACTAAGTGGGTGTGTTTTCGCATCGCTTAGAACATAATCAAGAATCCAACGCTGAGTATCTTGCAGATGTTTTTCAGGGGCAGAGATAAGGCGAGTCCCCCCACTTCGCTTTTGTTGTTCTATCGTTTTATAAGGGTCAATTTTCCTACCTACAATTCTTCGGAGATAAGAATAATCGACATTAACTAACTTTGCGAAATGCTTTAATGACAGAATCGGTAATATGCCACAATCAAGCATACTCTGATACTGCCTAATGGAGGCTTCAATGGTGTCCTTATCTAGCCCTCTATGCTGGGCCTCCATTTGATACAGATGAGGAGAGAAAGAGATCACTTACTGTTTGACCTATGGTAGAGCGTAGCGAATGTGGAGGGTTCTCGAGAGCAGCCAGTCGCACTTCGTAGGCTGCTTGAACCCTCCACCTTCAGGCGTTCGTGAGATCGTACGCAGAAACTAATAAATGCGTTTCTGGGCTTTTGAACTTCTTTCCCGAGCAGTTTTAAATCGCCGCTCCCGGGCCAGCATATGCTAACCATCGCTAAGATCACTCTTACCTCCCCTCACCTCAGTTTCTGAGGATAATAGGATTCAATTGTTTTTTCAAATGCCTCTTGGGGATAACCATTGAATCTTTTATCCCTGTTTTTTGTTCGCAGACATTCTCTGTACTCCAATTGTCCCAGATTTGTTAGTTTATCTTTGTCGTCTATCAACCCCATGCATCTTAAAGTCTTAAATGACGATTCTATATCGGCTATAGGTAGACTCATCCTTGCTGATAACTCTTTTATGCCCAATCCTGCCCGAATAAATGCCAAAAGGAGGATCAACCGATTTACTTTCGGCCGTGTAGCTCTCGTGCTTGAATTGAGAATGCGGGAATAGTCTTTGAATCCTTCACCCAGCACCTCTCTTGGACTGGGTATTGCGGAACTTGCGGAACCACTCTGCATTTCTTTCCAGAGTGATTCGGGAAAGGTGCGGTGGTCAAAAAAGGGAATCCATTTTTTACCATTTTTTTTATTTCCGCATGGCCGTAAAATCCATGGCAAATTGTTTGGTACGTTCGGTTCAATAACAAATAAACTTTCGCTTCCCCGATAGCCTAGTGCTTCTGACATATGTTTTTTGGGCGTTGTATTCTTACAGAACTGCCTAATGACATCTTGTTCGAGTGAATCCCAGCCGCAAGTATCAAAAGTTCGTATGACTTCTACTCCATATAAAGAGTCAATAGGCGAATTTCGTGACATTGCTTTTTCGTATGCATTTATTGAATAAGCAAAAGCCACTCCAACGATACGAATATTATGCAAGGAACGCCAACTGCGAATCGTCGGATTACGGGTCCAGCATTTTGCATATTCGAGTAGCTGTTGGCCCGATGAAGAAATGTCAGTAAGAAGTGCTATAGTTTTACATTTTTTTTGCCGTAAATCATTAATTGACGAAATCGAAGATTGAGCTATCCAACGGTTACGCTGCGATCTATCGCTTTCTCTTGTAATGTCACGAATTAAGTTTGCAATCTCAGCCTCACTCCCAGGAGCTGAGCTCAGAGAATCATTAGGATAGCAATTTCTGAACATTTCAAAAGGCTCGTTTTTGCTCTGAATTGAAGGATGCGCAGCTTTTATATCCTCGAGAGATAATGCACCCACTAACAATACGGGTGACTCTATCTGTTGTTCTTTTAGGAGCCTTTTTAGACAACCCTCAAGCCCGAATCTAAACGTTCCAGTATCTATGATTCTTAGTTTATTAAGTAATTTCTTTGCTAATATTTGTTCAGACTTGTCAAAATTCGATATCCATTTTCTACCTGTCTCAGTTTCACTTAACAATTTCCCCATAGTCAAATCCTAAAACTTGCTACTTCAGATATCCAACCTACTTGTTTACCAGCTTACCACCCAGACAGCCCGCGGATCTCTCTACCCAATAGCGTTTGAAATATCAAAATAGTTCATTAGATCTCACGATGACAGCTAAAAAATAATGGATGAACACGAGTGCGACTTCAAACCCAAAAATTAAGGGCATTGCCGTCCTAAGCAAAACTCAAGACATGGGAGGCAAAGATTACTTCAAAAATACAATTTATATGATTTTCTTTTCCTCTTTCTGTTTTCCGGTCAATTATCACTGGCTTTAGAAAAGCCGCAGCTCTACAGTATTTCCTGTACTTTGTAGGCGCAAAATTAGAACTGACTCACACAACTCGTAACACGAAATTAAAGCTACCGATTTCATTCCTAAATAAGTCAGTAGCGATATTTGCGAATGAAGAACTATTGAATATTTCAATTCAACGGAAACTAATTGGATCGGCTTCCATCATCCCCTGTTTGCTCCATTCTTGCAACAGCAGTTTCGCAATTAAGGAGATTACTTTTATGGCAAAAGCCGTTTGAGAGTCTACACCAGCCGGAAAGGCGCAACTAGTTTAAGTGCAAATTCCAAGCTGCCCCAGTTCCTAACACATATTTAACTCCTGCTGAGTATATATCGTTTACTAATTTTCCTCCTTCATAGTCTGTATTTATGTTTTTTGCGCCAAATTCGTGTGCCAGCCAATGTGAATTAGCAGATTTAATTTCATTCTTTTATCTGCAGGTATTCCCATTATTATAAGAACAAATTCAGTCATAACTTCCAATAATTCCTTAGCAGCACCAATCACTAATGACCAAGAAGGAAAACTCAGGCGATACTTATAATTATACTGATGAGACTCCAGAAATTTTGAGTTCAACATAGACTGTTTTCCATGATGTCGGGTGTTCCAATAAAGCCACGCCAGATGGCATACGGAACCTATTGATCAGCAAGTACTCTCCTCGGCTCAATTCAACTTGAAACAAAAAATATTCTAAACAGTCTTGATGAGAACCCAGGCAACAACTACATATTCTCGGCGGCGCCGGAACAAGGAAGACCTTCTGCTCTTTAAAAATGCGACCGAGCTTGACATATGAGCGGACTGTGACCAATATAGACGATCCCGCTAACCGAAGAATCGTTCTTATCCTTCAAGGAATTTTGGGGATAAAGGAAAGGATATCGAAAATCGATATCACATGGCCGAAGTTGGAATATACAGCATAGGCTCCTCTATGGCAGAAGCTGTCAGAGCGTTGTCAGATCCCACTGAGGATATTTGCTACAGCACGAACCTTGCAGATGAAGGACACGGACTTCCTAGCTTCAAAGAAGGCGAGTTTGGGGAAAACTGATAATGGTTTCTGTACCCTATGATGCAAAAAATATAAGATTAAAGATCGCACTAGCAATACCATTGATTTCTCCTTTTCCGAATGCTTCAAAGGTGAGTTACCAGGTGGGTTGAAATATAGCGGTGAACCAGCTAACGACGATATTGATTTCTTCCATTACCTCAAAGGACAGGGCAAATCACAAATGTCGTAATCTGCTACAACCCTGACCAATGTGTCTATAGCGGTGCTATAGGGTAGGAATCAGATTTCCAATTTACTGGCAAAGAATGCAGATATCATGACATACAATTCAATTCTCACCGCCTGAAGCACCCATACAGAATTAGCCCCGAGAATCAGGATTCGAATTCCGGCACGTATTCCTTCAAGGGAATTCAATACTTTTTACAGCTCGATACCAACAGCGACTTCAACCATGTGAAGTGTTCAGACAAGAAACAAAAAGCGCAAAAGGTGAAAGCACTGATGCTTATTTCGGCATTGTCGACTCGATACTGGAACTATTTGAGTATGTTGACGAGAAAAGAGGCGGCATCCCGGATTGCATAATCGAGTAGTAGCAGACTACGCAGTTGATTGAGGCAGAAAAATCTTGACCAAAAGGTCTGGTTCGATACCGAGGAATCTGGCCGTGCGATAAACAGGTGGACAACGACACACAGAATGATTTTGTATACGACGAATCCTCTGAAGAGGAACATAAACACCAGGTGGGATCCATATTTGCCGCGCAGGGATAGGATCGCGACTATACAGGGGTAATAGTTGCACAAGATATTGGCTCTGACGAACAGCATGTACATGGCGTACCCGAAAACTAACTATGAGCATTCATCAGGTAGCATCTCTAAATCCGAAAAGGATCAGTACGGCGTTGAACATTACAATCAAGCTTTCGATCAACAAATACGCGGAATCTACTACGTCTTACTGACTCGGGGCATTCATGGCGTTAGGGTCTTTTTCCAAAACAAGGCTCTTGAGAAACATTTCAAGGATGTTATTGGTATTCATTAAACTGTTAACAATATCTACGAGCTTTGGTGTCGCGTCCCAGAGCAGCAGAGCTCGTAGATATCGCTGATACGCCTATAGCCAGAGCAGAGGACAGTACGACCTGGGTTTCAATGAATCAATATTGTCCTTATTACAAAATCAGTCACTGTATCGAATGACTTACCTTCCCAAACCTTGACCCACGAGGAAGCCCGCGGCCAGAATCATCTGCCCTTTGATTAACTGCTATGGTCGCCAATCTGCAGCGGCAACCATAAAGCATGTCTAAAAATCTGCACCAGCATTTATTGATTCTTTCACTCATACCGGGGGATCATGCAGAGATTAGTCTGCCGTCTTGCAGCGTCAGCAGACGATCAACCCTAGCTAGGATCGAAGGACGATGGGAGACGATCAGGCATGTACGGTCGCCCTTCCGCTCGATCAGCCTGGTCAGAACCCGGCCCTCTAAGAGGGCATCCATATTGCTAGTGGGCTCATCCAGGAGCATGAAGGGCACCGAGCTCAAAAAAACGCGAGCCAGGGCCACTCGCTGCCGCTGCCCCTCGGACAGGTCGGAGCCGTTGTCAGCAAGCAGATGATCCAAGCCGTCGGGCAGCTGGTCAATCAGATCATCCAAGCAGGCATCATGAGCTGCCTGTTCAATATCCTCCCTACTGGCATCGGGCCGGGCCAAGGCGATATTGTCTGCCAGCGTGAGACTGAATATATAGGTGTCCTGGCTCACCAGAGTCTGCTGGGCACGCAGGTCTGCAGTGCGAATCGTCTCGATAGGCAGGCCGGAAACCGTCAGATCCCCACCACTGCGCTCCTGGAACCTCATCAGCAGGTCGATCAAGGTGGACTTGCCAGCTCCGTTGGCACCCTGAATGCCGATCAGCTCGCCAGGCTTGATGGAAAGATCCAGACCGTCCAAAACCGAGATTCGACCATCATGTTCACCCGAGTCAGTCCTGCCCGTGTCAGTCTTGCCTGCGTAGGAGAAGGAAACTGCCTTGGCCTCTTCTCCGGTGAATTCCGTCAGGGGATTCCCATGACCAGATTCCACCTCGCGCACAGGTGGCTCCTTGTCCAAAAGCGAGAAGACCCGCCGAGCAGCAGCCAGTGTAGGCTGCAGGCCAGCACCTAGCCGGGCCACAGGTATCAAGGGAGCGAAGGAAGAGAGGAAACCGACCAGTCCGATTATTCCCCGTGCAGGATCCACCAACCCTGTCGAACCTAGATAGCAGGCCATCAGAGTGAAGACTCCAGCGCAGATCAGAGTGACTACGTTGGTGACCATATCGTTGGCAATGGTCCGCCCAGAGGTACGTCCCCTGGCATTCAGCATCTGGTCCGTGGCGGCTCCCACCCGACGGCGAGTGTTCTCTAGAGCGCCCAACCCCGTCAGCTCTGTGCGGCCCTGCAGGGTCTCCAGAAGCAGGGAATGCAGGCTGGCCTGGGCCGTCCGCTCCTGCATGGCCACCTTGAAGGTGGGCCTGGCGCTCAGGATGGGGATGAGCAGGCCGACGATCAGGTAGGAGACCAGGGCGGCAAGTCCCATCCAGGGTGAGAGCCAGGTGAGCAGGGCCAAATTGGCCAGAGAGGTCACCAGGGCGATGGCGATGGGCGAAAGCGTATGGGCGTAGAAAATCTCCAGCAGCTCGATGTCGTTGGTGATCACTGTCACCATGTCTCCGCGCGCCTGGTCCCGCAGGCCGGCCGGGGCCAGGGACCGCATCTTGTCGAAGACCGTCGTGCGGATGTCGCGGAGCATGCTGAAAGCCATCTCGTGGTTGTAGTACTGCTCCCCATAGGCCATAACACCTCGGCTGAGAGCAGTCAGAACCGCCACCAGAGCCCAGACGACCCACTGGCCATTCAGCGGCGGCCAGTCCGTGACCAGACCGATCAGGGCCGCAGCGGCTGCCATCATGCTCCAGACAGCAAAAAGGTGACCTAGGCTACCGCAGAGGATGGCCTTGCCCTCCGTACCAGCCAGAGGCTTCATCAGCCGGGCCATGCGGCGCATCATCGTCAGGTTGCTCGTCGTCTGCTGCTGCATGTCTTCACTCCCCGTCCTCATACTGAGCCTGCTCCTTCCACTGGGCCGCGAATCCGCCCCCGGCATCCATCAGATCTCGGAAACCGCCGCTCTCCGCCAGACGGCCCCCCTGCAAGAAGAGAATGGAATCGGCATTGCGGACCCCGGCCAGGCGGTGGGTGATGGTCAGGACCAGGGACTCCTTGCCCAGCGCGTCCATCAGGGCTGCCAGTGTAGCGTCATGCTCGCGGTCCACGGCGCTGGTGGCCTCATCGAAGATATAGACGGGGGAACGCCGCAGGAGCCCCCGGGCAATGGACAGGCGCTGCCGCTGCCCTCCGGATAGGTTGCCTCCCTCGGGGTCGATAGGAGCGTCCAGCCCGCCCTTGCTTTGGACAAGACCGGTCAGACCGACCTGGTCCAGCGCATCCTGCAGCTCCCAATCCGAGTAATCCAGTCCGGCCGGGTCCAGATTCGACCTGATGGTCCCGGTGAAGAGGTGATCGGTTCCCCGAACCACAGTCTGCAGGCCGACCAGATCCTCGCGCGACAGGTCGCTGATTTGGTGCCCGCCAATGGTCAGCTCTCCGGCATACCCCTGAAGGCGCCCGGATAGCAGGCCCGCCAAGGTGCTCTTGCCGGAGCCCGAAGCACCGACCAAGCCCACATGTCCCTTGGCAGGCAGATCGAAGTTCAGATCGGTCAGGGCCTGGAAGCCGTCAGGATAGGTGTAGGTCAAATCGCGAGCGCTGATGCCTAGCGAATCATCGCCAGACATATCCGCCTGATCCGCCTGCTTCGAAGCGGATTCCAAGTCAGACTCCCGAATTGCTTCCTCAGATGTTTCGAGACTCGCTTCCGGAGCCGTCTCCGAACCCGTACTCTTGCGTGACTCAGGAGTCGTCCCTGGAGCCGCCGACTTCTCGTCGCCCCCCTGCCGCGCTTGGAGAATATCGTCGATGGCCTTGCCCTGCTTGATGGCGACCATGCCGGAATGCATCATGTAGACCAGCTGGCGCTCAGGTGCAAAGAGCCGGACCCCAGCCAGGGCGACAACCAGACAGGACAGCACTCGAGAGGGCCCGCCCTGCCCGATCAGGACCGTGGCTGCCACCGCCAGAATGAGGCTGGTGTAGATGACCACGTCGGCCTTGATCAGCGAGCGCAGCTGCCCGCCAAGAACCCCCATGGTTATCCTGCGGAATCCCTCGGACTCCTCGGCCAGGTCATCAGCATGCCGCTGGTCTGCCCCGAAGATCTTCAAGGTGTTGAGCCCCCTCAGGGCATGCTCGAAGTGGACGCCGACCTTGTCATACTTGCGCAACTGGCCCAGCTGCACCTTGATGTTCTCGCCCATGGTGGGCTTGGATGCCAGGGGCAGAGCCACCATGCCGATCACGACGATTGCCGCAGCCGGGGGACTGACGGGCAGAAGGACGATCAGAGTCACGACCAGCATCAAGGCGGTCTGGACCAAGGCCGGAATGTAGGCCGTAAAATATGAGACGACCGACTTGACCCCCTCGGTCGAAAGCCTGGCCAGGGTCTGCGCCGGAACGCCCAGGTCGTCCTTCTGCGCATTGGGGTCGAACACAGACAGGTACAGGGCCTGGGAGAGCGCCTTGCCCATCCCATCGGCCAGCCGGGCACTGACGGACTTGGCGACCGCCTGGGTCAGGAGCCGAACCAGAATAAGCCCATCTATCAAGGCCGCCAGAGGTCCGGGCCGACCGGGCACCCAGGCAAGGGCATGGGGAACAGGCAGGCCAAGGGAACGGCCCACGGCCGCGATGGCCACCGGCAGGAGGAGCACCTCCGCCAACGCGCCGATCGTCTGCAGGAGGGCCAGCAGGAGGCTGGCGCCCATCCTGGCTCCCGGTAGATGAAGTAGTCGCTTGCTGATCATGCCTGTCCTCCGTGCCGCCTTTCTGATACGCCTCTCTCAGTGGACACTAACAAAATCCTCGCGCGCCAGGCAATACCCTGATTGTGAAGCACCGGCAAGAGACATAAAAAAATATCATTTACTTTCCCTCCCGGCCCTCCTAAACTTGACGGCACAACCTGAAATCGGCGGATATGGCCTAGGGCCGAGCGACCGCCACCCAGATGGGAGCGATCCTTTATGAAAGCACTGAAGACAAAAGACCTGGTCAACGTCGGCATTTTCACGGCCCTCTACTTCGTCAGCATGGCGGTGGGCAACTTCATCACCGTCTTCCTGGCGGGCCTGGTCATGCCCGGCCTGTCCTCCCTCTTCATCCCCGCTGTGGTGGGGCTGGTCTCCGGCCCGGTCTACATGCTGATGATCCGCCGGGTGCCCAGGTTCGGGGCCATCACCATCGTCGGCGTCATCATGGGCCTCTTCCTGCTGGTCTTCGGCCACTTCGCCCTCTCCTTCATCCCCTACGCCTTCTGCGGCCTGCTGGCTGATCTGGTTCAGTCCTCGCTCAGGGAGAGCCGTCCCAACCTGGCCCGCTACCTGAGCTACGTCATCCTCACCTTCGGCTGCACCGGCCCCGTCCTGCCTCTTTGGTTCATGAAGGATGCCTATGTGGCCAGCCTGGTGCGCCGCGGCAAGAGCCAGGAGTACATCGACGGCGTCTTCGCACCCATCACCGGAGCCACCTTCCTGGTCTGCATTCTGGCCACTCTGGTCGGCGCCCTGCTTGGGGCATGGATAGGCGCCCGGATCGTCGACCGGCATTTCAACCGGATACCCGCCAAGCAATGAGGCCCATCTCCATCTACACCAGATTCCTGCTGGTCATTTTCGCCAACGCCCTGATCTTCGTCACCCTCCCCACTCCGCTGGTCCTGGCCATCAACATCTACTTCTGCAGCTTCCAGGTCATCGTGGGCAGAGTGAGGAAGGGCCAGGCCTGGCTTCTGGTCTGTCTGGTCTTCGCCCTGGGCGCCTCCCTGGCCATGGTCTTTCCCGAGAATCTGCCGGGGCATTACCTGCTCTTCCTCTTCGTCGGCGTGGGCAGGATCCTCCCCTTGGTGCTGGTGGCGGCTTTCATGATGGGCACCACCAAGGTTTCGGAGCTGGTCTACCTGCTGCGCAAGATCCACGCCCCCCAGTGGCTGGTCATCCCCGTCAGCGTCCTCTTCCGCTTCTTCCCGACCGTCAGACACGATTATGCCCAGATCAGGCGGGCCATGAAATTCAGGGGGATCGCGGTCACCACCGGCGACATGGTCCGGCATCCGATGCGGACCATGGAGTACATCTACGTTCCCCTGCTCAACAACGCCACCAACGTGGCCTCTGACCTGACCTCGGCCGCGCTGACCAGGGGGATCGGCGACCCCGGGCCCAAGACCTCCATCCAACGGATCGCCTTCACCGGACTGGATGCGCTCATGTGCGCCCTGGGCCTGGTTCTTATGGGATGTGGAGCCTATGTTGCAATGTTCCAGGCTTAGCTTCACCTACGAGGGCGCCAGCCAGCCATCCCTCAAAGAGGTCTCCTGCCAAATGGATCAGGGCCGGCTGACTGTGGTCACCGGGCCGAGCGGTTGCGGCAAGACCACCCTGTCCAGGGTCATCAACGGCCTGATTCCCGAACTCTACGAGGGCAAGCTGGAGGGAGAGTGCCTGATCGGGGGCGAGCCCACCACGGCCCGGCCCATCTACCGGCTTTCGGAGCAGGTAGGGTCGGTCTTCCAGAATCCCAAGACCCAGTTCTTCACCACCGACGTCCGCAGCGAGCTGGCCTTCCCCCTGGAGAACACCGGGGTCCAGCCGGAGGCCATCCGGGAGCGCATAGACCAGGTGGCCGATCTCTTCGGCATCGCCCCGCTTATGGACCGGGACATTTTCTCACTGTCCGGTGGCGAGAAGCAGATGATCGCCATCGCCTCCTCCTGCATAATGGACCCGCAAATCCTGGTCCTGGACGAGCCTTCAGGCAACTTGGACGTGGAAGCGGTGGCCAGTCTGGCGCAGATTTTGGGCCGCTTGAAGGACCGGGGCCTGACCATGGTCCTGATCGAGCACCGCCTCTACTACCTGGACGGCCTGGCCGACGACTTCCTGGTCATGAATGACGGCAGGCTGACAGAGCACCTGACCCCGGCCGCCATGAGGGGACTGGATGGTCCGAGTCGCCAGGCCATGGGGCTGCGGGCCCTGGACCTGGATGCGACCGAGAATGCGAGCACACCTGCCAGGGTCATCGATGACAGGACCCCCGACTTGCTCCGGGTCAGAAATCTGACCTATGCCTACCATCACGACCAGCCTCCTGCCTTGGATGTGGACGACCTGACCCTGTCCAGCGATGACATCACCGGCATCATCGGCCGCAACGGTGCCGGCAAGAGCACCTTCGCCTCGGTCCTGACCGGACTGCTCAAGCCTGGCGACAGGTCGGAGATCAGCCTGAATGGGACGAAACAGACCGCCAGGGAGCGCGTCGAGGACTCCTACATGGTCTTTCAGGATGTCAACTACCAGCTCTTCAGCGAGACCGTGGAGGGCGAGATGCTCCTTGGAGCCAGGCGGACCGACCTCTTTGAGGAGGTGGCACGAAAGCTGGACCTGGAGCGGCTCCTGGGCCGACACCCCAACACCCTCTCCGGCGGGGAAAAGCAACGGGTGGCCATCGCGGCAGCCATACTGTCGGGCAAGCGCCTGGTGGTGCTGGACGAACCCACCAGCGGCCTGGACCTGCTCCACATGAACCAGGTGACCGGGATGATCCGCTACATGCGCTCCCTGGGGGTCATGGTGATCGTCATCTCGCACGATCAGGAGTTCCTGGCCCAGACCTGCCAGCGGTTCATCACCTTCCGCCAGGGCAGACCGGTCAGGGACAGCCGCAAACTGGGCAACCTCCTGCAAGCCCTCTGAACCTCCGAACCCTTGCAAGGTCGGCGAACATGACGCCTCCCGGCAGGCGGTTCTCCTGTGCTCCGGACCCCGCGAACGTATACAGTAGTGGGGAAAAGAGCATCAGGAGGGCGTCCCCTACGTCGGACGACCCCGCCGCACAGCCAGGGTTACGAGAGGGCATGATGGGCTATATCGACGTCATCGGAGAGACGAAACGGTATGTGACCGGCGAGACGACCATCGTGGCCAACAATGAGGTCACCTTCTCCATCGAGGAGGGCGAGCTGGTGGTCATCCTCGGCGCCTCGGGGGCGGGCAAGTCGACCGTGCTGAACATTCTGGGCGGCATGGACACCTGCAACGAGGGCCAGGTGATCGTGGACGGGAAGGACATCGCCGGCTATGACGCCCGGCAGCTGACCACCTACCGCCGCTACGACGTGGGCTTCGTCTTCCAGTTCTACAATCTGGTGGCCAACCTGACCGCCAGGGAGAACGTGGAGCTGGCCTCGGAGATCGTGGACGATGCCGCCGATCCGGTCCAGACCCTGGTCGACGTGGGCCTGGGTGACCGGATCGACAACTTCCCCGCCCAGCTTTCCGGCGGCGAGCAGCAGCGGGTGGCCATCGCCCGGGCCGTGGCCAAGAATCCCAAGATCCTGCTCTGCGACGAACCCA
The DNA here is from genome assembly GCF_016101425.1 of Bifidobacterium sp. W8112. NCBI lineage: Bacteria > Bacillati > Actinomycetota > Actinomycetes > Bifidobacteriales > Bifidobacteriaceae > Bifidobacterium > Bifidobacterium sp. W8112. Next base: position 11,007 of record NZ_JACFQN010000005.1, on the reverse strand, counting down.
CCGGAGCCCTGGACTACCGGACCGGCAAGCAGGTACTGCGCATCCTCCAGGATCAGTGCCGCAAGAAGGGCGCCACCGTGGTCATCGTCACCCACAACGCGGCCATCGCCCCCATCGCCGACAGGGTCATCCGCATGCACGACGCGCGGGTTCAGGCCGTGCAGACCAATGACAGCCCCGAAGACATCGAAAACGTGGAGTGGTGAGGATGCAGCCCGTCAGGAAGGTGCTCTGGCACGACATCCGGGTCTCCCTGCGCAAGTCCCTGGGGCGGTTCATCTCCATCGTCTGCCTGGTGGCGCTGGGTTCCTTCGCCCTGGTCGGGCTGAGCGTGACCGGGCCGGACATGCGGCAGGCCGGCAACGCCTACCTGTCCGACCACCATCTGGCCGACCTGATGGTCATCAGCAGCTACGGGCTGGACCAGGAGGATCGGGATGCCATCGACACCGCCCCCGGCAGCTCCGGCATCGAATACGGGTATCTGAAAGACGTGGTGCTCAAGGGCACCGACAAGAGCCTGCGTATCTACTCCGCCCCCGACAGGATCTCCACCTATGAGCTGGTCGATGGATCCATGCCCACCAGACCTGACCAGATAGCGGTCGACACGGCCCTGGCCGGGAGCCACCCCATCGGCAGCAGCATCCAGGTGGATGAGAAGGCCGACCAGCTGGGCAGGAAGGTCTTGAGGCACCACAAGCTGCGCGTGGTGGGCACGGTCAGGTCGACCGAGATCCTGAGCAAGGTCAACATGGGCCCCTCCACAGCCGGATCCGGATCCCTGGACTCCTACGCAGTGACCACGCCCAAGGCCTTCGACTCGGACGAGTACATGATCGCCCGCCTGACCTTCAAGGACCTGGACCGGATCAGGGACCACTATTCCGACCGGTACATCCAGGCCCTGCAGACCCACAAGGACGATCTGAACAGGATCCTGTCCGGACGCCCCACAGCGAGACTGAACGCCATCAAGGCCCCCCTGAAGCAGAAGCTGGACCAGGGACAGGACCAGGTGGACCGGTCCAGAGCGGAACTCGAAGGGAACCGGCAGCAGCTGGAACAGGCCAGGAAGGATCTGGACCAGGGTGCCCAGAGCATCCAGTCCGCCAAGAACCAACTGGCCGCCAAGACGGTGCAGGCCCAGGCAGCCATCGACCAGGGGCAACAGGAGGTGGATCTGAGCTCGGCTGAGCTGGCCCGAAAGCAGAAGCAGTACCAATCCTCCGCCAACCAGGTGGCCCAGGGCAGGCAGCAGGCCGATCAGGGTCAGCAGGCCATCGACCAGGGACAGGCCAAGCTTGATGGTTCCCGCCAGCAGCTGGAAGGCGGCAAGGCCCAGGCCGACCAGGCTGTAGCCCAGGCCCAGGCAGCGCAGAAGCAATGCAGGCAGGGCATTGCACAGGTCACCGGCCTCATTCAGACCATCAACGCCCAGCTGGCCGCCCCCGGGCTGACCCCCCAGCAGCAGGAGGAGCTCAACCGCCGAAAGACCGGGCTCCAGGCCCAACTGGCCGAGCTCAACCGGCAGTCGCCGCAGATCGATGCCCTGGCAGCCAAGGCCAAGGCGGGCCACGATGCCTTCATGACCAACCAGTATGCCCCCGGCATGGCCCAGGTGGCAGCCAACCAGCAGACCCTGGACGCAAAGCGCCGGGAGCTGACCCAGGCAAGAGCCAAGGTGGAGGAAGGCGAGCGCCAACTGGCCCAGGGCAAGGCCCAACTTGATCAGGGCTCAGCACAGCTGGCCCAGGGCAGAGCCAAGCTAGCCCAGGCCCGGCAGCAGCTGGCCAACAGCCGTGCCTCGGCCCAGGGGCAGATCGATCAGGCCCAAGCCACCCTGGATCAGAAAACCGCAGAATACCGGACCAAACTGGACAAGTTCAAGAGGGAGAGCCCGGACGCCCAGAAGAGAATCGACGTCGCCCAGAAGAAGCTGAACAAGGCGGCCGACCAGCTGAGCCGACTGGAAAAGCCGGTCTACGCCCTGGACTCTCGTCGTGAGGCACCCGGTTCGGAGGGCTACAAGGTCTACGCCTCCGTCTCCTTCATCGTGGACTCGCTGGCCAAGGTCTTCCCCTACTTCATGTATCTGGTGGCCGCCCTGGTCACCTTCACGACCATGACGCGCTTTGTGGACGAGGAGCGGATCAACGCCGGAACGCTCAAGGCCCTGGGCTACAGGGACCGGGATGTCATGGCCAAGTTCCTGGTCTACGGCGGAGCGGCTTCGGCCCTGGGCGCCCTCCTGGGCATCATCGCCGGCCACACCCTGCTGCCCTGGATCGTCTACCAGGCCTATGTCCACGCCTTCGACATGCCGCCCATCCACTACGGCTTCCACCTGCCCATCACCCTTCTGGCCTGCCTGCTGGCCTTCCTGAGCGCCGTGGTCCCCGCCTTCCTGAGCGCTTGGCGGGAGCTGCGCGAGAAGCCGTCGGCCCTCCTCCTGCCCAAGCCGCCCAGCGCCGGATCGAAGATCTTCCTGGAGCGCATACCCCTGATCTGGAACCGGCTCAGCTTCACCCACAAGGTCACCGCCCGGAACATCTTCCGCTACAAGCAACGGATGCTGATGACCATCTTCGGGGTCTGCGGGTCGGTGGCCCTTCTGATGGCCGGGTTCGGCGTGCAGGGATCCATTTCCGCCATCAACGAGCACCAGTTCGGCCAGGTGATCCGCTACGACCTGATCGCCGCCGAGAACAGCCAGGCCACATCCGACCAGCGCCAATCCATCAAAAAACGGCTGGAAAAGCCCGATGTGAGCCGTTCCCTGAACGTGCGCTACGAGGAGATGAGCAAGACAGCCGGCCACAACGCCGACAAGCAGTCCATCACCATGATCGCGCCGGCCAGCGCCGAACATCTGGACGACTTCATCCGCATGGACACCCGGTCCGGGCACAAGCCCCTGAGTCTCAAGGGCGACGGCGTGATCCTCTCCGAGCGGATCGCCCAGCTGACAGGGACCAAGGTCGGCGACAGGATAACCCTGCAGGATTCAGGCGGCAGGGACAGGACCATGCGGGTGGACGGCATCTGCGAGATGTACCTGGGACACTTCGTCTTCATGAGCCCATCGGTCTACAGGACCGTCTTCCACCAGGACTTCTCACCCAACGCCCACCTGGTCACCTTCAAGGACCCCAGCGCGGAGAACACCAGAAGGCAGGCCGCCTCCTTCATGCGGATCGACGGGATCCAGGGGGTGGTGCAGAACACGACCCTGATGAGCCAGATCGACACCGTGGTCAGATCCCTGAACATGATCATGCAGGTGCTGATCATCGTGGCCACCCTGCTGGCCCTGGTCATCCTCTACAACCTGACCAACCTGAACGTGGAGGAGCGGATCCGCGAGCTGAGCACCATCAAGGTGCTGGGCTTCTACGACCGCGAGGTGACCATGTACATCTACCGGGAAACCATCCTTCTTTCAGCTATCGGCGTCCTGGCCGGGTACGGATTCGGAGCCTGGCTGCACCACTACATCATCACCACCGTCCCGCCGGACAACGTCCTCTTTGACCCATCCATCAGCTGGGTGGCCTTCGTCGTGCCCCTGGTCATGATCACGGTCATCACGGCCGGCCTGGGCTGGATGGTCAACAACAAGCTCAAGCATGTGGACATGCTGGAGGCCCTCAAGTCGGTGGACTAGACCATATCGGCATTTACCCATGCTGATGGCGTAAGCTGGCACTCCAAGAGTCCATAAGTCCATGCCATTGAGAATCCAGAAAGCGGAGGACGACGGTGCTGCAGATCGAACACATCTCCAAACAGTACAAAACGGGGGACTTCGTCCAGCAGGCCTTGAATGATGTCAGCGTCAACCTGCGCGACAACGAGTTCGTGGCCATCCTGGGCCCCTCCGGCTCCGGCAAGACCACCCTGCTCAACATCATCGGCGGGCTGGACCGCTATGACCAGGGCGACCTGATCATCAACGGCACCTCCACAAAGAAATACAAGGACAGGGACTGGGACTCCTATCGCAACCACACCGTGGGATTCGTCTTCCAGAGCTACAACCTGATCCCCCACCAGAGCATCCTGTCCAACGTGGAGCTGGCCCTGACCATCTCGGGCGTGCATCGGCAGGAGCGGCGCGAACGGGCCAGGCAGGCCCTGGAGCAGGTGGGACTGGGCCAGCACGTGAACAAGCGGCCCAACCAGCTCTCGGGCGGGCAGATGCAGCGGGTGGCCATCGCCAGGGCCCTGGTCAACAACCCTCGCATCCTCCTGGCCGACGAGCCCACCGGAGCCCTGGACTCCGAGACCTCCATCCAGATCATGGACCTGCTCAAGGAGGTGGCCCAGGACCGGCTGGTGGTCATGGTCACCCACAACCCCGAGCTGGCCCACCAGTACGCCACCAGGATCGTGGAGCTGCACGACGGCTCGGTCATCAGCGACTCCGACCCCCTGCCCGACGACCAGGTGCCCATCCGCCGGGCCCGCCACCGCACCTTCGGCAAGGCCTCCATGGGGCTGCTGACCTCCCTGTCGCTGAGCTTCAACAATCTTCGGACCAAGAAGGCCCGGACTGCCCTGACATCCTTCGCTGGGTCCATAGGCATCATCGGCATCGCCCTGATCCTGTCGGTGTCCACCGGGGTCAACCGCTACATCGACAGAATACAGCGGGAGACCATGACCTCCTACCCCATCACCATTCAGGAGCAGTCCTTCGACCTGAACAAAATAGTGGACTCTGCCCAGGAAACCCAGAAAGAGGCCAAGGCCCACAAGGATCTCAAGGCCATTCAACCGGACGACTCCAGCGTCAAGGGGGCCTCCAGCCTGACCAGCAGCATCACCCAGAACAACCTGACAGACTTCAAAAAATACTTGGACAATCCCAAGAGTGAAATCCACCAGTACGTAGGGTCCGTGGGCATCCAATACTCCTACGCCACCAAGTTCTCGGTCTTCGGGCACGATCCGGACGGCAAGCTGGTCTCTGCGGATAAGGTGACCATGGGCGGGCAGGACGATGCCAGCTCCACCGCCAGCCAGATGGCCACAGCCAACACCGACAGCGACATGGGCGATATCCAGTCCATGCAGATGTCCTACCTGACCGGCAAGACCGAGAAGAACAAGGCCCCGGAGATTTTCGGCGAGATCATGCCGGGGGCCGATGCCAAGACCACCATCAGCAAGGTGGTGACCGACAACTACCAGGTGGTGAACGGCACCTGGCCCAAGGCCAAGGATCAGGTGGTCCTGGTGCTGGACAAGAACAACCAGATGCCCGTCACCAGCCTCTACAAGCTGGGCATCCTCCCCTCCAGCCAGTACACCGACATGATGAACAAGCTCAACAGCGGCCAGGAGGTCAAGGTAGACACCAAGCCCATCGAATACGCCAAGGCCATGGACCAGAAACTCTCCCTGGTGCCCGCTGCTGACCAGTATGCCAAGGGGACCGACGGCCACTACCACTACATCGGCGACAACACCGACCAGATGACCAAGGCCGCCGACCAGGGCCTGCAGCTGCACATCGTCGGCATCGTCCGCCCCAACCAGGGGGCCAAGGCCACGCCACTCAAGGTCGGCGTCGGGTATACCCGCCAGCTGACCGACTACCTGATTGACCAGGCCAAGACCAGCCCCATCGTCACCGACCAGGAGGCTGACCAGGGCCACAGCGTCCTCAACGGGATGGCCTTCGCCCCTGCCGACGATGCCGCCAAGGCCAACGACGCCAAGGCCTACATCGCATCCCTGGGCGTCAGCCAGAAGGCCAGCATGGCCCAGGAGATCATGAAGGGCTCGGCAGCCATGGCCGGCCAGGACGGCCAAGGTCTGGGTCAGGGCCGGGCCGGAGCCGCTGCGAGAGCCCAAGGTTCTGCGGGGATCCCCACGGGGGCCTCTGCCGAACAGCAGACGGCCCAGGCCTTCGACCAGTACATCGCCACCGCCCCGCAGGACGCCCTGGTCGCCATCTACAACCAGTATGTCTCCACCGGCACCTACGCCGACAACCTGAGCGACTTCGGCCTGATCTCCCGGGACGCCCCCTCCCGCATCAGCATCTACACGGACAGCTTCGAGAACAAGAATTCCGTGGGCGACTCCATCAAGCACTACAACGACAAGGCTGCGGAGAAGAACCGGATCGTCTATACCGACTACGTGGGCCTGATGATGAATTCAGTCACCACCATCATCAACGTCATCACCTACGTGCTGATAGCCTTCGTCGGGGTCTCGCTGGTGGTCTCCTCCATCATGATCGGCATCATCACCTACATATCGGTTCTGGAGCGAACCAAGGAGATCGGCATCCTGCGCGCCATGGGCGCCTCCAAGCGCAACGTCTCCAACGTCTTCAACGCCGAGACCGGCCTCATCGGACTTCTGGCGGGCCTGCTGGGAGTGGGCATCACCCTGCTGCTGATCATTCCGGCCAACAGCATCATGCACCACTTCATGGGGACCACTGAGGTCAACGCCGCCCTGCCCGCCTCGGGCGGGATAGCCCTGGTCATTCTGAGCGTGGTCCTGACCCTGATCGGCGGCCTGATCCCCTCGCGGAAGGCGGCCAAGCAGGATCCCGCCACCGCCCTGCGCACCGAGTGAGGCTGAGCGGCACTGGGTGGCACTGGCAAAGAAGTGAATTCCCGCACAGTCGGGCCTTGGGGGCGGTCCCTCTTTACTCGGGAATGCCATAATGAACCCCGTGAATGAGCAATCCAATCAGATGACAGATCAACAGAAACGGCAGCCCCTCTTCCCCGGGCGGGCCTTCATCAGCACCGTCCTGGACGTGGTCGAGAGCAAGAAGACCATGAGCGGCGCACTGACCGGCAAGTACATGCAACGAGCCACCATGGCCGGCCTCTTTGTGGGTATCTTCTTCACGGCCTACTTCGTCATCATGGGCCAGGCCGGCCAGAACCCCGCAGACCACGGGCTGATCCTGGCGGGCCGGGTCCTGGCGGCGACCACCTTCGGCTGGGCCCTGGTCCTGATCTACTACACCAACTCCGAACTGCTGACCTCCAACATGATGGTGGTCACCATAGGCGCCTATCACAAGCGCCTGGGCTGGCTGGCCTCCCTGCGGATCCTGGTCCTCTGCCTTCTGGGCAATCTGGCCGGAGCCCTGATCGTGGCCGTCATCCTGCGCTTCTCATCCATCGTCAGCGGCCCGACCCTGGACCAGATGCTGGCGGCCGCGGCGACCAAGACCGGCTATGTCTCCGGCGGTCCCATGGGCTTCGCTGACCTGTTCGTGCGCGGCATCCTGTGCAACTTCTGCATCAACATCGCCATGCTTATGGTCTACAACGGCAAGCTTTCCAACGACTTCACCAAGTGCATCATCATGGTCGTGGCCGTCTTCGTCTTCGCCTTCTGCGGGTTCGAGCACTCGATAGCGGATTCGGCCCTCTTCCTCATCCTGGGTGTCTTCGGGCGGGTCAACGCCTGGAAGGCGATCCTGGTAGTCCTGGTGGCCATGCTGGGCAACTACATAGGCGGCGGCATCCTGATCGGCCTGAACTTCGCCACCATGAACGACGAGCGCCGGTTCAAGGCCTGACTAACCTTCCCGCCTGCTGCCGTCCGCCGCTCATCAGAAACCGCATACGTGCTTACGAGCCTGCGCAAAGACACCTACTCATGAAGAATCTCGAATGTCTATATACAGGCAGAAAGCGAAGGTTCATGATGAGCGAGACTGAGACGGCAGCGAGCAAGTCCCTGGTGTAGGAGTTCTACGACCAGGTCTTCAGCCGGGGAGATACCAGTAATATCGACATGTTCATGCGAAACGACTACATCCAGCACAACCTGGAAGACGTACAGTCCCGTAACGGCAACGGCATCTTCTGACCCCAGCGACATAAGAAAGGGCGTAAACAGACCGGGCAGGGAGACAACTGCCGCCGCTCCAGGACATGGATATCTCTTTTAAGTTGTGTCCAAAATCCTCCTAGATCATCCAGACACCTGCAGCGTTGATATGGTCAGCCAAGACTGATCCAGCTGCTTCCATACTGTTTTGCTGACCATATAATCGCAGTCTACGCGGCAATCCGTCTGTGTGAAAGAAACCCGCGCCCGCATTCATGGCCGTCTTCACAATGGCCCGGGCCTCCCGGTCGTCTGGTGATCAACATTGACCGACCAGAGCCACACGGGAGGCCCGAAATCACCACCGTCCCAGACTTATGTATGCACGATGCCCTCCTTACAATTGGCACTCAAGCCCGATTGCCTGTCCGCACCTATTTGGTCTTGTCCGGTTACTCAAGCAGGTTGCGACGCAGGGCCTCCACCTGGTCTGGCCCGAACCCTAGGGCCTGATGTGCATAGGCGAAGACATCACCATAGGCATCAATCATGAGCTGGCGGGCGTAGATCAGATATTCCTTCTTGACATAAAGCGCGACCGCCAGTGCATCCAACGAATCCTGGTCGAAGCCCTTGGCGCGGAATTGGTCCAGCAGCTGATTGTTGGCCGCGACCCTTTCTTGGTTGGTCTTCAGATAGTCCGCGAATATCTGGTCGTCGTCCACCTCCAGCAGCCAGAGCACCAGGGCCGCGGCGAACCCGGTCCTGTCCTTGCCGGCAAAGCAGTGGAAGAGAGTAGCCCCCTGTGTGTTGCCCACGACGATGCGCAGGAAGCGCCCAAAACCTTTCTGAGCGCCTGGATTCAGGACCATATCGTGGTAGGTGCCCAGCATATGGTCATTGACCCGATCGACCGAACCTATTGAGGCGAAGTCGTCCAAGCTGGTATTACGGGCACCGATCATACCCAGCAGATCGATGTTGGTAAAAGTGATGCCTTCGATTGAGTCGTCAGGACTCTCCTGTATCTCGAAGGGCCTACGGAAGTCCACGACCTCCGTCACCCGGTAACGGTTAACCAAATCCCTCTTGGTCTCCTCGTCCAGGCCGACCAGCTGCCCGGACCGGATGAACTTGTGCTGGCGGACCCGGCGGCCGTGGATGGTCCGCATGCCACCCAGATCCCGGAAATTGGTGATGTTCATCGACGACCTCCTCTAATACGTTTCTCTTCCATCAAGGCCACTAGACCCAAAAGCACAACTGCACAGACAATGGCGATATACAGCACAATAAAAGTGTCGTTCCAACCATGCAGCACATGCCCGAGCACGGTCAGCCCATCGGACGAGGAATCTGCGATTTTAGCCAGCAGGACCTTGGCGGTGGAATCACCGAACAGATATGCGAATGCACCGACCATGCCGCCGGACAGCACATTTGCTCGCTTTGGAATTTGATTGAGCATGGAGATATTGATCAGCATCTGGGGTCCGAAAATGAACATACCCAAAAAGAACAGCGAAATATAAATGACCACAGGGGTGCGGCCCAGCTGGTAGCCTGCCATTCCGAGCGGCAGGCAGATGGCGCAAAGCGTGGATACAAGGGCGGGCCTGCCACCCAGGAAGTCAGACACCACGCCCCAGAGAAGGCATCCAATCAAAGCACCCATCTCGAAATAGAAGATGGTCCGTGCACCGACCTGATTGCTGAAATGCAGCTGCTCAGTCACGCGCAAAGGCGCCCAGTTGTCGATGCCGATGCGGATCAGATAGACGAAAACGTTGCTGACGCAAAGCACCCAAACCCAAGGGTTGGAAAGCAGGTACCGGCGGAAAATCTGCCAAGTGGTATCGTCATGCGACTCTTCGTCTTCCTGCTTGACAGGCTCATCGAAGATCTTCTCTGACGGTTCCCACCCGAGATCCTCGGGACGGTTCTTGCCGACAAGGAAGCACATAATTGCCACCAGAAGCGCCACTACACCCGGGATGATAAACATCCCGGCTACCTTTCCGCCAAAGAAAGTTTGGGCACACCAGATGGCGAATACTCCAGCCAAGCCACCGCCTATATTGTGAGAAGCGTTCCAGACACCCAAATATCGGCCATATGTCGTCTTCGTCGTCCAGTTAGAAATCACTGTGGCGCAACTAGGGCCTCCGGCGCACTGAAAGACCCCATTCAAGGCCCATAGAACGATCAACCACCCCATAGGTACATGACTCAGGGTGAACAGGAAACCGATGCAGATGACCACAATAGACGAGCAGAAAAGCATAATAGATGCAATCTTCTTGTTGTCTTTGCCCGTGACCAGATAACCCACAACGATTTTTCCGATCCCATAGACAACAGAGAAAACAAAACCAATTACGCCCAACTGCTGGGTCGTAATGCCCAGCTGCTGTTTCATCAAAGGTTGCGCCGCTTTAAAATTATTACGAACAAGGTACATAGTAATGTACAGAATGATGACCATCAGATACGGTTTCATGAACTCACGGAACCAGAGATGTCGTTGTTCGGCTACCGGTATGGTAGCTTTCGGCACATGTTTGTCCAAATGGATATCGAATATCCTGTCAGCCATCTAATACCTCCCTGTATATGGTGGACAATAGCTGACATTTTACTTATTTGCTTCAACGTTTTATGTATTGACACACAAGGGTTCTTAGACGGTATCAGGGTATATTAAAAATACAGTTCGTTGATAATTTTCATTAAATGCACCAAGCACTTCATCTGTAATAAATACATCAATGATTAGTGTGCAGCGTGGCAACTGCTGAGCTAATCCCGATCAGCGGCGTAAGCCTCCGTTAACGGCTTCTACAGTAACGGATGAGTCAGAATGTCATTAGAGTGCCCGACATAAGTTTCACTATTGTTGTCTAATCTGTTATGAGAATATGAGTCCATATCCGTAGTACTGGCCTACATGTGTTTCTTGGCTGTACCACACCATAAAGCGTGCTGATATTGCTGCAGTAGAGGTCTTAGATGTAGAGGTACAGTTTGCTGATAGAGACCGTTTTGTCGGGAGTATGAGCAGACATAAAGTAAAGGCCTCTGGTGACTTGTGTCATCAGAGGCCTTTCAATGTGTTGTGGCGGCGGTGTGCTACTCTCCCACACTCTTCCGGGTGCAGTACCATTGCCGTGCTGGGTCTTAGCTTCCGGG
>NZ_JACFQN010000004.1:0-86483 GCF_016101425.1 Bifidobacterium sp. W8112 | reverse complement strand
CCGGCGGCTGGTCGACCGTGTACGCAAGGCTCCTGGCGAAAGGCTGCCCGTCCTGCCTGCCCGTGATGAGGATGGCGGCCGGCCCCGGCTTGCGGGCGGGAGCTTCAGCCCGCCAGGCGCTGCCGGTCTTGCTGAGGCTGAGCGGCTGGCCGTCCAGGCTGGCTGATGCCAGGGTGGGCGCCTGTGCGGTGCCTAGCCTGTCGGGTTTGCCGGGCTGGCCCTGCCCGTCCATGCTCCAAGTGAACATATTGCCCTGCCTGCTGCCGGCGGCGATTCTGCCGCCGGCAGCGGTGGCCTGCATGTACTGCTGGCTCCCGTCGTCCGCGCGCTTGGGGGTTTCGCCGGGCTTCCAGGCCCAGACGTGGCCGTGTTTGTCGATGATCGTGGCCTGATTGTCGCTGCTGTTGATTGTGCCGGTTTGCTCGCCGCCGGGCAGGCTGACGATTGTCGGGCTGCTCTTGCCGTCTGGCAGGTGCCGGGCCTGCCCGTCCGCGTCCAGGAGGAGGAACCCCTGGTTGAGGGCCTGGGCCTGGACGGTGCGGGTTTCCGGCTGCTGCTTGACGCGTGCGGGCTTGCCGTTTCCTGTCTTGCTGGTGTCCCAGGTCCAGGCTTGCCCGTCAGCGTCCACGATGAGCGCCTGGCTGGCGGAGGCGACGGCGGTGACGGCCTGCGCTTGCCCGGGCAGGCTGGTTGCGGCCTGCTGTATAAGTTCCGGGTTCTGGCTGTCGGCCTTGCTGGCCTGATAGGTGTGGACCTGGCCCTGCCGGTCCACCGCCAGCAGGAGGTCATTGTCCGTGCTGATGCTGGTGAACCCGGCATCCTTGCCGGTGTCGAGGAGCGTAGGTGCTGTTTGTCCGCTGGCCCAGGTGTATATCCGCTGGTCGGATCCGATCGCGGCCTGCCGGCGGCTGCCGGCTGCAACCTGCAGGTAGCGGAACCCGGCAGGAGCCTGGGCGGGGGAGGGAACTGGTTTGGGCGTGCTGTCCTGCGTCCAGGTGTAGATCCGCCCGTCGCCGGCCATGCCGAGGAACCGGTCTCCAGCGGCGTGGATGCTGGCGAACTGAGGCTCCTGCCTGTCGGGCGGGCTGATGGTCAGCCGGGCGCCGGCGGCGGGCCCGTGATCCGGGCTCAGCGTCCAGTCCGTGGTCTTCGACCATTGGGCTTTCAGGGTCGTGTCCTGGAGGATGGGGGTCCGGAAGTCGAACGGCTGGTTGTCGTATGTCCATCCGTCGAACCGGAAGCCCTCGCGCACTGGGTTCTGTTGCGGGGGAGCGGCGAGCGTGCCGGTTTTCACGGTTGACTGAGTAGGTGTGCTGCCGTCGGCAGGGTCGAAGCGCACTGTATGCGAAGCCTGACCATCCGACTTTTCGGATGGCTTGGCAGGAGTGGAGTCTGCGCTGCCGGGTGTTCCTGTCGTCGATGACGGGGTTCCTGGGCTTGCTGTCGGGTTTAATGGTGTGGTGGTTTGTATTGGTGATGGTGTGGGCAGTGGTGTGCTGGTTGCGTTGCTGGGGAGAGTGCCGGGGGTTTGCTCAGCTACGCGAGGGGTCTGACGACCCCCCCCCCCCGGTGAGGACAGGAGCATCCGCCTGGGCGGATGCGACGCCCAGGCCCGCAAGCATTCCCAGCAGGACGACAGCCATCGCCAGGATGCGACGCAGACGGGAAACCAGATGCATGAAACCAAAACCCCTTACCAAACACCAAACGGAATCAATGCCGTTTGCCTACTCAAATTCTGTTTGTCAACGCCAACCCTGCATCAAATCGCAGGAGCCAATGGCGAAGCCAGTCGTCTTTTCGACATCCCCCGCTTTTCACCCTACCACCCGACCCACAAACAACACACGAACGCGTCAGGGGCACTTGGATACGGCGAGGCCCCGCCTCCTGCTATCTGCAAGAGAACGGGGCCTCATCCTTAAACCGTCAAGAAGAGATCAGCCGGTGTTCTGCAGGCCGGCGGCGACTCCCGAAACGGTGCAGAGGATCAGGTAGATGAAGTCGGCCTGTTGGCTCTTGCTGAGCTCCTCCTTGTCGTTGCGGCGACGCAGGGCCCGCAGGGCACGCACCTGGGTCACCGACAGGGCGTCCACATAGGGAGAGCGGATCCGGATGGCCTGGCCCAGCACGTGGCGGTGCTGCAGGGGCCACTCGTCGCCCACGATCTGCAGAACCCACTTGCGGGTCAGCTCCATCTCCGAGAGGACCTTCTGGCTCAGGTCGTCCCGGTCGCCCAGGGAAAGGTACATCTTGGCGATGCGCTCGTCGGTCTTGGCCAGGCTCATCTCGATGTTGTCGATGAAGGTGCTGAAGAGCGGCCATTCCTCGTAGGCTTGACGCAGGGTCTTCAGGTCGCCGAACTTCTCGCAGGCGGTGCCCAGGCCGTACCAGGCGGCCAGGTTGATGCGGGCCTGTGCCCAGGAGAAGACCCAGGGTATGGTCCGCAGATCGTCCAGGGACTTGGCGCCCAGACCGCGCTTGGCCGGCCGGGAGCCGATGGGCAGCAGGCCGATCTCGTTCAGGGGCGTCACGATGGAGAACCAGGGGGCGAAGTCCGGCGTGTGCAGCAGGTCCAGGAAGCGCTCGTGGGCGGCCTGGTCCAGCTTGTCGGCCATGTCCGCGTACTTCTCGGTCATGGTGGTGTTGCGCTCCTCCACGCTGGGCGCGGACTGGAGCAGTGTGGCCGCAGCCACGGACTCGATGTGGCGGATGGCCAGGACCGGGTTGCCGTAGCGGGCGAAGATGACCTCGCCCTGTTCGGTCAGCTTGAACCGGCAGTTGACCGAGCCCACAGGCTGGGCCAGCACAGCACGGTTGGCAGGGCCGCCGCCACGGCCTACGGCGCCGCCGCGTCCATGGAAGAGGGTCAGGTCGATGTCATGGCTCTCGGCCCACTTGGCGATGCGCTCCTGGGCGGAGTGCAGGGCCAGGGTCGCCGAGACAGGGCCGGCGTCCTTGGAGGAGTCGGAGTAGCCCAGCATGACCTCCATCTTGTTGCCGGTCTCCTTGAGCCGGGCCTGGACCTCGGGGATCTTGATGATCTCCTCCAGCACGTCCACCGAGTTCTGCAGGTCCTCCAGCTGTTCGAACAGGGGGATCACGTCGATGACCGGCACGTCCTCGGCATGCTCGAAGGCCAGCCGGTTGAGCTCGTAGACGTCCTTGACGTTCTGCGCCGACTTGGTGAAGGAGATGATGTAGCGGCGGGCGGCCTTCTGGCCGTTGCGCTTCTGGATGGCTCCCAGGGCCCGGAAGGTGTCGAGCACCTCGTGGGTCATGGGCTGCAGCTCGCCGCGCTCGCCGTGCAGGCCGTGTTCGCGGATGTCTTCCAGGGCGCGGGCGTGGACCAGGGAGTGCTGGCGGAACTCCATCTCCACCATGTGGAAGCCGAAGGTCTGGGCCTGCCAGATCAGATCCTGCAGGGGGCCGTAGGCCTGACGGGCCGCGCCCGCCTTGGCCAGGGAGTCCTGGACCACGCGCAGGTCGGCGATGAAGTCGTTGCAGTCGGCATACATAAGGTCGGCGTCACGCTGGATGGTGGCCTGCAGGCGGTCGGCGATGACCAGGACCACGGCCCGGTGCAGCTCGTTGTGCGAGATGGTGGTGGCCCGGTCGGTCAGGCGCTCGCTCATCTCTTTCTGGTGGCTCCACAGGCTCCTCAGCTCGGGGCTGGGGGGCGTGGTGGTCACCTCCATGGTCATGTTGCGGCCCACGGTGGTGGTGGCCTTGACCAGGGCCTTGAGCATGTGGTCGGAGAACTTGCGCGCCACCTTGCGCGAGACCTTGGCGGTCACGTTGGGGTTGCCGTCACGGTCGGAGCCGATCCAGCTGCCCGGGTGGAAGAAGGCGGGGCAGACGGGCTTGACCATGCCGGCCTTCTTGCCCAGCATCCAGTCGTCGAAGCGGCGGTAGACCTTGGGAATGGTCTCGAAGAGCGTGGCGTCGAAGATGTCCAGAATGGTGTTGGCTTCCTCGACGGGCGTCGGCTTCTTGGCTGCGATGGGCGAGGTGCGGAAGAGGGCGTCGATCTCGTTGTGCAGCAGACGCTCGTTCTCCTCCAGCTCGGAACCGCCCAGACCGCGGCGGACGGCCAGCAGGTTGGCGATGCGCCGGATCTTGCCCTCCACGGCCTTGCGCCGCGCCTCGGTGGGGTGGGCGGTGAAGACGGGGTGGAACTCCAGCTTCTCCAGCAGCTCCGAGGCCTTGGCCGGGCCCATCTCCTGAAGCAGCTGGCTGTAGGCGCTGGTCATCTCGTTGATGGGGTCGGTGCCCTTGACTTTGAGGTCCACCTTGCCCTCGCGCTCATGCAGGACCTTCACCCGGTAGTTCTCCTCGCAGAGGTTGGCCAGGTGGAAGTAGGTGGTCAGGGCGCGGGCCAGCAGCTGGGAATCCTTGACCGAGGTGTCGTCGATCAGGGCCACGGCCTTGGACAGGCCGTCCTCGTCGGGCACGGGGTCCGAGGGGTGGCGGTTGAAGTGCTCGGCGCTGGCCGTCATCACGTCCTCGCGCAGGGAGTCGAACCGCTTGAGCAGCTGTTGATCGAATTCCCCCAACACATCCCTGAGCAGCCGCAGGCACAAGGCCATGTCCTCATCCAACGATTGAGGCAGCTTGCGTTCCTCCGGCCCCTTGGTCCCGGTGCCGGATGTGACCAGGGTCGCATCGGCAGCCGTGATTTGCTGATTACTGTCTGTCATCAGTCCTCCTTGTCGAATCGCAGGTTGCCCGGTCTTCGACCATTCCACGGCTCCTCCGCGGTTATTAGTGGTCGGCGTTGCAGGCCCACAGCCTTCGGTTCGATGGCTCGCGGCCCATTCTAGGACGCTTTCGGGTCGGATACGTTTCATGGTCCCGTGCGGCGGTGCAAGGGCACGTGACCCGGGTGGAGTATGAATGTGGGTGTGAAATTCAAGAGCAGGAGTTCCAAGGACGGCTATCGCGGCAGGACCGCAGCCGAGGTCAGACGGGTAAGCAAGTACCACACCCACTCCATTCCGCTGGACATGGAGGACATTGAACGCGATTACGACAAGCCCATCGTCGAGGCCTGCATCGCGGCCAAGACCAGCCTGATTGTGCGGGTGGGCATGCTGGAGCTGGGGGCCGGCACGGGAAGCTTCCGCGTGCGCGAGATGATGCATAGGATTGCCTATCCCATGGGCGTGCATGTGCGGGCCGACGTGAACCTGACCGATATCGAGGCCACCTGCACGGATGGCGTGTCCCGCATCACCGAGGTGGTGGACCTGCCCACCACCGGGGTCAACACCGAGCGGATCTGGCTGCTGGAACACTTCGCGGACTGGCTCAGCGTCAAGTGCGGGCAGGCGGGGACCTACCACACCATGACGGTGGTCTCCCGGGAGCTGGTGGACAACCTGGACGAGCCGAACGTCTATGCGGCGGCCCGCAAGGCGGTCAAGGAGGTGCTGGCCCAGGACCAGGATGCGGCCAAGGCGCTCAAGGACGCAGTGGCCACCGCCGTGCACAACGAGGACGAGATCAGCCAGAACCGGATCGATGCAGCGGCCATAGACACCAGGACGGCCGCCGGTCTGGGCACCGTAGGCTCCACGCCTCGGCCGGCGGATTCCAAGGATTCGGATTCGAGCGCCGCCGGTTCTGCAGCCACCGGACCGTCTGCAACCAGCCAAGGGCTCGGCTCTGAGGCTGGGCGGCCTGCCCCCTCTGACAAGCCCGCGTCCCCAAAGCCACAGGCTAGGGGTGGCATCACGGTCCGGCAGGCGCACGAACGCCTGGACCTGATCGAGCGACGCAAACCCCTCTATTCGCCCCTCTTCTCAGGCTTCGCCTCGGCCGTGGCCTGCGCAGCCTTCGTCTTCCTGCTGGGCGGCGGCCCCTATGACATGGCCGGAGCCTTCGTCGGCGCTGGCATAGGCCAGTGGGTGCGCCGTCAGATGCTGGGCAGGCGGATCAACCAGTTCTTCGCCACCGGGGTGGCGGTCATCATCGCCGCCCTGGCTTGTGTCGGCACGCTGAGGCTGGTGGGAATCTTCGACCCGGTGGCCCTCAAGCACGACACGGCTTACATCGGCGCCATCCTCTTCGTCATTCCCGGCTTCCCCCTGGTCACCGGCGGCCTGGACATCGCCAAGCTGGACTTCCCGTCTGGGGTGCAGCGCATCACCTACGCCTTCTCGATCATCCTGGTGGCCACGCTGGGCGGATGGGCCGTGGCGCGGATGGTCATGCTCAACCCCCAGGGCTTTGAACCCATGAACCTGAGCCCCTGGCTGATGGCCGGCCTGCGCTTGATTGCGGCCTTCTGCGGGGTCTGGGGCTTCTCGGTCCTCTTCAATTCACCCCAGCGCATGGCCCTGGTGGCTGCCGTCATCGGCGCTCTGACCGACACGATGCGTCTGGAGATGCAGGACCTGCTTCATGTCCCTCCGGAGATGGCCGCCTTTCTGGGCGCCTTCCTGGCCGGCATGCTGGCCACGGTCTGGCGCTCCTCGGTCCGTCACGGCCTGCTGCCGCCCCACCTGGGCTACCCACGAATCAGCCTGACCGTGCCCTCCATCGTCATCATGGTGCCCGGCCTGTATATGTACCGGGCCATGTTCTACCTGGGGCAGTTCAATACGCTCAACGCCCTGGACTGGGCCTTCCGGGCCTTCATGGTCATCATCTGCCTGCCCATCGGCCTGGTCACGGCCCGGGTGCTGACCGACCGCTCCTGGCGGTACGACGTCTAGTAGCGCATGCCCATGGCCGAGCGGACCTGATCAAGGGTCTCCTCGGCTATCTGGTTGGCGCGCTTGTTGCCCTCGACCAGGATGTCGCGCACGGCGTCCATGTCCTTGGCCAGCTCGGCCCGGCGTTCGCGGTGGGGCGCCAGGAACTCGTTGACCGACTTGGTCACGTAGGCCTTGAGGGCGCCCGAGCCGGCATCGCCGATCTCCTCAGCGATGTCCTCGGGCTTCCGGTCGGTCACCAGGCCGGCCGTGGTCAGCAGGGCGGAGACCTGGGGGCGGTTGACAGGGTCGAAGGTGATCCTGCGCTCGGAGTCGGTGGGCGACTTGCGGATCAGCTTGGCCGTCTCCTCGGCGGTGGCTCCCAGCATGATGGAGTTGCCGTAGGACTTGCTCATCTTGCGTCCGTCCAGACCCGGAATCTCAGGGGTGTCGGACAGGATGGCATCAGGTTCGGGGAAGACCGGGGCCTGGCCGGGGTAGCGCTCGTCGAAGCGGCGGGCGATGGTCCGGGTCAGCTCCACATGTGGCAGGTTGTCCTTGCCGATGGGCACGACGTTGGCCTTGCAGAAGAGTATGTCGCAGGCCTGGTGGACCGGGTAGGTCAGCAGCAGGCCGGTCAGGGCGTGGCCGCTGGCCTCCATCTCGGCCTTGACGGTGGGGTTGCGGTGGAGCTCGGCCTCGGTCACCAGGGAGAGGAAGGGCAGCAGCAGCTGGTTCTCCGCCGGGGTGGACGAATGGGTGAAGATCATGGTCTTCCTGGGGTCGATGCCCGCAGCCAGATAGTCCAGCACCAGGTTGAGCACGTTGTCGCGGATGTGCTCGGTGGTGTCCCGGTCGGTGATGACCTGGTAGTCGGCGATGACGATGTTGGTGTGCACGCCGCGATTCTGCATCTGGACGCGCTCGCGGATGGAGCCGAAGTAATGGCCCAGGTGGAGCCTGCCGGTCGGGCGGTCGCCGGTCAGCATGGTGTAGCGGCTCGGATTCTTGTCCAGCTCGGCCAGCACCTGGTCGGACCGATGCTTGGCGGCTCTGAAGCTGTCGCTGATCTCGTTGCCTGCCGCTGTGACTTCTTCCTGCATGGTCCCACCCTTGCCGTCGTGCCGAATGTCGTTCTGGGAATTGCTTTTATGGTAAAAGTCCGAGCCGACAAGATGCTCAGGTGGTACTCTCATAAATGATGCAAATTCACATTCAAGTTGCCTAAGTGCACGTTACCTGGCGAAGGGGGTCGGATGGGCCGCGGACGTCAGAAGGCTAAGCAGACGAAAATAGCCCGGAAGCTCAAATATCTGACAACGGACACGGATTACGACGAGCTGGCCAAAGAGCTCAGCAGCAAGGAACCCGGAACCAGGGGCAAGGATCCCTTCAAAATGGTTGAAGAGGAGTACTCCAAACCGGATTCGCGCAAATCGGGGGGCCAGGACCCCGAGGATTCCACGGACGATGATCTGGACGATTACGCCCGGTGGGCCGCCGAGGCTGCTGCCAAGGCCACCTCTGGCGAGATGCCGGCCACGCCCAAGCCCCACAAGCGCATACCCATTCCCGTGCCAAGCGCGCTCAAACACCACAAGGACAAGAAGACCGCAGCCAAGGGGTCCGCGAGCAAGTAGCCGGCCTCATACCAGCGGCAGCAGCTCGTGCAGATCGTCTCGCTCGCCCACGGCGCTGATATGCCCGGCTGCGGCTTCTTCGCTCCAGCTGGTGACACCGGCGGCCAGACGCAGCCAGACATCCGGGTCCAGTTCGATGACGTCGGGCGGGGTCAGGTTATGCGGGTCGGATGCCGGCCCGTCCAGAATCTTGACGGCCCCCCAAGGCGCCACCCTGACCTCTACGCCGGGGCCGGGGGCCTTGATCTCCAGCATGTGCAGGGAATAGCGGACTGCCATGGCCTTGCTGCGCCTGTCTGTTTGCGGGGCCACTGTCAGCCGGTCGCCCTCCGGGCCCAGATTATTCGCGGCCTCCTTGGCCGCATCGCGCCAGGCCAGAAAATCCCGGCGGCCTTCTTCCATGTCTGCTTCCCGTATGGCACTCATGGCTCCATTGTGACGCGCCGCCCCAACAGGCGTGTCCAGCAGGCTGCAGCCGGGCCGAATTCAGGCATGAAAAAAGGAACCCGTTGCCCTCACGTCTTTGACGCTGGGTCGGATTCCTTCCCGACCGGAACGGTCAGGCCTGTGCGCCCGCTTGCAGAGGGGTCTCGGGGTCCTCGGATCCCTTGTCCTCCTCATCCTTGGCCAGGCCCAGGTCGACTGGCGATGAGCTGTTCTCCCATGGCTCCTCCCAGGGATCGTAATCCGGGTTCTGCTGCTTGTATACGAACAGAGCGACAACGCCGGCCAGCAGCGTGCCGAAGAGCAGTGCAAAGAACTTCCAGCCGTTTGAAGATGAATTCTCCATGTTTGGCTCCTTTCGACGACTTTCGTCGGTCCTGCCCACTTCGACCGACCTAGTCAACATCCTAGTAGAAAGCGGCGAACTGTGGGGCGCATCGGTGCCATTGCGGCACGGAAACCGCACACCCCGGGCCGGATGGTCAGGTAAGGTAAGGTTCATGGTCAATGGCATGGGCACCGGTTTCGCAGGCGGAGGGAACGGTCGGGGGCCGCTGGGCTGGATCCGGCGGCACTGGGGTGACCATGCTCCGGTGGTGACCATAGCCATCACCCTGATCTGCATAGTGGCCTGGGTCATCCAGATGGCCCTGTACCTGCTGGCTCCGCTTCGCTACCAGCGGCTTTTGCTGGGCTACTGGGCCTTCGTGCCGATTACGGCCATTCATGAGCCCTGGATGTTCGTGACCAACATATTTCTGCACGCCACCAATGTCTCGCACATCCTCTTCAACATGATCACCCTCTGGGTTGTGGGGCCGGTGCTGGAAAATCTGATAGGGCATGGGCGTTTTCTGGCCCTCTATCTGATCAGCGGGCTGGGCGGAGACCTGGGGCTGATGGTCTATGCGGTCCTGGCGCCCAATGGATGGGGCACGTCGGCCATCGGGGCCTCGGGCGCGCTCTTCGGGCTCTTCGCCGCCATCCTGGTGGTCTACCGCCGTCTGGGGATCGACATCGTTTCCATGGTGGTCTGGATGGCCATCAACTTCTGCATGCCCCTGTTTGTGCCCGGCATCGCCTGGCAGGACCATGTGGGCGGATTCATAGTCGGCGGCCTCTTCATGCTGGCCCTGCTGCACATGGGCCGGCCTGGCTCGCGGGTGCATGGCCTGCTCTCCTGGCTGCTGCCCACGCTGATCTTCCTGGCGGCCCTGGTCCTGTTGGCTTTGGGCTGCAACATGGCCAACCCCATGCGCTGAAAATCAGCATCTGGCTGCCGACTATCTCGTCTCCGCTTTGGGTCTCGTTATCGGTAAATGACATGGATGTCATCTATCCACATTTGTTGACAATCGTGTGGATAACCTGGGAATAAGTATCCAGAACTGGTGCATATATACCGGCAAAAAGTGGATAAGTGAAGGCAGAACCCAATCAGCAGTAGGGTTGTGGACGAGTGTCCTAGGAAGTCCACGATGAATTCGGGCGATTGTGGATAACTGTGGCTTGAGTCTGACAACAGTGGATGAAATAGGTGGAGCTGGAGGCTTGAATCCACACATGCATAACGTTCAGGTGTGGACGGTTATAGGCAGGTATACAAAGAACCCCACAGCCGTGCCTGAGCGGTTGTGGGGTCCCTAAAGAACAAGGCGACTGGATCAGTGCCACCACATGGTCATGAGGAAGCCGACCAGCAGAATGCCGAAGCCCACGGCCAGGTTCCAGTTGCCGATGCCGGGGATGGGGAAGACATTGCCCCGGGTGGAGGCGATGTAGTAGACCACGATCCAGATCAGGCCCACCACCATCAGCGTGACGAAGAGAGGCACGAACCAACGTGGATTGGCCTTGGTGCTCTTGATGGTGTCCTCCACGCGGCGGGTGTTCTCCTCCTGACGCTGCACGATGCGGCGCATCTGCGGGGTCATGTGCTTTTTGTCAACGTTCTGGTTGAGCACAGCCTCCACCTTGTCCATGGACAGGCCGTACTCCTCGTCCTCGGCGTCCTCGCCAGTGTCAGCGGTCTTGGCCTCGTCCACCGCCTGGTCCTCGTCATCATGGAGTTGATGCTCTGCCATGAGGTTATTCTCCTTCAGTAGATCTACTAAGCCATAGTAGCGGTTAGACTCGAACGTAATACTATCGCAGACGAGGATGAGGGTATGCCTATGACCAGACGGACGGGAAGGCACGGTGCGCGCAGGTCCCTGGTCGGCACAGTGTCCGTGGCTGTGGTGCTGGCCCTGGTCGGGTACATGCTGACCACCAACATCCGTGTCAACAGGACGGTCACGGTCACCTCGGACACGGCCGGGCTGGTGGAGGAGCGCCAGAACAAGGCTGCCGAGCTGCGCAAGGACATCAATGACATGAGCTCGCAGATCAACGCGCTGAAGACCCTGACCGACGACAAGGGCAGCTCGGACCAGTCCCGCGAGGACCCTGGCTCAGGCACGGTGCTCAAGGCCGTCCAGGGGCCGGGGCTGACGGTGACCCTCAACGATTCCCCGCTCTGGCAGCAGAAGGTGGGGTCCGACGGGTCGACGGCCAACATCAACGATTACGTCATCCACCAGCAGGATGTGGAGAGCGTGGTCAATGCGCTTTGGGCCGGGGGAGCCGAATCCATGCGGATCCAGGATCAGCGGGTGCTGCCCACCACGGCCGTGCGATGCGTGGGCAATGTGCTGCTGCTGCACGGCCGAAAGTACTCGCCGCCATATAAGATTTCAGCCATAGGACCAGTCGATCGGATGACCAAGTCCCTGAATGCTTCGCCATCCATCCGCGTTTACAAGGAGTATGTGAATACGGTGGGTCTGGGTTGGAATGTCGAATCTTCGGACAATCTGAGATTCCCTGAGACGACGGCTGTCCTGCAGCCACTCCAGTACGCATCGCTAGATGAGAAGGCACGGTAAATGACGACAGAGGACGCGGAGAACGACAAGACGTCGGCCGACAAGCCGGCGGCCGACAAGCCGGCGGATAAGCGACGAGCCTGGCTGGTGGGCATTGCAGAAATCGTAGGGGAATTGCTGATTACCCTTGCCGTCATCTGCGCCCTCTACGTGGTCTGGCAGCTCTGGTGGACCGGCGTGCAGTCCGAGCATCAGCAGTTGCAGGCCCGGGCATCGACCTCCTGGAGCAACCCGGGATCGGGCGACTCCCGCAAGGTGGCTAAGCCTCAGAAAGGGGCGCCGCCGGTACAGCCCAAGCAGGCCGCCGAGGGTGAACTGATGGCCCAGGCCTACATTCCTCGGTTTGGACAGCATTGGGAGCGCAATGTGGTTCAGGGCACGTCGCCCCGGGAGCTGGCCTACGCGGGACTGGGGCACTACCCCAATACGCAGATGCCGGGCGAGATGGGCAACGTGGCCATAGCCGGACACCGCGCCGGCTATGGTGAGCCGCTGGGCCATGTGGACGAGCTGCGGGTGGGCGATGCCATCGTCCTGCGCACCAAGGATTACTGGTACGTCTACCACTACACCCGGTACAAGATCGTCTCGCCCGAAGAGGTGAGCGTCATCGCCCCCAACCCTTATTCACCCAGCGACGCTCCTGATCGGCGCATGATCACGCTGACCACCTGCGAGCCCAAGTACACCACGGCCACCCATCGGTGGATCAGCTGGGGCGAATTCGGCTACTGGGCCAAGGTGTCCGACGGCGTGCCCAAGGAACTGCTGGGCGACCGTGGCAGCAATGTGGCCTTTGCAGACGACAAGGGCTCGGTCATGGCCAGGCTGGGTTCTCTGCAGCCGGTCTTCCTGGTTTTGGCAGCAGCCTATCTGATCATCTACCTGGCGGCACTGGCTGCCTGGCGTTACCCCCTGCTGCGGCAGATTCGCAAGGGCGAGAAGCCCCAGCCCATGATCAGCCTCTACGGCTGGCTGTTGCGGCACCAGTCCGGCATAGCCCCGATTCGATGGCTTCTGCTGATTCTGCTTCTGCTGGCGCTGGTTTGTGCCCTGATGGAATGGGGCTTCCCATGGTTGGCCAGCAACGTGCCCATGCTCAGACAGATGTCCAACTACTCCACCTTCTGACCTAGACGGCATAGGAAGAGCGGCGGGGCCGCAGGATCACGTTAGATCCTGCGGCCCCGCCGCTTATTGATGTCATATCTTGCCGACTGCCGGAAGTGATTGCCCTAGTTTATCTAAGACACCACGGTGGCCATGGTCTGGAAGGCGCCGCTATATTCACCCCGTACCCATGCTGCCCCGCCTTATATGACCCAACATATGGTCCCGGCGGCAGGACGGTGCCCGCCGGAACCATATCAGGTCAGTTGGTGGAGCTGATGGTGGTCACCGTGATGGGGGTGTTGTCGTCCACCCTGCTTCCTGCCGCTGGGTTTACAGCGGTCACCTTGTCCGTGTCCTTGCCGATGGAGGTGATCCTGTCGGCGCTGACACCGCTGTTGGTCAGCTTCTGCCGGTAGCTGCCCAAGGTCTCGCCCTGGGAGAAGGGCGGAATGCGGATGGCTGTGGTCAGGGTGATGGTGTCCTTGGACTTGTCGAAAGAGGCGCCTGCGGCAGGATCCTGGCCGGTGACCTCGGCGTTGTCGTTGCCAGGGCCGTTGACCGTGATCTTGACCCCCTGGCCCAGGGTGCGCTTGGCTTCGCCTAGGGTCATACCGATGTAGTTGCCCAACTGCATGCCGTTGCTGACGGTGACCGTGATCATGGCTCCCTGCTGGACGGAGGACCCGGCAGCCGGATCGGTGCTGATGACCATATCCTTGGCCACGGTGTTGGAGGCCTGCTCGCGGATGGTGATGTTGAAGTGCAGACTCTGCAGGGTCTTGGTTGCGTCGTCCTTGGTCTTGCCAGACAGATCAGGCACCTTGGTCATGCCCGAGGAGATGTAGATCAGGATGCTGGTTCCCTTGGCCACGCTCTGGCCTGCGGCGGGATCGGTGCGGGTCACATGGTCCTTGGGCACGTCCTGGCTGTCCTCCACCGAGGCGGCGGGGGAGACCTTGAATCCGGCCTTCTCCAGGGTTCTGCGGGCCTCCTGCTGGTTCATGCCCTTGACATCGGGAATGGCCGTGTCCTTAGGCCCGGAGGAGAACCAGACGGTCACTGTGGAGCCTCTGGGGGCCATGCTTCCGCCCTTGGGGCTTTGCTTGGTGAAGGTCCCCTTGGGCTCAGCCGAGTCGTGGTCCTCCTTCTCCTGGTAGTGGAAGCCTGCGGCGGTGACCTTCTCGCGGGCGAGGATCCGTGACATCTGCGCGTTGATGGTAGGCACCTCGGCCATCTGATGATGGTTCCGGTTCACGACCGTCCAGAGACCCAGTCCGGCGGCCACCAGAAGCAGGGCTCCCAGGACGGCGCCGATGATGATCTTCTTGCGCTTTTTGGCCTTCTGCTGGGCCGTCTTGGCGGCTGTGCGCTCAGCTGTGGCTACGCCGGTGGCAGCAGCAGGGTTGAGCGAATCCTGGACGGGGTTGAAGGCCTGGGTGGCGGCCGTCTCCTCTTCGGTCAGCGGCATGGTGGCCGTTTCGGTGCCCTGCTCGGCATCCTTGCGGGCCTTGACGTTGGCCAGGTCGGTCAGCGGGTTGAAGGCGGCAGCCACCGGGGTTCCGCCGTTCATGAAGGCCAGGATGTCGCTCTTGAAGGCGGAGGCCGTGGCATACCGGTTCTGCCGGTCCTTGGCCATGGCCTTGGCGCAGATGGAGTCCCACATCTTCGGCAGGCCGGGCACGATGCTGCTGGGCGGAGTGGCCACCTCGGTGACGTGCTGGTAGGCGATGGCCACGGCCGAATCCCCGTTGAAGGGCGGCCGTCCGGTCAGCATCTCGTAGAGGACGCAGCCGGCCGAGTAGAGGTCGGAGCGCATGTCCACGCTCTCGCCGCGGGCCTGCTCGGGGCTCAGGTACTGGGCCGTGCCCACCACGCCCTGGGACTGGGTCATGGTGGCGGCCGAATCGTCCATGGCCCGGGCGATGCCGAAGTCCATGACCTTGACGATGCCCTGCTCCGAGATCATGATGTTCCCGGGCTTGATGTCCCGGTGGATGACGCCCATATGGTGGGAGTAGTCCAAGGCGCTGAGCATGCCCAGCATGACCTGCTCGCTGTCGCGCTGGCTCAGGGCGCCGTTCTCCTTGAGGATGGACCGCAGGGTCTGGCCCTTGACGTACTCCATGACCAGGTAGGGCACCCGCTCATGGTTGCCCTGGTCGTCGGTCAGTATCTCCTCGCCTGAGTCGTAGATGGAGACGATGTTGGGGTTGTTGAGCAGGGCGACCGAGTGGGCCTCCCGCCGGAACCGCGAGAGGAAGACCTCGTCGTTGGCCAGATCGGACCGCATGATCTTGACCGCGACAGTCCTTCCCAGACGTGTGTCCACAGCCTTGTGGACCTCGGCCATGCCACCGCGTCCAATCAGCTGTCCCAGACGGTATCGTCCGTCCGCTAGGGACGGCGGCAGTGTGATGCTCATAGGGTATCCCCTCCGTTCGTCGCTTCAAGGCCGCGCTGTGCGCTTCCTTCTCCATAGTGCCCCCAGAAGGGCCTGAAGATGTCTTTTACCGCGTGCGGCCTGCTCATGATCCGCCTAGGCATGGGTGCGCGCGGGTCGATGACTTCGGTCTCGCCAAGCTGCTGGTCCAGCAGCCGTTGTTCGATCCTGGCCAGTGTGTGCGAGACCACCAGTGCATTCGCCGGGCGGTCCCGCGGGTCCTTGGCCAGCATGGACATGACGAAGTTCATGAGTTGGTTGTCCACCGAGTCGGGCAACGGCGGCACAGGGTCGTTGACGTGTGCTGCGGCGATGTCCACCGGGGTGGCGCCGGTGAAAGGCCGGTGCCCGCAGAGCCCCTCGTAGGCCACCACGCCCAGGGAATAAATGTCTGACTGGGGGGTGGCCTGAAGGCCCTGGGCCTGCTCGGGCGAGATGTACTGGGCCGTGCCCACCACCATGCCGTCCTGGGTGATCTGCCCCTGGTTGGTGGAGTAGGAGACCCCGAAGTCGGTGATCTTGACCTCGCCGGTGTCGGAGACCATGATGTTGGCCGGCTTGACGTCCCGGTGGATGACCCCGTGGGAGTGGGCCACGTAGAGCCCCCGGGCCGTCTGGATCAGGATGGGCAGCAGCTCGATGGGGTCTAGGGCGCCCCGGTCCCGGTAGATGTCTGCCAGGGATTGGCTGGGCACGTATTCCATGATCAGGAATCCGATGCCGTCATGCTCGTAGTACTCGAAGAGGGCGGCGATGTTGGGGTGGGCCAGGTTGGCGGAATTGTGCGCCTCGGCCCGTAGCCTCAGCAGCTTGGACTCCTCGTTGGTCAGGTCCTCGCGCAGGGCCTTGATGGCTACCACGCGGCCCAGTTCGATGTCGTAGCCCTTCCAGACCTCGCCCATGCCCCCTTGGGCCAGACGGCGGTCCAGACGGTACCGTCGATGGATGAGCTGTCCCTGTACCAGTTTCACTTGGCAGCCTCCTGCATGACGCGTTTCATGATCGGTCCGGCGATCTCCATGCCATAGGAGGAGATGCCATGCACCACGACGGCAACAGCCACCTTGGGGTTATCGGCCGGGGCGAATCCTACCATCCACCCGTCATTTGCCGCATTGCCCGCGCCGATCTGGGCCGTGCCGGACTTGGCCGCCACCTGCATGCCGGGGATGGCCAGCTCCGGGTAGCTCTTGGTGGTCACCGCATCCATCATGGTGGTCAGGGCCTTAGCGGTATCTGATGAGAAGGCCTGTGAGTAGACCGAGGGCGTGGTTTCGCTGATGACGCTCAGATCGCTGGAACGCACCCGGTCAACCAGGGTCGGCTGCATGAGCTTGCCCCCGTTGGCCACGGCGGCGACCGTCATGGCGGCTTGCATGGGGGTGGACAGGGTGTCCCCCTGGCCGATGGAGGCCAGGGCGAGCCGGTCCTGGGACTGGTCCTCGGGGAACTTGGAGGCCACAGCCTTCATGGGCCGGCCTGTGGAGTTGGTCCCGTCCAGGGTGATGGTGGAGCCGTAGCCGAATTTGCGGGCCTGCTCGGCCAAGGTCTTGCCGCCCAGGCTGACCCCCAGCTGGGCGAAGGCGGTGTTGGAGGAGTAGGCCAGGGCGTTCTCCATGCTGATCCTGCCGTTGACCCCGTTGCCCGTGGCTGTGGCGTTGGTCAGGTTGTAGTTGGTGCCGGGCAGGGTGTACGAGGCTCCCGCCGGCAGCTGGCTGTCGGGGTGGTACTGACCGGACTCCAGGGCGGCGGCGGCCACGACCACCTTGAAGGTGGACCCGGGCGGATACAGCTGCGAGGTGGCCCGGTTGAGCATGGGGTTGTCGGAACGGGAGGCCAGCTTCTGGTAGGCCTGGGAGGCATCGCCGCTGTCGTGGGCGGTCAGGTCGCCGGGGTTGTAGCTGGGCGTGCTGACCATGGTCAGGATGCGGCCGGTGGAGGGCTCAATGGCCACCACCGATCCGGACAGGTTGCCCAGCATGTTATAGGCCGCCTCTTGCATGCCGGGATTGATGGAGGTCTCGATGGATGCGCCCTTGTTCTGGGTGCCGGTGAAGAGGGACTTGAGCCGGTCCATCCACAGGCTGTCCGACTGGCCGCTCAGCAGGCGGTCGCGCGAGGCTTCGATTCCCCGGTCGGCCGGGCTGGTGATGGAGTAGTAGCCGGTGATGGGCGAGTAGACGGCCCCCTTGTTGTAGTGCCGCTGGTACTGGAAGGAGTCGTTGATGGGGTCGGACTGGGCAATGACGGCGCCGTCCGAGGTCAGGATGGCTCCCCTGGGTGCCGCATATTCGTGGTAGAGGGCGCGCAGATTTCGCGGATCCGAGTTCAGGCTTCCTGCCCGGATCACCATGATGATGGAGCTGGAAAGCCCCAGGATGACGAAGAGGACGATGACGGCGTTGAAAAGTTGACGCAGGGCCTTGTTCACTGTCCACCTCCTCGCACCTGGCGGGCGGGGATGCGGCCGGTGGCTGGCAGGTCGGTCTTCTCATCCTGGTTCGAATCGTTATGGTCCGAGTCGTCCTGTCCGCTGCGCTTGCTGGTCTCCTGCTGGCGCAGGACGGCCAGGGCCTCGTACTTGAAGGTGTCTGAGCTGACCTCGGGCGCCGGCTTGTTGGCCGCGTTGGAGATGATGATCAGCAGGACGGCCAGGATGCAGTTGGCTACCAGGCTGGAGCCGCCCGCCGCCATGTAGGGCATGGTCAGGCCGGTCAGGGGGATGACCAGGGTGATGCCGCCCACCACGGTGAAGACCTGGAAGGCCATGGTGAAGACCAGGCCGGAGGCCAGGAGCTTGCCGAAGCCATCCTTGATCTTCATGGCCGTGATCATGCCCGAGGCCACGATGACCAGGTAGAGGGCCAGGATCACCAGCAGGCCGCTCAGCCCCAGCTCCTCGCCGACCGAGGTGTAGATGAAGTCGGAGTTGGCCAGGGGGGTAATCCAGGGGCGTCCCTGGCCCAGACCGGTGCCGGTCAGCCCGCCGGCGGCCAGGCCGAAGATGCCGCGCACCAGCTGGCCGGATCCTCCGAAGGCCTTGCTGAACTCAGCGTCGCTGAAGGGGTGCAGCCAGGCGTCCACGCGGGCGCCCACATGGGCGAAGATCATGGAGGCGGCCACGGCCCCGATGACGAAGAAGACCGAGCCGATGGCGATCCAGCTGGTGCGGCCGGTGGCCACATAGAGCATGGAGACGAACATGGCGAAGTACATCAGCGAGGTGCCCAGGTCATGCTGGATGACCAGGACGGCCAGCGAAATGAGCCAGACGATGATGATGGGGCCCAGATCCTTGATTCGGGGCATCCGCATGCCTAGCACCTTCTTGCCGCCCACGGCCAGCTGGTCTCGGTGGTCGAACAGGTAGGCGGCGAAGAAGAAGGCCAGGAAGAGCTTGGCGAATTCGCCGGGCTGCAGGGTGTGCGACCCTATGCCGATCCAGATGCGGGCGCCGCCGATCTCGCGGCCGATGCCGGGAAGCATGGGCGACAGGAGCAGGACCAGACCCACCACCATGCTCACATAGGAGAAGCGACGCAGCAGTCTGTAGTCCCGGAGCAGCACCACCAGCAGTCCGCACAGGACCAGGGCCAGACACAGCCAGATCAGCTGGGTGAAGCCCACTCGTGTGGGTTGGCCGATCCGGGCGTTGCGCAGATCTATGCGAGTGATCAGGGTGATGCCCAGCGAGCTCAGAATGACGATGCTGGGCAGGATGGCCTGGCTGCCATAAGGCTGGAAAATCTCCAAGAGGACCCAGAGGGCGATGAAGAGGGCGGCGGTGACTGCCAGCAGGGCGGCGTAGTCTCCAGGGAAGCGGCCCGCCGAGCGGGCGAACATCTGGAAGAAGCCGATGAACCCTACTAGCAGGGAGAAGAGCAGAAGGCCTATGCGGCGCAGACGGATGGCGATCATGACGAGTGCCGCCCGTCCTGGCTGGTTTTCGACGGCGAGGACGAGGCTGACGGGGAAGCAGCCGTCTTGGCGCGCTCGCGCTTGAGGTCGCCGGCCTCCTTGCGGATCAGGCTGGCGTGCTCCTGGGCGTCGTCCATGCTGGAGACGGTGATGCCCTCTTCCAACTGGTCGCGCCAGGACTGGGGCAGCCCCTTGACGGCAATGTCCGTGGTCTGCACCGGGTGGGACAGCGAGAGGGCGAAGGCCTTGGTGGGCACACCCTGGTAGATGACCACATGGCCTTGATCCGTGCCCAGGTAGTACTGCTCCTGGCTCCAGCGATAGGCGGCGCCTGTGCCTCCGGCCAGGGCAAGGATTACCAGGGTGATGATGCCGGCCAGGATCAGTCGAATTCTCCGGTGCCGGGAGCGCTGGCGCTTGCGCTGCTCCAGGTGCTCCTTGTGGATGGCGTCAGCCACGTCGGGGTCATAGGGGTCGGCTGAGGCCGAGCCGTCCTTCTTGCGGACGACGGGGATCTCGCTGGTGTCGGGCACATGCCGTTCGCCGCTCTCCTCGCGGGCCGCCGAGGGCTGGGCAGTGCGGCCATCTTCGTCTTCGTCCTCCTGCTTGGCGGTATCCCGGTCCTGGGTCAGATCGGCGGCACGCTTGGCAGGGGACTCCCGGGACTGGTCGCGCAGGCGCGGTGCAGCCGCTACGGGCTCATCCAGGATGTCAGCCAGGGCCTCCAGGTTGGAGCTGGCTGCGCCGCCGACCAGAGGGGTTTGATGGGGCAGATCAAAGGCGTCGGCGTCCAAGGCCAGCGTGGCGTCGGCGATGACCACAGTCACGTTGTCGGTGCTGCCGGCCTTCAGGGCGAAGGTGACCAGCTGCTGGGCGCACTCCGCTTGGTCCGAGACCGTGGACAGCACCTCGGCGATGGTTGAGTCCTCCAGAACGCCGCAGAGGCCGTCCGAGCAGATCATCCAGCGGTCTGCGGGCAGGGCCTTGGTAATGGAGATGTCCGGGCGGGGGTCGATGTCGAAGTCACCCAGGACACGCATGACCACGTTGCGCTGAGGGTGGTTGCGGGCCTCAGACGGGGAGATGCGGCCGGTGTCGATCAGGTGCTGCACATAGGAGTGGTCCTGGGTCATCCGGATCAGCTTGCCATCCCGCAGGAGGTAGCCCCGGGAGTCCCCGATATGGGCCAGCACCCAGGAGTCGTCGGCCAGAGCCAGGGCCGTGACCGTGGTGCCCATGCCTGACAGGCGGTGTTCGCGCTTGGCCTTGCCCACGATGGCGTCATGGGCCGCGATGACCGAGGTCTCCATCATCCGAGCCAGGGACTGCACGTCCTGCTCACGGTCGTCGCGTTCGATGTGGGCCAGGGATCGGATGGCTATGGTCGAGGCCGTATCCCCGCCTGCGTGGCCGCCCATGCCGTCGCACATGGCCACCAGGCGCTCGCCGGCGAAGGCAGAATCCTGGTTGTTGCTGCGCACGTACCCCACGTCTGAAACCGCCGTGGAGTAGAGGAACAGCTTTTGGCTCGCGTCGTTCCTGGTCATGGGCGGCTACCTCAACTCGAAGGTGGTGGCTCCGATGCGTACGGGAACCTCCGCCGGTAGGATTGTCGGCGCCGTGATTTTCTGTCCCGAGACGACGGTGCCGTTGGTGGATCCCAGATCCTCAATGGCCCATCGGCCTGATGCAGGATCCTGGTAGACCCGCGCATGATGCCCTGAGACGAACTCGTCGTCCAGCACCAGGGTGTTCGAGGAGGAGCGTCCCAAGGTGATGGGCTGTCCGGACAGCGGCGTGGAGGAGCCGGCCAGAGGTCCGTCAATGACTACCAGCAAAGACGGGTCGTCGCTTGCAGGCTCTGTCTGGCTGACCGGGGCGATAGGCACGGATCTGGCGGCAGCCGGAAGCTTGCGCTGGGCTGCGCGCTCACTGCGTCGGCGGGTATGAGAGGTCTTGGGGCTGAAAGTCTCGATGTCTTTGCGGAGTGAACGGATGGCCAGCCAGACGAATACCCATAACAGAGCCAGGAATCCGTATTTGAGGATGGCGAATGTCAGTTCAGTCAGCATAATGATTCGACCTTACTTCAAGGTCTGGGCGACTTACGAATCCTGTTCCTGTGACGATGCCCAGTAGAGGATGCGGGTACGGCCGATGGTGATGGTATTGCCGTCCAGCAGGGTGGCTGCGGGAACCTGATGTCCCTCTACATAGGTGCCGTTGGTGGACCCCAGATCGCGGGCTACCACGCCCTTGTCAGTGATCTCGATCTGCAGGTGTCGGCGGGAGATTCCTGCGTCGTCGATGACGATGTCGCAGGAGGATCCACGGCCGATGGTGGTGATGGGGGCGGTCAGCAGGTACTGGCGGCCGTTGATCTCCAGCACCGGGCAGTCCTTGGACTCCTCGGGTGTGGTGACGGGTGCCGCGTTGCCCTGGACCGACTCGGCAGACAGGTGGAAGTCGCCCTTGTTCAGGTTGAGGTCCTCCTCGAAAATGACCACGACCGGGCCGACGAAGGCATAGTGCTGGCTTTCGGCGTACTTGGTCAGGTTATCTGCCAGCTCGTTGGCCAGAGCCTCCGAACCCCACTGCTCGATGCGGTCGAAGTCTGGGGTGGATAGTCTGAACCGATACTCGTTGGGCGCCACGGTGCGGTCGCGACCGACGGGCATGGCCTGTGAGTCTATCTCACGCTCGAGGGCGCTCGACAGGTCGACGGGCTGTAGGTCCTTGGAGCCGAACTTCGAGAAGACACCGTTAACGGCGCCTTCCACGCTCTTCTCGAAACGATCGAGAACGCTCATAGTCATCCCTTTCCATATAACCCTTTCATAGTACGTGACCCTGCCGGAAGGGGGTAATGGGCGGTCGGATGCTTGCAATTTCTTCAATGAACAGGTTCGAACGACCGCGACTGCCGGGCATGGATAAGGCCCCGTGGCCACAATGGACCAAGGGGCCTTTGAACTTCAATCATCATGGGTCAGGCCGAAGCCTGCAGGCTCACAGAGCCAGCTTGCGACGCAGACCCAGGGTGATGCCGGCAGCCAGGCAGAGGCCAGCGGCAATGGCCAGAGGAGCCACGGCATCGGCGCCGGTCTGAGCCAGAGTGTTGTTGTTCTTGGCATCCTTCTTAGCCGGATCCTTGGCGGGAGCCTTGTTGTCCTTGGCAGGCTGCTTGGTGTTGTTGTCAACCGGAGCGGTCTGACCAGGCTTGTTAGGCTCGTTGGGAGTGGTCACCTTGGTGTACCTGGCTTTGTAAATAGTGTCTGCGGTGTAGGTGCCACCGGGGACGTAACGGGACCCGCCATTTTCGTTAAACCAACCGTCGAAGGTGTAACCATCGAAATTGTAAACGTGGGGTTCGTGAGGCAGCTGTCGCTTATCATTGGTTTGAATCGCTTCCGCCTCGGCTGCACCGAGGTTGTCCGGATCTGCCGGATTCACACTGATGAAAGTGACGTTGTAAATGGGGGTGGGGGTGGGCTTTAACTCCACGAAGTGAGGATAGAGCTCGGCCTTGTCGGTGAAAACATGATTGGCGAAGTCGATCGGATGTTGATTTGGGTCTGTTGGATCCTCAACCCAGCCGTCAGGTTTCACATTCTGCTCGCTCAACTCAGTGGACATTGTAGGCGTTGGGACATCTTCGAGTTTCAGCTTGCCGTCTGTGCCGGTAGTACGAGTAATCACGGTTCCAGCACCGGTGTCGTTAAACGTGATTGTGTAAGTAGCGGCCTTGGTCTGGACATTCTTGCTCTCGACAGCCTGGGCCACGGTAGGCAGCAACGCTAGGCCGCCTGCCAGGGTGGCGCCGGCAGCGAGTACTGCGCATGCGCGTTTGAAACGAACCATGATATTCATTGGTTACCTCTATTTTCTCTATTGTCGGTTGCTCCCCAGATACATTCATGGGGTGTCCTGCCTTGACACCCCGACCCCTGGGAAACAGGCATCATCAACCAGTCTTTGGCGATAACACGCTACTATTCTACCGCAGGGAATGGTCATCGGCCGGCCGAAGGCCGGGAATAGGCCATATTCGGCAATAAGAATTTCTCATGTAGAACGATTAACGTCTGCTGCGGGCTGGGTGGCGCTTCGCAGTTGAGATATTCGAATTTCCCTTTGGCACCTGGGCGCTTATCATCGTGGCAGATGCATGGTCATGGGGATCATGTCAGAGATAGTCGAGGAGCGAGCATGGCCGAAGAGGTGGATCGGGCGATGGAGGCATATCCGCGGGCCAAGGCCCGGACCCTGCGGTTTACGTTGGGTGCGCCACGGTCGGCCCTGGCGGTGGGGGACGGCTCACGGGCTGTCTTTCTACGCTCCGACGGACCTGAAGACCTGGTGACCGGGCTCTGGTTGTCCGTCTTTGACCAGGATGGCCGCCACCATGAGGTGCTCCTGGCCGACCCTAGGGCCCTGCTGGAGGATGCGGACCAGGAACAGGTGCCGGCCGCCGAGTTGGCTCGCAGGGAGCGCTCGCGAGAAGGCGGCGAGGGCATTGTCGATTACAGCGTGGACGCTGCCGGGGATCGGGTGGTCTTTGCCTTGGGCGGTCGGCTCTGGCTCTCACTGATTGCCCCTGATGGTCTCACCGCCTCCACGCGGGTCCTGAGTTTGGAAGACAGCGATTCGGCTGTGCTCAATCCTGCCATCAGTCCGGACGGCACTATGGTGGCCTATACCACTGGCGACCGGTTGATGGTGGTCACTATCGGGCAGGATGCCGGGCAGGATCGAGAAAGGGCTGTCCTGGCCCTGCGCCCCGGCACCGATGATCGGATGCAGCTGGGCCTGGCCGAGTTCGTGGCCGGCGAGGAGATGGACCGCTACCAGGGGTTCTGGTGGTCGCCGGATTCCCGGGCCTTGTTGGTCGAGCACACGGATTCCTCCGATGAGCCGATCTGGTACATCAGCGATCCGGCCAATCCCCAGGTCGGGCCGCGCGCCCGGCGGTATCCCCAGGCCCTTACTGCCAATGCCCGCGTTGGGCTGAGCCTGGTCCTCCTGGGCCAGGATGACACCGACCCCTGGGTGGGCGAGGTGGACTGGGATCATCAGGCCTTCGAGTACTTGGCCGTGGTCCGCTGGCAGGACGGGCATCGGCCCCTGCTGCTGGTTCAGAACCGTCGACAGACCGAGGACAGGATTCTGGATGTGCAGGTGCCGGATGCCCGCCAGGACCTGGAGCCAGGGCAGAATATGACCCTGCTTGATCCCGAGGCGGCGCCCAAGGTGGCTACCAGGGTGCTGCAGGAGCATGGCAACGACCAGTGGATCGACCTGGTGCCGGGGCTGCCGGCCTACCAGCCCCAGGGCGGGCTGGTGGA
Source organism: Bifidobacterium sp. W8112 (assembly GCF_016101425.1). NCBI lineage: Bacteria > Bacillati > Actinomycetota > Actinomycetes > Bifidobacteriales > Bifidobacteriaceae > Bifidobacterium > Bifidobacterium sp. W8112. The sequence continues at coordinate 61,958 of NZ_JACFQN010000004.1, read as the reverse complement.
TGCCTTCATCGATACAGAAGCCGATACCACGCGGCTGCGCCTGGACGGAAAGGTATTCTCTCCTGCTGGCTGCCAGATTCGACAGGTGCTGTCTGTGGAGGACCGCGACGTGCTGGCGGTGGTCTCCACTGATCCCCGCAGTTTCGACCTGATGCGCCTGAGCTATGACGGCTCCATCCATGTGCTCAACCGTCTGCCCGGAGTGTGGTCCGCCTCGCGAGCCGGCCATGGCATCGTGGTCAGCGGCCGGACCATGGCTTCGGCGCAGGGGCAAGTGCGTCACTGCTACCTGGGAGCTGATGGAGATCTGGACCGACTGGGTGCTGAAGGGTTGGGTCTGGTGGGCGAAGCCCGCCCCGACAGCAGCGCTAGGCAGACTGGTGAGTCTGTACGGCCGGAGCATCAGGATCGTCCTGATCGGCGGGCCGTGGATGCCGGTCATACCAATAGCCAGGGAGCTATGAGCGCCGTCTTGGCCGACACCAGCAGCGATCCAGGGTTCACTCCCAACGTGGACTTCGTGCGCATGGGCCAGCACGAGCTGTTCGCTGCCATCGTCAGACCGTCCGAATCCAGCCCCTACGCCAGCGCCGACAGCCTGCCCGTCCTGCTCAAGCCCTACGGCGGGCCGGGCGCCCAGCAGGTGGTCTTCAACCAGTCCTACTACTGGGAGTCCCAGTGGTGGGCGGATCAGGGCTTCCTGGTCCTGACCGCCGACGGTCGGGGTACGCCGGGTCGTGGGCCTGCTTGGGATCGGGCCATCTTCGAGGACATGGCCCAGGTGACTCTGGATGATCAACTTGAGGCTCTGGCGGCTCTGCCGGACTTTGCTCCCGAGGCCGACCTGGGGCATGTGGCCATGATCGGATGGTCCTATGGCGGCTTCCTGTCGGCCCTCTCGGTCCTGCGGGCTCCCGACCGTATCCATGCGGCTTGCGCTGGCGCCCCACCCACGGACTGGACTCTTTACGACACCCATTACACTGAGCGCTATCTGGGTCTGGACCCGGCCGTCTACCGCCGCAATGGGATCATTGATGACGCCCCTTCGCTGCGCCGCCCGCTGATGCTGATCCACGGGTTTGCGGATGACAACGTTTCCGTGGCCAACACCCTGAGGCTCTCCGGCGCTCTGATGGCGGCTGGCCGTCCCCATACGGTCCTGCCGCTGACCGGCATCACCCATATGACCAATGACGAGACTGTTGCCGAGAACCTGCTTATTCTGCAGCGGGACTTCCTACGGGAGGCCCTGAAGAACAAGACGGACTGACAAAAAGGCTGCTTGGGCTGACGCTCTGCTGGCGGTTGCTTCCGCTAGATTGGGGTTGTGCATACCCAACGAAAGCCTGACCAGACACCAGGGCCCGAACGCGGATTCCAGCTTCCCCGCAGCTGGGGCCTGGCGGTCTCGGTGCTCTGCCTGGGCCTGCTGGTCGGACTTTCCTCGGGCCTGCTGGCAAGGTTCTTCGAGCTGACCCAGGTCGGTCTGTTGGGCTTCGCCGAGACTCCAGGGACTCCCACGGCTGAGGCGGTGCCGCCGATCAGGAGGCTGGCCTCGGTGACCGTTGCCGGTCTGGTGGCTGGTCTGGTCTGGGCCTGGCTGCGGACGAGGACCAGGCTGGTTCCCTCGGTCGGCCAGGCTGTCAAGGGCGCGCCCATGCCCCCGGGGCGGACCGTGGTTCATGTGCTCACCCAGATCTTCTTTGTGGCTGCCGGCGGCTCCATCGGCAGGGAGGTGGCCCCGCGCGAGGCCGGGGCTCTGCTAGGCGGTCTTTGGTCCAGGATGGGCCGACGGCTGGGGCTGCGTGATCAGGACGGTCCGCTGCTGGTCGCCTCGGCTGCTGGTGCGGGTTTCGCTGGCATTTATATTGCGCCTCTGACCGGTGCCTTCTTCGGCATCGAGGTGTTGCTGCGGCGGGTGGATGCCGAAGTGGTGACGGTCAATCTGGCCATGTCGGCCCTGGCTACCCTGGTCGGCGGCTCTATCAAGGGGTTTGCTCCTTACTATAAGGTCGGCTCCGAGCCCTTCCGGCCCTGGCTCATGGCAGTGGTCCTCCTGATCGGGCCGGTCATGGGACTGCTGGGGGCAGGATTTCGGCGGATGACCTCCTGGGCTGAGGCCCATAGGACCACTGGCCCAGCAGCCATCTGGCAGCTGACGGGGGTGGCTCTGCTGACCGGCCTGGTCGCCCTGGCCGTTCCGCAGGTCTTGGGCAACGGCCGGGCTCTGGCCCAGATGGGCATGGATCAGCGGCTGTCTGCGGGGTTCTCCGGACTCCAGCTGGCTCAGTCGCTGGCCTTGCTGGTTCTCTTCGCACTGGCCAAGGCTCTGCTGACCACAGCCACCATCCGTGCCGGGGCCTTTGGCGGTACTCTGACGCCGTCCATAGCCTTGGGATCCGCCATGGGCGCTGTTCTGGGCCTCTTGCTGGCTTGCCTTATGCCCGGCCTGCCGGTCTGGCAGTGTGCCGTGATCGGTGCCACCTCCCTGCTGGCCGCCTCCCAGCAGGCTCCGCTCATGGCCATGGCCATGCTGATGGAGGTCTGCCATCTGCCGGTCATGGCCTTCATGCCCATGGGCCTGGCTGTGGCCCTGTCGACGGCGGTCTCGCGTCTGTTCGTGGCCAAGGCATAAACCGTTGTCGGTAGCCCGTGTCGCCCAAGGAATCCGTCCTTACTCATATACGATGAAACCACCGCTGGTCGCATGCCTGCCCTGCTGCCTCCAGCCTTGAGTGGGCATTCACGATCAGCTGACCGGTCTGGGCCAGTAAGGAAGGGTGGCTATACTCGGGCCGGACGTAGGTCCCGGGAGGATGCAGCCGATCCGAGTGGAGCAGGCCAGTGCCGTGATACCCCGGACAGACAAGAAGGAGGTGCCTGGCGGTGAAGACCGTGTTGGCCATCTTCAGGCGAGATCTCTGGCGGATACTGCGCAACCCCGTGGCCCTGGTCGTGACCATCGGCGTGGCCGTGCTGCCCTCCCTCTATGCCTGGTTCAACATCATGGCCCTCTGGGACCCCTACAGCAATGTCAAGAACCTCCCTGTGGCCGTCGTCAGCATGGACCGAGGGGCGCAGTCGGCGGAAACCGGCAGGATCAACGCCGGCAGATCGGTCATCCAGGAGCTGCGCGGCAACGACAGCCTGGGTTGGAAGTTCATGGATGATGACCAGAGAGCCATCGACGAGGTCCACTCAGGCAAGTGCTACGCGGCCATCATCATCCCAGAACGGTTCAGCGCCGATCTGGTCGGCATCGTCGAGGGGACCGGGAGCAGGCCTGCGCTGAACTATTACGTCAATGAGAAGAAGAACGCCATCGCCCCCAAGGTGACCGACACCGGCGCCTCCACCATTGATCAGGAGATCAACACCGTCTTCGTCTCGGCCGTCAGCGATGCCCTGGCCGGGAAGGTCCTGCAGACCGCCGGCGATGCACAGGGCGCGGCCGAGCAGAGCCGCAGTCAGGTGGTGGGCGACCTGGGGGAAATCATCGGCCAGCTGGATCGTACGGACGGCCAGCTTGACCGGATTGGTTCCACCATGGGCCAGGCCAGGCAGACCGTGGCCGGCTCCAGAAGCGACATCAAGGACCTGCAGAGTCAGATATCGGCCACCCAGGCCACTCTGAGCAAGGCCCAGAACCACATGACCAGGACCCGAGATGACAGCCTCCGCTTCTCCTCCGCCCTGAACCAGGCCCTGGCGGACGGGTCGGTGCGGCTGTCCAGCGCGGTCACGGATGTGAATACGGTGGCAGGCGGGATCACCGCCGACCTGAACGCCACCCAGGACAAGGTGGACCGGGTCAATTCCGGCCTGGGCCAGTTGGTGGACGCCAACGGGAAGGCCGTGGACCGGCTCCAGTCGGGTCTGGATCAGTCCGGGCTGCATCCCGGGGATCCGGCCTACGAGAGCATCCAGCGGCAGATCGACGATCTGAAAAAGACCAACCAGCAGCAGAAGGCATCCCTGGATGCCTTCAAGAAGAACTCCTCCACGGCCCTAGGCTCGGGCAAGCAGGCTGCAACGGACCTGAGCTCGGCCATGACCGACACCGGCGACACAGGCATCAAGGCCCTGACTGCGGCCAGCCAGAGCCTGACGGGGACCACCATGCCCAACCTCCTTACCGGGCTGGACAACCTCAATGCCTCCAACGGCTCCCTTCAGGGCGCCCTGAGCAGCCTGGCCACCACAGCCGCCCAGACTGATGCCCTGCTGGACCAGCTGGATTCCACCATTGGTCAGGCCCAGTCGACCCTGTCCACCACCAGGGCCTCCCTGGCCTCGGTCAGGTCCGACCTGGAGGGGGTTCGCACCGATCTGGCGGCCCTGGGGTCCTCGGCCGCCTGGAACCGGATGTCCCAGACCCTGGGGTTGAGCCCCGAATCCTTCGGAAAGGCCATGGCCTCGCCGGTCAAGCTGGATTCCCACACGGTCTACCCGGTCAGCAACTACGGGTCGTCCGTGGCGCCCTTCTACACCAATCTGGCCCTCTGGGTGGGCGGGTTCATCCTGATCGCCATCTACAAGCTGGAGGTCGACAAGGAGGGCATCCGCAAGTGCACCGCCACCCAGGCCTACCTGGGCCGCTGGCTTCTGCTGGTCTTCGTCGGCTTCTTCCAGGCGCTGATCGCTACAGTGGGCGACCTGATGCTGGGCATCCAGTGCCAGCAGCCGGCCCTGTTCGTCCTGGCCGGGGTCTTTGCCTCCTTCGTCTACATCAACATCATCTATGCCCTGGCCGCCTCCTTCAGGCATATCGGCAAGGCCCTGGCCGTGGTCCTGGTCATTCTGCAGATACCGGGCTCCTCGGGCATGTACCCCATCGAGATGATGCCCGACTTCTTCCGCAATCTGAACCCCTGGCTGCCCTTCACCTACGGGATCAACGCCATGCGCGAGACCATCGGCGGCATGTACGGCAACCACTATTGGCAGGACATGCTCCACATCTTCTGGTACCTGCCGGCGGCACTCCTGATCGGACTGGTGGTGCGGCGGTACCTGCTCAACCTGAACGCCCTCTTCGACCGGCGGCTGGGCGCCACCGACCTGATGCTGACCGAGCAGAACCATTCGGCCGACCGTCGCCTGAGCCTGGGCAGCCTGGCCCGCTCCATCCTGGGCGAGGGCGACTACCGCGCCGTCGTAAGGCGGCGGGCGCATCGCTTCCTGGCCCTCTATCCAACGCTGATCCGGGCTGGTCTGGCCCTGGTCCTGCTGCCGGTCCTCTTCCTCATTCTGCTGTTCAGCACCGAGGCCAAGATCGTCATGCTGATCGCCTGCATCGCCTCCATCGTCCTGATCGACGCCTACCTGATCATCGTCGAGTACATCTGCGACGGCTATGTGCAGCAGCTGGGCCTGACCGAGCGTCCCGGCATGGACTTCCACACCCTGATTCACCCCCGTCGGCAGGGTCCCTCGGCCATGACCAGGCTGACCACGGCCGTGCGCGAATCAGTTTTGAACCGCGATGAGGAGGGCGCTCCCGAGGATGGTGATCGCCGATGAGGAACATATGGAGGATCCTGCGCAAGGACCTGGCCGACGCCACCAGCAACGTCATCGCCATCATCGTCCTGATGGGCCTGATCATCGTCCCGGCCCTCTACGCCTGGTTCAACATCGCCGCCAGCTGGGACCCCTACAAGAACACCAAGGCCATCAAGGTGGCCGTGGCCAACACCGACAAGGGGTACAAGTCCGACCTGATCCCGGTCAGGATCAACGTGGGGGAGACGGTCACCAGCACCCTGCGGGCCAACGACCAGCTGGACTGGAGGTTCGTCAACCGCGACCAGGCCCTGGAGGGGGTGCGCTCAGGCGAGTACTACGCCGCCATCGTCATTCCCAAGGATTTCAGCGCGGACATGATGACCCTCTTCTCGCAAGATGTGAAGCACGCCAACCTCGAGTACTACCTGAACGAGAAGAAGAACGCCATCGCCCCCCATGTCACCGAGCAGGGGGCCGACACCGTGGCCACCACCATCGACAAGACCTTCGTCAAGACCGTGGGCCAGGTGGGGATCGACCTGGCCAGCCAGGTCTTCACCTACTCTCAGAGCCCTGAAGTCCAGGATTATCTGACCAGGACGACCGGCCACATCGATCAGATGTCACAGCGGCTGACCACTGCATCCAGCCAGGTGAATGCCTATGCGGGCCTTCTGGACTCCTCCGGACAGATGATCGACTCCACCGGCAGGATTCTGGGCCGATCCGACTCCGCCATGGCCGATGCCAGAAAGGCCCTGAACCAAGGGACCAAGGGATCCAAGGATCTGGGCAAGTCCCTCTCCGGGTCGGCGCAGGCGGTCGACGTTGCCCTTGACCAGGCATCGGGCGCCTATGACACCATCGGCTCCAAGATCGACGACGCTTTTGACAAGGTAGGTCAGCAGAGCGATGCCGTCAGCAGCCAGCTGAACGATCTGAGCGAACGGATCAGAGACTCGGCGGCCGACTACGACCGGATGATCGCCAACCTGGAGGATCTGCGAGCCACGGTGGAATCCGACGCCAATCTGACAGCGGACCAGCGCCAGGCCCTGCTGACCGCCATCGATCAGGCCCAGGCCGGAATGCGCGCGGCACAGGCAACCCAGCGCGACCTGGCGGACCGGATCAGCCAGGCCTCCCAGACAGCCAAGGAGGGCAAGGACAAGCTGGGCGGTCAGCGGCAGGATCTGAAGAACAGGATCGCCCAGGCCCGCGCCTCGGTGGATCAGGTCCGCACCCAGTACCGCAATGACCTGAAGCCCCGCCTGGACGACCTGGCTTCCTCCATGGACACCGTGGTCACTTCGACCGACCGGCTGCTGACGGGCTTGGACGGAACCGTCAAAGGCGCCTCTGGGCTGACGGGCCCTATGACCAAGGACATCAGCCAGGCCAAGGACCAGCTGGGCGAGATCTCCCAGCGCCTGGACCAGGCCTCCAAGCGGCTGACCGACCTGGGGGGACACCTGACCCAGGCTTCGCAGGGCAAGGATGCGCAGGAGGTCAAATCCCTGCTGAGCGGGGATTCCGAAACCCTGGCCGCGCTGCTGTCCTCGCCGGTAGGCATCCATCGGCATGCGGTCTTCCCGGTCATGAACTACGGGTCGGCCATGACCCCCTTCTACACCATCCTTTCCATCTGGGTGGGTGCCACCATACTGGCGGCCATGATGAAGGTGGCCCTGTCCGACAAGAAGAAGGCCTTCGTCCTGCACCTGGACTCCCTGGAGGATGCTTGGAAGAGGGCCGATGACCTGGATGAGGATTCCGAGGACAGCCGCTCCTGGGGGGCTTTCCGCCCGGAGTCGCCAGGCAACGCCCGCCGCTTTGGCCTTCAGCTCTACCAGGAGTACTTCGGCAGATTCGCGGTCTTCGCCCTGATGGCCATCCTCCAAGGTTGCCTGATCGCCCTGGGCGACCTCTTCTACCTGAAGGTCCAATGCGTCCATCCGCTGATGTTCGTGCTGGTGGCGGTCTTCGCCTCCTTCGTCTTCATGAATCTGATCTACACCCTGGTCGTCTCCTTCGGGGACATCGGCAAGGCCATCGCCGTCATCCTCCTGGTCATGCAGGTGGCTGGCTCGGGCGGCACCTTCCCCATGGAAACCCTGCCAGGCTTCTTCCAGGGGGTCTATCCCTTCCTGCCCTTCGTCCACGCCATCGGGGCCATGCAGTCGGCCGTTGCCGGAGCCTACGGCATGGAGTTCTGGCGGGAGATGGCCACCCTGGCTCTCTTCCTGGTGCCTTCGTTGCTGCTGGGGCTGGTCCTGCGCAAGCCCGTCATCCGCTTCAATGACTGGATCGTCAGAAACCTTGAGAGCACCCGGCTCATGTAGGGCCGAGTCCAACAGCAGGTGGTATAGGGTGAGAGCATGAGCGTCCAACTGGTTGAGGAGCGCCACTACGACCAGATCATGAAGGATCGCGTCCTTCCTGATCTGGCCTCCTGTCGCAGTGACGGATGGATGATCTCCCATGACGGCGGCGAGGACGGGGGAACCTTGCTGGACAAGGCCCATCTCGGCGGCGTCGACCCCTCCCGGCTTCTGCATTACGTCTGTTATGACAGGACGCTGTTTCGCCAAGGTGCGGCGGAGTCCGGCTCGGCTCGTGTGCGCGGGGCCGTAATCATCTCCTTCGGTTTTTCGGAATTCGCCGACAAATATCAGGAGATGGCCTGGTACTTCCTGATGCAGGGGTACTCCGTCTGCATTCCCGAGCACTGGGGACACGGTTTCTCCGGTCGGGGAGTGAGTGATCCCAGTCTGGTATGGGTGGATCATTGGCAGCGGTATGTGGCGGATCTGGCCGCCTTTTGCTCCCAGGTGGGCCAGCAGTACGCCCAGGACAAGCCCATGGTGCTCTATGCCCATTCCATGGGCGGCGGTGTGGCTGCAAGGATGCTGGAAACTTTTCCTTCACTTATTGATAAGGCGGTCCTGTCATCGCCCATGATTGCGCCGCGGACCGGGTTCATGCCCTCGGTGGCCTGGACGGCAACAAACGCCGCCTGCATGATGGGCCGCTCGCGCAGCATGGCTCCAGGGTTCGGCCCATTCCGTCCCGAGCTGGACATGGGCAAGTACCCCAATGGCAGCCAGGCTCGGGTGGCTTGGACCCATAAGTTACGGGCCAAGGAACTGCACTACCAGACCAGCGCAGCCAGCTTCGGCTGGGTCAGGGAGAGCCTGGAGATGAGCCGGGCCATACTGCGTCCCGACCGGTGCAGCCGGGTGGAGACTCCTTTGCTGCTTTTCCAGGCGCAACCCGACCGCTTTGTGCTGCCGATGCCCCAGAACCGTTTTGTCGACCAGGTCCAGCAGGGCGGCTGCCAGGCCACGCTGGTGCGCATCCCAGGCAGCATGCACGAGCTCTACCAGATGCCTGACAAGGTTCTGGGGCCCTACTTGGAGCGCATCTTCGACTTTTTCGACCAGCCCTGGCAGCTTGCTGACGACCGCTGATCAGACGCCGAGCAGATCGGCCAACAGAAAGTCGCCACCCTGCTTTTTTGCCGAGGCTAGTTCCCTGTACAGTTCCAAAGCTCTGACAAGCGCATCCGCATCATCCCAGTATTGATTCAGAAAAGGATATTTCTTGATATTGCGGAATTTGCGGTCGTCCTGTCCGAGCTCCTCCTTGCAGAAGAGGCTTGGCTTCAGCTTGCTGTTTTTTGCGCCGCGATGGTGTGACTTCCAACTGTTGTACTCGTCCAGCTTGCCCTCGCGGTAGACGATCAACATCTCGATCTCGGGATGCGTGGTGACGTTGATGGTTTGAGCATGTTCGGCGTAAGGCTGGCGCAGCAAGGTGCGGTGGCCCAGCTGGTCCTGTATGCAGAGGATGGTCACGTTTCGTCCATAATCCTGGGTCAGAAAGTCACGAGCCAGGCTCTCACCGCTTCTGTCGCGGGTTGACCAGGCGTCGTCGTTGTAAGGATCGGTGATGATGCGATCCCGATTGATGAAGGTCAGGTGCTTGGTGACCAGTTTGTCGACGATGACCTGCTCGGCTACGCCTTCGCACGAGAAGAGAACTGCATCGTCCCCGATGGCCCTTGCAAGCTCCTCCCGCCTGCTATGCATGATGTTCTTGCCCTGCCACCTGGTCGGCTACGTATTGGCGCATGGCCTTGAGCTCGGCTGCCTTAGGGGCGGTACCTCCGATGTAGTTGGATAGGAAGACCTCGCTGTGCTTGAGCTCCCCGCGCCTGACTGCCTCTGAGTAGTTGATCGCCTGGATGCCCTTGTGCTCGTCTTCGCTACGTCTGAGGAAGTAAATATTGTCCTTGCGCTGGATCAGGTCGAGCAGTTCCGCGTAGTGGGTCGTGAACACCAGGGTGGCGCCGTGGGGGTTGCTGGTCGTTGACATGAAGAGGTTGATGATCATGCGCACCAGCTCCTTGTTGATGCTGTTCTCGATTTCGTCGATCAGCAGATAGCCGCCGGTGCGCAGGACCCGGATGGCTGCTTTGACGATTCGGGATCCGCGGACGGTGCCCAGGGAGAGCAGCCCGGCCGTGTCCATGTTGGACATGACCACTTCTTGAGAGGTGCCGGCAAATCGCAGATGGGCGCGGTGTTCCTGGTCAATATGGAAGTAGTCGATGCTGTCATCGAAGACGTGCAGCACAGGATCGGCGATGGTGTCGACAGGAACGATGGGAAAGTAGGTTTCTGGTCCGATGCGGGCAATGACCTGAGCGCTAGTCGTCCTGGTGTAGGGCAGAACAATGCTGGAGTGAGGGGAGAGGTAATCGAAGGCCTCCTTGGTCAGGTAGGTGTCGGTGGATGCATCACCTGAGGATTGGGCTGCCGGACGCCGGACCTTGATCAGCTTCGAGCGTTGTTGGAAAGCGTCTGTATTGCGAAGCACGGACTTGGGCAGGGGCTTGCTTGGATAGCGCCAAAGTTGTTCCTGAGAAAACCGATAGGTGCTGTCGGTCAGGAGATCCATGCTTTCGTCGGAAGTGTCGTCGTGGACCGCATCCAGCTGTGACTTGAGCAGGTAGAAGTGCTGCTTGGACTCGAAGATCAAAGAAATCTGCAGGCTGGGCCCGAAGGCGCTGAGGGATCTGACGGAAGACAGCATAGGGCTGGCATCCTTGCTCAGGACGCTGACGGCCAGGGCCAAGGTGTTGAGTGCCGTGGTTTTGCCGGATGCGTTGATTCCCGTAAGGCACAGCACGTTCTGCGCGTAAATGTGACTGCCCGGACTGTTCTCCAGATAAGTCAGTCCGTTGCCAGGGGTTCTCGAGCGGACCTGGTCACGGGCGTAAAGATCCAGGGCTAGGGTCTGGTTTTCAAAGGGTTGAAGTCCCTCGACGACCATTCTGAGCAGATGCATGATAACCACCAATATTCCTGTAGACAGAAAAAGTGTCTACAGGAATATGATACGCCTGCAATCCTACTTGTTGAGCACCTTCTCCGGGTCAGCATCGAAGGTATCGACGCAATTCTGCGAGCAGAAGTAGTAGGTCTTGCCCTGGTAGTCGCGCTTGGCTGCGGCCGTGCTGGGGTCGATGGACATCCCGCAGACCGGGTCGGTGACCTTGTCCGTCGCTGCCTGGTCCTGCTGCATGTCGTCATGATGATGGAAGAGTCCCATCTCGTTTCCTTTCTCTTGGTTGTGTTCTTGGTGGGTGGAAATACTGAGGTCCCTGGTCAGGGCATCCATGTCGATTGGCTTGGCCTCCTTGACCGGCCTGGCCTTCAGAGGCGTGTGGCGCAGCCGGTTGGCGTTGAGCACCACTGACAGGGAGGAGAAGGCCATGGCTGCACCGGCGATCATGGGGTTGAGCAGGAGGCCAATGAAGGGGTAGAGCACGCCGGCGGCGATGGGGATGCCCAGGCCGTTGTACCCGAAGGCGAACCAGAGGTTCTGATGGATGTTGCGCATGGTCGCTGCAGAGAGATCGATGGCCTTGACGGCCGCGTTCAGGTCGCCCGAGACCAGGGTCACGTCGGCGGATTCGATGGCCACGTCCGTGCCGGTGCCGATGGCCATGCCCAGGTCGGCCTGGGCCAGGGCCGGGGCGTCGTTGATGCCGTCCCCGATCATGGCCACCTTGTGACCCTGAGCCTGAAGGGCCTTGACGATGCTCGCCTTGTCCTCGGGATGGATCTGCGCCACTACCCGAGTGACCCCGACCTGGCTGCCGACCTGCTCAGCGGTGCCTTGGTTGTCGCCGGTCAGCATGATGGTCTGGATGTTACGCTCGTTCATGTCGTGGATGGCCTGCTTGGACCCGGACTTGACCTGGTCGGTCACGGCCAGGACCCCGGCAAGCCTGCCGTCGATGGCCACGAAGATGGTTGTGCGGCCCTGATCCTCCCAGCTGCGGGCAGTGTCGAAGAGGGATTGCGCGCCTGCACGGTTCGCTGTTTCGTTCTCCAGTCCGATCCCCTTGCCCTCGAGTAGTCTGCGGTTGCCGACAAGGACATGCGAAGTGCCCTTGCTTCCTTCAAAAGATCCAGAGGGGAAGGTTGCATCGATGCCGGCGCCGGTGACCGAGTCGAAGTCCTTGGCCGGTACCAGCTCCAGATTGCGGTCCTTGGCGGCCTGGACGATGGCCTGGGCCAAGGGGTGCTCGGAATTGCTCTCGGCGCTCGCGGCTGCCCTGATCAGCAGGTCCTCATCCAGACCCTGCACGCTCAGGGCATCAGCCAGTTCGGGTCGGCCCTGGGTGATGGTGCCAGTCTTGTCAAGGACGATGGTATCGACGTCATGCGCTCCCTGCAGGGCCTCCGCCGACCGGTAGAGCACGCCGGCACGGGCGCCGCGTCCAGTGCCGATCGTCACGGACAGGGGAGTGGCCAGGCCCAGGGCGCAGGGGCAGGCGATGACCAGGACGGAGACCGCCGCCACGATTCCGAATACGCCGCGAGGCATGGGGCCGAACGCCCACCAGGCCACGAAGGTCCAGAGCGCTACCAGGATGACCCCGGGGATGAAGATTGACGATATCCGGTCAGCCAGCTTCTGGATGGGTGCCTTTGAGGTCTGAGCCGTCTTGACCAGCCGAATGATCTGCGCCAGAACGGTGTCCTGCCCTACCTGGGTGGCCTTGTAGCGCAGGGAGCCTGTGCCGTTGACGGTGGCTCCGACCAGGGAATCGCCCTCCTGCTTGAGGACGGGCATGGGCTCGCCGGTCACCATGGATTCGTCCACTGAGGATGATCCGGAGATGACCTGGCCGTCCACCGGCAGCTTCTCGCCCGGATGGACCTGAATCACGTCTCCGACGGCCACATCGTCGACGGCGATCTCCTGGGTGGTCTCCCTGCCGTCCTGGCCGGTCCTCACCACGGTGGCGGTCTTGGGCCTGAGTCCGACAAGGGCGCGGATGGCATCGCCGGTGCCGCGCCGGGCCCGTGCCTCCAGGATCTGGCCGAGGATCATCAGGGTGATGATGGTGCCCACGGCCTCGTAGTATGGTTCGCGGCTTCCCTCAGGCAGGAGCTGCGGGGCCACGGTGACCACCAGTGAGTAGAGGAAGGCCGTGGCAGTGCCTAGGGCGACCAGGGAGTTCATCTCCGGAGCCCGGTGTGCCAGAGCCAGCCACCCGGTGCGGTGGATGGGCCAGCCCGAGTAGAACATGACCGGCAGGATCAGGACCAGCTGGACCCAGGGGTTCATCAGCATGTGGGGCATGGGCAGGAACATGCCGAACATGGCCGGGATGAAGACCGGGAGCGTGAAGACCAGGGCCACGATGAACCGCCTGGTCAGGTCGCGGATTTCTGCCGTGCGTTCCTGATCCGCCTCGTCCTGGTCGTTGCTGCCGTTGGTCTGGGCAGGCTTGGCGGGTTCGGTAGGTTCGGCTTGTGGGCGCTCGCTTTGTGACTGGTCGCCCTGCTCGTGTTCGGATTGAGTCCCGGCGCTGCCGGTCGTCGGTCCATCGGTGGCCCGGAGCATCCCGTGGAGCATGTTCATCCCGCAGGCGAAGGGATAGTCGCCGGCCTTGGGCGGGGTCAGCTGGACGGTCGAGGTCTGGAAGGCGGGCAGGGTCTTGTCGATGTTGAAGTCGTTGAAGACCACGTGCGAGGAGCACTCTCCGCTCTCCTGGCGGTCGAAGACCAGCTTGACCGGCCGCCCGGCCTGAACTTGGATCAGCTGAGGGCTGTATCCCCCTTTGACTGTGATGTGGACGGTCTGGATACCGCCCTCATCCTTGGCCTGGGTGGCCTTTTTGGGCGCGAAGAAGTACCAGATGATGCCTGCCGTGATGGCCAGGGCCGCGATAAGGACCAGGATGCTGCTCATGTGGCCCACTATACCCCCCAGGGGTATACTGATAGTGAATTTCGAGATGGGTTTCATGAATTCGAGTCAGTCTTGGCTGCGTCATGAAGGCCATGGGATGAATACGAATGGAGTGAATCGTGCCCGGATATGCCAACGATAAAAAGCGGACCATTACCAGACTCCGGCGTGTCGAGGGCCAGGTCAGGGCCATCGAGCAGATGGTCGAATCGGACACCTACTGCATCGACATCCTCACCCAGATCGCCGCCTCGACCAGCGCCCTGAAGTCGGTGGCCCTGACCCTGCTGGACGACCACATGAACCACTGCGTCCGCGAAGCCGCCGAAAAGGGGGGTGAAGAGGCCGACGAGAAGATGCAGGAGGCCTCCGAGGCCATCGCCCGGCTGGTCCGCTCCTAGCAGCCCTTGTCCGACAGGTCCAATCGGACTGGGGATTCTGGTGGGCGTGCGGGGAATATCGAATAGGCTGAACAGCCTCGGCTGCCATCGGACCAATAAAAAATGCCTTCGACCGACATCAGTCAGCCGAAGACATTTCCATTGCTTCGTGCGAACGGAGGGAGTTGAACCCTCACGAGCATCAGCTCACTGCCACCTGAAGACAGCGCGTCTACCATTCCGCCACGTTCGCAGACAACTGGAAAGGATAGCACGGTTGTCTGCGCGGCGCAATAATGGCGTGTTGGTTCAGCCCTTGGATCCGTGGGCGTAGAACCTGGCCAGCGTCTCCTTCTTGTATTCGTCGAAGTAGCCGCCATCGATGGACTGGCGGATCTCGTCCAGCAGCCTTACGAAGAAGCGCTCGTTGTGGATAGTGGCCAGCGTGTAGCCGTTGAGCTCATGGGCGCGGAGCAGATGGTCGATGTAGGCCCGGGAGTAGTGGGTGCAGGTATAGCAGTCGCAGTCCTCTTCGATGGGTCTGAAATCGGTCTTGAACTGGGCGCGCTTGATGTTCCAGCGGCCGTCACGGGTGAAGACGGCCCCGTTGCGTCCACAGCGGGCCGGGGATACGCAGTCGAAGGTGTCCCCGCCGTTCTCCACGCCTGCAAAGATGTCGTCCACAGCGGCGATGCCCAGGACGTGCCTGGGCCGGGATTCGGGCATTTCGTCGCAGATCCAGGCGCAGGTCTGCCCCAGCAGCCGCTTCTCTATGGCGCCCCCGATACCTACGCCGTCGAAGTCCAGGGAGGCGATCTGGCGGGCGGCGCGTCGGCGCAGATCCTCATAATTGGCCCCCTGCACCACGCCGAACAGGGCCTGGTAGGGCTTGCCGGTCCGCGCTTGGGTCAGCCTGTGGTGCTCGTCCACGCAGCGTTTGGCCCAACGGAAGGTGCGCTCCACTGACTGTTCCTGGTAGGTACGGGTGTTCATCAGGGTCGTCAGCTCGTCGAAGGAGAACATGATGTCGGCTCCGATGCGGTGCTGGATGCCCATGGAGATCTCGGCCGAGAAGCGGTGCCGGTCGCCGTTGAGCGGGGACTTGAAGGTGACCCCGTCCTCATCCACGAAGGCCAGGCGCTCCTTGCCTTCGGCGATCACCTGGTCCGACTTCATGCCGGTCACGTCCATGGCCAGGGTCTTCTTGAATCCCGCCCCCAGCGAGAGCACCTGGAAGCCGCCCGAGTCGGTGTAGGTGGGGCCGTCCCAGTTCATGAACCGGGCCAGGCCGCCTGCTTGGTCCAGAATGTCGGGGCCGGGGCGTTCGAACAGGTGGAAGGCGTTGGCCAGCAGGACCTGGGCGCCCAGCTGCCGCATCTGCTCGGGCAGGACGGCCTTCATGGCCGCCTGGGTGGCCACAGGGATGAATGCGGGGGTGTGGATGTCTCCGTGCGGAGTGTGGATGATGCCGGTGCGGCCGTAGCGGCGGCCATTGCGTCCCAGGCCTTCGGGGCTGTCAGGCAGACGGTTCAGGGTCTCGAATGAGAATGCGGTGCGGTCGCCGGGTCGGCCCGGCGTGGCTCCCAGCGGGTTGGTGATCAGGCTCATGGCTCCACTGTATCCAAGACATCCAACCGTCCCGCAGCTGCCCTGCGTACAGTCGATATGACTTTCATGCAATGTCCAGACAACATTCAGCATTTCGGCCCTAGACTTGGAAGCAATGCATGCGAGGACCCGCTTCGCCTGTCAGCCGGAAACAGCAAAAAGCGCGGGCGACGGGGTAGATTGACAAGCGTGACCGAATAGCAGGCAGCGGCATCGATCCGAAGGAGCAGAAATGGCTGAAGAGCACAAGGCCGACCCTTGGAGGGGCGGCGATGACGATCAGTCCTGGCAGCCAAGCCACATCGAGCGCGGGGCCGCCAATCAAGAGCAGGAGACGGGATCCTCCGCGGATCAGACCGACTCTGCTCAGGTTCCCGGGCCAGAAGCAGGGGACCAGCAGACTCAGGCCTGGGATCAGAGGCCCACGACCCCTATTGCCATGCCTGGTGGCGATGCACGGTCCACGACTGCGGAAACCGCGTCGAATGACGGCAGTGGCACCGGGGCTTCAACCTCCGCCTCCAACGGCTCGACTACAGGGCAGGATGCGCAGACGCAGCAGCAGTCTTACTATCGGCCTGCGCCCGAGTATGGTGCCTACGCTCCTGCAGGCTCGCGTCCGCCCGCCAGCGATCAGGGTCAGCAGCAGCCCAGCCAGGGGTATGGCTCCAGTCCTCAGCAGGGCTTCTTCGGACAGTACGGACAGCCAGGCCAGTTCGGGCAGAACGGCCAGCCTCGTCAGAATGCCGGCCAGACCCCCCAGGGGGGCCAGCCCTCCGGCCAGGGTCCCTATTCACCCTTCGGATCCGGCGGCCCCAACGGCCGGCCCGGTCCAGCCAACCACGCCGGCAGCAGCTTGAGCGGCACGGGCAAGTACGTCTTCACCGCCGTGGTGGCCGCACTAGTGGCCGCTGCCCTCATGCTGGGCTTGGGTTGGGCGGCACTGTCCAACGGATGGATCACCCTGCCCTCGTCCTCCTCGCTGAACGGGGTCTCCTCCAACTCCTCGGGCCAGGGCACAGCCAAGGTCCAGGGCGGGCAGGCTCCTGACTGGCAGGCCATCAGCAAGCAGGTCTCTGAGTCCGTGGTCTCCATCCAGGTGCAGACCAAGAGCGGGGTCGGCGCCGGATCGGGCGCGGTCTTCGACACCCAGGGCCATGTGGTCACCAACAACCACGTGGTCGATGGTGCCCAGGAGATTCACGTCACCCTCTCCAACGGGCAGATGTACACGGCCAAGGTGGTCGGCACCGACACCACGGCTGATCTGGCCATCCTCAGCCTGGATCAGGCGCCTTCCGACCTGAAGCCTGTGAAGTTCGCCGACTCCGAAAAGCTGGCTGTGGGCGAGAATGTCATGGCCATCGGCAATCCCTTGGGCTATGAGAACACGGCCACCACCGGCATCGTCTCGGCTCTGAACCGCCCGGTCTCGGTCATGGACGAGAGCAACAACAACCCGATCGTGACCAACGCGGTCCAGCTGGATGCGGCCATCAACCCCGGCAACTCGGGCGGCCCCACCTTCAACGCGGCCGGCGAGGTCATCGGGATCAACTCCTCCATCGCCTCCATGGCCTCCTCCAAGTCCGAGGCGGGATCCATCGGCATCGGGTTCGCCATCCCGTCCAACCTGGTCAAGCGGATCGCTGATGAGATCATCAAGGACGGCAAGGCCAAGCATGTCTCCCTGGGTGTCACCATCCAGAGCAGCACAGCCCAGGCCGATGGGGTCACCCGAGGCGGGGCCAAGGTCACCAAGGTGGTCTCCGGCTCCCCGGCCGACAAGGCGGGTATCAAGACGGGCGACACCATCGTGGCCTTCAACGGCCATGCGGTCAACAACAACTTCTCCCTGCTGGGCTTTGTCCGGGCTGCCGCCTTCGGTGACTCGGTCAAGATCACCGTGGTCAGGGACGGCAAGACCTCCGAAGTGAACGCCACTCTGGACCGCGAGGAACAGACCGTTCAGGGCAAGCCCAGGACCAACAGGAGGAACTCGGACGGCAGTGGCCAGGACGGCGACTCCGACCAGGGCGGTTCGGGCGACGACGATTCCATGGATCCCTTCCGCTTCTTCTTCGGGCAGTGATCCGGGACTGAACCCTGGGGGCCGCATCCGTCAGATGACGGGCGTGGCCCCTTGCCATATCCGCCGTCCATCGCTGGCCCCGGCGCGGTATAGGCTTGATATGTCAGGTGCAGAAGAGAGCCGTGATCCGGCTGCGGCTGTCAGGTAGACAAGTCCGGAGCGGGGAAGTGGTCATGTCAAAAATCCTGGGTTTCGCCAAGAAGGTTCCCATGCTTTGGGTGGTTCTGGTCTGCGGACTGGTCATGGGCCTGCTCTGGCACCCCTATCGCCAGGCTGCCCAATGGCTGGTCGCCGTCCTGGTGGCCGTCTCGCTGGTGGACACTCTCAAGGGGATGATCGATGACGTGCGACATGGCCACGTGGGCGTGGATATCCTGGCTGTGGTCGCCATTCTCTCCACCCTGGCTGTCAAGCAGTATTGGGCCAGCTGGGCCGTGGTCCTCATGCTCTACTCCGGCGATGCCATCGAGCAGTATGCAGGGAACAGGGCACAGAACAACCTGACCGTATTGGTTCAGGCCGCCCCTCAGGTGGCCCATGTGGTTCAGTCAGAGCTGCCGGAGGGGGAGCATGCCCTTCCCAAGGAGAGCGACTGGAGCACAGTGGCGGTCGATAAGGTCCGTTTGAATGACCTCCTGGTGGTCAAGCCCGGCGAGACCGTGCCCGTCGATGGCGAGCTGATCAGCCGCACCGCCACCCTGGATATGTCCACCATCAACGGTGAGCCCATGCCCCGCAGGCTCTACCAGGATGCCCAGGTCATGTCCGGGGCGGTCAATGGCTCGGGCACCTTCCTGATGCGGGCCCGGCAGCTAGCCCGTGATTCCCAGTATCAGCGCATCCTCAACCTGGTGCGTTCCGCCCAGAACTCGCGGGCTGCAGTCGTCAGAACAGCTGACCTGATGGCAGTCCCCTTCACCGTGGTGGCCTTCATCATCGCCTGCGTAGCCTGGATCATCTCCGGCGTGCCGACCCGGTTCGCCCAGGTTCTGGTCCTGGCAACCCCCTGCCCTCTGCTGATCGCTGCCCCTGTGGCCTACATGGCCGGGACCGGGAGGCTGGCCAAGGCGGGGCTGCTGATCAAGACCCAGGACGTGATTGAGAATCTGGGCCGGGTCTCGCACATCTTCTTCGACAAAACCGGCACGCTGACCGTCAAACGTCCGCAAGTAGCCAAGATCGACCTGCCCGAGGGCAGGGAGCAGAAGGTTGATACAGACCGGATTCTGGCCATAGCGGGCGCTGTGGAGGCCTACTCGGTCCACATTCTGGCCAACGGAATAGCTGAAGCGGGGGCCGCTGCCCAGGAGCGACTGCGGGCACAGAGCAGTGACGAGATTCATCTGCATGCGCGGGAGGTTCGGGAGGACTCCGGCAACGGGATCCAGGGTATGGTCGACGGCCATCAGGTCAAGGTGGGCAGGGCCCAGTTCGTGGCCGACGGGCATTCAAGTGATTCCTTTGGCCCCCTGGCGCCTGACGAGATGGCCTCCTATATTTCTATCGATGGGGTCCTGGCCGCCAGAATCGTCATGAAGGACGTGCCCAGGTCGGATGCCGCCCAGACCATCGCCCAGCTGCGGGAGCTGGGGATCACCCGTCTCTCCATGGTTACTGGTGACAAGGAGGCCTCGGCCCGGATCATCGCCGACCAGGTGGGCATCACCGACGTGCATGCCGGCCTATTCCCTGAGGACAAGGCCGATCTGATCGCCAAGGCCTCCAAGGAGGAGCCCAACCGACAGCCCCTCTGGGACATCTGGCTGTCCAAATTCCTGGGGGAGTCAGTGACCAAATCCATCACCGTGATGGTGGGGGACGGGGTCAACGATGCTCCGGTCCTGGCTGCCGCCGACGTGGGTATGGCCATCACTGACGGCACTACCACGGCCGCCTCCGAGTCCGCCCAGGCCGTGATCATGAACGACGACATCGCCTGCCTGCCCAGGTCAATCACCATAGCCCGCAGGACCAAGCGGGTCATGCTCCAGGCGGTCATGCTGGGACTGACCCTGGCCACCGTGGGCATGCTCTGCGCCGCCTTCGACCTGATCCCGGTGGTTGTCGGTGCCTTTACCCAGGAGGCCATCGACGTGGTTTCCATCCTCTGGGCCCTGACTGCGCTGATAGACCGGGACTGAGGCCATTTCGCGACGCTTGGTGAAAGTCCCGGGGATGGAGCCCGCCTGGCTCTGTTCCCGACCCTTGCTTTGCGTTAGGCTGACAAGCATGAGCGATAATACTGTCTACGATTCCACCATGCCCGCACCGGCCCGTGGCGAGGAAGCCGGCTCCCCCCTGCGCGTGGCCGTCATAGGTGCGGGGCCTGCAGGGGTCTACGCCTCTGACATCCTGCTGCGGCAGCTTCGGGAAAAGGGAGTAGACCTGGGCCTGGGCGACCGGGCCCGGATCGACCTGTTCGAGAAGCTGCCCGTTCCCTTCGGTCTGGTCCGTTACGGCGTGGCCCCGGATCATCCCAGCATCAAGTACATCGCCGGCGCCTTGGAGAAGACGCTGGACAACCCCGAGATCCATCTCTATGCGGATGTGGAGTTCGGCAAGGACGTCAACCTGGATGATCTGCTTGAACGCTACGATGTGGTGCTCTTCGCCACCGGCGCTGTGGACGACCGCCCCTTGGAGATTGCCGGGCATGAGCTTGATGGCGTTCACGGGGCCGCCCACTTTGTCGAATGGTATGACGGCTATCCCGACGCTGACCAGGACTGGCCCCTGGATGCCAGGCAGGTGGCCGTCATCGGAGGCGGGAACGTGGCCATGGATGTCTCCAGAATCCTGATGCGGCGGGCCGACGACCTGCTGGGCACCGACATCCCCGATAACGTCTACCAGGGGATTCAGGGCAACCAGGCTCGCGAACTGCACATGTTCATCCGTCGCGGACCAGCCCAGGCCAAGTTCTCGGTCCAGGAGCTGCGCGAGCTGGAGAAGCTGCCCGGAGTGCAAATCGTCATCGACGAGGAGGACTTCGACCTGGATCAGGAGACCATTGACCGGGCCGGTGCCGACAAGCTGACCAGGCAGATGCTGGAGGAGCTCTTCACCATCAGGGAGATGGCCGAGGACATGGCTGAGGACGGCGGCGTCGACTTCGAGGGCAACCCCGCCGACCGCCGTTTCTATATGCACTTCTACCGGATGCCAGCCGCTATCATCGGCCAGGACGGCAAGGTGACCGGCATTCGGGTGGAGAAGACCAAGGTCACGCCCGAGGGCACCATGGAGGAGACCAGCCAGTACGAGGAGTACCCAGTTCAGGCCGTCTACCATGCCATCGGCTACAAGCCGGCTGAAGTTCCCGGCATTCCCTACGATTTCGCCGGCTATACCCTCTCCAACGTCCACGGTCGTGTGACCACTGCTCCCGAGGGGCAGGACGGCCGACCCATCGACCGTCTCTACGCCACGGGTTGGGCCAAGAGGGGACCTGTGGGTCTGATCGGATCCACCAAATCCGATGCCCTGGAGACCATTGGCAACATGCTGGATGACCTGGCTGCCAGCCCGACTCGTGGCCGCTTCGCCAAGGACCGTGACGACGATTCGATTGATCGCTTCCTGGCGGACAAGGGCATCCAGCCCATCGACTTCGCCGGCTGGAAGCGGGTCGATGCCTATGAGCGGGCCGAGGGCGCCAAGGTCGGACGCGAGCACATCAAGGTCATCGACCCAGACCAGCTCCGCCAGCTCGCCCACGGCGAGTAGACGATCGCTCTTAGGTCGTCGGTGGCAGTGGCAGGGCCTGGATGAGGTGCATGAATCCTCACCCAGGCCCTGTTTTCTTGGTATGCCCTACTGGGTGCTTACGGCAGACGGATAGGCCTGGTGCAGCTATCATTGTCATTAGAGCCCCTCACGGAATCGAAGGAGCGTGACATGGCTAATCTGACTCTCTATCCGGCCACCCTCCAGTGGGCCGTTGAGGAGAGCGATGCCGATCCAGTGGCCCTGTCTCAGCGCCGGGGACTTGGCCAGTTGCCGGATTGGCTGGAATCCAAGGAACCCGTATCCGTATCCTTCAACAAGGTTGAGCAGCTCAGCAGGGCCCTGCATGTGCCCTTCGGTGCCCTGGTCAGGTCGGTTGTGCCCCAGCGTCGCCTTGAGCCTCTGGTTCGTTACCGGACCGTAGGCAACACGTCTGTGCAGCCCAGCAAAAACCTGCAGGACACCATCGACCAGATGCGATTCAGGCAGGAGTGGGCCAGGGATGAATTGCTTGAGTCCGGCTTGGATGCCAACCCGCTAGTCGGTTCGGTGCGCGATGCCGAGCAGGACGATTCCCTGGCTGATGCGCTTCGCTCCACCCTTGGGCTGGATGGGCGCTCTGCCTGGGAGGGCGGCAATTCCAGCGACCGTTTCCGTCAGCTCAAGGAACGCGCCTCCCATGCGGGCATCATGATCATGCTCAACTCCCAGGTGGGTTCCGTGAGTTCTCGAAAGCTGGATCTTCAGGAGTTCAGGGGATTCGTGCTGATCGACGATATGGCTCCGCTGGTGTTCATCAACAGAAATGATTCCTTTGACGGCATGATCTTCACCTTGATTCACGAGGTGGGGCACGTACTGCTGGGCACTCAGGAGCTCTTCGACGGCATTGACGGCCAAGGGGACCGCAAGGCCATGGAGCGCGCGATAAACCGCGCAGTGGTAAAGGCCGTGATTGACGATGAGCGCTTCCGGCGGCTCTGGCAGGAGAAGCTGGACGAGGGCCAAGAGCCGGCGGACGCCGCGGAGTCCATAGCTGACGACTTCCATCTGAGCCCTCTTGCCATGGGGATACAAGCCCATCAGCTCGGCTTGACTGGCGAGGATACGCTTGAGGAGCTGCAGGCACGAATGAATCGGCATCTTCATGACAGGGCCGTCCACCGTCAGGAGCGGGAATCCCGCGGTAATGGCAACAGAACCAATGCCTCCAGGGTCGATACCGGTTTCGTCCGCCTGGTCAATGCCGCTATGGACGGGGGAAGACTGGCTCCGACTGAGGGCTTCGACCTGGTGGGGGTGCGTTCCCCGCAGTCTTATCAGGGGTTGATTCGTGAAAAGAAGCTGATATGACCGCTACCCTCTACCTGCCTGATTCCAACGTCTTCATCGCCTCCTACCGGCTCAACCATCCTTTCGACTACAAGGAGTTCCATCCCTTCTGGCGATGGATGGAAAAGCTGGCTGAGGACAGGGCGATCGCTTTGGTGGATGTTGTCTACGACGAGCTGGTCAACGAGCAAGCAGCTGATCCCGATATGCTGAATCTTTGGGTGCGTGCAGTGTTCAAAGGCCGCCAAATAAGTCATAAGGATGACAGGTATGGGCAGGTTTATGCGCAAATCCAGGATTATCTGGTCACCTGCGGGCAGTATACGGAAGAGTCGCGCCAATACTGGGAGTCAGAGAGCAAGGCGGATCCCTGGCTGATCGCCGTGGCCAAGGTCGAGGGAGCAGTCATCGTGACGGATGAGGCCCGGGTTCCGCTGCAGCAGGGGCAGCACATGAAGAAAGAGCCCAAGATCCCTAACATCGCAGACCAGTTTGGGGTAAAGACCATGAATCTCCGTCGGTTCTTCGATGAAAACGGGAGATTGAAGAAAGCCCGGTATGTTCCTAAGCCTCATGACAAGAAGAGCGGAGATCCAATCGTATTGTTCTGAAATGGAGAGGGGACATCGCCAGCCTCATCTTTTCAGCGGTCGTTCAGCAAAAATTCAGCGGTATTGTCTACCATAGAATTCATGAATGGCAAGCTGAAGGTTCACGGACATTTCAACGGCCTGAAAACGACGCTTTTGTTCGCCCTCATGTGGGCCGTTATTATGCTCATCTGGTGGCTGACCGGCGGTCGCCAGGGGACGCTGGGCATCTATATCCTCATAGGCCTGGCCACCACTTTCGGATCCTACTGGTTCTCCGACAAGGTGGCGATCGCCTCCATGCATGCCCGGCCGGTCAGTGAGCAGGAGGCTCCCGACCTTTATCGGATTGTCCGAGAGCTGTCGGGGAGGGCCGGCAAGCCCATGCCCCGCATCTACATCGCCCCCACCGACTCGCCCAACGCTTTCGCCACAGGCCGTAACGAGCGCCATGCCGCCGTCTGCTGCACCCAGGGGATCCTGCGCATCCTCAACGAGCGTGAGATCCGCGGAGTGCTGGGCCACGAGCTCATGCACGTCTACAACCATGACATTCTGACCTCTGCTGTGGCTTCGGCCATGGCCACGGTCATCACCTACCTGGGATACTCCCTCATGTATTTCGGTGGCGATAGCCGGGACAGGGATAACGATTCCGGCGTCTTCGGCCTCCTGGGCGTGCTGATCAGCTCGATTCTGGCCCCCCTGGGCGCCTCCCTGATCCAAATGGCGATTTCGCGCACCCGTGAGTATGACGCCGACGAGGACGGCAGTCGGCTGACCGGAGACCCGGCGGCTCTGGCATCGGCGCTGAACAAAATATCCTACGGGTCTCAGGCCACACCTATGCCTCAGACCGCCGGCACCCAGAGTGCCGCTGCCATGATGATAGAAAATCCCTTCTCGGTCAGGGGATTCAGCAGGCTTTTCTCCACCCATCCGCCCACCGATGAGCGCATAGCCCGCCTGATGCAGATGAGCCAGGAGATGGGACAGCAGACCCAGGTGAATTCCGGGCGTGGAACCCAGGTGGGGTACTGAGAGATCAACGGACTCATGCGCCTGCTGATAGCGGTGGTCCCTTCCCGCTGTCCTGGTCGATAATTTCGGAAACCGTCAAAAGGGTCAGACATTAGGCCGCGCCCTTCTGACGGTTTCCGCCTTAGTGCCCCAAGTTGCGAAGAATCCTGCTCGTCATAGAGGCAACGAGGAACCCGAGGCTTTTAGGTTATCCGTGCTTTAGATCTGAATTCTGCGCCCGTTGCAGACCACGGTTTTGACGGACCAGTCGGCCGGATTCAGGAGGAGGAGGTCGGCCGCATAGCCGGGTGCCAGCAGACCCAGCGGGGCATCGGTGATGGGGTTGGGACGGTCCAGCCCCAGGGCCCGGGCAGGTGTCAGAGTGGCGGCTTCCACTGCCTGTGGGGCTGGGACGCCAATGTATCGGACGGCTCTGCCGACCGCTACATCCAGGGTTAGCGTTGAACCAGCGATTGCTCCGTTGGAGGTCAGGCGGGCGTGGCCTCCCTTCACGGTTACATCCAGGGAACCCAGCTTGTAGGCGCCGTCCTCGCAGCCGGTGGCCTCCATGGCGTCGGTGACCAGGGCTATCCGATGGGGGAAGAGCCTGAAGGCCAGATCGACGCAGGGGTCCTGTACATGGAAACCGTCGTTGATCAGCTCGGCCGTGACCCGGGGGTCCTCCACAGTGGCCGGAATGGGTCCTGGCTGACGGTGGTGGATGCCGTTCATGGCGTTGAAGACGTGAGTGAGTATGCGGGCGCCGGCATCGAAGGCGCGGCGGGTCTGGTCGTAGTCGGCATCGCAATGGCCGACCGCAGGCACTACACCGGATCCGGCCAGTCGAGATATGGCCTCGTAGCCATGGTCGCGCTCGGGGGCCAGCGTCACTTGGCGTATGCAACCGTCGGCGGCCTCCAGGAGACTGTCGAGAACAGCGGGTTCAGGGTCGCGCAGGCACTTGGGATCGTGCGCCCCTTTACGGGAGAGGGCAATAAAGGGCCCTTCCAAGTGGGCGCCCAGCACGTCGGGTCTGGAGTCCATGACCCGCCTGACCGAGCGCAGATTGGTGCACATCGTGTCGACCGGGTTGGTGATCAGGCTGAGCACCTGCCTGGTGGTTCCATGGACCATATGGCAGGCCCTGGCTGTGCGAATGGCCTCGTCCCCGTCATCGAAGGAGTGAACCCAGCCGCCGTGGGAGTGGATGTCGATGAACCCGGGGGTGAGGATGAAGCCGGTCGCATCGATGAACTCTACACCGTCCGCATTCACGTCATGGTTATCGGATCCAGGCTGGAAGGAGGGGGGCAGGCTGGCCAGGCCAGCGGCCCTGAGGGCGGATTCCAGGCTCTCCCGGCCTTGTCCGACCTGCTTAATCCTGCCCTCTAGGGCCAAAATCCAGCTATCTTCCCTGATTCCTCGAGCGTCTATCAGTCTTGCGCCGGTCAGGACAAGGGGATAGGCCGGTCCATTCAGGGATGACTCGACCGCGAGCCCAGCCGACTCGTATGCCTCCTTGGACATGTTTGGTCCGCCTTCTAGATGGACTGCCAGTCAGGCTTGTTGGCATAGGCCCACTTGTAGTAGTCGCGGTTGCGCAGGCGGGAGGCGGCGGCCTCGTCCACGATCACGGTGGCGTGGGGGTGCATCTGGAGGGCGGAGGCTGGGCAGAAGGATGATATGCCACCTTCCACGCTCTCGGCCACGGCTTCCGCCTTGCCGGCCCCGAAGGCCAGGAGGACCAGCTGGCGTGCCTTGAGGATGGTTCCGATTCCCTGGGTGATGCAGTGGGTGGGCACCTGGTCCATGTCATTGTCGAAGAATCGGGCGTTGTCGATGCGGGTCTGTTCGGTCAGGGTCTTGATGCGGGTGCCTGAAGCCAGAGATGATCCGGGCTCGTTGAAGCCGATGTGCCCGTCGGTGCCGATGCCCAGGATCTGCAGGTCGACGCCGCCGGCATCCTCGATGGCCTGGTCGTACACGCGGCCAGCGTCCTTGATGGTGTCCAGGTTTCCATTGGGCACCTTCACTTTGGCAGGGTCCAGGCCCAGAGGCTCGACCACGGTCCGG
Organism: Bifidobacterium sp. W8112; assembly: GCF_016101425.1. Classification (NCBI taxonomy): domain Bacteria; kingdom Bacillati; phylum Actinomycetota; class Actinomycetes; order Bifidobacteriales; family Bifidobacteriaceae; genus Bifidobacterium; species Bifidobacterium sp. W8112. Next base: position 35,352 of record NZ_JACFQN010000004.1, on the reverse strand, counting down.
TCGATGGTGGACCGGTAGGACTGGGGATGGGCCGGATCCAGCCCCGCATACTCGTCCAGGGCGAAACCGCGCACCTGGGAGACGTCGATCCCCTCCTTGTGGACCAGTTCGGCCAGCGCCTGGTATGCCGCCAGGGGGCTGGATCCCGTGGCCAGACCCAGCACGCAGTCAGGCTTGCGCCGGATCAGGTCGGCCGTGCAGCGGGCATAGATTTGGCCGGCTTCCTCCTGGGACTTGACGATGATGATTTCGGTCATGATGCGATTTCCTTTCCAATAAGCTCAGATGGGCGGCTGTCGGCAGCTATGCGCCCTGCCAGGGCGGCGCCGATGGCTGCGATGGGCAGGTCGGCCGGAGCCAGCCGCAGCCGGTCGGGCAGACTCAGCGAGGCGATGAAGTGGCTGCAGGCCGCGCTCCTGTTCAGATGCTCGGTGACCAGATTCAGCAGGGGCTGGCCGGTTCTGCTCATGCCGCCGCCCAGGATGATGACTGCAGGATCGACGGTCAGGGCCACGATCTGTACGGCCGAGGCAATGCCATGGCCGATGATGTCTTCGACTTTCTGGGCACGCTGATTCCCCTGGCTTGCCTGGGCGATCAGGTCGGGCAGGGGGTGGGCGATTCCCGGCCAGAGGGCTTCCACGGCCGAGCCTGAGGCTACCGTTTCCAGGCAGCCGCACTGGCCGCACTTGCAGGGGAACTGGTGGGCATCCACCGAGATGTGGCCAATTTCGCCGATTGCCCCGCTGGCTCCATGCTCGATTCGGCCCTCGCGGATGATGCCTGCTGCCAGACCTGTGCCTAGGTTGATGAAGGCCACTACGTGGTCATCCTGGTCAGGCAGGGCCCTGGGTTCGTCACGTCCGGGCTCTGATGCGGAACGCCGGGCCTGGTCCCGGGCAGCCTGGGAGCGGGGTGTGGCTCCAGGTGCTATCAGGGTGTTGCCAGCCTGCGAGGCGGCTCCCAGAGCAGCGATGTTGACATCGTTCTCGACGCGGACGGGCAGTCCGGTCGTCTTGGCAACGGCTGGACCCAGAGCCATGTGGCGGATGCCCAGGTTGACCGCGTCATCCACCATCCCTCGATTGGCATTCACGCGTCCCGGGATGCCCAGGCCTACGGTGACCATACCTTTGTTCGGGTTCACCTGATCCAGCAGGTGGCGGATAAGTGTCACTGTGTCGTCATGAACCGCTTGGTTGCCCTCGTGCGTGGGGACTCGATGGCAGGCCAGCAGGTGTTCGTCACCATCGATGGCCACGCCCTCGATCTTGGTGCCGCCGATGTCGATTCCCAGGCTGATCGGGCCGGTCTGGACGCTATCTGTGTCTGCCTTGGGATGCGGGGTCGATGTTGCCATGGGGTTTCAGCGGGCCTGGTTCTGGTTCGTCCGTTCCTGTCCGCAGGCCTGCTTGATGGCCGTAGCGATGGAGACCGCCGGGTCGTTGTAGGGGATCAGGGTGGACTGGAAGGCGTGGTAGAGGTCGGACTTGCCGGGCCAGACCGTGCCGATCACGTGGTTGCCGGCATCCAGCTGATGCCACCAGGATCCGCCCTGGTGGTCGATCAGATAGTGGTCTACGTAGCTGCAGAAGGTGGCGTACCAGTCGGCGTAGGTGGCCTTGCCGGTGGCTGCGTAGAGGGTGGATGAGGTGTTGAGGGCCTCGGCCAGGGTCCAGTGCATGCGGTCGTGGACCACCGGGCGGCCCTGCCAGTCCGTGGTGTAGACCAGGCCCTCGGCTCCATCGGCAGCCCAGCCATCCTGAACAGCCCTGGCGAACAGGTGCTCGGCTGCTTCGATGTAGCGGCGGCGGTCGGCCTCCTGATCGAACCTGCTTAATGCGTACTGGGTGATCAGCCTGGCCCATTCGATCCCGTGGCCCGGTGTGGCTCCGTAAGGCTTGAACTGGTCGGCCTTGTTGTCCTGGTTGTAGTCCAGGTCGGCCTGCCAGTCGCTGTTGAAATGCTCGGGAATGCGCCACTGGTTGTTCTCGGCCCAGCTGATGACCTGGTCGATGATGCGCCCGGCGCGCTCGCGGTAGACCTCCTTGCCAGTGGCGTCGGCCACGGCCAGGAAGGCCTCGGTGCTGTGCATGTTGGCGTTAAGCCCCCGGTAGGGGTCCAGCCGGGTGAAGCTGCTGTCCCAGGTGTCCACGGCCAGGCCCTTGTCGTCATCCCAGAAGTAGCGGTTGAAAATCTCCAGCGCCTGATCCAGCAGGTCTTGTCCATCAGGATCGCCGGCCAGCATGGCTGAGGAGGCAGCCAGAACCACGAAGGCGTGGGTGTAACAGGACTTGCCGCTCTCGGGCTGCCCCTGCCAGGAGACCGAAGGGTACCAGCCGCCGTGTTCGTCGTCGTGCAGGTTGCCTTGAAGGGCTTGAACGCCGCGGTGGACCAGCTCTGATGCCCCCGGGTAGCCCAGGAGGCTGCCGATGGCGTAGACGTGGGTCATCCGGCAGGTGATCCAGGTTTGGATTCCCTGCTCGGGGTCGATGGTGCCGTCGTCATTGAGCCAGCCGGCGCCGCCCTGCTCGGTGGGGAACCCACGCCCGAAGTCCAGGAAACCGTAGGTCTGCGAGGCCATGAAGATGCGGTTGGCCTCGTTGCCCAGCAGGTATCGGGGATTGGTAGCGGCCGGTGAGGCTCCCGAATGGTTCGGTGTCATGGTCATGGCGATCGCTCCTTTGCTCAGTGAGGGGATGCAGCTGTTTCTGGTATCTGTTCACAGCCTAACACGCAATTGTTAGGAAACTGAACTTTTTACTTGCTGCCCCCGTGGTCTTGTCTGCGATGCTATTGCGCGGCCTTGAAAACGAAAGGCTTTGATGCTGCCATGGCGAGATCTGGAGCTGCCCGGACAAGGAAGTTTACAATATAAGAAGCAAGCATGGATGGGCATGGTCACGGGGTTCAAGGCCCAATCCCCATGGCGGGTCCCCGTTCCCGCATTATCTATCGTCAGGCGAATTATGACCAGCAATACCGGCAACCTGTCCAAGGCGCTGCCCAAGTCGGTGCGGCATCACAACCGAGCCATCCTGCTCAGGCTGCTTTATCCCGATGTCAGTATGACCAGGGCTGATCTGGCTCGTGCATCAGGGCTGACCAGGGTCGCCATATCGGACATCGTGGCCGAGCTGCTGGGCGAGCATCTGCTCATGGAGGTGGGTTATAGCAAATCCACCGGGCCGGGCAAGCGGGGACGGCTGCTGCGCATCAATCCTGACGGGCGCAGCATCCTGGCCCTGGATCTTTCCACGCCCTACGTCTTCAGAGGGGCGGTGCTTAACCTGACCGGGCAGGTGGTCGCGCGTGAGGAGATCCCGCTGACTGCTGACGGCAAGGTTCCCCTGGACTTGGTGGGGGAGCTGACCGATTCGTTGATGCAGCGGGCAGCTCATCCCATTATGGGCATCGGCGTATCCAGTCCCGGCATCGTCAGTGCTGAAGGCGTGGTGGATGATGCCACCAACCTTGGCTGGGTTCAGACCGACCTGCGCGGCTATCTGCATGAGAAGACAGGCCTGGATGTGACAGTCAACAACGATGCCAACAACGAGGTTCTGGCCGAGCAGCAGTTCGGCTCAGGACAGTCCGACCTATTGCTGGTCCATCTGGGCGACGGAGTTGGGGCAGGATTGCTGGTTTCCGGCGAGCTGGTGACCGGTTGCAACCGCGCGGCCGGCGAGATTGGCCATGTGGTGGTGGACCCCACCGGTCCTCAGTGCCGCTGCGGCAAGCGCGGCTGCTTGGAATCGCTGATCAGCGTTCCTAAGCTGACTGCTGCAATGGACAGGGATCCTGACAATCTGGCCAGCATTCTGCGCCGAGCCGGTGAACTGCTGGGCCGTGCCCTGACCATGCCTGCCGGCCTTATGGACATTCCTCGTGTGGCGGTCCTTGGCGACTCCAGAGTGGTCAACCGCATCTTCCTGAGCGCCATGGAGAAGACCATGAACGATGCCTTGGCCGCTGATTTCCGGCGGCCCCTTGTGGTCGATCGCTCGGCCCTAGGTGAGGATGCCGCCTTGCTCGGGGCCTGCAGCACAGTGGTGGCCGATCTGATTGACCCTGACGGCACCGTCTGAAAGTGGATCGAAGACCTGTCGCGCAACCGTGCCCGGAGTTGGTGATTCGCGCACTTCGCCGAGACCTGCTACCATGGTGACTCGCATGCGGTTGGCCGAGGTCAGACCCCGGTAGCCGGATTTGCGGGCGTAGTTCATTGGTAGAATGGAAGCTTCCCAAGCTTCAGAGGCGGGTCCGATTCCCGTCGCCCGCTCTCGCAAGAAACATTGGAATGCCGAAGAAGGCGATGGTTTCTATTTTCCTATTCATAAATAAAATAAACACAAGTGTTCTAACTATGATTCAGTCATGAGAGGATCAAAATTGACTGCTTTAGAGACCGCTGCAGTATCTCTCACACAACTAGTCGCAAAGTCTGTTGGCGATGGGGTTCTTTCAAAGGTGAAAGCGATTAAACTGCAAAAAGATCAGAATGCAATGGCTAATGCATATGATGCAATTATCAACGATTTAGTGCAGGATCGGGCTGAAGCTATAAGGATAGCCCAAGCGTACAAGACAGAGGTGGATAGGATTGAAATCAGCGATGATGACATCAACCATTTGCATAATACTATAGAAAAACTGATTAGAATTTTCGGTAAATATGATGCTGAATTTACGGAGACCGCAGATCAAATAAATGCACTTATCTCGGTGGATACGCTCAAAGCCATACAGCTTCTGGGCTTTAACTATAAAGAAGCAATTGGAGAGCCGCTAACAAGAATATGTGCAGATGCAATTCAAAAGAGCTTATCTAGGAAAATTACAGTTGGTTAGCAACTAGTTTTTATCGACACCTTTAAGGAGCAGGAGTCTGATCAACGCGTTTTCCCAGAAGGATTCGCAGTTCATGGCATGTATAAGTACACATGTGGATCTGTTGAGGGTCTGCAAGTTCGCCTGCACTACGCCTTGACACTTTGTGACTTGTGCAATAGTTTCCGCAGTGCGGGCCATCTTGTGGTTTCAAGCGCATTAGTGGGCACGATTGTTTCTTGTTAACTACATATAACTGTTCGTCACTATCCGGGGTGAAGTGACTTTCAGCATCTACAAATGTCTAGGTTAGATTTCGGCTGGTCAGAATTTGACGCAATAGAGATGGTCTGGACGATTTAAGAATATTAGAGGCCCATCTAAAGATATAGTTTCGATTTTACAGACTGATCTATAACTTTTTCGGTTTGTAGTTGCGCTCACTAGCATAGGCATTTTGCCATTTATATTTGCCCTCTCTCTTCTAAAGTTGTTTTAGCGCAAATGCTGTTTCTTCAGACTCTTTATAGTTCGTGATACTAGGAGAAAAAGGATTTCTTTTGCAAAATCAGTATCTGACAATATTCCTGAAAATTCTGGAGTGTCGAAGCACGGTGCCTCAGGTCCGGCAGTGGAAGATGAGGGGGTACAGGGAAGTACGGAAAGGACGGCCATCATGGCTGATTATCACGTGCAATACGACGAGGATCGCGATCTCTGGACAGTCAAGCGGGCCGGGGCCTCACGAGTCTCCCGCACCTTCGCCACCAAGGCGGAGGCCACCAAGCAGGCCAAGGTCTTTGCAGACCGGTCCGGCGGTGGTGAGGTCAACATCCATAACAAGGGCGGCAACAAAATCCGCGACAAGCGCACCATAGGCAAGAAGGATCCCCGAGACATCAAGGGCTGAACTCCTCCAGTTGACTCCTGGGATTTTTCGTCGTCATCGGACATGTACTGGTGCCGAACATCGCGGCGATAAGTACCTATGCCTATAGAACTATGCCCATCCATCGGCCCAGCAGGATGTTGGGATGGTGAAGCATTGGCTGCCCTCGCCTGTCTGCATGCGTCGGCCCCCATAGACTGAAACCAACCGTGAAAGGTGGCGAGGTCGATGGCCGATGGATTCAACCAGCTGGATCAGCGGCTGGCGGACAGCGGGTATGACGAGGGTCTGCCGGCCTCCTATCCTCCTCGCCCTGATATTGATGAGCGCCCTATTCAGATAGCCCATGCCAACATCTGGAGTCGGTTTGCGGCAGTCACGGGGCTGGTCTCGGCTCTGGCGGGCGCGGCCTTGCTGGCCCATGCCATAGCCCCCTCCAGGCTGGGGGTCATAGGCCAGGTGGGCATCTCAGCCTGGGTGGGCGTCTCTGTGGCCTTTGCCCTCTTGACCGTAATCCTGGTCGTCATAGCCCGTCACTCCGGAACAGTCCCGAACCGGCCGTCGGTAGGCTCGGCGGGCATTATTCTTCTGATCTGCGGAATGCTCTTGACCGTGGCAGGCCTGCTCATCGCCAACTCTTTTCCCAAGGGCATCATCAAGGTTCCTGCGCGTGACGAAGCGCCCATCAGCTCGGCTCAGGCTATGACCGACGGTATCGACAAGGCTGTCGGTCAGTGCGCTTCGGGTTGGCATGACATCGGCCTGGACGGGTATGTGGGCATCTCCCAAGCCCGGTATTGCACCGATACGACCATGGCCTACGTGGTTTTCGACAACGATTCAGCAGCTTCCTTGGCCAAGGGGCCTATCCGCGCCCGCGTGCCTGACCTGCTCTCCCGTTACGGAGGCGGGTTGCAGCCCCAGGATCTATGGCTGCTGACCGGCAAGCGCTGGATGGTCGTGGGCAGCAAGACCCAGGTGACCGGACTGCAGGGCCAGTGGGGTGGCCGGGCCGAGCCGCTCATGAGCCAGCAGTGAATGACCGGACCAGTCGACTATCGTGGCAGGTATGGATCAAGCACAAAAGGATGACGGCGGATTGGTGGGTCGGCCCTCCACGGTGGTGCCCGGACGTTTTGGGCAGGAGCTCAAGGTCGAGCAGGTCCAGTGGTCACGCAAGCAGGGCACTGGCAACCCCTCGCGGCCTATTTTTGTACTCATGCACGGCTGGGGCTCCAACGAGGAGGACATGGCTGACCTGATGCGCTACGTGGCCCCCTACAACGACTACGCCTCCCTGCGGGCGCCCATGGTGGTGCCAGGCAGCGAGCGCGGCATGTTCGGCCCGGGCTACACCTGGTTTCACGATATGCGCCCCGAGCAGGAGGATCTGGATCGGGATGGCTATGCAGCAGCTCGGGCTATAGACAATTGGGTAGCCGCCAACATCCCCGAGGAGAGACCTGTGGTGGCCATGGGCTTCTCCCAGGGAGCCATGCTGGCTGTTCATCTGCTTCGGATCAACCCTGAGCGCTACCGGGCCTCCATATGCCTGTCCGGGTTCCTGGCCCCAGGCCTGGTGTCCGGCACTGCTCCGGCGGATGAGCGTCTGGCTGGCTTGAACAAGCCGGTCTTTCTGGGTTTCGGCTCGGATGACACCACGGTGCCCAAGTACGAATTCCGGGCCCTGGCCGCCTGGCTGGACGAGCACGTCTGGCTGCACACCACCGAGTACGATCACTTGGATCATGCCGTCGACATGCGCGAGATGAACGACCTTCGCCAGTGGCTGGGCGAGATCGACGTGACCTCGGGCCTCATGTAGATCGGCTCACAGGGCCGAGTCGGCGTCTACCTGCATGACGTAGACGTTGCGGCGCATCTTCCTGGCTGTCGTGCGCGAGATTTCCCCGGATTCAACCATGTCCTGGATCTGGCTCAACTCAATGGCGTAGCCCTCGCGCTTGGCTTCCTCCACCTGATCCCTGATAGCGGGCATGCCCGCGTATTCGGTCTTGCCCTCCGCCGAGGATTCGATCATCTGATGGTTGATGATGGTGTTGAGCAGGTCCTCGGTCTTGAATCGGCCCTTGCCCAGTTCGGAGTAGAGCTTTTCGATCAGGAAGTGGTTCATCTCCGCCTGCAGGTGGCGTCCGGCCACGAAGACACGGTCCTTGTCGATCGGCTGGGTCAGGTGCTTCAGGCGGTGGAACTGGCTGTGCAGCAGGCCCCTGATACGCCGACGAGCCGTGTAGGCCCTCCAGCGGATCTCTCCGCCCCTGTCCAAGTGGAAAAGGGACCCGGATATGGTGGACAGGATCCTGCGGGCGGCTTGTTCCTGGCTGCGCAGATTCAGCAGCTCCTCCTGGTCATCGCCACGTTCGCTGCGTCGGTTGATCAGCTGGGCGTCGGCATCCCTGTCGGCCACAGTCTCGGCCTCGGTGCTGGGTTCGGCTTCGGCCGCAGGCTGTGTTGATGCAGGTGCCTGCTCAATACTTGCGTTCTCGCTCTTGAGCTTTTCCTCCAGCTGATCCTGGGCCTCTTCGATCCGGCTCAGCCGCTCCTCCATGTAGTCCTGTTCCCACTCCATGGTCTGCACTTGCAGGTCCTGGAAGTCCTTGGGGGAATACTGCCCGATTCGCGACTTGAGTTTGGCAATGCGGTGGTTGTACTGCTTGATCACCTGCTGGATGGCCAGCCGGTTCTCGTCAGTGATCCTGCTGGAAAGTTCCCGGACCGTACCCCTGAGCACCTTGATGGATTTTTCGACCTGCTGGGCCGGCACCTCGCTGCTCTGTGAGGGAGCCAGCAGCGGCAGGGCGAAGTTGGCCAGCACCAGGGTGACGATGATAACCCCGGCGGCCACGAAGATCAGCTCGCTGCGCATGGGGAAGGCCGACCCGTCGTCGGTCATATAGGGAATGGTCAGGGCCAAGGATAAAGTAATGGTCCCCTTGGGGCCGCCGAAGGTCATGACGGCCGCCGACCTCAGGAGCTTGGATGTTATCCGTCGTCTGCTGCCGGTTTCATGGTCCTTGGTGAAGATCAGGACGCTGGCGGTCCAAATGAAGCGCAGCACGATCACGGTCAGGCAGACCAGGGTGATGGTGGCCACCAGCATCCAGTTGCTGACCCGCCGGTCTCGCCAGCTGGTGCCCATGGCCGCCGGCAGCAGCATGCCCAGAAGGACGAAGACCGCGCCGTTGAGGCTGAAGGAGAGCACCTTCCAGACGCTGGATGAGACGATGTTGGCCTTGGACGTATTGGGGCCTACTCCGGTGTGGTCGAAACGGACCAGCAGCCCGGTGGAGACCACGGCCAGGACCCCGGACACATGCAGGATGTTCTGCCCGACCATGTAAATCAGGAAAGGCAGGAAGAGCTCCAGCAGGATCCTGGTGGTGGTGGTCTCCCAGCCCAGGCGGCGAGCGGACTCAAAAAGCCAGTTGACCACGAAGCCCATGATCAGGCCGAAGCCGATGCCGCCCATGAACTCGAGGAAGAACTCGCCCAGGGCCTGGGGCAGGGAGAAGGATCCGGTCACGGTGGCCAGGATGGCGAACTGGAAGCCGATGACGCCGGTGGCGTCGTTGAAGAGCGATTCGCCGGCAAGAATGGAATGTTCGTCCGGTGTGAGGTCGGCGCTCTCACCTAGGGAGGAAACGGCCACGGCATCGGTGGGCCCCAGGGCGGCGCCTAGGGCCATGGCTGCAGCCAGGGGAAACATGGGCCAGGCGGCATGCAGGATGACGCCCACCATGATCATCGTCAGGGCAGCCAGGCCAATGGCCAGGGAAAGGGATGATCGCAAGCCCTTGAGCAACTCCACCTTGTTGATGGTGTGGGCCTCGTAGTAGAGCAGGGGCGCGATGAAGAGGACCATGAACAGCTCAGGATCCAGCCGCATCCGCGGGAAAATGGGCAGCAGGGCCATGACCGCGCCCAGGGCGATCTGAACCAGTGGAGTGGAGATCCGGGGAATGAATCTGGAAATGAAGGAAGAGACGAGGACGGCAGCAAGTATGCACAGAATGAGGATGAATGTTTCCACGGGCTTCCTTTCCGCCACGCAATCCCGGGCGGGCTGCCGCAGGCCCGACAAGTAGGGTTCGTTCAACCAATGAAGGAATCTTCGAGTGCAGGGTCGGATGAGGATCGACGTCGCATAGTCCATTATACGGAATGGCGATATCCAGGAACAGTATTGATGGACAATGTGCGCTAAGTTGACACCTCAAGTCAAAATGGTGGACAAACTGCGCTCGCGATAGGCGAACATTTGTGAAAATCCGACCCGGGGGATCCCCGCAAGCGCATGAAAGGCCGGCTTAATCGGTATACTCGTGAAGACCGGGAAGGCTCCGAACCTCCCAGCGGGCACTGCTTGCGACGGCTGACCATGGAGCCCCATCTCCTGACCCCGGGGATTTGCGCGCACGCTATTGTTTCCCCGACGCTTTTGGACATCCCCCGGTCCAGAAGGAAGATTGCAAGAACGACTGCAGAGGGTCGCATGCGGGGACAAATGACCGATCCGGTTTGGAAAGGCCAGGTTGACCGATGACATCATCCATGACATCTACAAATATCAAGAATCAGAACGCAGCGGCGGCAGGGGCTGACATGCGTTTCGACGACACCGACTGGCACAGCCTGGAGACCTCGGCTGTGCTGGAGACCCTGCACGCCGGGGACCAGGGTTTGGATACGCAGGAGAGCGCACGCCGACTGGAGATCTTCGGGCCCAACAGCCTGGCCGAGGCCCAGGCCAAACCCCGTTGGAAGCTCTTCCTGGAGCAGTTCGCCGGCCCCCTGATCGCCGTTCTGATGGTCTGCGGCATCATCACCATTTTTCTGCAGCACTATGTGGACGCTGCGGCCATATTCCTGGTCCTTTTCCTCAACGCCATCATCGGCTATGTGCAGGAGTCCAAGGCCGACAAGGCCGTGGAGGCCCTGACCACCCTGTCCACCCCCACCACACGGGTGGTGCGCCAGGGCCGGATGGAGCAGATTGACGCCGACCAGCTGGTCCCGGGTGACCTGGTCCTCCTGGAGAGCGGCGACCGCATCCCCGCCGACCTGCGGCTGATCGAGGCCCTCCACCTGCGCATCGACGAGGCCATGCTGACGGGTGAGAGCGAGGACGCCAAGAAGAATACGGATCCCGTGGACCGTGACGCAGCCTTGGGCGACAGGCGATGCATGGCCTTCTCAGGCACCATGGTCACCAGCGGCCGTGGCCGAGGGCTGGTGGTGGCCACCGGTTCCGACACCGAGCTGGGCGAGATCAACGATCTGGTCCATGTGGCCAAGGGCCGCACACCTTTGCAGCGGATCATCCACCGCACTGAGTTGGGCATCGCCGTCGCCGTCATCCTGGTGGCCATCTTCGTCTTCATCGGCGGAGCCATCCTCAACGGCGATGCCACGGGAGCCTTCCTGTCCGCAGTTTCCCTGGTGGTGGCCTCCATGCCCGAGGCCCTGCCCATCGTGCTGACCGTGGCCATGGCCTTGGGCGTTTCGAGGATGGCTGAATACCATGCCATCGTCCGCTCTCTGCCGGCGGTGGAGACTCTGGGCTCCATCACCGTCATCGGCTCGGACAAGACCGGCACGCTGACCCAGAACCGCATGACTGTGGAACAGTTCACCCTGGGCGGCGGCCAGCCGGTCCCCGTAGAGGGCCTGGACCTGGGCGCAGCGGCCGTATCCGACGACGACCGTATGCGCGGCCTGGCCGCCCTGGCTCGGGCCGGGGCTCTGACCAATGAGGCCCACCGGCAGCCGAATGAACAGGGCGAGATCGAATACAGCGGCGATGCGGTCGACATGGCCATGGCCCGCCTGGCCGACCAGACCGGGGCCGTGACGACTGAAGACCTGGATGCTCCTATCGTCATGGAGACCCCCTACGAGCCGGAGCTGCTGCACTCCATGACCATCCGTCGCAGCCCGGACGGCACCCTGACCCAATACGTCAAGGGCGCCCCGGACGCCGTCATGGCCATGAGCCGAACCATGCTGGATCCGGATGGTCAGGTCGTTCCCCTGGACACCCAGGCCGTCCACAAGTCCTACGAAGCCATGGGCTCCCAGGGGCTGCGCGTCATAGGCGTGGCCAGCAGGGTCCTCTCCTCTGACCAGGACCCCGCCTCCCGTCGTCGACCTGACGACCTGACCTTCCTGGGGCTTGAGGGTATGCTCGACCCGCCTCGACCCGGCGTGCGCGAGGCCATCGCCGAATGCGCAGGGGCCGGCATCCGCGTGGTCATGATCACCGGCGACCACCCGGTGACCGCGGCCGCCATAGGCCGCCGCCTGGGTCTGGAGCACACCGACCAGGCGCTGACCGGCAGCGAAATGCTGGAGATGAGCGACGAGGTCCTCCGGGCCCGTCTGCGTGAGACCTCCATCGCCGCCCGCGTCTCCCCCCAGGACAAGCTGCGCATTGTGGAGGCCCTGCAGGACGAGGGCCACGTGGTGGCTGTGACCGGCGACGGCGTCAATGACGCCCCGGCACTGAAGGCAGCTTCAGTGGGTATCGCCATGGGTCGTTCCGGCACTGACGTGGCCCGGGAGGCCAGCGATGTGGTCCTGACCGACGACAACTTCGTCACCATCACCCAGGCCGTGCGCCAGGGGAGGGTCATCTTCAAGGCCATCCGCGGGTCCGCCTACTTCCTCCTGTCCACGGCTGCAGCCGCCATGATCGCCGTCGGGGTCAATGTGATCTCCGAGGAGCCCCTGCTCTTCCTGCCCCTGCAGATGCTCTGGATCAACTTCGTGACCAACGGTGTCCAGGATATTGCCCTGGGATTCGAACCAGGCAACGGGGATGAACTGGAGTCGCCCCCACGTTCGTCTGGAGAGGGCCTGCTCTCGCGGGTGCTCTGGGCGCGACTGGCCGTCTGCGGGCTCTGGATGGCCACCTGCATCCTGGTCCTCTTCCGCCTCAACATCAACGCGGGAATGGATCTGGCCCACGCCCGGACCATCGCCCTGACCCTGCTGGTCCTCTTCAACTTCTTCGTCGCCATGTCGGCCAGGTCCGAGAACAGGCTGATCTTCCAACTCAATCCCTTGGACAACACCTTCCTTCTGGTGGCCTCGTTCGTGGCCCTGGGCATCCATGCGGGGGCCATGTATCTGGCTCCGGTTGCGGGCGTTCTGGGCATGGCTCCCTTGAGCGCAAGCCAGTGGCTTATCTGCCTGGTGATTGGGCTGACGGTCCTGATCTTCAGCGAGGGCGACAAGATGGTTCGTGCCTTCCTGGCCAAGCGTGGCATCGGCACGTCCGGGCGGCCCAAGGGCCATCTGCACCATGTGCGCCGCCGCATCGCAGGCATGATCAACTGAACCGACCTGTCGGGCTGGACTGTCAGACTGAACCCGTGCAAGAACGGTGGAAGGCGCCCATGGAGGAGGCCCTGCGGCTGGCCGGCATAGCCGGAGACCGGGGGGATGTGCCCGTGGGCGCTTTGGTCTTGGATGCCTCGGACCGGGTCATCGGTCGGGGCTTCAACCAGCGGCAGGCCCTGGGCCGTCCCCTGGCCCACGCCGAGATGGAGGCCATCGGGGAATCCGACGCGGGCTGGGATCTGGCAGGGTGCACCATGGTCGTCACCCTGGAGCCCTGCCCCATGTGTGCCGGAGCCCTGATGGCCTGCCACTTCAGTAGGGTGGTCTTCGGCGCCTGGGACCCCAAGATGGGGGCCTGCGGGTCGGTCTGGGATCTGCCCCGTGACCCGCACACCGGGTCAAAGGTCGAGGTGCTGGGCGGCGTGTGCGAACAGGCATGCGCCGGGATCCTTGCCGACTTCTTCGCCCGGCACCGCCGGGACTGAGTTCTGTTTTCAGCGGCGGTTGTGATTGGCCCTGTACCGCTGGAAGGCCGGGGTGACCTGGAGGGCCGCCCAGATGCAGCGCAGGACGATCAGGCAGAGGTAGGCGGCGAACAGATTGGCGCCCACTCGCGCGCTGACCCCTGAGGCTGCCCAGGTGCCCACCGGCGTGGTCAGAGCAGCCACGATGCCCAGAAGCAGCCCCTGACCGGCGTGCACCAGATGATGCCGCAGGTTGGTGAATGTCCCTGACAGTGAACTGGGCAGGATGGCCAGCAGGGAGGTCCCCCTGGCGATCAGGTCGCTGGCGCCCAGCAGAGCCAGGGCAGGGACCGCTATGGCTCCGCCGCCAACGCCCAGCAACCCTGACAGGGTTCCGATCAGGATGCCGACCAGCAGAATGATCAGGGCCACCGCCGGGCTCAGCTGGATGCTGCTCTCCCTGGAGGGCGTGGACAGCAGCTGCTGGGCAATGACTGCCATCAGGAAGCCCACATAGAGCCACCTGAGTATCACCTCTGGAAGCCGGTCCAGCAGCCAGGTGCCGATCTGCGCCCCGATGACCGTGCCCACGGCCAGCAGCAGGGCGGCCAGCCAGTCCACATGCCCTCCCAGGGCGTAGGAGGCCACGCCGGCCAGCGACATGGGGATCATGGAGGCTAGCGAGGTAGCCGAGGCCTGCCGTTGCTGCAGTCCGGTCCATACCAGGGCAGGCACGATGATCGATCCGCCGCCGATGCCGAACATCCCCGACAGGAATCCGCTGATCACGCCCACCAGGACAAGGATGGCCAGGGTCCGCCGGTCCATCCTTCCGGATCCGCTCTGCTCTTTCTGCATGGGTTCCAGCCTAGGTCGACGTTTTCGTTGTGATGGCAGGATGTCCGCGTGTGCGGCCATGTCTTCCAACCAGCTCTTATGTCCACCATGCGACCGTTGCCTCGGTTCCCTTCTGCCGTCTCGGCATACTGCTTGGTATCCCCCGGGCCGGTCCCCGGAGGTGCGTTGTCTAATCAAGAAAATGAAGAGGGTGTGTTTCGATGCGATATACGGTCATCGGTGCCGGAGCCATGGGCTATCGTCTGGGTGTGCTGCTGCAGGAGCAGGCCGGCCTGCAGGTGGATTTCGTGGATACCTGGATGCCCAATATTGACAAGGTTCATGACCAGGGAGGCGTCTATGTCTCCCGCGATCACGAAAATCGTCATTTGGTGCCCGTCAACATTTACACCCCCGAGGACTACAAGGGCGACCCCGATGTCTGGATCGTCATGCTCAAGCAGATGCAGCTGGAGGCTGTCCTGGAGCGTTGCGCACCGCTCTTCCGCGACCATCAGGTGGTCTTCTCGGCCATGAATGGCTGGGGGCACTTCGACAAGCTGCTCAAGTACTTCCCCAAGGAGCGCATCTACGGCGGCACGGCCATGATCGGCACAGTCCTCAACGGGCCGGGCGACGTGGATTTCATCGGCAAGTCCGGGGCAGGCTCCATGCACCTGTGCGCCATGACCGAGCAGACCACCGACGTGGAGCGCCGGATGGCCGAGGACTTCAAGGCCGCCAACCTCAACCCCATCCTGACCGAGAACTTCGAGGGCACCTGCCTGGCCAAGATCATCTTCAACTCGGTGGTCAACACTATCTGCACCATGTACCAGATCACCATGGGCCAGTTCATCTCCTACCCGGGGGCCAAGGACATGTCCCGCCAGCTGATCGACGAGGCCTATGACGCCTGCGAGCGGGCCGGCAAGCAGCTGATCCAGACCCGTCAGGAGACCCTGGACGAGGTGGATTACGTCAGCCGCGTGGGCAATCCCCTCCACTACCCCTCCATGTATCAGGACATGTCCAAGGGCCGCCCGACCGAGGTGGATTACATCAACGGCTATCTGGCACGTCTGGGACGCGAGCATGACTACGTCTGCCGGACCCAGGAGTTCCTGACCCATGGCGTCCATCTGGCCGAGCTGGCTTTCCGCGTCCATCATGAGGAGCAGGCCGACCAGGGGTGATGTGAACGGCCGCTGAGTGGATTTCCATGAATTACTTTCCCAAGTAAGGAAAACACGCCCTTCCAGACAAGTTAGCCGCGGGTCCCTAGCATGGAGCCTGATTCATCAGTGTCGGCGACCGGCATCGCCGGGCTTATGGCGGAGGTGTCATGGAGGATCATCGCGGCGGCCCAAGGATGGGGTCCTATCAGAGCAAATCAAATCCGGGGGTTTCCCTCAGGTTGGTTTACATGGAGCAGTCCGGGCTGTCCCTTGCTGTCCTCTTCCCAGGGAAAGGTCTGCCGAGGATTGTTCACTGGGGCGATCCGGTGGCCGATCCGCAGGCCCTTCTGGGAACCTACGATGCCCTGGCCCCGCAGCGGGTCTCGGGAGGCCTGGATCTGACGGCCTGGCCCAGCATCCTTCCGACCCAGTCTGAGGCTTGGACCGGACAGCGCCGGCTGCGTATCAGCCGCGGCGGTGTTGAGGTCTTTTGCTGCTTCCGGGTGGAATCAGTCGATCTGGGTACAGCTCCGGTCCTGTCCGAGGACTTGACTGCACCGACTTTGACGGTCCGGGCTTGCGACCGGGATCAGGGCGTGGGGCTGACCTGGCGTTGCCAGGTGCTTCCGTCCGGCCTCGTCAGGCAGCGTGCGGACCTGTTCAACCTGGACACGGTCAGAGATCTGGATGTCAACGGCTTGGAGCTGGCTTTTCCTTTGCCGGCTGAGGCGACCGAGATTCTGACCACCACCGGTCACCACCTGCGCGAGCGCAGTCCGCAACGCCAGCCCTTGACCGTAGGCCGTCTGGAGCGTCCAAGCCTGGTGGGTCGGCCGGATTTTGATTCCTCCCTGCTCATGTGTGCTGGTCGACCCGGGTTCGGATTCGAGCATGATGAGGTATACACGGTGCACTTGGGCTGGAGCGGCAATGGTCTGCTCAGCGCCGAGCGGATTCCTTCGGCTCCCGCCTTGCTGGGCGGCGGCGAGATTCTGATGGCCGGGGAGACCACGCTTCCTCCTGCTGGCGGTCATTCCGACCAGCCGGCGTATTCCACGCCCTGGCTCTATGGTTCCCGGGGCAAGGGGCTGGACCAGTCGGCCAATAGGTATCATGCTTTCCTTCGGTCCCTGCATCCTGGGTTGGCCTCACGTCCCAGGCCCGTCACCCTGAACACCTGGGAGGCGGTCTACTTCGACCAGTCCTATGACAAGCTGGCCGCCCTGGCCGAGCAGGCGGCCCGTATAGGCGTGGAGCGCTTTGTCGTTGATGACGGATGGTTCCAGGGCAGGCGTTCGGATGAGGCCGGGCTGGGGGACTGGTCCATCGATCGGCAGGTATGGCCCGAGGGGCCTAAGAGCCTGGAAGCTCTGGCCGCCAGGGTGCATCAGCTGGGAATGGAATTCGGCCTCTGGTTCGAGCCCGAGATGATCAGTCCGGACTCAAACGTCTTCCGTGATCATCCTGACTGGGCCCTGTCCCCGGGGCCTTCCCGGCTGCCTGTCGAAGGCCGCAACCAGCAGGTCATGGATCTGACCAATCCCGATGCCTATGCCCATGTGTTCGATGCCATGGACTCGCTCATTGCGCTTATGGGCATCGACTACATCAAATGGGACCATAATCGTTATGTGACCGAGGCCTGCTCTCCCCGGTCAGGACGTCCTGCCGTGCATGCGCAGACCGAGGCGGTCTATGGAATCATGCGTGACCTGAAAACCAGGCATCCCGGCTTGGAGATTGAGTCCTGCGCTTCAGGGGGCGCCCGCATCGATCTGGGCGTATTGCAATATGCCGACAGGGTCTGGGTCTCGGACTGCGTTGATCCGGTCGAGCGGGCCGGCATCCAGAGGTACACATCCCTGCTGGTGCCGCCGGAGATGATGGGTGAGCATGTGGGTGATTCCCCGGCCCATTCCACCGGCCGCGTAACCTCGCTCGGTCTGCGTGCTGCCATGGCTTTCTTCGGTCATATGGGCGTGGAATGGAACCTGCTTGCTGTGCCCCGGGATCAGCTGGACGAGCTGGGGCGCTGGATCGATTTTTACAAGCAGTGGAGGCATATGCTGCACACCGGTCATGTAGTACACGGTGATGCTCCAGACCCGGCTGTCCGCTTGGATGGGGTGGTCTCTGCTGACGGCTCTCAGGCGCTCTACCGCTTCACCCAGTTGACCTCTTCGGTCAATTACCCTCCGCAGCCCCTGGCACTACCCGGCCTGGATCCCGGTGCTGATTACCGGGTCAGGCCCTTGGATGTCTGCTGTGACCTGGATCGGATCGGCAACGGGCAAAGCCCTCTGACCTGGTGGCGTCCCCAAGGCGTGGTCCTCCCGGGTGCGGCCTTGGGCGCTCAGGGAATCCGGCCGCCGGTCATCCACCCGGCGGAGGCAGTGATCTTTGAAGCGAGCTGTAGCTGAATCCGTCCAGTCGTTTTCCGATTCATTCGGGCTTATCGGCCTCTTCGGGACCCTGCAGGTACCGGGCGATTGCTCTGGCAGCGGGTGCTTGGGCCCAGCGGAGCCAGTCGCCGTCAATGATTTTCACGGGGACCTCGACCATCTGGCTGTGGCGGAATGAGGCTGTGCCCTTGCGTACGGATTCGATGCACCTCTTCATCAAATATGAAGTCTCCCCGCCCACCAGAACCTTGTCGGGCAGGGCCACGTTGGCCACTAGGGCGATCAGCACCCCTAGCCGATAACCGGTCAGATTGAGCAGGGTCTCCGCCTGCGGCATGTCCTCCTCCAGGTCTTTGACCAACTTGTCAAGGCTGGCGGCCCGTCCGATGGCATGCGAGTACTGTTCAGCCAGGGAACCTGTAGTCAGGCACTGGGCGCAGCCGCGATGGCCCAAATAGCAGACCGGCCCATCCGGATCCACCAGCTGATGGCCAATCAGCCCAAAACCCTCATCCGGCGAGGAGACGGGCACGCCGTGCTCACTTAAGGCATAGCCAATGCCGGATCCCATGGTGATCAGAGCGAACCGGTCCAGCCCGATGCCCTCGCCAAACCATCCTTCGTACAGGGCCAGGGCATCGAGGTCATTGAAGACCAGACAAGGCAGATTACATGTTTTCTCCATCTCACCCGCAAGGTCGACGGGTTCGCTCCAATGCAGGAAGGGGGCGTAGGTGACGACCCTGTCTCGCTCCGCCCGTCCGCCCAGGGAGATGGCCAGGCCGGAGGGGCTGGGCAGCCCGGCCTGGCTGATCTCGCGCACGCAATCCTGAGTAAGGTCTGACAGCATCCTTACGACCTGGCCCGGGCTCCGTTGCCGAATGTGATGACTGTGGGACCGGCCGACGGGTCGGCAGGCCAGGTCCGTCGCCGTGGCCAGCGCGGTGCCACCGTGAAGGTTTATGCCGATGAAGGTCTTGGCTTCCCGGCGGATGACCAGGGCCTGCTGCGGTCTGCCTACGCTACTGGGACTATGCTTGCGACCATCCTGCCTTCCTGGTTCGTCCGCCTGCAGCAGTGTGCCTGCTTCCCTGATGACCCCGCGGTGTGTCAGATCGTTGGTGATGCGCGATACGGCACCTTGGGTCAGGTTGAATCGCCGTGCCAGAGCCACTCTGGAGATCGGGCCGTGCTGGAGGATCTCGACGGCGATGCGGTGGGTGTATCTGGAGGCCGTGAACCAGGATGGGAACGGCCGTGCCTCTCCTGAGCGGTCGGTGTTCTCGTGATGGTTTGATCCCCGGTTCTCTCTGTCGGCCACGGTGCCTCCTCACGGACAAACCCCTATACTGAACAGCCTATCCTAATTACTTTCTTAACGAAAGGAACTCGCCAGAGCTGGGAATGAAATATCCCGGTCCCCTATGCTGGTTCGCAGAATCATCTAGGTCGTTGTTGCCCGTGTGGATGGTAAAGGAGCCAAACATGAAGGATATTGGCAGTAAGGAAGGATCCGGGCTTGGTCGAATATCGGCCTGGATTCGCAACGGAGTCGCCTCACTCCTGGCTCTGTTGACCGTCGTGGCCATGGCGGGCTGCGGCTCAGCAGGTTCAGGCGTGGTCACCCTGGACTTCTTCCAGTTCAAGTTCGAGGCCGCCGACCAGTTCAAGGCCATGGTGGCACAGTTTGAGAAGCAGAACCCTGGCATCCGGGTGAACATCAACAATTCGGCCGACGCCCAGACGGATCTGCGCACTCGTCTGGTTAAAAACCGGGTGCCCGACGTCATCACCTTCAACGGCGACATCAGCTTCGGCATGTTCGCGGCATCCGGGGTCTTCCATGATTTCACCGACGATCCCCTGGTCAAGGAGCTCAACCCGGGCATGGTGTCGATAGCCAGGAATCTGGTCCAGACCAAGGATCCTTCGGCCAAGCGCCTGTATGGCCTGCCCTTTGCCGGCAACGCCAGCGGATACATATACAACAAGACGCTTTGGCGAAGGGCAGGGGTCGACCCTGACAATCCGCCGCGCACCTGGTCGGAGTTCACGGCCGTCATGGACAAGTTCAAGGACCAGGGCATCGAACCTGTGCAGGGCACCCTCTCCGATTCCTGGACCGCCCAGGCTCCCTTGGCATCTCTGGCGGGAACCCTGGTCCCCGAGAGCAAGTACAGGGATCTTCTGGCTGGGAAAACCGATTTCAAGACCCTGTGGACACAGCCGGCCCGGCGCGAGGTCGAGCTCTTCAGCCATTCCACCGGCGACAAGGGCGTTACCTACCAGCAGGGCACTCAAAACATGGCCAAGGGCAAGGTGGCGATTCTTCCTCTGGGAACATACGCCATACCGCAAATCAGGATGATCAATCCGGATGTGGACCTCGGATTCGCCCAGATGCCTGCGAATGATTCCCTCTCCCGGCAGATACTGACGGCTGGTGACGATGTCATGCTGACCATGGGTGCCACCACCAAGCATCCCAAGGAGGCCATGCGGCTGATCCGTTATCTGATGCAGCCCCGGCAGCTGCGCACGTATGCAAAAGCCCAGACGGCCTTCACGCCGACCAGAAAGGTGGAGGCAGGCGATCCGGCCCTGAACGGGGTTCTTCCCTTCTTCCAACAGAACCGCTTGGCCGACTTCTGCGACCATTACATCCCCTCTTCCATCAATGTCGGCGGCTATCTGCAGACCATGGTCACCAAGGGGGATGTGGATGGCTTCATCGGTTCCATGCAGAACGAATGGGACAAGGTCCAGGCAAGGAACTTCCAATGATGAAAGGTCAGGACTCAGACATGACACAATCCA
Organism: Bifidobacterium sp. W8112; assembly: GCF_016101425.1. Taxonomy (NCBI): domain Bacteria; kingdom Bacillati; phylum Actinomycetota; class Actinomycetes; order Bifidobacteriales; family Bifidobacteriaceae; genus Bifidobacterium; species Bifidobacterium sp. W8112. The sequence goes on along the minus strand of NZ_JACFQN010000004.1, from coordinate 14,573 downwards.
AGGTCGTCGGCATCCGTACTGCTGACGCAGCAGTCAAGGCCGGAAAACGGCCTTCAAGGTTCTCCAACCGCAAGGTGGACCGCGCCTTCTACTGGATGGCTGTCCCTGCGGCACTGATCTTCACGCTCTGCCTCTATGTGCCCTTCCTCCAGGGTGTGGCCTACTCCTTCACGAATTCGCAGGGATACGGGCGCTATTCGTGGATCGGTTTCAGGAATTACGGCGCCCTCTTCCGTGACGGCCGCGTGGGCCACGCTTATCTGTTCACTCTGCTGATCGCCATCCTGATCACCCTGTTGGTCAACTTCATCGCCCTGTTCATCTCGGTGGCGCTGAATGGAAGGATCGCCTTCAAGAACGGGTTCCGAGTCATCTATTTCATCCCCTACACGCTCTCGGTTCTGGTCATCGGCTATGTCTTCAAGTACATCTTCATGACGCCCCTGCCGGCTCTGGGCAAGGCCCTGGGCATCGGTTGGCTCTCCCAGTCCCTGCTGACCAGCGAGCACTATGCATGGATCCCCATCGTCTTCCTCTCGGTCTGGCAGGCGGTGGCTTATTCAACACTGATATATCTGGCGGGTCTGCAGACCATCGACTCGGAGGTCTATGAAGCCGCATCCATCGATGGCGCCAACGAGTGGCAGAAATTCTGGAGGATCACCTTCCCCCTGATCGGCCCATTCTTCACCATCAATCTGGTGCTGACTCTGAAGAATGCCTTCAACACCTTCGATCAGGTGGTGGCCCTGACCGCCGGGGGACCGGATTCCAAGACCGAAACAGTCACCTACCTCATCTACAAGGGCGGCCTTACCGGAGGGGAGTACGCCTACCAGACAGCGAACGCGGTCATGTTCTTCATCGTCCTGGCCGTGATTGCGTTCATCCAGCTGGGCATTTCCAGAAGAGGGGAGAAGATCTGAGATGGCACAGACAGCGCTTATGCAGCCGCAGACACCGGCACGATCAGCAGGAAGAGGGGGAAGGCGGCATGGGGGATTCCCGGGGTCGCGCCTCAAAAGGGTCAACTGGTGGCTGACGGCCACCGTGGCTGTCCTCTCCCTGACGATTCTTGTGCCGCTCTACTTCACCGTGGTCACGGCTCTGAAGACCCCTGCGGAGGCCGGAACCTTCAGCCTGCCCTCTTCCTGGCAGTGGCACAATTTCGCTGATGCCTGGAACAAGGTCAACTATCCCAAGGCTGCGCTGAATTCGGCCATCGTCACGGTCTGCGCAGTGGCACTCACCCTGCTGACCAACACTTTCGTGGCCTATGCCGTGGCCAGGAATATGGACAAGCGCTTCTTCCGCTTCCTCTACTACTTCTTCATCGCGGCCATGTTCGTCCCCTTCCCCGTGGTCATGCTTCCCATCGCCAAGCAGTTCGGCAGCTGGCACCTGGACAACGTACCCGGTCTGATCCTGCTCTACGTGGTGTTGGGCCTGGGTACTAACCTCTTCATCGCCACGGGGTTCATCCGATCCATCCCCACTGCTCTTGAGGAGGCCGCCCGCCTGGACGGCGCAGGTACCTGGAGGATATTCTGGACCATCATCTTCCCCCTGATGGGTCCGATCAATGCGACCATCGCCATCACCACGGCCCTCTGGGCCTGGAACGATTTCCTCATGCCGTTGATCGTCTTGACGGATCAGACCAGCCAGACCATCCCTCTGGCGCAGTATGTCTTCAGCTCCCAGTTCGCCACCAACTACCCGATGGCCTTCTCCAGCTACCTGATGGCCCTGGCACCCATCCTGATCGTCTACCTGTTCGCACAGAAGTGGGTCATCAGCGGCGTCATGAGAGGAGCTGTCAAGTAGCTCCGCCATGACAGGCAGTCAGGTCAGCCTATAGTGGAGGTCACAGAACAAGGAAGTCCCAGGAACCCAATCTTCGTGAGGAGGACCATGACCCAGGAAGAACGCATGCAGCTGCCCGACCGGGTGCGGACCAACGGAGCCACCCCCAATCCCTGGTGGGCCAACGCAGTGGTCTACCAGATCTATCCACGGTCCTTCCAGGACACGAACGGCGACGGTTACGGCGACCTGCCGGGCATTACCCAGCGTCTGGACTACCTGGCCGATCTGGGCGTGGACGTGATTTGGCTGAGCCCTGTCTACCGATCTCCCCAGGATGACAACGGGTACGACATCTCCGACTATCAGGACATCGACCCCATCTTCGGCACCATGGACGATATGGACGAGCTTTTGGACCAGGCCCACCGTCGGGGCATCAAGGTGGTCATGGATCTGGTGGTCAACCACACCTCGGACGAGCACGCCTGGTTCCAGGCCTCCCGCAACAAGGATGACCCGCACGCCGACTGGTACTGGTGGCGTCCCGCCAAGGCCGGCCACGAACCCGGCACCCCGGGCGCAGAGCCCAACCAATGGGGGTCCTACTTTGGGGGCTCCGCCTGGCAGTACGATCCACAACGAGGCGAATACTACCTGCACCTGTTCTCCAAGAAGCAGCCTGACCTCAACTGGGAGAACCCCCAGGTCCGGCAGGCCGTCTTCGACATGATGAATTGGTGGATGGACCGGGGCATCGATGGGTTCCGCATGGATGTGATCGTGATGATCTCCAAGACCGTCGACCCCGAGGGTCGTCTGCCCGGCGAGGACGGATCGGCCATCGCTGACGGTCCCTTGGGGCCTGAGGGGTACTCGTCCTCGGTGCCCTTTTGCGTGGATGGCCCCAGGCTGGATGAGTTCCTCCAAGAGATGCGCAGCCAGGTCTTCCAGGGTCGGCAGGGTTACCTGACCGTGGGGGAGGCTCCCAGTCTGGCGCCTGCCCGCAGCGGGCAGATCACCGATCCGGCCAACCATGAGCTGGACATGCTCTTCCTGTTCAGCCAGACCGAGGTCGACACCGGGGACAGCAAGTGGGACATCCGCCCCTTCCAGGTCTCCCGGCTCAAGGCGGTCATGGACGAGCAGCAGCAGGCCGTGGCCAAGACCGGATGGGCCAGCCTCTACTTCGACAACCACGACCAGCCCAGGATCGTCTCCCGTTGGGGCGACACCTCCAGCGAGGAGCTGCGCTCGCGTTCGGCCAAGGCCCTGGGGCTCCTCCTGCACATGCACCGGGGGACTCCCTACATCTATCAGGGCGAGGAGCTGGGCATGACCAACGCCGGCTTCACCAGCCTTGACCAGTACCAGGATCTGGAATCCATCAACCTCTACCATCAGCGGGTCGACCAGGCGCACGAGCAGGATCCGGAGTCCATGATGGCAGCCCTGGCCTATATGAGCCGCGACAATGCCCGCACCCCCATGCAGTGGGATTCCACCAAGTTCGCTGGCTTCACGGCTTCTTATGCTCCCAAGGAGCCCTGGCTGGCCGTCAATCCCAATAGGGACAAAGTCAACGCCAAGACTGAGCAGCGCGATCCGGATTCGGTCTTGGCCTTCTATCGCGAGCTGATCCGCCTGCGTCACACCAATCCGGTCGTGGCGGCCGGCGACTTCACCCTTCTGGATCCGGATGCGGACCAGATTTACTCATTCACCCGTTGCCTGGACCAGGCGCCGGAGCCCAAGTCGGGCCCCGAGGCTGCCAGTGTTCTGGATGCCCTGCCCTGCCAGCGCCTGCTGGTTGTGGTCAATCTGAGCAGTCGCCCGGCCTCACTGCCTCCTGAAACCGCAGCGCTTCTGGGCTTGGACCAGACCGGATTCACCTCTATGGCTCTTGGGGCTGTGGACCCCGACCGGATGCTCATATCCACCTACCGGCCCGAGCAAACTGCCAGCTCACTGCTGACCGGTCGTCTCTCCCCATGGGAGGGTTTCGTCTACCGACTCTGAGGAAACCCCGTCGCCCGCACAACTTCCAGGCTAGAGTGGAAGTCAGCGATGCCCCGATGGGCCTGTGGGACCGGATGGGTCCCCCGGGTCCAGGGGCGATGGGTCCGCGCCGTGGTCAATCCCGACGATTCCGGCACGGACGGGAATAGAAAGCGGGTTGCATGTCTCGTCTGATCATTGTCTCCAATCGTTTGCCCATGTCACTGCAGGCGCAGGAAGACGGCTCCTACACCTTGCACCAGAACGTGGGGGGACTGGCCACGGCCATCGGCCCCTACCACCGTTCCCATAAGGACTGCCTCTGGATCGGCTGGAGCGGCATCGATCCTCAGAAGTACTCGGAAAAGGAGCTGGACCGCATCCGTCAGGCCTACCGGGAGAGCCGGTGCATTCCTATCTTCCTGAGCAAGGAGGAGCTGAACGGATACTACGCCGGGTTCTCCAACAACACCCTGTGGCCGCTCTTCCATGACTTCTCGCACGAGGCCGTCTTCCGCCAGGAGGACTGGGAGATGTACCGCAAGGTCAACATGCGTTTTGCACAGGTGGTGGAGCCGCTTATCCGCAAGGGCGACACCATCTGGGTCCAGGACTACCACCTGATGCTCCTGCCCAAGATGTTGCGCGAACGTTACCCTGACGCCTCCATCGGCTGGTTCCTGCACGTGCCCTTCCCAAGCGCCGAGATCTTCCGCTCCCTGCCCTGGAGCCGCGAGATCCTGGAGGGCGTCCTGGGCGCCAACCTGATCGGCTTCCACACGGTGGACTTCTCCGCCAGCTTCCTGGCTTCCCTGCACAGGCTGCTGCCCGAACTGCCCGTCAACCGGGACGGCGTGGTCGAGATGCCTGACGGCCACCGAGCAGCCATCGACGCCTTCCCCATTGGCATCGACTACAACCTCTACCGGCGTACCGCCCACTCCGGCCTGGCCCGGGCCATGCGTCGAGGAATCGACGAGGCCTGCGGCAAGTCCCCCCGTCATCGCTACCGCACCTCGGTGACTGCCGAGGGCGTGGCGGCCAACGAAGCCGCCACATCGGACGCCAACTGGTGGAGCCACTACATGGAGAAGGACATCCCCGAGTCCACGCTGGCCAAGCAGGCGGCTTCCTCGGTGGGCAGCCGCTCCAACAAGGTCATCGTTTCGGTGGACCGGCTGGACTACACCAAGGGTCTGCCCGAGCGGCTTCAGGCCTTCGGCCGCATGCTGGACAAGTACCCTGAGTGGGTGGGCCATGTCACCTACTACCTGCTGGCCACCCCCTCGCGTGAGGTCGTCGAGTCCTATCAGCGGCTCAAGGCCCAGGTGGACCAGCTGGTGGGCGAGATCAACGGCCGCTACTCCCTGCTGGCCTGGACCCCCATCCACTACATCACCCGCTCCCTGTCCATCAAGCCTGTCTGCGGCATCTACACGGCTGGAGACGTAGCCCTGGTCACCCCCCTGCGCGATGGGATGAACCTGGTGGCCAAGGAGTACCTGGCCTGCCATGACGGGCGCGACGGCACCCTGGTCCTGTCGGACATGTGCGGGGCTGCCGACGAGCTGACCGATGCCTTCATCGTCAATCCCTACGATATCGACATGGTCTGCGAGGCGCTGCACAACGCTCTGGAGATCACCCCCGAGGAGTCCAAGCGGCGCAACATCCGCATGCAGGCCCGGCTCAAGGTGCGCACCGCAGCCAACTGGTGCACCTCGTTCCTCGACTCCCTGCGGCAGGTGTCCACTCCGGGCATGACAGACAGGAGGCTGCGTATGGATCACCACAACGCCATCGTTCGCCAGTGGGACGGCGCCCATCGTCGTCTGGTCCTGTGCGACTATGACGGGACGCTGACCCCGCTGGTTCGCCGTCCTGAGCGGGCCAAGCCCACCCAGGCCCTCCGCCGCCTGCTGACCCAGGTGGGGAGCAATCCCGATGTGGACTTCCTGCTGGTCTCCGGCCGCAGCCATCAGATCATGCAGGACTGGTTCGGTGACCTGCCGGTGGGGCTGATTGCCGAGCATGGCGCCTGGAACCGCAACCTGCCCGGCAGCGACTCGAACGAGTGGCAGCGGGCGCAAGGCCTGCCCGACTCCGATACCTGGCAGAAGGTGATCCGGCCCATCATGGATGAGTCGGCCACCAGGGTCCCCAACTCCTTTGTGGAGAGCAAATCCGATGCGGTGGCCTGGCACTACCGGATGAGCGATGACCAGGTGGCGGAACAGGAGCGTCAGGATCTGCTCCATCGTCTGCGCGGAGTAGTGGTCGGCCTGGGGTTGATGATCATGGAGAACTCCAAGGTCGTCGAGGTCACCCCTGTGGCCACCAGCAAGGGTCAGGCCATCCTGCCCTTCGTCAACAGCGATGATTACGACTTCATGATGGCCCTGGGCGACGATGAAACGGACGAGACCATGTTCGCCGTTATGCCCGATAAGGGATGGACCATCAAGGTCGGGCCCGGCCAGACCAAGGCCCGGCTGCGGGTCAACGATCCGACCGCAGTCACTCTGCTGCTGGCCGACCTGGGTGCCGGTGTGGCCCGTGACTCCAATGAGCCCGTGGCCTCCCACGACTTCCGCGACGACCATACCGTGGTCGACGAGGCACATGCCCAGCTCACAGACGACAAGTAAAGCAGGCGACCGCCAGTCGCCACCGGTGACCACCAGCCACTACCAGTGACTGCTCGTGAAATCCGTCAAGTTCACTGGTGGTTGGTGGTCCGCTTGACTATTGGTCAGGTTGTTTTCGGTTGTATAAGGTCTGCTCCCATACCTGTCTGGTCTTCGAGTGCCCAAACGTTCGATTGCTCACATGTTCTGGTTTCGGTATGTTTTGTTGTCCACCATGTTGACGGCTGACCCCATTGGTCGGGCCCGGCCGACCATACTTGGAGCATGGATACTTCAACAATCACTGCCTGTCTTGAGTCCGATCATGCCGCTGATCTGCGCAAAGCCGCCCAACGTCTGGAAGGTGTGGCCCGTCATACCCTTATCGAGGAATCCGATGATCTGGGTGCTCGGATAGGCCATCGCGTTCTGCTCAAGCCGGAGAATCTGCAGCTGACCGGATCCTTCAAGATTCGCGGAGCTTACAACAAGGTGGCCTCGTTGGATCAGGACGAGCTGGATCGCGGCATCGTCACCGCTTCCGCCGGCAATCATGCCCAGGGGGTGGCTTTTGCCGCACGCAGCCGTGGCGCGAAGGCCACGATTGTCATGCCCCGGATCACGCCGCCCCTCAAGGTCGATGCCACTCGGGCCTATGGCGCCGAGGTTGTCCTGCAGGGCGAGGTCTTCGACGAAAGTTCCGATTACGCCTTGGGTCTGGCACGTGATCGCCGCATGACCTTCGTCCCGCCTTTTGACGACTACGAGGTCGTCTGCGGTCAGGGAACCATCGCCATGGAGATTCTTCAGGACGTGCCCGATGTCACCGATATCGTGGTTCCCCTGGGTGGGGGCGGGCTGGGCGCCGGCGTGGCGCTCGCCGTAAAGACCTTCAAGCCAGACGTCAGGGTCATCGGAGCCACCCCGGTCGGATCTCCGGCCTGGCGTGAATCTCTGACAGCTGGTCATGTGATCGCAGCGGATCAGATGCGTACGGCTGCCGAGGGCGTAGCCGTCAGACGTCCCGGCGATCTGAACTACGCTCTGCTCAGCCGATATATGGATGATCTGGTCCAGGTGACCGAAAGCGACATCTCCGAGATGATCCTATTCATGCTGGAAAAGCACAAACTGGTGGTCGAGGCAGCCGGAGCGGTCTCCTTGGCAGCCTTGGGCCAGTTGGATCTGCAGTCCGATGTCTTCCGGTCGGCCCCGGGTCCGCATGTGATCGTCCCCATCATCTCGGGAGGCAATATCGACACGGTCACCATGGGCGCGGTCATCCAGCGGGGGATGATCTCCCGCGGACGCATCATGCAGTTCGGCGTGGAGCTGCCCGACGTTCCCGGCCAGCTGGTCAATGTGGCCACGGTCTTGGCCGATCTGCGAGCCAATGTGATCGAGCTCAACCACGACCAGTTCAAATCCTCCGGCCACTATGACAACGGCGTGCTCTTGGAAGTGACTGTGGAGACCAACGGCCCCGATCACATCACCCAGATCCTGGATACCTTGCGCAGCCGGGGCTTCCAGGTTCATCAGAACTACTGAGCCTAGTTTCCCGATCGGAACCGGGGTCCAATGCCCAGCTTCCAAGGTTCCAAGATAAGGATCACGACCGGGCGAAGAGACAAAATGGCCGTTGCTGAGTTTGGCTGATAGCCTGCAGGTTCTTGCATGGACTATCTATGGCAATCCTTGCGCCGTCTTTCTTGATGCTCTAATGTGGCCTGCTCTCTGCGCCGGCATCGGTCAGGGCCGCGTTCCAGAGAGGGCCTCATGGTTCTGCGATTGTTTGAATCTGGTGACGAAGTTTCGTGTTTCTGCATAGTTCGAGCCCATCTGGTTCCGGAGCGATTTCCAGGTGATGAGTGGGGTCTGGTAGGCGTAGGTTCGGCTGCCGTTGATGCGCACCCATTCGGCTGCACCCGGCCCGGGGTTGCGGATAGGCAGAAATATGCGGCAGAAGTCGGGCATCAGGTAGACCCAGCGCTGCCTGTTGAGCTGCTTCCATTGCGGCCCGCCCATGGGCCGTGGAATCTGACTGGCGAATTCTATCGTAAGGAGGCAATACCCTCTATTACTTCTCCTTGTTCCCCGTTCTGTTTCCGGCAAGAGGAGATTTTCATACTAAATTCAGTATATCTACGCAATGACGGTTCTTGTTAAAGGGGAGGGGCTCAAGGTTTCCGCTCGGCGTTCGCTGTTTGTTTTCCGTGCTGGCGGGTCATCTTTGACTTGTCGGCGAACCGGTTTGGGGCGTCCTTGTCCTCGTTGCAGTGGTAGTTGTTCATGCACTGTGGTGAGTAGAATCGCTGGATCTTCCTCTTGCTTTTGGCTGCATGTACGGCTTGCTGCATCAACAGGTAACGGTCCACATAAAGACCGTTGATCTCGCTTGTTTCTTGCATTGGTTCCCGCGCAGATTTTTGACTTTGCACATGTCCTTGCAACCGAATTTTGTCGGATTCGCGCATCGTGCGCAGAATTTGGCGTCATTTCAACGATAACACCGGATTTTCCACATTTTAATGCAAGAAGTCCATTTCTTGAATTTGGTCTGATTGTGGCTTGTCTGGACGTGATTGCTGTCTGTGCTGGTTGACGCACTTGGGGTGTATTGATTGATGGTGATTTCGTGATTGCCGGTGTTCTATGGATGTGATGAGCTGGTTTCGGGTCCTTTTTGGGATAACGGTGGAATGCTTGCTTCAGACTGTGGCAGTTCTTCCGGTGCGCACGCCCGACTCTGCTCTTTCCTGCCGGCTCCGGCAGGCTTGTACCGCATGCATGGAGATGGAGAATCTGTCCACCAGGATGACCCAGGACCGGCTGGCCGTTCTGGGTATGCCTTGCGGATGATGGCCGACTTGGGGGTGCCCTCCTTCTTGGCCGCCCGGCTGGCTTTGTCGCCCAGGTCCTTGGGCGCCCTGACCCTCCAGGCGCATCACGCGGTCCGTTCTTCGGCCCCTTGCTTCTCCAGCTTCTCCAACTTCGCCATGCTCTGGGCAATGAGCGATGCGGCCTGCTCGTCGGTCAGCAGCGGGGCGCCGGGGTCCCGCCGGATGGCGGCCTCCGTGTGGTGGATCAGCTCTCCCCGATCGGCTGCATGGATCATCGCATCGATGTCCTTCTGGTTCTCGGGTGTGACTTGCTTGGCCATTTTGCGCTCCTTTCCCTTCCTGTGCGCCTGTCTCTCTTCGCCCTCACCGGGTGGCCTCGGCCCGGCGCAGGCGCATCTGTTCGAATTCCGTATGGAGATCCCTGAAGAACTGGTCCTCGTCCACCTCGCGGTTCGGGTCCATGAACCGTTCGGTGCCGGGGACGGCATCCAGGCGCTCGCCGCGTTCGGCCTTGGTGTTCATCTCCTCCATCTGCCGGCGCTCTTTTTCTGTCTTAGGCTCGTACTCGTATTCCTTCATGGCTTCGATTCCTTTATCCATAGACATGGCTTTTTGATCGTTGGTTGGTTTGTCTGTCCGTCTATCGGTCGCGCTTGTGCTACTCAATCAGATAGCGCCACACGTCGTTGACGGTCAAGGTGTGGAAGGCGACGAATTCCCCGGGCTCGTCTTCCTTGACTATGGCCTCGATACAATTCTTTTCAAGCGCTCCAGGATGCCTGGGCCCGACGAACACCACGGCATCCAGCCCATTCCGAGCCTAGACCTCCTCTTTGCCTGCATAATGCAGGACGGCATAGCCGATTTCCTGGTATTCGTTACACCATGCCTGCCGGCGCTTCTGGTCATCTTGAGCGTTTGATCTCCTCTCTCCCGCCTTCTATCTATATGGCACCACACTGACGACCTGCAGTCAAAGACCGCACTTTTTTCTTCTGAGTATTCCTTGGATCTACCAGCCGCGTCCTGCTGTGGAGGGCATCCTCCTCGATGATTCATTTCGGCTTCGGGTCGTTTTATGGGCTCCTGTAATCAGGAAAAGACCGCGGCTTTTTCCGGATCGCAGCCATTGCTTTTTGCTTAAGACAACGACAATCAGAAGCCAGGCAGTCAAAAGGCTTTACATGCTTTTTTCGCCCGATTCCGGATGAAGTCGGCCAGGACGGAGTGAACCAGCGCCGAAGAGTTATGCAGGTTCTCCTCCCGGGCGATGCGCTTCAGGGGGTCCTTCATAGTCGGCGTGACCTTCACACGTAGTTCCACGTTGACGGGACGTCGCTCCTCTTCGCGAGGTCGGCCGGCGAAGATGCCCATCAACTCTTTGTCCTTCAGGGCCGGAGCACCAGGGTCCCTGTACACCGCAGTTCCGGGCGCGGGCTTCAGCTCACCCCGGTCAGCCATTGCATCAAGCTCCTCGCTTGTATAGCTCACCTGCGTTTTCCTTTCTATTTATCGGGAGACCGCCATCCCCAGGCCAAACGGTCTGGGATAGCGGGTCCTTCAGCAAACCGCCGTCATTTGCAATGCATTAGATGCATCCACCTGTCGGTGATGGGCATGGCGTGGAATGCATGCAGGAGGCCATCCTCACGGCTAGCCGCAATCACCTCGATGACGTTATGGGGCGAGCCTCCTTCATGCCTGGGGCCGACGAACGCGACCGTCGCCTCTCCGGGATTGCCCAGGGTTTTTTGAAAGCCGAAAGGGTGGCGGACGGCGTATCTGATCTCCCCATTCTTCAGACCATCTTTGCGTGCAGATTCGTCGACCTTACCAATGTGCAAGATCGCATTCTCTCTCCTTATATCATTTTCACTTCGCGCCATTTCCGCCTCCTTTCCAGTGCATTTCAGTCATACAAAGTTGTATTACTCCATCAAATTACCCCGCTGATTTACTTCGCTAGCGAATACATCCGCTGCTCTTTGCTTGTCGAATCTTGGTTGAGCCACTATGGTGAAGCACACCGCCTTGCCGCCGCAGGAACAGCCGGCAGACGGGGTTGTCCGCGTCTGCCGGCCGGCACCCCGATCTCCTCTTTGATGCTTGCAGAGCGCCTCCTCATCCTCTGGCCGATCATGTCATCGCATCAGCATGCCGAATCCTCTGCAGTGTGCCCATCAACAGGGAGGAGCCTCTTCCCAATGCTGTAAAAGTGCATTACAATAGTGGTATGGCGATTAGGTTCACGGATTCGGCGCACCGGCATTTCGGCGAGGACCGCCTCGACGAGGCCATGGTGCTCAGGGCTATAGGCGAACCGGTATGGACCGCGATCGTTGACCCGGACGACCCGTCCGTGCCACCGCCGGCGCCCGGGGATCCGCCGACAGCGCTCATCGTGTGCAAAAGGCACCCAGGCACATTGGACGACTACCTGCTCGAAGTGCTCATCCACCCCGATGGGCCCGACATGCGGGTATTCCACGTCATGCACCTGGGCGGACTGTGGCGCGACTACTGGCACCGCTGGTCCGACGGCCGGGACGGGAACGGGACGACGACGGAAAGGAAACGGCAATGAGCGACGAGAACACACGGCGCACGACCGTGAAGGCAAGCGAATACGAGAACCGCATGGACCGGCTCGACCGGGCCCCCTCGAAGCCGCCAGTCTCCGCATGGGGCGGCGAGGAAGCCAGGAGGATTAGCCAGGCCATGCTCGACCCCGACACGGACGCCACGAAGCTGTTCGCCACCCTGATGGGGCGCCCATCGCTCGAGCAGCGCGAACAGGGCAGGAAACCGAGCGTGCAGCACAGTGTGCGCTTGAGCGAACCCATGGACGAATACGTATCCGCCGCCATCAAGCGCGAGGGGTTGAAGAACCGCAGCGAATACTTCCGCATGCTCGTCCAGCGGGACGCTGAAAACCACCACACCGAACTCGTCGGTGCATGACACGGGACTGAAGCCGAACCTGCCGGATCGCGGCGACCTTGCATGATCATTCCGGGATATTCGGCACTTCTCCGCTTGATCATCTGCTGTCAAGGGAAGCCACAGCCCGCCATGTGTGCCATGATGGCCCAGCGGGTTCGCCGGATGCGGCCACTATTAAGTGGTCGTTTCTTCCGCTGGCGAGAGGTGCCGATGCTTTCCCCGATGAATTTGGACTCGTGATCATGTCTTTCGAGCGAGTTTGAGCTCGGCTATTACACATTTAATCTACTTGGTGACCATCTGAGAGAGCTGGATTCCATATCGGAAGCGTCGGAGCTCTGTTGGGACAAGGCGTTTCAGGCTTATGGCTCTACTAAAAGTATGCTATCGGTCATGAAAAGGCCCCCGATGGGATGTATGGCCTGAAGCCAGGGGTGTCCGCTGATCATTGTGGCGTGGCTATGGGTGTTTTGGAGCAAAGAATCGACTCTGTCGGTGCCGCGGATAGGTGGAGAGATAGGACGGGCGCGTTGGATGCAGAGGGGCGGGGGAGCGCGGTTGTTCCTGTTCGATTTCATGGACCCTATTGGTATCTGGTCCCAGTCCTCGTCGTTGCTGATAAGGGCATGCCCAGGGCATCATAGGTTTGCTCGGGCGGGAAGACTTCGGCTTCCGGAGTCGATTCGCCGTCCTTCTTCTAGGGCAGGGTTACGTTTCCTGATGCAGAGTATCCGCGTGATAGGGACCGGTACAGGCGGAGTCTGTCTGTAGTGAGAGGAAGACGGCTCAAGGATTGCCGTAGTGGGCCCTGCAGGTTTTCGCAGGGCCCATCAGAAATCTGCAGATCACAGACCTGTTCCAATAATTGCGTGGAAAGGTTGGGGAATCAACTCTGGCCGGCGATGGTCTTGTCAACGAGCTTGGGCAGCGCTTCTTCGATGGGTTCGTGGATGAGTCGGGTTGCCAAAGAATCATACTGTGTCGAACCCATGTTCATGATGGTGATTGGCACGCCCGCCTGGGCTGCCACTGGCACCAGCGAGGCCGCAGGATACACCTCCAAGGTGGACCCGATCACCCAGAATTGATCGGCCTGGCTGGCCAGCCTCATGCTCTTCTCCATGGCGCCCTCAGGTAGGGCTTGACCGAAGTAGACCACATCAGTCTTGATGATGCCGTCGCAAGGCATGTTGCCTTGGTAGGGCATGGGCTTATGGCAGTGTGGGTCGGGCTCCTGATCAAGCTTGGCCATGATGTCGGCTGTCCGGTATGCCTGGCCGCATTTCATGCAGTGGGAGGTGCCGATGGTCCCGTGAAGGTTGACGATGACGTCCTCGGAGTTGCCGGCTTTCTCGTGGAGGGCATCGAAGTTCTGCGTAGCCAGCAGGTTCAGCATGCCTGCCTGCTCCAGCTTGGCCAGTGCCTTGTGGGCTACTCCGGGCTGGGCCTTCCAGACAGGCGACTCCTTCTGCCACCGCCATGAATACTCCCGCTGCTTCTTGTCGCTCATGAACAGGTCCAGGTCATAGACATTCATCTGATCGGGATGCTTGGTCCAAACCCCGTCAGGCCCGCGGAAATCCGGTATGCCGGCTGAAGTCGAGATGCCCGCCCCGGTCAGTACTGCAATTGTTGTGCTCATACACCCGTCTTACCATCCGTTAATAGACTCAATGAGTCGAAGGCCAACTTGGTGCGCGAATATACACCTATATCAACATTCGCATTCGTAGGGTGTGGATGACTGGCGATCGCGGACGAAAGGCAAACTCCGTATTGGATGTAACCGGTCCTGACCAGAATTCAGAAGGATCATGCTGACACGCCGACCCAGCAGTGGCTCAAGCAATACTTTGTGAATAAAATGTGTGCATGACGCAGAAACGGTAGGCTGAGGTCCCAACTTCGCGAGGTTCTAAAGTAAAAAGGGACATATGACGACACGCCGTCTGAGGGCTTGGTATTGCTGGTTTTAAGGGTGCTCCCAGAATGGCCGAGTTGCGTTTTGGCCGGCTCGTGGTAAGTTTATCTCTTGCTGCTCAACACGGCGGTTCTTCTTCCGGGAGGAAGTTGGATGGCTTGTTGGTGTGGTGGTGGTTTGAGAACTCAAGAGCGTGTTTGTGCTACTTATAGCTTTTTGATTGCCAGTCCGATGCCCGCCCGGCTGTTGTCGGGTACGTGGGAGCGTTGTGAGGGGTGTCGGGGTTTTTCGTGGGTTGGTTTCCTCCTTATGGAAGCTGGCCCGTCAATTTATTATGAGAGTCGTTTCGGCTTCTTCATGGTTTTTTGTGGAGGGTTTGATTCTGGCTCAGGATGAACGCTGGCGGCGTGCTTAACACATGCAAGTCGAACGGGA
>NZ_JACFQN010000003.1:0-110330 GCF_016101425.1 Bifidobacterium sp. W8112 | reverse complement strand
GGGGATTAAACGGCAATGGCCGGCTCGGCGACGGGACAACCACCACACGGTATGCGCCGGTCAGGGTGAAGACGCCCGACCGCAAAACCTACCCGGACCTGCCAGCGGACTTCACCTACCTGCAGGTCAGCGCCGGAGGCGATCATTCCCTGGCCCTGGGCAGCGACGGCAACGCCTACGCCTGGGGATGGAACTACTATGGCCAGCTCGGCGACGGGACAGGCAGCAGCCGGTACACGCCGGTCAGGGTGAAAACGCCCGACCGGAAGACCTACCCGGACCTGCCAGCGGACTTCACCTACCTGCAGGTCAGCGCCGGAGGCGCTCATTCCCTGGCCCTGGGCAGCGACGGCAACGCCTACGCCTGGGGATACAACGGCTATGGCCAGCTCGGCAACAACAGCTACAGCTCTTCGTCTGTTCCTGCGCGCGTGCGCGACCCCGCCAGCCCCGGGGACGCGAGCAAAGGATTGCAAGCCGTACAAGTCAGCGGCGGATACCATGATTCGCTGGCCGTGGGCAGCGACGGGAACGCCTGGGCATGGGGATACAACACCTATGGCCAGCTCGGCGACAACAGCACAGACAGCAAGTCGGTTCCTGTGCCGGTGTCGTTCAACCTGGCTCTGGTGATCACCGGCGTCAGGTTCGACCAGACCCCCGTATCAGGCCTGACGCGCGGCGACAGCAATAGTGTCACCGTGACCACGCCCGCACACCAGCCGGGCACGGTCACCGTCAGCGTCGACTACACGCTGGGCGGCGCACCCCAAACGCCCGACACTTCCCTCCGATACACGTACCTGCCCGCAGGCATGCTCCCCAAGGCAGGCGGGGAAGGCATCCTGCTCGCCCTGGCCACCGGCATGACCGGCATGGGCGGGGTCCTGGCCTCACGCCGCCACCGGCAGGAAACACGCCGACTGGTTCACGCTTCGCACGAGTAAGAGCGGCCGGGCGGCGTATCAATCCCCCAGCCCCCGGCCCATCAAGGGGGAGCAGGCAGGACAAGTGCCACTTAAAGGCTCAACCCCAAGAGAGCCCGACACTTCCCTCCCGCGCCCCCACCACACTTCCGCAGGCAGCAGCCGAGGACAGGCATGCACGCCCAGATTCTGAAAAATGGAGAGGAACAGAGAAACACAGACAGGCCGATATATGAAGCTTGCAGCACTCAGCCCGGCCGCTGTTTATCCATTCAGACATGTGTCGTATCAACTTGTTCAATTTCTTTGGCAAGTGGCCTTTAAATCCAACCGATCTCAAAATACGTGACCAGACTCACATTGTTCATGCACTTTGTCCTAGGCGCGCTACAGGCACTTATCCTCAGCTTCTGAATCACTCGGTTCCCCTTGATTACCAGGTGTCCGCTCTCATCCCGTCCTGCAGGATAGGTGGGAAGCGGCTTCGCTACAACGCTGCGTCCGTTACGACTGGCCGGGTTTGCGAAAAGCAAGATTCAGCCGCCTTCGTGCGTTACCATGAAATTCCCTTCGGCACTTCGGCTCTCCTGCGGCCTCGATAGGCCGTATGCAACGGACAGAAGTGCGCAAAAGAAGGTCTAATATACGGGAGTAGAGGAGGCCGATTGGCTGGTATGGAGGTGATGGACCATATCACGCCATCCAATACCTTTCGCTTCCCGCAGCACCAACCGGTGGCTACAAGCCGCCCTGTTAGGATGTTGAGGATCAGCCATGCATTTCACAGTAGACAACCTTGAAGAGGTATTTCCCCTGGCAGAATTCATAGCCGATTCCTTCGGTCCCATGGCCGAGATTGTGGTGCATGACATCACCCGCCCGGAGAATTCCATCGTCTTCATCCGCAACGGCCAGCTCTCCGGACGCTCCCTGGGCGACGGGATTACGGACCAGACGCTCCAACTGGCCATACGGGCCGACCAGGACGGGGCCGACTTCGTCTCCGACTACCGTGGGCGCCGCCTGAACAAGCACGAGTTCCGCGTCTCCTCCTACCTGATCCGCAACCAGGAGCAGACCGTCATTGGGCTGCTCTGCATCAGCATCAACATCACGGAGCTGCAACAGGCCGCCCATGTGCTGCAGACCCTGTCCTCGATCGACTCCGACGATGTGCAGATCTCCACGGAGACCTCGCGCAGCCACATGAGTGAGGAGCCTGCGGAGAACATCCGTAGGATCACCAGGGATGAGGTCCGCCAGTTCAACATCCCCATGGACAAGCTGACCAAGCAGGACAGGCTGGACATCATCCGCAACATCAAGGACCGGGGCATCTTCCTCATCAAGGGCGCGGTGGGCATCGTCGCTCCCGAGCTCAAGATTTCGATCCCCACCCTCTACCGGTACCTGCAGGCCCTCAAATAGGGCCTAAAAAGTAAAACCTCCGGCGGCAGGAGAGGGGGGTATATTTCTGTGCCGCCGGAGGAGCTTTACAGCACGGCCGCCGCCACTGGCGACAACCGGAACGTGGTCACACAGACAGACCACGCAAGTATTTCATAGGTAAAAACAAGGAGACCACAGTTTCCTCAAGCTGTGATGCATTGCAGAATCAGCCAGGCTAGTTACGTGCCCTCATTGGCCTAGGCCTTTCTTCATGCTATCACCTCTTCAAGGATGCATCAGGTACTCCCGTTTCTGGCAGGTCCCCCGACCTGTTGCTAAGAGCAAATTATCACAAGGTCCCGGACATGCTCAACACTCCGTTCGCTATCCGCCATGACAACCGGCATTGCAGGCGCCAGACAGTGCGCAATTGAGCGGATACGACCACAGTAAGTGAGCCTGAACAGCAAACCTCAGTTGGATTGGTAACAATAATTTATTACCTAAATTCCTGCTAGGGGAATCAGGGATAATTCAGCAGGTGGGTTGGCTGCCAATCGCAGACTGAGAACTGTCCCTGAATGAAAGATAGGGGAGAAGGGAAAAAATCCAGGTGGGCGATGCAGGAATCGAACCTGCGACCCCTTCGGTGTGAACGAAGTGCGCTAGCCGCTGCGCCAATCGCCCGGATTGGGAAAGACCACCGAAGTGATCCTCGTGGGCGATACTGGATTCGAACCAGTGACCCCTTCCGTGTCAGGGAAGTGCGCTACCTCTGCGCCAACCGCCCGGGTCATTCTCGTTTCGAGAGAGAGGTGGGTACGAGAGTCGAACTCGTCTATACGGCTTTGCAGGCCGCTGCCTAACCGCTTGGCTAACCCACCGTATTGGTTAAACTGCTCGAAACCTCGAGCGGGCAACGGGACTCGGACCCGCGGTCTCGACCTTGGCAAGGTCGCGCTTTACCAACTAAGCTATGCCCGCACATTCAACTTTCACCGTGGTGGTGACTGCCGAAGCACGTTGCACTACTGTAGCGTAGACCTCCGCACTTGGCAAAAAGCGCGTGTCGCCGCGTCATAGAGCCACCCTCCGCTGATGGCAAAGCCGCGCAATACAAGGCTTCCTACCGGTAGGGTGAGAGGTATGAGTGAAGAAGCCAGGCAGCACTGCACCATGGTGGCCGCCTTCGATGGCTGGAACGATGCGTGCTCAGCCTCGACCAACGTCATCCGCCACCTGTTGAACGTCTACGAGTCCCACGAGATCGGCAGCATTCCGGGCGACGGGTTCTACGACTACCAGATGTCACGGCCCATGCTCTGCCATGTGCAGGGTCGGCGGCGGATCATCTGGCCCTCTGCCAAGATCTACCGGGTGCGGATTGATGACACCCACACCCTCCTGCTGGAGATGGGCCCGGAGCCCAACTACCACTGGAGCGACTTCTGCCGGCGCAGCATCCACTGGGCCGAAGACGACGAGGCGGAGGCCATCATCACCCTGGGTGCCATGTTCGCCGACTGCCCCCACACCAGGCCCCTGCCCATCGACGACCTGGCCGGCGACCAGCCCAAGACCGACACCGACGGCCATTCCGGCCCCATAGGCATCCCCACCGTCCTGGATGCCCTGGCCACCCAGGACGGCTACAGCACCGAGTCCATCTGGGTCTCCGTGCCCCAGTATCTGGGCAGCGACGAGTGCGCCCAGGGCACCCTGCAGCTGCTGCAAAGGCTCTCGGCCATGCTTGGCGTCCACCTTGACGAGGGGGAGCTGCCCCGCAAGGCCGCCGAGTGGAAGGCCCAGGCCGGCATGCTGCTGCGCTGCAACGACGACCTGGCCAACTACGTCCACCGTCTGGAGATGGATGTGGACCAGGCCCAGGTGGACGAGCCGGCCGCCGAAGAGCTGGTCCGGGAAGCCGAGGATTACCTGCGCTCCATGGGCAACAAAGGCCCCTCCTTGTCTGAGTGACGACCTAGGCTGTGGCTCGATAACCATGTCCAGCCTGCACCCTGTAACGCGGGCTCCGATAGCAAGGACGGCATTCATGACACAGTCGAGCATCTCCATCATCGTCAAGGGCGAACGGAAGGAGGTGGCGGCCGATCAGACTGGCGTCCAGCTTTTTGCTGACGACAAGGACATCATCGCCGTCGACCTCAACGGGCAGCCGCGCGACCTCTACACACCCCTGCACGAGGGCGACAAGGTCGAGCCCATCACCCTGGAGAGCGACCAGGGGCTGGCCATCATGCGACACTCGGCCACCCACGTCATGGCTCAGGCCGTCCAGGAGATCCGCCCGGACGCCAAGCTGGGCATCGGCCCGGTCATCAAGGACGGCTTCTACTACGACTTCGACGTGGACAAGCCCTTCACCCCCGACGACCTCAAGCAGATCGAACAGCGGATGAAGCGGATCATCAAGTCCTCCCAGAGCTTCCGTCGGCGCGTGGTCACCGAGGAGGAGGCCCGCAAGGAGGAGGCCGACCAGCCCTACAAGCTGGAGCTGATCGGGGCCAAGGAGGCCGAGATCAACAGCGAGGAGGCCACCGAGGTGGCCACCGGCGGCGAGCTGACCATGTACGACAACCTGGATCGCGAGGGCAACACGGTCTGGAAGGACCTCTGCCGGGGCCCCCACCTGCCCAACACCCGCTACATCCGCTCCTTCAAGCTCATGCGCACGGCCGCCGCCTACTGGCGCGGGGACGAGAAGAACCCCATGCTCCAGCGCATCTACGGCACCGCCTGGGCCAACAAGGACGACATGAAGGCCTACACCGCCCGTCTGGAGGAGGCCGCCCGCCGCGACCACCGCAAGCTGGGCGCCGAGATGGACCTCTTCTCCTTCCCGGACGAGATCGGGCCCGGCCTGCCCGTCTTCCACCCCAAGGGCGCGGCCGTCATCAACGCCATGGAGGACTACTCCCGGCAGATGCACCGGCGCAACGGCTACTCCTTCGTGCAGACCCCCCACATCACCAAGGGTCACCTCTACGAGATCTCGGGCCACCTGCAGTGGTACAAGGACGGCATGTACCCGCCCATGCACCTGGATGAGGAGAAGGACGCCAACGGCAAGGTCACCCGCCAGGGCTTCGACTACTACCTGAAGCCCATGAACTGCCCCATGCACAACCTGATCTTCAAGTCTCGCCAGCGCTCCTACAAGGAGCTGCCCCTGCGGCTGTTCGAGTTCGGCACCGTCTACCGCTACGAGAAGTCCGGCGAGGTCCACGGCCTGACCCGCGTGCGCGGCCTGACCCAGGACGACTCCCACATCTACTGCACCCGGGACCAGATGAAGGGGGAGCTGACCAACCTGCTCCAGTTCGTGCTCAAGGTCTTGAAGGACTTCGGCCTCAACGACTTCTACCTGGAGCTGTCCACCAAGGATCCCAACAAGTTCGTCGGTTCCGACGAGGTCTGGGAGGAGGCCACCGACACCCTGGCCGAGGTGGCCAAGGACTCCGGGCTGGAACTGGTCGACGACCCCGAGGGCGCCGCTTTCTACGGGCCCAAGATCTCCGTGCAGGCCCGGGACGCCATCGGGCGCACCTGGCAGGTCTCCACCATTCAGCTGGACTTCAACCTGCCCGAGCGCTTCCAGCTGGAGTACATCGCCGCCGACGGCTCCCACCAGCGGCCGGTCATGATCCACCGGGCCCTCTTCGGCTCCATCGAGCGCTTCTTCGCCATCCTGCTGGAGCACTACGCCGGCGCCTTCCCGGCCTGGCTGGCCCCCGTCCAGGTGCAGGCCGTGCCCGTGGCCGACGAGTTCGCCCCCCACCTGGAGCACCTGCTGGACCAGCTGCGCGACGACATGGTCCGCTGCGAGATCGACCGCTCCGACGACCGCTTCGGCAAGAAGATCCGCAACGCGGCCAAGTCCAAGGCCCCCTTCATCCTGATCGCCGGCGAGGAGGATGCCTCCAAGAACGCGGTCTCCTTCCGCTTCCGCGACGGCAGCCAGCTCAACGGGGTGCCCGTGGAGCAGGCCCGCGGCTGGATCAACGAGGCCATCAAGGTCCGTGCCCAGATCAACTCGGCGGACGACTTCCGAGCGAACACCTCCTGCAGTCAGGACTGACCGATGTTCGAGCATCTACGACGCCCCTGGAAGCGCATCATCGCCCCCATCGCCCGCGGCCTGGTTCGTCTGGGCGTGAGCGCCAACGGTGTCACCATCAGCGGAGCCGTAGGCACCACCCTGGTCGCCATCGCGACCGGGTTCACCGGCTGGCTCCTGCCCGGGGCCATCGTCCTGGCCATCCTGGTGGCCTTCGACTCCCTGGATGGGTCCGTGGCCGCGCTGACCGGCGGTGGCACCCAGTTCGGGGGCTTCCTGGACTCCACCCTTGACCGGATAGCCGACTGGGCCGTCCTGGCCGGGGTCATCATCTTCTTGCGCCGCCACGAGCTGGCCTGGGTGGCCGATGGCAGCCATCAGGGTCCCGACATCTGGGCCCAGGTGGGCATGGCTGCAGCCCTTTTCGCCATCATGACCTCCTTCGTCACCTCCTACGCCCGGGCCCGCGCCGAGGCCGAGGGCTTCGAGGCCAAGAACGGCATCGCCACCAGGTCGGACCGGCTGGTCATCATCCTGGTGGGCATGGCCCTGACCGGTGCCGGGCTGCCCTTGGCCGTGCTCAGCTGCTTCCTGGTCCTGCTGGCTCTGCTGGGCATCGTCACCGTCTGGCAGCGGATCAGCCACGTCGCCAAGGACATGGGCCGCAACCCGCAGCCCGCCAATCCCAACCACGAGTGAGCCTATGCCGGACCGACTGCTCATCTTTCTGGCGCAGCACGCGCGTCTGGTGCCCGAGGGGCTGCTGCGCGGCCTCTTCCTGGCAGCGGCCGACCTCTGCTGGCTGTTCCGGATAGGCGGCGTCAGACAGCTGGAGCGCAACCTGGCCCATGTCATGCCGGAGGCCGACCGTCGCAGCCTGCGGCGCACCTCACGCCAGGGCATGCGCTCCTACTTCGTCTACTTCGTCGAGGCCCTGACCGTGGGAGCCCGCACCAAGGAGCAGCTGCTGGCGCGCATACACGGCGGCGGCAGCGCCTACCCGGATCCAGCCAAGAGCGACATCGGCCTGCGATCCCTGCCCATCGGCATGGGCCACCAGGGCAACTGGGACTACGCGGGCTTCTGGGCCTGCTCCACGGTCGGCCAGGTCACCACGGTGGCCGAGCGGCTGCGAAACCAGGGCATGCTCAACACCTTTGCGGACATCCGTCGCCGCCTGGGCATGAACATCCTGCTGACCGGTGAGCCGGACATCACCGGCCGTCTGACGACCCTGCTGCGGAAGCCTGACCAGGTGGTGCCCCTGCTGGCCGACCGTGATCTGAGCCGCCGAGGCGTCTTCGTCAAGGCCTTCGACTCCTGGATTCGCGTGGCTGCCGGACCTGCCGTCATCGCCTTGGATGCCCATCTGCCCCTGTATACCGTGAACATGCACAGGGAAAGGCTGACGGGGGAGCGCCGTCGGCAGGCCAAGGCCCCCTACGGCTATGTCTGCCAGGTGGACGGGCCCATCCCCATCGAGCCCTACCTGGACATGCCCCGGGAGCAGGCCATCAACGACCTGACCCAGGCCTGGGTGGACCAGTGGGCCCAGGGCATTCGCGAGCATCCCGAGGACTGGCACATGCTCCAGCCGATTTTCCTCGAGGATCTGGATCTTTCCCGGATGCACGACCTGCCGGACTTCATCCTGGCCCAGGCATCCGAGAACAAGGGAGGTGACGGGCATGAAGGCACCCGAACAAAGGCCTGAGCGGGAGCCGGAGCGGGCCGCCATCAAGGCGCCTCTGCGGGTGGGGATCATCTCGCCCTACTCCTTCGAGACCCCGGGGGGCGTCCAACTGCACATCCGCGACTTCGCCAGGCATCTTATGGAGCGCGGCCACCAGGTGCAGGTTCTGGCCCCGGGCCGGCGCACCCAGGACATGCCCCTCTGGGTGCATACCACCGGCTCCTCCTTCTCCATTCCCTACAACGGATCCGTGGCCAACCTGAGCTACTTCGGCGTGGCCGGCCACAAGACCCGGCAGTGGGTCAGGCAGGGCCACTTCGACATCCTGCACCTGCACGAGCCCGAGGTGCCCTCCCTGAGCCACAAGCCCCTGCGGCCCGGATTCATTCCCTGCCCCTATGTGGCCACCTTCCATGCGGCCTTCGATACGACCCCGCTGGCCCTGAGGCTGACCCGGCGCTACCTGCGCCGATACCTGGCCAACATCAGCCAGGCCATCTTCGTCAGCCCCTCGGCCATGCAGAACGCCCGGAACCTGCTGGAGCCGGGCATACCCAGCCAGATCATCCCCAACGGCATCGAGACCAGAGCCCTGCGCAATGCCCGGCCGCGCCCGGAATGGCAGGGGAGCGAGCGGGAGCCCACCATCGGATTCCTGGGACGGATGAAGGAGGAGCGCAAGGGGTTCAGGATTCTGGCCCAGGCCGCACCTGCCATCCTGCAGCGCGTGCCCGGAGCCCGCTTCCTGTGTGCAGGTGACGGCCAAACGGAGGCCCGGGAAATACTCGAAGCCGTCGATCCCGGACTGGCCCGGCACTTCACCTTCCTGGGCCGGATAAGCGACGAGGACAAGGCCTCCTTCTACCACAGCCTTGGCCTGTATGTGGCTCCGCAGACCGGGGGAGAGAGCTTTGGCATCGTGCTGGTCGAGGCCATGGCGGCAGGCTGCCCGGTGGTGGCCTCGGACCTGCCCGCCTTCGAGGATGTCTCCCAGAACGGGCGCAGCGCACGCCTGTTCTCCAACGGAGACCCCGAGGACTGCGCCCGGGCGGTCCTGGGCCTGCTGGACGACCGACCTGCCCGCCTGGACCTGGCCTCGTGCGGAATGCGTCGGGCCAGCGACTACGACTGGGAGCGGGTCACCGACCAGGTTCTGGATGTCTATGCCCGGGCCCTGGCAGCCAGGCCCGATCATCGCCGTGGCCTGCTGGGCAGGCTGGTGGGCCGGAAGGCTGGTTCTCCTTGCGATGAAGCCCCCACGAAAGGGCCTGAAAACCCGTAAAATTGTCGAAGAGCGGAACTAGAATTCCATTCGTTTACGCATTCGTACCGTCAGGAGACATATGTCAGGGCATTCGAAGTGGGCGACCACCAAGCACAAGAAAGCAGCCATCGACGCCAAGCGTGGCAAGCTCTTCGCCAAGCTGATCAAGAACATCGAGATCGCCGCCCGCACCGGCGGCGGTGACCCCGACGGCAACCCCACCCTCTACGACGCCATCGTCAAGGCCAAGAAGTCCTCCGTGCCCGCAGACAACATCACCAGGGCCGTCAAGCGCGGCTCGGGCGAGGAGGCCGGAGCGGCCAACTACGAGACCATCGTCTACGAGGGCTACGCTCCCGCCGGCGTGGGCATCATCATCGAATGCCTGACCGACAACCGCAACCGCGCGGCCGCCGAGGTCCGTTCCACCCTGACCAAGGGCGGCGGCTCCCTGGCCCAGAACGGGTCGGTCAGCTTCAACTTCGAGCGCAAGGGCCAGATCATCGTCCCCTCGGAGGGCCTGGACTACGACACGGTCTTCGAGAAGGCCGCCGAGGCCGGTGCTGAGGACGTGCAGGACAACGGCGAGAGCTACACCGTGCTGACTGCCCCCGGCGACATGGTCACCGTCCGCAAGGCCCTGCAGGACGCGGGCATGGACTACGACTCCGCCGATCTGGTCCTCAACCCCAAGAGCGAGGTCACCCTGGACCTGGACTCCGCCCGCAAGGTCTCCAAGCTGATCGACAACCTGGACGACCTGGACGACGTGCAGGAGATCTACAGCAACTGGACCGCCCCCGACGAGGTCATGGCCCAGTTGGACGACGAGTGACCCTATGATCGTTCTCGGCGTCGACCCGGGGCTCACCCGATGCGGCGTCGGCGTCATTGAAGCCGGTGCATCGCGCCGGCTTTCCTTTGTTCATGTGGACGTCGTGCGCTCAGACCCCGAACAGAGCCAGGACCTGCGGCTGCTGGCCATCTACCAGGGGCTGACGGCCGCCCTGGACCGTTTCAGCCCTGACGTGGTGTCCATCGAGCGGGTCTTTGCCCAGTCCAATCACAACACCGTGCTGGGAACCGCCCAGGCGGCGGGGCTGGCCATGCTGGGGGCGGCGCAGCGGGGGATCCCCGTGGCCCTGCACACCCCTACAGAGGCCAAGATGGCCGTGACCGGCAACGGGCAGGCCGACAAGATCCAGGTGCAGCGGATGGTGGCCCGCATCTTGGGGCTCAACCAGCTGCCCAAGCCCGCCGATGCTGCCGACGCTCTGGCCCAGGCCATCTGCCACGCCCTAAGGCCCGCCGGCGCCATCCAGGGCGGGGAGCGCGAGGAGCATCTGACCCAGGCCCAACGGCAGTGGGCACAGGCCTCCGCCAAGTACGGCAAGCATCGGGGAGTCCAGCGAGACATGTAAGCTGATTCGAACAGACGTTCGATTTCATCGAGGGGTGATCAAGTGCTGGCAATGCTGACCGGGCGGGTGGCCGCCATCGAAACGGGCTCCGCCGTCATCGATGTTTCGGGGGTGGGGTTCGAGGTGCGCATGCCCCAGTCGGACCTGGCCTCCATGCGGGCCGAATCCACGGTCACTGTCTACACGGCCCTCTCCCTGACCCAGGACGCGCTGACCCTCTACGGATTCCTCAGCCGCACCTCCAAATCCCTCTTCGCCCAGCTGCAGAAGGTCAGCGGCATCGGGCCCCGCGTGGCCCTGTCCATCCTCGCCACCCTGAACTCGGACCAGCTGGCCCAGGCCGTGGCCGACGGCGATGCTGCGGCCCTGTCCCGGGCGCCTGGCCTAGGCAAGAAGGGCGCTCAGAAGATCATCCTCGAACTCTCCGGCAAGCTGGATCTGGATGCCGGCACAGGCAGGCAGGGACCCGCCCAGACCGACGATGGCGCCCATCAGGTGGTGGAGGGGCTGATCTCCCTGGGTTGGCTACAGCGTGATGCCGAGCAGGCCGTGGAGCAGACCTGCAGCGAGGGCGGCTACTCCCTGCCCCTGCAGTCGGCCGACATTCCCAAGGTCCTCAAGCAGGCCCTGACCCGGCTGGACAGGGGGCGCTGACCCATGGCTGACAAGCAGATGTCTACGGGGTACATCGACTCCCAGAATGGCGACGCCCAGGAGGAATCCCTGCGGATGGTCTCGGCCCGACCCATCGAAGGCGAGCCGGTCAGCGACGAGGAGCTGCGTCCGGAAACCCTGGAAGGGTTCATCGGTCAGCCCCGGCTCAAGGCCCAGCTGGGACTCTTCCTGAAAGCCGCCAAAAAGCGTGACGTGGCCCCGGATCACATCCTGCTGGCAGGCCCCCCAGGCCTGGGCAAGACCACCCTGGCCATGATCGTCGCCCACGAGCTGGAGGTGCCCATCCGGGTCACTTCGGGCCCGGCCGTCCAGCATGCCGGCGATCTGGCCTCCATCCTGAGCTCACTGGAGGCCGGCGAGGTGCTCTTCATCGACGAGATCCACCGTCTGCCCAGGGCCGCCGAGGAGCTCCTCTACATCGCCATGGAGGATTTCCGGGTGGATGTCATGGTGGGCAAGGGCCCAGGCGCATCCTCCATTCCGCTGACCCTGCCCAGGTTCACGGTCATAGGCGCCACCACCCGCGAAGGCATGCTGCCCTCGCCCCTGCGGGCCCGGTTCGGCTTCACCGCCCACCTGGACTTCTACCCGGAGGAGGAGCTGGAGAAGCTGGTCGAGCGGTCGGCCAAGGTCCTGGGCATCGTCCTGCAGGATGACGCCGCCCATCAGCTGGCCCTGCGCTCCCGCGGCACGCCCAGGATCGCCAACCGCCTCCTGCGCCGGGTGCGCGACTGGGCCATAGTCCACGATCTTGACCAGGTCGGCCCTGACGATGTCAAGCAGGCCCTGTCCCTCTACCAGATCGACTCCGAAGGGCTGGACCGTCTGGATCTGGCCGTCCTCAAGGCCATCGTCAACAGTTTCGACGGCGGTCCCGTGGGCCTGAACAACCTGGCCGCCATGGTGGGCGAGGAGGCCGAGACGGTCGAGACGGTCTGTGAGCCCTATCTGGTGCGCGAGGGCTTCCTGGTACGCACCCCGAAGGGGCGTGTGGCCACCACCAAGGCCTGGGAGCACCTGGGCCGCAAACCGCCCGAGGATGTCATGAAGCTGTTCTAGACTGGGGTCTTCGCAGCAATGCATATCGCCGTTTGATACCCGCCGAAACAAGGAGTGGAAACAGCCATGGGATCCATGATTTTCATGATCGTCATCATCGCCCTGATGATCGCCATGATGTGGGGAAGCTCCCGCAAGAGCAAACAGCAGCAGGCCGCGGTCCAGGACTTCCGCCAGTCCCTGCAGCCCGGTGACGAGGTAGCCACCACCACAGGCCTTCTGGGCAAGGTCGTCTCCGTGGATCTGGAGAAGGAACAGGTGGTCATCGACTCCGAGGGTTCGCAGTCCCGCTGGCGCATCCAGGCCATCACCAAGCCGCCCATCGTCCCGGCCTACATCCACGATGACGAGGTTGACGAAAACGGCAACCCCCTGCCCGAGGACGCGGATGCGCCCGCTGAGGTCACCGCCGCTGAAGAAGACGACAAAGCCAGCGACAATGCCGACGGTGAGGAAACCGCCGCCGATGATGCTGCCGCCCAAAACTCTGCCGCCTCAGAAGGCAAGGATGATGCCGAGGCTAAGTCGGATACCCAGCCGGAGCCTGAAGACGAATCGGACAAGGAAAAGACTGCGGAGAAGTCCGATGACACTGACGAATCGGATGCGTCCAAGGCTGCCAAGGCTTCCAAGACTTCGGATTCGACTTCTGCCAAGTCCTAAACCTCATACGCGCGCCACACCTCCCGTCAGGCTGACTCCGAACGGAAACGCGGCGCGCGTATGATGGCCCCGCAACCACTTCCAAGGAGCAAAACAGAAAGAAGATCATGGCTCAATCGGACGATATCAAGGTTGGAGAACTTAAGCAGGTGGGCGATGAAGACGCCGCTTATCTGATCTCATTGATCCGTACCATTCCGGACTTTCCCAAGAAGGGGATCCTTTTCAGGGACTTCATCCCCGCCATGTCGGATCCCAGAGGGTTGGCCATCATCCTCGACGCCATGAAGCGCACCCTGCCCGTTAAGCCGGAGGACTTCGACCTGGTGGCCGGGCTTGAGGCACGCGGCTTTCTGATCGGCCCCCAGCTGGCCACCGATCTGGGCAAGGGCTTCCTGCCCATGCGCAAGGCCGGCAAGCTTCCCGAGCCCACCTACAGCCAGGAGTATGCCCTCGAATACGGCAACGCCCGCATCGAAATCGAG
Source organism: Bifidobacterium sp. W8112 (assembly GCF_016101425.1). NCBI lineage: Bacteria > Bacillati > Actinomycetota > Actinomycetes > Bifidobacteriales > Bifidobacteriaceae > Bifidobacterium > Bifidobacterium sp. W8112. The sequence continues at coordinate 96,677 of NZ_JACFQN010000003.1, read as the reverse complement.
CAGGGCTCCCTGCGCCCTGGCCAGCGGGTCCTGATTGTCGACGACCTGATCGCCACCGGCGGTTCCGCCCAGGCAGCAGCACGTCTGGTGGAGCAGGCCGGGGGCCAGGTGGCTGGTTTCAGCTTCGTCATGGAGCTCAACGGTCTGGACGGTCGCAAAGCCCTCGGTGCCTACCCGGTCACCTGCCTGATGAACATGCCTGCCTGAGCACGATTGGGGGACCTTCACCATGGATTTGTACGAATACCAGGCCAGGCAGCTGCTCGCTGAACATGGCATCTCCCAACCCAGGGCCGTCTATGCCTCAACCGCAGAAGAGGCCGGCCAGGCAGCCGACGTCATCGGCTACCCCTGCATGATCAAGGGCCAGGCCACCATTGGCCATAGGGGACAGGCCGGAGCCGTCAAGCGAGCCGAGAATCACGATCAGGCCGTAGCCTTGGCCGAGGCCATCCTGCCCATGAACATCGACGGCCATGCAGTCAGCGGGATCCTGGTCACCGAGGCCCGCAACATCCTACACGAGTACTACCTGTCCATCTCAGTGGACCGCACCTCCCGGGACTACGATGTCCTGGCAACGGCCAGCGGCGGCACCGAGGTGGAGACCATCGCCCGCGAACATCCCGAATCAGTCCGGCGCCTGCACATCGGCCCCCTGGAGGATTTCGACAGGCAGGCCGCCCGCACCATGGCCGAGCGCATCGGCTTCTACCATGCCGATCTGGAGCAGGCCGCGCAGATACTTCTGGGCATGTGGCACACCTTCCAGGACAGTGACGCAACCCTGGTCGAGATCAACCCCCTGGCCAAGGTGGGCGACCCGGACGACGAGGCCACCAAGCACCTGGATGCCCTCGATGCCAAGATCTCCCTGGACGGGAACGCAGCCTTCCGGCACGACGGCTGGAAGCGGTTCACGGACCCAGCCCAGGTCGACCCTCTGGAGGCCAAGGCCAAGGCTGCAGGCTTGCACTATGTCCATCTGAACGGTCAGGTGGGCGTCATCGGCAACGGCGCAGGATTGGTCATGAGTTCCTTGGATGCGGTGGCCGGGTCAGGACACCGCCAGGGCCTTCCCATCGGACCCGCGAACTTCCTCGACATCGGCGGCGGAGCCTCTCCTGAAGTCATGCGTACCAGCCTGGACGTGGTCCTCTCCGACCCCAAGGTCCGTTCGGTCATGGTCAATGTCTATGGAGGCATCACCTCCTGCCAGCAGGTGGCCCAGGGCATCCTGGCCGCCGTGGATGCTGAGGGTGAGCAGGACCAGAACGACGACCGGCCCATCGTGGTCCGCTTCGACGGCAATGAGGCTGCCGAGGGGCTGGACCTATTAGCCAAGGCCCAACAGCCCCGGCTCAAGGTGGCCCGCACTATGGAGGAGGCGGCAGACCAGGCCGTGGCCCTGGCCGCCCAGGCAGGAAAGGAGACGGGACGATGACCCTCTTCATTGAAGACGGCGCCCCCGTCATGGTCCAGGGCATGACCGGTCACCAGGGCATGGTCCACACGGCCCACATGATGGCGGCCGGCACCAACATCCTGGCAGGAGTCAACGCCCGCAAGGCCGGAATGACGGTCGACTTCGACGGCCCGGACGGCCAGACCCGTCATGTGCCGGTATACGCCGACTGCGCAGCCGCCCGTCAGGCGACGGGAGCCCGTACCTCTGTGGTCTTCGTCCCGCCCAGGTTCGCCAAGGATGCCATGGTCGAAGCCATCGAGGCCGGTATCACCCTGATTGTGGTCATCACCGAGGGCATTCCCGTGGCCGATACCGCATACTGCGTGGCCCTGGCCAGGGAACGCGGTTGCCGCATCGTCGGCCCCAACTGCCCAGGACTGATGACCATGTCCGACCGACCCAACGGCGTCGGCGTAGACCTGGGCATCATCCCTCAAGGTATCGCCGGTCGCGGCCCGCTGGGACTGGTCTCCAAGTCCGGCACCTTGACCTATCAGCTCATGGGGGAGTTGTCCTCCATCGGCTTCACCGCCTGCCTGGGCATCGGCGGCGACCCCATCGTGGGCACCACCATGCTGGAGGCCCTGCAAGCCTTCAACCGCGATCCTGAGACCAAGGCCTGCGTCATGATCGGCGAAATCGGCGGCTCGGCTGAACAGGAGGCCGCCCACTGGGCCTCCACCCACATGACCAAGCCCATCGTGGCCTATATCGCCGGCTTCACCGCCCCAGAAGGCAAGCAGATGGGCCACGCCGGAGCCATCATCTCGGGCGGCAAGGGCACGGCCGCCGACAAGAAGGAAGTGCTTGAGTCCGTCGGCATCAAGGTGGGCACCACACCCGGCGAGACGGCCCGCCTGACCCGCGACCTGCTACGGGAGCATGCCATCATATGACCGACAGGGTGAAAGTGTGGCTCCGGGGGGCCCTAGAGGCCTTCCTAGCCATACTTATCTACACTGTCGCCCTCGGCGCCTGCATGGCCCTGCTCCTGCTCATCATTTCCATTGAGGAGGGCGGGCCATCACTGTCCATGGCCACTGTGGCCCTGACAGAAACCATCACCCTGCTCACCCAGGGCTGTGGATTCACGGCCGGGGCCTTGACCCTGACCATCATCCCCCTGCTGCTGACCGGTCTGCTGATTTGGATGATTCGCTCCCTGGTCAGCCGGCTGGGCATGTCCGTCGGTGGGTGCATTGCCGGCCTGGTCGTTTGGGTGCTGTGCAGCCTCATCCTCATGCAGGGCAGCCAGACCGTCCAGGTGGACACCACCCCGGTCATTCTTTTGCGGACCAGCCTGGTCTTCCTATTGGGTTACGGCTGGGCCTGGGTCCGCTCTGAACCCTTCCGCCAGGCTTTCACCAAACGAATCAAAGAGGCCGTGCCTGTTCAGGTTCGCAGGACCATTCGGCTTGGACTCACGGCCGGATCGATACTCTTGGCCGCCATGCTGACCGCCGGCCTGATCGCCCTGATTGTATGGATCGCCCTCTATCACGGAGACGTGGGCCGTCTGTTCAAACTGACGCGTATGGGCACCGCCTCGGCTGTAACGACCAGTCTGGCCTCCCTTGCCTGGCTGCCCAATCTGATCATCTGGGCTGCCTCCTGGCTCTTCGGAAGCGGTTTCAACATCGGTGGGTTGGCGACCTTCACCCTCTGGTCCGGACACGCCTCAAGTCTGCCCTCGCTGCCCCTCTTCGGGCTGTTCCCAGAACCGGTCTCCCGGCAGGAGGTTCGTCTGCTGCTGCTCAACCTGCCTCTGCTGGCCGGAGTGGTTGCGGGCATTCTGCTGCTCACCGGACCATGGGGTGTCAGAATTCACGCCGCTGTGCGCCAAGCGGGACTGAAATCCCGAGATACCGCAGTCTGCTTCCTGATGGTAACCTTGGCCATGGCCCTGACCTGGCTGGTCACCCTGCTCGGTCTTGCCCTGCTTTTCCAACTCTCCAACGGGGCCCTGGGCCGCCAGCGACTTGCCGGAGTGGGCGTACCCATAGCCTCCTCCCTGCGCATGATCGGGACCTCCCTGGGGGTCGGCCTGCTGGGAGTATGGCTGTTGGTACTCGTCATTGCCGCCCTGGTCATCATCAAGGACATCCTGATTGACTATCTGCGTCAGGCAGACACCAAGAAAACTTCCGCCAAGGCGGAAAACAAGGAAAAACACAACCAATCACGCGGTCAGGGGAGAAAGGAGTCCAAGGCAACCGACCGAGCAGACACACCACGACAGGTCTCGTCCACCCGCAGACCAGGCAAGTAGGTCCGAAGGTGGCGGGGCGCCTCGGCATTCAAGCATAGGAGTAGGAGTTTCCATGGTCACCACGAATCGAACCATCAACCGAGCACTGGTCTCGGTCTACCACAAGCAGGGTCTTGAGGCCCTGGCATCGGCCTTCCGCCAGGCAGGCACCGAGGTCGTCTCCACCGGCAGCACCGCAAAGAAGCTGCAGGATCTGGGCGTCCAGGTCACCCCGGTGGAAAAGGTCACCGGTTTTCCCGAGAGTCTTGACGGCCGGGTCAAAACCCTGGATCCGCATATCCACGCCGGGCTGCTGGCCGACATGACCAATCCCGACCATGTCCAGCAACTCAAGGACTTGGGCATAGCCCCCTTCGACCTGGTGGTGGTCAACCTCTACCCCTTCGAACAGACCGTCCTCGAGGGCGCCGATGCTAACCAGTGCCTGGAGCGCATCGACATCGGCGGCCCTGCCATGATCCGGGCCGCCGCCAAGAACCATGCCAGCGTGGCTGTGATCACCGACCCTGACGACTATGCCCTGGCCGCTGATCGCATCGCCTCCGGCACCGGTTTCAGCCTGGCCGAACGCGGACGTCTGGCTGCCAAAGCCTTCGCCCTGACCGCCTCCTATGACGCGGCCATCGCCGAGTGGACAGCACGTACATGGGTTGACGACAAGCAGGACAAGGCCGAGGATCAGAAGCCAGCCCAGGTGCTGACTCGCACCTGGCGTCTGGCCAGCCAACTGCGCTACGGGGAGAACCCCCACCAGAAGGCCGCCCTCTACCTGGACCCGTTGGATCGTGATGGCTTCGCCGCTGCAGAGCACCTGGGTGGGGCCAAGGAAATGAGCTACAACAACTACGTGGATGCGGATTCCGCCTGGCGCTCGGTCTGGGACTTCCCCGACCTGCCCGCAGTGGCCGTGGTCAAGCACTCCAACCCCTGCGGTCTGGCCGTGGGGGAGGACATCGCCCAGGCCCACCGCCGCGCCCACGCCTGCGATCCCATGAGCGCCTATGGCGGGGTCATCGCCGCCAACCGCACGGTCACCCTGACCATGGCCCAGCAGATCAAGCCGGTCTTCACCGAGGTGATTGTGGCTCCAAGCTATGAGCCCGAGGCACTGGACCTACTGCGGACCAAGAAGAACCTGCGCATCCTGTCTGTGCAACGCCGTCCGCGTCAGCGCCCGATCATCCGTCAAATCGACGGGGGAGCCTTGGTACAGACGCCCGACCTGATCGACGCCCCGGGGGACAATCCCTCCACCTGGCGTCTGGTCTCCGGCAACCCAGCCGACCAGGCAACCATGGATGATCTGACCTTCGCCTGGCGGGCCATCCGCTCGGTCAAGTCCAACGCGGTGCTCCTGGCCAACCAGGGAGCCACCGTGGGTATCGGCATGGGCCAGGTCAACAGGGTGGACTCCAGCCACCTGGCAGTCGAGCGGGCCAACACCCTGGACGAGGGCCGTAACCGCGCCAAGGGCTCAGTGGCCGCATCCGATGCCTTCTTCCCCTTCGCAGATGGTCTGGAATATCTGATCCAGGCCGGCATCAGGGCCGTGGTGCAGCCGGGAGGCTCCATCCGTGATCCAGAGGTGATCAAGGCCGCCCAGGATGCCGATCTGACCATGTATCTGACCGGGACACGCCACTTCTTCCACTGATAAAACCGGACCCTGCGGTCAAATGTCGCCCTGCGGCAAATTCTCTGACCGCAGGGTCCAATGCGGTGATATGCTGAATGAACTGACCAGCGATGATGCTGACTAGGTACCCATAATTCGAAGGAGATATTGTGACCTATCAGACAGTCAATCCTTTTAACAACCAACTGATCAAGACCTATCCAGATGCCACCGATGAAGACCTGGAGAACGCCCTGGCCCGTGGCCATGACCTCTACAAGACCTGGCGCAAGCAGGAGGGCCCCGGTGACCGTCCCGCACAACTGCGTCAGGTCGCCAAGCTCTTCCGTCAGAACGAGGACACCCTGGCAGCCAACCTGACCCTAGACATGGGCAAGCTGGTGGGCGAGGCCCGCGCCGAGGTGGAGCTGTGCGCAGACATCGCCGACTACTTCGCCGACCACGCCGAGGAGCTGCTGGCTCCCGTCCCCCTGGACAACCCCGCTGGCAAGGCCTACTACGTCAAGCAGGCCACCGGCATCGTGTTCATGGTTGAACCTTGGAACTTCCCCTACTACCAGATCATGCGCGTGTTCGCCCCCAACTTCATTCTGGGCAACCCCATGATCCTCAAGCACGCCTCCAACGTGCCGGGCTCGGCTGTGGCCTTCGAACAGACCGTAAAAGAAGCAGGAGCCCCCGAGGGCAGCCTGACCAACCTCTTTGTCAACTATGACCAGGTGGACCGTGCCATCGCCGATCCCCGCGTCTCTGGCGTGGCCCTGACCGGGTCGGAGCGCGGCGGCGCTTCTGTAGCCAAGTCGGCGGGAGCCAACCTGAAGAAGTCCTCCATGGAGCTGGGCGGCAACGACGTCTTCATCGTCCTGGATGATGCTGACTGGGATCTGCTCAAGAAGGTGGCCCCGGGCGCCAGGCTGACGAACGCCGGCCAGGTCTGCACCTCCTCCAAGCGTTTCATCGTCACGGAGAATCGCTACGATGACTTCGTTTCGCTCATCGTCGATGCTTTCTCGCACGCGGTTCTGGGCGATCCCAGCAACCCAGAAACCACGCTGGCCCCCATGTGCATGGTCTCCGCCCGCGACAACCTGGCCAAGCAGGTCGAAAGCGCTGTGGCCGGTGGAGCCAAGGTCGCCTACGGCAACAAGCCATACGATTCGCCGGGGGCCTTCTTCACCCCGACGGTTCTGACGGACATCGACCGTAACAACCCCGTCTACAACCAGGAGATGTTCGGCCCTGTGGCCTCCATATACAAGGTGGCCAACGAGGATGAGGCCATTGAACTGGCCAACGACTCCAGCTACGGCCTGGGCGGTGTGGTCTTCTCCTCGGATACCGACCATGCGGATGCCCTAGCCCGTCGCATCGAGACCGGCATGACCTTCATCAACGGCGGATGGGTGACCATGCCTGAACTGCCCTTCGGCGGCATCAAGAACTCCGGCTACGGCCGCGAGCTCTACAGCCTGGGCTTCGACACCTTCGCCAACGAGCATCTGATCTTCCAGCACAAGAACTGATCGGACTGCTCCGGCTCCTTGTTGAAACAGCGACCGTGCCATCATCGTCCAAGGGCGATGGCGGCACGGTCGCTTTGCGTCAACAGCACTGGTAGGCTCGAACCGACAGAGCATGTGCGGAAGGCAGGAGAACATGGCAGACGTGGCTAAGACCGAAAACCCGAACCCCAAGCCCCCGCAACCGCCTAAGACTTCAGGTCGAGGCCACCCCTTCGTCTCGGAGGCTCAGGAGGGTCGTCCTATCTGCGAGGCCATCATCTTTCTCGTGGTGCTTGTCGCCGCGCTCGTGGCCTTCTGCGGATACACATGGGCCGCGACCGGACTGGTGTCCGTCGCGGCCCTGGTTTGCGGCGCCCTGCGTCTGATCCTCAAGGAACGCAGCCCCTGGAAGGTGCGGTCAGTGCCCTTCGATGCCTTCATCAGCATCGCCCTGGGCATTGGCCTGCTGGTCACCTACACCAGCATTCAGCTGATGCTGTGACCTCTTTTTGACTTTTCAGCCTTCAGTAGGCTTGTCTTCGGGTTGATTGTCACCGTCTTCGTTTTCAGAAGCAGTGTGAAGAGGCTCGACCTGCAGGTCAGGAATGGTTCCTGCCTCAGCAGGGGCAACAGTGTCCTCTCCAGCATCGGTATTCTGACCTGCATCGGAATCGGATAGAGACGATACATCGACGGTCTGAGCATTGGTGTCTGCAGGGGCGACCTTGTCAGTTGTATCAGCAACAGGGGTTTGAACCGGAGCGGGTGATGCCTGGGCCGATTGATCCTGAGCCTGGGCACCGGCAGGAGCAAAGGCTTCAGCCTGAGCATCAGGGCCCACCTGAGCCTGGGCACCGGGGGCAAAAGCATCAGCTTGTGCTTGTGCCTGAGCATCTGCATCCACCTGTGCAACACGCTGCGCATCAGTGGCAGCGCCCATGGCACGCATGGCCATGTTGTCGGTGATGATGCTGGTCATGATGATGACCAGGGCCACCAGAGAGGCAGCCAGCAGCGGGCAGATCCAGAAGAGCCAGAGCTGGGAGATCGGGCTGACGGCCATGTGCTTGGACTGGGCGAAGATGGCGATACCGGTGGAGCGAGCCGGGTTCAGTCCCGAGCAGGTGATGGGGTAGGTGACCAGCACGCCGACGCCATAGGCTAGCCCGGTGTAGAGAGCATGGTTGCGGCGGGCACGTCCGTCAGAGCGCAGGGTGGTGATGGCCGCAGCCACTACGATCATGCAGCCGATCAGCTCAACCACGATGGCCATGGGCGCCCCGAAGGCGATGTGCTGCTGACCCAGGGTGGCCGCAGCGGGCGAGCCGCCGGAAAAACCGTTCACCGAGAACATGAGCCAGGTCCTGTCCGGCACGGACTTACTGACCGGCACAAGGGCAACGGCGAGTGCACCGGCGCCAATAGCGCCGATCACCTGGGCGACGATGTAGATCAGACCATCCACCATGCTGATCTGCGAGGTGAACATGGCCGCCACGGTCACGGCGGGGTTGAAGTGTCCGCCGGAGACGCCGCCCAACATGGCCGTCACGACCAGGTAGGTCAGGGCGGTTCCCAGGACCGGCAGCACCACACTGGGCTGGCCCATGACCAGCTGGCCGAAGCTGTAGGACAGGTAGATGACCGCGCAGATCAGGAAGGTGCCCGCCAGCTCGGCGGCGGCACGAATCCAACGAACATCACGGGGCCTGATCCGCCTGCGGACGGGCTTTGCGGCAACCTGCCCGTCGGCCTGTTCGAGGACCGGCTCAGCACTTGCTTCCATAGTCATGTTCCCCACCTTGCAATCCCTTCGACGACAATGAACAACAACAGCTTCCAGCTTAGGGCAAGCCAACAACACTTCCCTAGGCTCCGATATAGTATGATATGACCTTTTGGCGGCTGCGGTCGCCCGGAACGTTAACCGTTACATATCTATCAGGCCACGTTGGGAGAACGATGCCACATCCATACACACAGGCGATCAGAGCGCACGAACAGGGGGAGGAAGGCATCCGCCTCCAAAAGGTGCTGGCCCAGGCCGGATTCGGCTCTCGTCGCAAATGCGAGCAGATCATCACCCAGGGCAGGGTCGAGGTCGACGGCGAGCTGGTCACCACCTTGGGCAGCCGGGTGGACCCATCCCACCAGCAGATCCGCGTTGATGGATCGCGCATCCATCTGAACGACAAGCATGTCACCCTTGCCCTGAACAAGCCGCGCAAGGTCCTTTCGACCATGGACGACCCCAAGGGTCGGTTCACTCTGCGTGACATCATCGGGGACCGCTACGAGCGGGTCTTCCACATGGGCAGGCTGGACTATGACTCCGAGGGCCTGATCCTCATGACCGACGACGGGGAGCTGGCCCAGCACGTCATGCACCCGCGCTACGAGGTGGAGAAGACCTATATCGCCACGCTCAGCGGCCACATCGGCGGCAATGTCTGCCGGAGGTTGGTCACCCAGGGTGTGGAGCTGGACGACGGCCTGATCCGCCTGGACCATTGCGCCATCATCGACCACAACCGCGAGCACACCATCGTCAAGGTGGTTCTGCATTCGGGCAAGAACCGGATAGTCCGGCGCATCTTCGGTGCCATCGGCTACCCGGTGACCCGGCTGGTGCGCACCCAGATCGGCCCCATCCGGCTGGGCGAGATTCGTCCTGGCTCCTATCGGGTGCTCTCCGCCGCCGAGATCAAGGCCTTGGATAAGGAGGTCGGACTGTGATCACCGTCGCCATCGATGGCCCTGCGGGAGTGGGCAAGTCATCCACTTCACAGGCCCTGGCCAAGCATTTCGGCCTGGCCTACCTGGACACGGGCGCCATGTACCGGGCGGTCGCCCTATGGTGCATGGACCGCGGGCTGGACCTGGACGCGGACCAGCCTGACCAGGAGGCAATCACCGAGGCCGTGGCCGACTCCATCACCGGAGGACATCTAGTTATGGGGCTCGACCCCGAGCATCCCACAGTCAGCCTGGACGGTCGTGACGTGGATGAAGAGATACGCTCTACCAGGGTCTCCGAGCATGTTTCCGTGGTCTCTTCGATTCCGGCCGTGCGCCGGGTTCTGATAGCTGCCCAGCGGGCCATCATGGCCGACCAGGAGCGAGGCGTGGTGGCCGAAGGACGGGACATCACCACCGTGGTGGCCCCGGATGCCCAGGTCCGTGTGTTGTTGACAGCCCGTGAGGAGGTCCGCCAGGCCCGCCGAAGCGGCCAGGCCCAGGCTGGATCAGCCGGCGCCGAGGATCTGGCTGCCCGGGATGCCCGGGATTCCAAGGTCACCTCTTTCATGAGCGCCGCGGACGGGGTGACCACCGTGGACAACTCCGATCTGACCTTCGAGCAAACCTTGCAGATCCTGATCGATCTGGTCTCCTCGGCCATGGAGGAGGACTCCTACGACGAGTACGCCCGCAACCTGGACGACTATGAGCTGGATGAAGAGGACCGTGCTCTGCTGGAGGGCGGCTCAGAGAGCCAGGATGACCAAAACCAAGGACCCAAGGCCGTGGGCGTGCTGGCCGTGGTGGGAAGGCCCAACGTGGGCAAGTCTACCCTGGTCAACAGGATTCTCGGCCGCCGTGCTGCCGTAGTCGAAGACACCCCTGGCGTGACTCGGGATCGTGTCAGCTACGAGGCTGAATGGGCCGGCACCCAATTCAAGCTGGTGGACACCGGCGGCTGGGAAAGCGATGTGGAGGGCATCGAATCCGCCATCGCCTCCCAGGCGCAGGTCGCCGTATCCCTGGCTGATGCCGTCATTCTGGTTGTGGATGGCCAGGTTGGGCTGACCGCCAGCGACGAGCGGATCGTCACCATGCTGCGAGCCGCCGGCAAGCCGGTCGTGCTGGCCGTCAACAAGCTGGATGACCGTATGGCCGACTACACCGCCTCCGAATTCTGGAAGCTGGGCCTGGGCGAACCCTATGCCATCTCCGCCATGCACGGCCGGGGGATAGGTGACCTGCTGGACGCAGCGCTGGAACAGCTCAGCAAGGCTGAGAAGACCTCGGGCTTCCTTACTCCGGAAGGCCTGCGCCGGGTGGCCCTGGTCGGGCGGCCCAACGTGGGCAAGTCCTCCCTGCTCAACCAGCTGGCCCACGAGGAGCGGGCCGTGGTTCACGATGTAGCGGGCACCACCCGTGATCCGGTCGACGAAGTGGTACAGGTAGACGGCGAGGACTGGCTCTTCATCGACACCGCCGGCATCAAGCGTCGCCTGCACAAGATCTCGGGGGCCGAGTACTACTCCAGTCTGCGCACCCAGGCGGCCATCGAACGCTCGGAACTGGCGCTGATTCTCTTCGATGCCTCCCAGCCCATCGCCGACCAGGACCTGAAGGTCATGAGCCAAGCCGTGGATGCCGGCCGGGCCATCGTCCTGGTCTTCAACAAGTGGGATCTGCTGGACGACTTCGGCCGTCAGCGTCTCGAGCGGCTCTGGCAGACCGAGTTCGACCGGGTCACCTGGGCCGAGCGGGTCAACCTGTCTGCCAAGACCGGCTGGCACACCAACCGGCTGGCCAGGGCCATGCGCACAGCTCTGGAATCGTGGGACAAGCGCATACCGACCGGCAAGCTCAACTCCTTCCTGGGCAAGGTTCAGGCTGCCCACCCGCATCCGCTGCGGGGCGGCAAGCAGCCAAGGATTCTCTTCGCCACCCAGGCCTCCACCAGGCCACCGCGTTTCGTGATCTTCGCCACCGGCTTCCTGGAGCACGGCTACCGCCGCTATCTGGAACGCTGCCTGCGTGAGGAATTCGGCTTCGAGGGCACCCCCATCCAGATCTCCGTGCATATCCGCGAAAAGAAGAAGCGCAAATGAAGATGGTCCCTGGCCCGGCGCTTAAGTCGGCCCAGGGACCTTGCCTTCTCGACTAGACGGCCTTGTCTACAAATCCTTGTAGAAGGAACTGTGTTTCTGGACATTTGTTGTATTTAGGGGACCTCCAAATCCTTCCAAAGGATTCAGATAGTCCCCATTACGTATATGCAGATCTGTTATTTGCAGTCTCCTTCAAACCACTCATTGCATATAAGTACTAGCGGTGGTACACCGGTCCGCCCTGCCCGGCATACTTTCTGCCAGCGTATGAACCATAGGCACATATGAGTACAAGGACGATTGCCAGAGCGGTTCCGCAGGTCCAGTAGAGTCTGACTCCGCTATAAGCCAGGGCAGACAGGATCATGACCACGCCCAGAATCATGAAGAGCACCCCGCCAAACTGCTGACAACGGCGCCAAGCCTCGCGGCTGGCGTAGGCACCTGGCACTCGAAAACCGCTGATGCCGTTGGGTCTGGTTTTAGGAGCAAGATTGCCGATGACTATGAGAGTCAGACCGGTCAAAAGCATGGCGACCTTATCAATGCCGAAATCCGTCGGCCACCATCCCCAATGAGGATCAGCAACAGCTAATTCGAACAGATCTAAAACCGCAAAAATAATCTGCATGCATAGACCACCCAGCAGAAAAACGGTCAAGGTATGTCCCGCTTCATCACCACGTTTAATCAAATATGCGCGCAGGACGAGCATGAGAATGGTCCAAATCAGCGCAATGACCAGACAGAAGCAGGGTATCCAAATCAGCTCCTGGGGAGAGCCCCAGCGATCCACCTGGTTCTGAGCGTTCCAATGAAGCGGGACGTTTTCATTCGGCAGACGATTGACCACTATGCGGCTTACGCCCAGCATGATTATCCCCGGCAACCACTGAGCCGCGACAAGGGTCGGGACGAACCGACCCGCTTTGCTGCCATCCGCCATGAGAGTCTCCTTAGGACTCGGAAACCGCCGTCGAACCAGTTTCCTTGCTCACAGTCTGAGGCTCAGACACACTTCGCTTGTCGCTGGCGCTGGTCCGCAGGCGGTAGAGCCACTGAATAGTGCTGTCCAACACGCTCAGATTGAGTTCGTAGATGACCCTGGTGCCCTGCTTGTGGCCGACAATCAGGTCTGCTTCTTTCAACTTCCGCAGATGATAGGACAGCTTGGATGGCGTCATTCCCAGCTTTTCGGCCAGGCGTCCAGCCTCCATGCCGCCCTGCTCCAAAAGATCCAGCACACGACGACGCAGGGGATCAGCCAGAGCCGCTGTTGTTTCTTGAATAGCCATAAGACTCCTTTTTCGATGATTTTCTCTAGTATTTGCATGCTAACATTGTTTCAACCAATATTGTATATATTCTTCAACTTTTATGTGCTTTTCGCTCGCTGAGCGCAAAATAATTGACAATCGCTGAGATTAATAGCTTGCATGGCAATATTAAACTGTTGAACATACCTACTTTTCTGAAGCCAAGGCTGATCGGGGAGAACATTGGCTCAAAACCGGTGAGCCAGACCTGATCCGAGATCATGCTACTATAAATAACTTCGACGAAAAGGAGAACTTGCGGCGTGGGCGAAAATAGAACAAAAGTCAACATTGGCAAGGCCGCCATCTTCGATCTCGATGGCACTCTTCTGGATTCCATGGGAGTCTGGAAGGACATCGACCAACGATTCTTTGCTCGCCGCAACATTTCCATGCCAGCCGATTACGCCTCTGCAGTGGCCTCCATGCAGACCGGCGCCATCGCCAGGTACACCATCGATCGCTTCCACCTTGACGAGCAGCCAGAGGACCTTGTGGAGGAGTGGAACCAGGACGCGCTCCTGCTCTACGCCACGGCTGTGCAGCCCAAGCCGCATGCACTCGATTACCTGCAGGCGCTAAAAGCAAGCGGAGCCGCCCTGGCTGTGGCAACCAGCCTCCCTCCGCGCCTGCGACAGGCTGCTCTGAAGCACGCTGGCATGACCGATTGTTTCGACCAGGTCTGCAGCGTGGATGATGCCAAAAGCATTGGCAAGGAGGAGCCGGAAATCTACCTGTTGGCTTCACGGATGCTGGGCGTCGCGCCTAACCGTTGCACAGTGTTCGAGGATCTTCTGGTCGCCGTCGATTCGGCCAAACGCGCTGGGATGAAGGTCTGGGCCATGTACGACCAGTCTTCGGCCAAGGATTGGGATGCCATCCGCTCTGAGGCTGATGGCGCTATCACTGACTTCGCCCAGGCGCCTGCCATTCTCTGACTCGCTCCGCACCGGCTTGAGCCAGCTGTTACCATGAAAAGCGTCAAATAGTTTGGTGGAGGCGTTATGGGCAATGCAGGCAGGATAAATGCCGGTTGCTCAAAGTGGCTGTATTCACGTTTGCTCGCTCGCCTGGGATTGCAGAATTGGTGGCCGGCAGAGACCGACTTCGAGATGATGATCGGAGCGGTGCTGGTCCAGCATACAGCCTGGGGAAACGCGGCCATGTCCATCGAGCAGCTGCGCAAAGCCGATCTGCTCAACCCCTGCAACATGGCCGATGTCGACCTGACAAGGCTGACAAACTTGATCAGATCAAGCGGCTTCATGAAGGCCAAGGCACGTACCTGCAAAGCCCTGGCTCAGTGGCTGCTGGCTCACGGCATCCGCACGGCCGATGTTGAGGACTGCGCGGATGAAGGCCTGCGTGACGACCTGCTCACCATTGCCGGGGTTGGACGCGAAACGGCGGATGTCATACGGCTTTATGCCTTCGGCCAGCGCTGCTTTATCTGGGATGCCTATGCACGCCGGATGCTGGACGGTCTGGGATGGGCCTCCCTGCGGTCATACCAAGAGGGCGAAGAGTACGAGGCGGATTTTATTCAGGTTGATCAATGGCCGCTCAACGACCTGCGCGAATACCACGGGCTGATCGTTCAAGCGGGCAAAAACCATCGCAACCCCCAGGCCTATGCCGCCTTCCTCAAGGAACTTGGTAGTCCTGAAAGCTCTTCCAAGTGAGTTGATCCCTTGTGGTTCGGCCGAGTCACAAGGCATATGACGGTACACCTATACGCCACCTCTATACGGCACCTATATATGGTTGCATCTTATGACCGTGTTCCCGCGTAACAATCTTGATCTTGTCCGCACCTCTGCAAATCGCGCACAATAAGGCATCGACTTGACTTCAAGCGGATTGAACTCCGTAGACTATGTTTCATCCGCATACTTGGCAGGCAAATACGCCAGGTAGTGAAGAATGGGGAGCAAGAGCATGAAGGCAGCAAAGTTTGTAAAGCCGGGCCGCATCGAGCTGGAGGAAGCGCCGATGCCGACCATCGAAAAGCCCGGAGACGCCGTGATTCGGGTCATTCGAGCCTGCGTGTGCGGATCCGACCTGTGGTGGTACCGGGGGATTTCCTCAATGCCCGCAGGCAGTCACGTAGGGCACGAGGCCATCGGCCTGGTCGAAAAGGTGGGCTCGGATGTCACTCATGTCAAACCTGGTGACTTCGTCATAGCACCCTTCACTCATGGTTGTGGACACTGCGCGGCCTGCAGAGCTGGCTTCGACGGTGACTGCCTTGATCCAGACAGGCGGGGGAGCGGCGGCTATCAGAGCGAGTATCTGCGATTCACCAACGCGGACTGGGCCTTGGTGAAGATTCCAGGCCAGCCTGAGGACTACAGCGACGACATGCTCGACTCCCTACTGACCCTCTCCGACGTGATGGCCACCGGTTATCATGCAGCCGCAACAGCCCAGGTCAAAGAAGGCGACACAGTCGTTGTCATGGGCGATGGGGCGGTGGGTCTGTGCGGAGTCATAGCAGCCAAGCTGCGTGGGGCCGAACGCATCATCGCCATGAGCCGGCATGAGGACCGCCAGAAGCTGGCGCGTGAATTCGGGGCCACTGACATCGTGGCTGAACGCGGCGACGCTGCTGTGGAGCGGGTCATGGCCCTCACCGACGGAGCCGGAGCCGATGCCGTCCTGGAATGCGTGGGCACCGAACTGTCCACCGACACTGCTGTCAGAGCAGCCCGGCCCGGCGCAGTAGTCGGCAGGGTCGGCGTACCGCAGCAGGCTACCATGGACACCTCTAAGCTCTTCTGGCGCAATGTTGGGCTGCGAGGAGGCACGGCCGCAGTCACCACATATGACAGGCATCTGCTGCTTGACCAGGTACTCAAGGGCAGCATCCAGCCAGGCAAGGTCTTCACCCAGCGCTTTGCCTTGGCTCACATCCAGGAAGCCTATGAGGCCATGGACCAGCGCACCGCCATCAAATCCCTAGTGCTTGTTGGCGAATGAGACTGCAGCAGTAATCAGCTGATTCTCGGCGCTGCTGACATTACCGGTGGCGCCGCGTAAGCATGCCTGCCTGAACATACCTCTTATTTCGAAAAAATCAGGGCCGAGTCAGGGATAATTCAGGGTAGATCAGGGTATTTCATCCCTTCTTTCGCTGATATCAATGGAAGTGACTGATGACGACAAGGATGACCGTCATACAGGGTCAAGCGACGAACGCGGGCGATGACATCTGCGAGGCGAATCAGCATTACTGGGCGTAGATGCCTCGGTCTGGAAGGTCGTCGATGATCATCCAAGGGAAAGATGCAACTATGAATAACCCCAACGTAAGCGAAAGCAGAGGCCCGACACCAACGATTGAAGCTACGGGGCTGTCCATGGTGGTCTCCCCGCGCCGTGGCGATTCACTGACCATTCTCAATGACATCGCATTCACTGCCTATCCGGGGGAGATGACCGGCATCATAGGGCCGTCAGGCAGCGGCAAATCGACGCTGCTGTACTGCCTGGCTGGACTGGAGAAGGCCACTAGCGGCACTGTGCTTCTGCTGGGCAAGGACATAACCCGTCTGGGGCTGTCGGCCATGACCAAGTTCAGACGCCAGCATCTAGGCTTCGTATTCCAGTCCTACAACCTGATCACCAGCATGACAGTCGAACAGAATCTGGCTCTGCCATTCACCCTTCGTGGATCCCGCTTTCCCAGAAAGACGGCGGATTCCCTCTTGAAGTACTTTGGCCTGATCGATCAGAAAAAGAAAAGCGTCACCCTGCTGTCAGGCGGCGAGCAGCAACGTGTTGCCCTGGCCCGGGTCCTGTTATCCGACGTAGACGTGGTATTCGCAGACGAGCCGACTGGCGCCCTGGATCAGGAATCCGGAGAAAAGGTCATATCGGTGCTGAAGGACCTTGCCAACCACGAGAAGAAAACCATCGTACTGGTGACGCATAACAATGAGGTGGCAGGTCAGTGCGATCGGCTGTTTGCCGTGCGCGATGGCCGTATCAGCCAGTCATTCTCTGCGAAAGCACCCATGGCATGAGAGGCGCTCTGTCCGAACTCAAAGCAGCGCCCATGGTCTGGAGCGCCGTCTTGCTGGCCATGGTCGTATCCCAGACTGTCATCTGCTCCCTCATCGCGGTCGCCGCAATCATTGATCAGGACTATCAAGGTCCGGAGCAGGAACTTGGATCCTCATACACTGGTCCCGCCTTAGCCTTCAGCGTGATCATCACCGTAGCTGTGCTGCTATGGGTCATGAACTCAGCACTGAATCAACGACGGCATCAACTGGCGCTCATGGTTTTGCAAGGCGCTCTGCCTTGGCAACTGCTGGCCTGGAATCTGCTGATTGTCATGGGATTATGCATCCTGTCTATTGCAGCCACCTGCCTTTTGCTGCCAGTGATTACACCCTTGATCTTCGCCATGGTGACAAATCCGCTCAATTTGCATTTGACATATGCCAGCAGCCACCTGTTCAATTCGCTGGGCAAGGGCCTCGCTTTCAGCGCTGCGCCCATCTTCATAAGCACCCTGTTGACTATCCGTTCGCTCTCGAAAATACGACCAATTGAAGCCCTCAGGCAATCCCAGAACCCGCCAAAGCGGATAGGCGTCTTCCGCTTCCTCCTGGGAATCGTATGCTTGATTGGCGCGGGCTGTATGTTGCTGATTCCAGCTTTTGCACTTGCAACTAACCCTCCTGCAAGTCAGATGAGCAGCAATGCCGCTGCGGATCGGATGACGGTATTTCTCGCCTTCGCCATGGGCGGCATGTTCCTCCTGATATTCTCGCTGGCAGCTTTCGCACCATACTTCCTACCCGGCTTCACGGCGATATGGACGCGTATTGTGGCGTTGCCATCCAGAACCTGGAGGCTGGCAGGCCAGCAGGCTGTCGGCAGCATACAGCGCCAGGGAGCGGCGATCATCCCGATGACTGCAGGTCTGTCATTGCTGATGACCGTCGGCGGAGGGTTGAGCACGATGATCACCACCATGCAAGTCGCTTTGCCCCCCACACCAGACAGCACTGTTCCGGCGACCGCAGACATGTTTGCGAGTCTCCTGGCGCTCACTGGACCGCCACTGATCATCGCGATAACAGGTGCAATTGCAGGCACCTTGATCACTTCCAAAGGCAGAGGACTTGATCTGGCGCTGACCTACGTATCAGGTGCCGGAATCGGCCAGCTCAGAGTATTGGGCGCACTTGACGGCATCATCACTATGATTACCAGCACACTGTTCTCCCTGGTCATCACCTTGCTCTGCACCTCATCCCTGACCTTCATGCTCTCGCGCTTCATGGGCAAATCACAGATGAGCGTGCAATGGGGCGCTTGGATCGTAGTGGTGCTCATCGCATCCCTGCTTGGTGCCGCAGCCACAGGAATCCAAGCTCTGACCACCAGATTCGAGAACTCTGTCAGCGTCATATCGCATGCCATAGGCGAGTAATAAAGTCCTGCTGTATGCACCCGAATACATATTTGCGCCAATGCAGCCTGCCGACCTCTGCCATTCCTTCATGCCCCTTGTTAAATAAATTAAGTCGGCATATGCAGAGCTCGGCTTGATGAATTTGATTGGTAGGTGCAGCTGTGAGCATTTGATGGCTTTCCGCCAATACAGGTAAACACTGGAGTATGCGATGATTTCCTACACGCGAGCATTTGTAAGGCTCATATAGGGTACAGTCGATGACAAACCGAGACAGGTGACGATGGACCAGTCAAATCTTGTCAACAACAGACAAATGGAGGACCGTCATGGCGCGACCTACCACAAAGGAAGAACTCATCAAGGCGGCTGATGATGGCTTCGACAAGCTGATGGCGTTGCTTGAGCCGCTGATACCCGAAGAACGCAATGGCCGCTTTTCCTTCGACCTGAGCAAGGAGAAGGGGGCCCATTGGGCACGCGACAGGAACATCAAGGACGTGCTCGTCCATCTCTACGAGTGGCATCAGCTGCTGTTGAACTGGGTGGAAGACAACCAGGAGGGCAGGACCCACGACTTTCTTCCGGACGGCTACAACTGGCGCAATTACGGCGAGATGAATGTGAAGCTGCGAGACAAGCATGATGACACCACCTACGATCAGGCCTTGAACCTGTTTATCGAATCCCATAAGAAGGTCATGACCCTGGCGCAATCGTTCACCGACGAGCAGCTATTCACCAAGGGCGCCCTCCCATGGACAGGCAACTCTACCTTGGGCTCTGCCTTCATCTCTTCGACCTCCAGCCATTACGACTGGGCCCTGAAGAAGATACGGAAGTACTTGAAGGGGCGTAAATAACGGCAAAAACTGGAGTATTGTTAATATACCCTAAAAATGAACAAAGCCAACCCTTATTATATTATGGAGCGAGACAACACAAATATGAAGGGAAAAGCATATTCTCTGCAGTTTTTAGGACAGATGCTATTTGAGAATGTGTATTTCCGCAGAATCTGCCTTTGTTCTCTTTGATGGCCAAACATACCAACCTGATAGTAAATAGATTTAAATTTAGCTATTCAACTTGCGCAGAATTTCGAAAGTGTCAACGGTGTTTCCATACACCTGTTGCAGGCTTTTTCAGTTGTTATTTATAGACCTTATGGGTGACAACCGACAACTTTATTTTCCTTACCAGCATTAGCAGCAAATTTCAGCATGTCTGATGGTCAACGTGTATAAGTCAATGACATAAATAGGTCCTTTTGCCGAATTTAAAATATGAATTAGTGAAACCCGTTCTACATCGAAACGGTTTACGACTCTCTCAAATTGGTTTACAGAGGCTCATAAATAAAATGTTGGGATACGCTTATACCAAGCTACGAAAGTTCTGTATTCTTTTGTGACTAGTGGAGCAGGAACAAGATCAAACCGCGATCAGCCAATAAGACGAACTCATAATTCTCTTAGTTATTTGCGTAACTCCAAAATACAAAGAAGCATGTCGCAGTACAACTTGTTATATACAATTGTATTGATTGAAGAGTTAGCCGATTAGGGGAGGTTGGTAATGACTATACATTTCGAAAGAGGCTCTGAGTGGCGCAAATGGGATCTCCATGTTCACCTTCCTGGAACAAAATTGAATAATGGATACGGTAGCATAAAACAGAACAGCAATGTTTTAGATCGGTTTTGCACAATTCTCCATAATTCTGATGTACAGGCTTTTGGACTGACCGATTACTTCTCCTTAGACACTTTCTTCTTAGCAACGAAGCGCTATAGGTCTTTATTCCCTCAGGACGATAAACTATTTATTCCAAATCTTGAATTACGTTTGACAACGGCAGTTAATCGTTCTGGTGAAGTTATTAATATTCACTTATTGTTCAACCCCAACTTGAAACAAGTAAAAATTAATAATTTCATGCATGCATTACGTACTAGTGAAACTATCGGCCCGGACAGCAGATCTGTTTCTTGCGATGAATTAGATACACCAGAGCAGTTCAAGAAAGCCACCGTCGACAAAAAAGCCATTGAAGCGGCAATAAAAGATACTTTTGGGCCAAATGCACTCGTTCCAGAGCATCGTCAGCAATATTTGTTAGTTGTAGTCTCAGCCAAAGGCGATGGGATCCGGCCAGGAGGTGCCGGAATAGAAAGAAAGAAACTACTCACTGATGAGATAGATAAGTTTTCAGATGCGGTATTTGCAAACGAAAGTTCACGCGACTATTTTCTAGATGTAACTCGCCTCGAAACAGATGAAAAGGTCAAGGCTAAGCCAGTATTCGACGGATCTGACGCACATAATTTTGATGACTTGAATAAACGCCTAGGGAAGAGCATTAACACTGGTGGAGATCATCGAAACGTGCTATGGATCAAGGCAGATCTAACATATAGCGGGTTATTGCAAACACTGGTTGAACCTGAAGATCGAGTAGCACTACAACCAAACGAACCTGATGAAAAACACACTTATCATATTATAGATACAATTACCTTTCCTAGTAATTCTAATTTTCCTGAAAAGATTGTTCTAAACAAAAATCTAAACTCAATTATCGGCAGTCGATCATCAGGCAAGTCAGCATTACTCGCTCATATAGCTTATGCAGTCGATCCAGACTCTACAGTTGCAACTCAACTTAAAGTGTCAAATATACCTGATAAAAATCAAGTGGGACCGGCAGCAGGATATACATGGGATGATGTAAAAAATGATTCATGCCATGTAGAATGGCTGTCTGGTAGTGTAGGTGGTCGCGTGATCTACATTCCGCAGAACGGTCTATACTCGTTAAGTGAGAAACCTAAAGAAATTACTAGTAAGATACGTCCTGTTCTGTTCAACAAATATCCTGAAGTTAAAGCTGCATATGAATACTACGAAACACGAAATAAACAGACGGAAAATATAATCGAAACATCTATAAAATCCTGGTTTTCCAACTCTGAACTAATTAAGCAAGAGGAAAATAATTTACGCAACTGTGGTGATTCGAAAGCAATTTCAAAGGAAATAAGTGAGTTACATAACAAAATAAACTCTATACAAAGTAATGGTTTATCCAGTGATGACCTAAAAATGTTACAAAATATATTAAAGGAGATAGCAGATCTAAAGAGTACTTCAGAGGAGCTGGACAAAAACCGTAAAATACTGATGTCGGTTTTTTCTAAAGGCATCAACAACAATCAGAATGTAGTTCATATACAACCTGGCACTATAGCTGTTCATATCGAAATAGAGCCTGAGCTAACAGACCTTCCCGTTGACTTGGTGAACATAATTACTGACCTTCAAACAAGTACGGCAAAGAAACTTACATCTCAAATTGAGCAGATAATCAATCAGTATGCTTCCAAATTGGAAATTGCCATTCAGGATACAAAATCACAAATTAAATCAATCCAGAAAACAAATTCTAAGCTCATAAACAAAGATAAAGAGAACAAAGAAATATCGAGTATTTCGGAAAAAATAACGACTCTCGAAAAGAATATCAAAAATATTGAAGTCATAGAAGAAAAGATAAAATCGTATTATAATAAAAATGCTGAAAGTATTAAATCGTTAACCCGAGCTTTGGTGACGCGTAGAGAATTAATTTCATCGTTTGAAAGCCAATTTAATTCAGCAGGTAGAGAGTTTGAAGAATTAACTTTTACAGTTGAGAAGGGAATTGATCCCAGTAGCATTGAGCAAGCAAACCGTGAATTTAATAGACGTTCTAATAACGATTATATTCAGCACAGAGGAGATGACATCAATTATATCAAAGCACAAGACGAACCAGAGGCTTTCCTGAAATCACTTTTCAATAACTCACTCGAGGTAAATAAGGGATATGAAAAGGTCAATGCTGCAATAGACGTTTTTAAATTATCAGACGAGATTCGATTCGGGGCTATATTGGACAACGATCATATTGGTGGCTTCGAAAAATCATCAATGACGCCTGGAAAACAAGCGCTGTTTGCATTGACCTTAATTTTGAGCGATTCTGACGAACCATGGCCGCTACTCATTGATCAGCCAGAGGATGATCTTGATAGTAGATCTATCTACAACACAATCGTTCCTTATTTAGTTAAAAGCAAGAAGAAGCGCCAAATAATCATGGTAACGCATAACGCAAATTTGGTGATTGGTGCTGATTCTGAAGAGGTCATCGTGGCAAATCGTGATGGCGAAGACCGCAAAAATGCGAATCACAAACTGTTTTCATATTTGTCTGGTTCACTGGAATACTCAAAACCAAATGACGTAAACTGCCAAACAGTTCTGGAGAAATGTGGCATTAGAGAACACGCGTGTGAAATCCTTGATGGAGGCGCAGAAGCTTTTCAGAAAAGGGAAGAAAAATACAAGCTTATTTGATGCTCTTTTTGATTACATCATTACAAATACCGGCAAAAGAAGGCTTTTACATGTTGTCTTTAGTCGATGTTGGTCTAACTTTTATTATGTTGTCGTTTAGTCATGACACTAACTTGGCTGCATAAGGATTATGCAAGAAATAGCATAAACCATATTCATTTTAAGTCAGATCTTAATAAAGAAAAGCGCTGTAACACCATCTTGGTGTTACAGCGCTGGATAATTCTATGCTTTATTTGATTAGTTAAAGCAATAAAGATATATAGCAGACTAACATTTTATATAGTATTCACCGTCATCATACATTTCCTAGTAAAGTGGTAATCAATGCTTTTAACCGACAGATGACAAGTCTGCTTCCAGGGAGTTGAGCTCCCGCCGCTTACCCAGCCTTCTGCTGGGTCAGATCATACACAGTGACTCCATCAACCGTGGTTGCGGTGTAGTGCTTGGCCAACCACTGCGAGATTTGCGTGGCAGTGTCTGAACCTCCCATTCGATGGCCACCCATCTCACCGGCTATGTAGTAATGAATCTGCTTACCCTTCACGTACTGCTTGAACTGTTCCAAGCTGGGGTAGGGGTCGGAACCATTGAACCCACCAATGGCCATGACCGGCTTTTGAGAAGCCAGCTGATAGCCCGCCGCCTGCTGGGATCCCGTAGTGGCAGCAGCCCAGCGATAGGAATCGGATGACATTTCCAGCTTGGCGACGATCTTGGAACTTGACCGGCCTTCACCAAGCAGACTTCCTACTTTCATCCTTCCTCCTTCTGATACCACATGGAATCCAGATTTGCCCCTGCGCTGTGAACGCATGGAGGGCGCACCCGAAGAGCTGGATTCCCCTAGTGACCCTGAAAAACCCTGGCCCATGGAACCTGGTCCTTGAGAACCCATGCTAGGAGGCTGTTGACTATTTGAATTGCCACCGGGCATCTGGCCCTGCTTGCTCGGCTGTCCCAGCTGATTCATCGGGTCTTGCCCCATTTGGTATGAGCCCATGGGACCGCCGTCACCACCAGGTATGCCTTGCTGCATATTGCCAGGTGCCATGCCGCCTGCCTGACGACCACCATGCTGGCCACCGCCAGGCCGACCGCCACCAGGAGCACCCCCGGGCATGGCACCTGGGCCGCCACCCATGCTCCCTGAGGTGAGGCTGGGTCCAGCTAGAACGATTGATCCCATATGTCCTTGGGATACGGTGTACAGCGCCCATGCAGCAGGGCCGGCCATAAGCCCTATGACTGAGAGAATGAGGGCAGCAAGAGCGAGTCGTCGTATTCGCAACAGCCCAGCCAGGGCAAACCCGAGGGCGCCCATGAGACCGATTATGAGGATGGCCCACTTGAGCCAGGGGAGCCACTGGGATCGACCTGCCAGGCTGAAATCCCAGAAGGCCGTGAAGGCGATAAGAATCGGCGTGACGATCCTGGCCCAGAGCTTGTCCCGGGCGATCCACAAACTGAATGCGTCGATGGCAACCATCGCAGCCAGGGCAGGTGCCAGAGCCACGGTGTAATACTGGTGGAAAATGCCGGCCATAAAGCTGAAAACGAGCCAGGTGAAGGTCAGCCAACCTCCGAAAGCAATGACGCTGGCCCTGCGCACGTCAGTGCGGACGGCCCTGCCGATAACAAGCAAGCTGATAACAATGCCTGCGAAAGCCAAAGGAGCCAGCCAGGAAATCTGCGTGCCGAACTCGCCGCTGAACAGACGATTGAGGCCAGTCTGGCCCCACTTGCTGCCGCCACGACCGCCACCAGCCTGCATACCGCCTCCTTCATGGCCGTGGCCGGGTATGACGGATCCTTCTTCGCTGCCGGTCAAGCGTCCAAAACCGTTGTAGCCAAAGGTGAGCTCAAGGAAGGAGTTGCGCTGGGAACCGCCTATATAAGGCCTGTCGTTGGCTGGCACGATGACCGTCAGCAGCACCCACCAGCCGGCAGCGACGATCATGGAAGCAATGGCAGCCAGTGAATCTAGGACGCGACGAACCATGCCTGTAGGCGATGCCAGAAGAAAAGCCAGGGCAAAACCAGACAGTACGAGTAGCACCTGCAGTTGCTTGGTAAGGAAGCCGAATCCGATCAGAGCACCGGCCAGGATCATCCACCATGTGCGCTTTCGATTGCCAGAAGGATGGTTGGCATACTCCAGAGATCTGAGGAGCGCGTGATTGGCACCGGTCATCAACAAGACCAGCAAGGCATCGGGGTTGTTGAAGCGGAACATCAGCGCGGCTACTGGAGTGAACATGAAGATGAATCCGGTGACAATGCCCGCCCAGTTGCCCCAGTACCGGCGCACGGTGGCATAGAGCAGGTAGGTGGTCGCCACCCCCATCAGCGCTTCCGGCAGGAGGATGGCAAAGGAACTCAGACCAAAGATGCGCACGGAAAGCGCCATCAGCCAGAGGGCTGCCGGCGGCTTGTCCACGGTGATGGCGTTCCCTGAGTCCAGGGACCCCCAGAGAAACGCCTTCCAGCTGACCGAGCCTGCCTGGGCCGCAGCTGAATAAAACTCGTTGGCGTATCCGGAGGCCGTGAGGTTGATGAAGAATATTGCACAGGCTGCAAGCAGCATGACACCCAGCGCCATCCAATCCCCACGAGTCCGTCGCGGCAGAATATACGCGCGGGAAGCGTGCTCGTCAGCGACTGCATCTGCGCTTGTTGATCGTGGCGGATTGAAAGTCCGCGAATGCTGGGAGAAGCCATAGCTGCTGTGAGAAGCCAATGAAGCGTTCATGATAGGTAACGTTTGCTCTTTCTATATGAGATTTCGTTTGCTGTCAGCCGCTCAACAAGCGGCAGTCTCTTTGCCTGGATTCTGCATACTTGAGTGCGGATCCTCCTCTTCGGCAGGCAAGAGGGATCCACGCAGCTCATGCTGGCGGATCTGATCCCAGACGGCAGGTGAGTCCAGGTCGACGCGAAGCTCCTCGACCGTTCGGGCCTCCATACCCTCCCTGACCCGGTGCATGCCTTCCAAATCCTTCTTTACCGTGTCTGGAATGTCGACCGTCGAGCCGGCATCCTCCACCCAGCGGACAGGAAGCTCCAACATGGTCATCCCGGCCTGCTGGGCACGCACAAGCAGTTCCGTATCGAAGAACCACTCGTCATCCTTCACCTGCGGCAGCAGGACATGTGCAGCCTGGGCAGTAATGGCCTTGAAACCGCACTGGGCATCATGAAAGGAAACAGCCAGATATGAGCGGAGCATGAGGTTGTAGGTGCGCGAAATGAGTTCACGTTTGGGGGAGCGGGTGACCTGAGATTGCGGCAACAGACGCGAGCCAAAGGCGATGTCAGCCCCGCCCTGGAGCAGAGGAAGAATAAGGCTGCCTGTAGAGCCGATGTAGGTGGATAGGTCCACGTCCATATATGCGACAACTGCCGCCCTGGAGCTGAGCCAGGCCTGTTTCAGGGCGTACCCGCGACCCTTTCTCACGAGGTGCAAGGCACGAACCTGGTTGGGGCACCAGTCGCACAAAGACTTGGCTATCTGCCAACTGGCATCTGTGCTGGCATTGTCCGCAATCACGACGTTCCAGCTAAAGGGTGTCAGATCTCTGGCGTGACGATCCAGGAAGCTGCATAAGGTGGATACGGAGTCAGCCAGCTGAACCTCCTCGTTATATATGGGAATGACAATATCGGCGTCGACCGCGGCTGGGCTGCCGTAGTAGACAGGCGAATCAACCTCACTCAGTGGGATTTGCCCGCTGCCAGAAGAGCGCCTGTCAGGCACATAGTGCTGCTCGCTGGTGTTTCTTTCGAGAATATTCGTTGTGTTCATGAATCATAGTAAACAGCGACTTCTTGGCATATTCCTCAAACTTGTCTTGGCAAATAGATTGGACTGCTTAAAAAGAATCATGAGGATGTCTCAATGTTTGCTGACACGGCTGCGACAAATAGCAGCAGTCAATATCGTTTTTCGAGATCGATCAGCATAGTTTTGCTTGGCTGTTGCGAGGATTGGACCAAAACCAATCTCTGAATTGCATTTAGGCAGAGGCCATGTACATTTAAGCTGCATCTACAACATAAAGAATAATGAAGCAATGCTCATATGAGCAACGCATCCTATAGTTGAGCATTCTTGGATTTGCCTGCTGAGTATGCTTAGATCAAGTCCTGCAGAAACCACAAACATTGCTATACGTTGGCGCTTGTTCCCAAAGCTCGCTTCAATAGCAACTCGATGCCAAACGCAATCAGGCTTTCCTCTCCTGATACAAAAATGACTGATTTCCTCAACAGATATTCAAGTTCGGAGAAACCCAACAAGGTGAATTACAAGCAACAGAGGCATCGAACAACACGATGAGCAGGCTGGAATCCCAATAATCATCTGCGTCATTAACACGACAAAATCGTGAGTTTGGCCAATACCCGTTCTAATAATTACAGTCAAGCTTTCCGCGCAGCAAGTTGATAAAGCAATCTTTTATGCAGATACCTGTGAATGGCTTTCTCCCGACAGCCTGGTTTCATAGCGGCTGTAGACCGAAAATAACCTCGAGGTCCACTTCCAATGTCGCGATAAAAGACGTTAGGTAAACAACATCCAGATAAAGAATGTCAAATTAGCTTGACGTAAAGTTCACTTTACTTTATTCTGATGCTCATACAGGTCGTCCGATCCTGAATTGAGTTCTACAAAGGAGAAATCCATGAAGGACAAGAAGCGCAACGAAGCGACTGTCGATGTGCAACCCAGATCGTTTGGCACTGTTCGTTTCGGTTCCCGTCCGATGTCAGCGCTCATAGCCGCTTTGATTCCAGGCCTGGTGAGCGGCATAGTTCTGGGAATCATTCTGGCTGGCTTCATGCCACAGTCCTTGCCGTGGATGATCAAGACTCTAATAGTGGCTGTGATACTTTGTCCCGTATCTGTAAGTCTTTGGTGGGTCATTTTGGTGGATCCCAATACCTTGTCTGGTGCTGATCCGCATGCAGAAGAGAACATAGAGAGCCACTGGTACGGAAAGGCCGAGCAACTTTCATACCGTATTTTCATCGTATTGGTGTCGGCCGGTTGCCTGCTGACCAGTTTAATGGGGGCTGATCAATGGGCCCTCATGCTCGTGTGCGTTCTGATAGCAATGCTCCTGATCCTTGCCCTGTCGTATGCATTTGTGAGGTTTGTTCATCATGAATAACTGCCTGGCAAAAATGCGAAAGGAGCGCGGCTGGTCTCAGGAGCAGCTATCAAAAAAGCTGGGAGTAAGTCGGCAAACGATAATTTCGATCGAAAAAGGCCATTTCGATCCCTCGCTCCCCTTGGCCTTCCGCCTGGCGGACGTATTCGATTCAACCATAGAAGACATATTCTGGCATTGAACCCGCCTTTTCTCGCAAACTCGACCTGCTGTCAAAGCTCTGATTGGAACAGAAACCTATGAATCAAACATTCAACCCGCTGACAGTATTTCTTCTGTTGCGAGGCAAAGACCATATCTATAACACGCTATGGATGTAAGGATTGTTCACTAATAGTGTCTCAACGAAACTTCATTTATTATTTTGATGGAACAAATTGTTGGATTTGAATATAATGGTAAAACGATTCGAGTCAGTAAATTGAGTAAAAGCAAGTCCGGTCTGTCACTGAACAAATGCAAATTAAAAAAGACTCATATTTATTCTGTAAAAATGAATGTCAACTAATTATAGAAATAAACAAACTGGGAGACAAAATTATTATCAGAGATGATTCTTTTCAACCAATTTTCTAATAACACTTAATGTTGGCATGCCTGACTCCATGCCCTAGAAGAAGAAAAACAAAAAAGATAGACATTGAAGTATGGAGTAGCAAGCTTATCTATAGGCGGATCTTTTTATTCATTTATTGAGAAAAGCTATGAGTAAACGATGTGATTTTTAATATTTAATCACAGTTGGCTTAAATCACATTAAAAATTTATAGGTTGAACGAGTTTGTTTTCATTACAGATTGAAAATATTCTTTTGATCCCTATGGTTACCGCTTATATTTTAGTTTATTAATACTGGGTCCATAGATTTATCGTACCTTACAAAATCGTGTCATACAGCGCGTACAATTCAGCGTTAGAACACAAAATTAATCATAAATTGTAACAGCTACTTGTCGCAGTTCTAAGTAGACACCGCCGAAGAAGGAGGAAATGCAGCAATGTCTAGCAGGCCGAACAGATTAAGCAATCCCAAAGAGACACCTATTGCCGTTCAAGAGCAAAGGTTTAGAATTTGGAATCGGAGGCAAATAACAACAAAAGGCGATGTGACATCGGAAAGTTATGCTCGCACAATAGAGAGCAGTTTGAGGAATCTGCGCAGTCAGCTTTCTCAAAAAATAGAAAGCCCGATCTCGTCATACGTTAAAAAATCAGCGTTTGCCTACCTTAATTATGAAGAATTCAATCCCATTTGTTCTGCTATATTAAAAGATTCTACATTCCAACGAAATTCTGGACCCATTAATCACAATAATTTAAGGGAAGCCATAATTCGGTATCAGCGATTTCTTTACACTTACCATGAAAGCGAGGAAGATTACGAAAAGTTTGCTCACATACTTTATGTCTTCATAAAACAAAATAAAGAAATTTCAGACTTGGCGCATGCAAACAAGGAAGAGCGTGATTTTGCCGACAAGCAGAATATAAGCAATAATCAATTTACTCTCTCTTCAGGCCTAAAATTTACGTTTCGCATCTCCAACAATAGTGCTTCTTCGAAACCTAATTCCACGTACGTGAATGTAACGGGGACCGATATCAAAATCAGGCCTTCATTTTCTGAGCCCGGACATATTACAACATTGAGTGCCGGCTGGTATCCCGAACAGCCGATCCAATCACAGACAGAAATGTCTACTCTCACCTGCTCTGTAACTGAACTCGACTTGTCAGCAAGAAAGCCAAGCCGACTTGTCCGCCAAATGCTTGATCTATTAGTTGAATTGAACGAAAGGAACAAGTCTCAGAATAGCCCGGAAGAGATTGATATTAATTACAACATGACAAAAGAACAATATGTCAGTCTTAGTGAACGTGCGAAACAACTATTAGAAGATAAGAATATTATTTTTCACGGCGCACCAGGAACTGGAAAGACAACGGTTGCCAGGGAAATAGCTTCTGAACTGCTCTGTATCAACAACGAAGACGGCCAAATACATAAACAATTGAGTGAAAGTCCGCAATTTGAATTCGTTCAATTTCATCCCAGCTATGACTACACTGATTTCGTGGAAGGGCTCAGACCCGAAACAACAAAATCAGGCAATGTGGGTTTTCAACTATATCCAGGTATTTTTACCAAGTTCATTAATAAGGCAAAACGTGATCTAAGGCATAATTACGTCATTATCATTGACGAAATCAACAGAGGCGACTTGTCAAAAATTCTAGGAGAGCTATTCTTCAGTATCGATCCAGACTACCGTGGAGAAAGAGGTAGTGTAGACACTCAGTACGCTAATTTGCACTCTCTGGCTTATAAGAAACGTGGCGGATTAGACGAAGGTGAAAAATTTTACATTCCTGAGAACGTGTACATCATCGGAACCATGAACGATATAGACCGTAGCGTAGATTCCTTCGATTTTGCCATGAGAAGACGTTTCACATTTATTGAGATAAGTGCGGAAGAATCAGCGGAGGCTCTCAACGGTATGCCGAATGAGGATAGAACGAAAAGTATGATGAAAGCAGTGAACAGCGAAATAAGCGAATTCTTAGGCACAGATTATGTGTTAGGAGTTGGCTACTTCCTTAAAACGGCTCAGTCCTCCGACGACAATGCGTCCTGGGAACTTTGGAAGAACCATCTCGAACCGCTACTGGCTGATTATCTAGGGGGCATGGATGACGCAGATGAGAAACTAAGTGAGATTTTTGACGCGTTTAAAGAAGCCGCTTTTGTCAGTGGAATAAATGACCACACACAAGGAGACAATACTCCAACGGTTGGCGATGATGCGCACTTGAATGAGGCATGAGGAAAGTGGTTACGAGTGTTTCAACTGCCTGCCGTCATTTCTGGTATTTAGCGGATAACAGCCGAATAGAAGACCAATCTTTTATTAAAACTAACCTCTGTAAATCACTGCTTAATCAGACAGTAGAGACACTGCTAGATAAAGAGGGCGTTATTTATGTAGGACGGGAAGACGAAGGAGATGTTGACGTTAGTCTCGAGCAGCGTGTTCTTGGCACATATAAAGGCAAAACAAGAACGCAAAACCTCATAGGAGTGCTCGGAGACAACCATGACGTAGTAAGCATATCTACCCGTTTTTTCAGACGGAATAAAGAACCTGTCCACATAGAAAATGACTATTTCTTCGCATATCTATTGGAAAAAGTTCTGCATGTAGATGTGGCCAAGGCCTTTGATTTTCCGCCTCTTAAGAACAAGCGCTGGGAAACAATGATGATACTCTTATTCCCTTATTTCCTGGGCAAGGCTCTGCAAGTGGGGCCCTACAAAACGTATGTAAGGCGAAGGTATAACGATGCTCGGCTGAAAGGCACGATCGACGTAGCGCGTTATCTAAGCATTGATGTTCCCTTCGTTGGGCAAGTGGCATACACGACACGAGATCTAGATCTTGATAACCCAGTCAGTGAATTAGTTAGACATACAATTGAATATATTGTTTCTGGATTTAAAATTGGTAAGCAACTTCTTAATAGCAATAAGAATGTTAGAGACAATGTTCGGATAGTGAGGTCTCGGACTAGGCGATATAGCAGGTCAGAAAGACGTGCAGTTTTAGACTGGAATACTCGACATCCCGTTGTCAATAAGTATTTCCGCAAATACAGGCTTTTGCAAAGGATTTGCATAGCTATCTTAAGCCACAAATCTGTATCAGCAGATGCTCTAGGCAATGGCCACATCAATGGAATTCTGTTCGACTGTTCTTGGCTATGGGAAGAGTACCTTAATGTACTGTTGCTTGATAAGCGCGACAACATATCTTTTGTTCATCCACGCAACAAGTCAAAAACTGGAAAGCAGTACTTGTTCGGCAGCAATGAAAATTCTGGCCCACATTCGACTGCTAAAGGCCTATTTGGCGTAATATATCCTGATTTCCTAATAAGGAACACCTGCACTGTGGTCGCTGATGCTAAATATAAACCATCGAGCAATATTTCGGGCTCTGACTATCTTCAATTACTAGCGTATATGTATCGGTTTGATTCTAGATTTGGTCAGTACTGGTATCCGAAACCGCAGGAGAAGAATCACCTTTCACCTTCCATTACAAGATTTGAATTACTTAAAGGGATAAATGACGGTTTACAAGATGAGCAGTTCAGGAATGGAGAGCAAAAAATCATACTAGAAAAAGTTGGCTTTCCAATTCCAACTGGAGCTTCTACTTATGAGGAGTATTCTTTGTCGATGAAAGCTAACGAAGATCAATTTGCAGACACAATTGCAAATATACGATAATTGCTGCAATAAACTAGTTGGTGTGTTAATGCAGTCTAGACGGGCAACACTTTGGCACAAGCGGTAGTATTTGAACACGCTGAAGCGCTTACAAATAAATTGACTCGTTCAGTTACCTCAACGTTCCACATGAATTGACACATCAGTCAACCTTGGTGATTTTATCCTGCGGCAGTGAACACGCCTGGAGGTTCTTTATGTATAAGAACTGTTAAGCCGTGCTCCTAGAGGATGACCGGCTTTTACAATCGTGCGAAGACGCCAGCTCGAACATCGGCTAGTACCGCATCTGGTGGTAAAGAATATCACTCATCATATACACGTATCTGTCAGGTCATACACTATGCGGAAAGAGACTCGATAAGACAATCAGATGCAAAAGTCGAGAATCTGTCATATTTCCTAGATACTTCATATGGTCAACGTTTCTTACCAAACGGCTGCGCCGATCAAGCTTATTCACCGATGGCAATTCAATTGCGAAGGAAGGCTTATTGGGGGGGGGGGGGGGGGATAAGCAAATCAAGTATTCCACAAACGAAAATACCAACGCCCTTTAATATAAGCACCATGGCCACAAATACATACGTTGGAATTCATAAGACGTTCATGAACTATATTCGAATATTTGAAATAAGGGTGGTTTCAATCCCTACAGTCATTGGTTTTTTGCAATTTAGTCGTACCTATGGGACTTAGACTCGAAAATAATTGAGGTGTCTTGCCCTCATGACATACGCAAGCACTGATACACGATAAACTGTATTTTCTTCATATTCCAGTTATACAAACGGTATACCAAGACTGTTCAACAAACCGTAGCACAGTCATACTCAACTATCCAGAGTCGGAATAATATCGAGGAATGGAAGATTAAACGTCTGCGTCCAGAATTGTTCCCGTGCTATCTGTGGACGATCAAAAAATGACGTTCAATAAACATTTTTCACGTTACTTGCATACCCATTCAGTCCCACAGCTTAAGTGAGTAACTTTAGGGCTATGACAGTTATAGAGGATCATAAAGTGCCGGCTACCCAAACTCTGACGAATACAATCAGCTCGATTATCCCGATACCGCACCGTTTTAGCGCTTAACGACAGAAACCGCACGAAGAACCTAACAAGAAAATGACGCATCTTTTGAGACTCTAAAACTAGCGACACCTTGTATGCGGAGATTCGTGACTTTATTGCCATATGGGCAGCTTCTGCCAGTCGTCCGGGAAGCCCATTGGTTTGAGTGGAATGCCAGGATAGCGGTTCATCAGGTCTATGAAGTTTGTACGCCAATGAGTGACGCCCAGTTGCTTCAGGAGGAAGTGTTCCATGGTCAGGAATCCTGCAGGACCTTTCGACTCCGGTCGGCGGAAGGACTCCCATTCGTTACCCCACCAGTCGGCATTTGCGGGATACATCTTGGGTTTGATGGGTGTCATCTTCGGGTCTATGCAGTTCCAGAAGCGGTCATGGTGGGCGGTCTTGTTGCGGGCGACACGGATATTCTCGAGCCAACCGCGCAACAATTTCTCATTGCCGACACCGGGCTTGTTAGACATGATTCCCATTTGCAAGGCCAACCTGCGTTTGATGGTAGGGTCAGCACCCTTGTAGAAGATCTTCTTGAAATCGCCGTAGGACAGGCAATCCACTAGCATCCAAATGGGCGGCAGCGGGTCGCGGTAGGTGCTCTTGAAATGCTTAAGCTGTGGCAGCGAAGATCTCTTATAGTCCTTGGCTATGCCGGCAATCGCACTCTTATGCTCTTCGGTGCTGAGTCCAGGCAGACCGGCAGGCTCAAGGTAACCGAACGGACCCGTTGCTTTGGCAAGTTCAGCAGCCATATAGCTTTTGAGAAAGACCTCGATGCTGACGATGCCATCGAAGACGATGTTACGTAGTTCCTGGTCGAATACGTACCGTTCCCAAATGGGATCCCAAGCAGTCTTCAGAAGAAAGGGCAACTTTCGTTTACTGCTACCCGCCATAGGAGTAAGGAAAGGATACCAGTAGCCCTTGAGGCGATAATAGCCTACCAACTCCAAACGATCCGCAAGGTCCTGCACGCTGATGCCTGTCAACCCGTTATCCAGAAGCAGTTGGGCCAGGTCTGCAGAGTCGCGGTAAGGATGGCTGGGGTATGGGGGCAACTTGGTTGCAGTTGTGAATCCCATGTGCCCTCCGGGTAAAAAAATACCGCCATAGTATGCGTTCCACCCCGAAAGGCAGTAGAGGCAGTGGCGGCTTCTAACGGCACTAATTTTACATCGTGCTGGCGCCGAACGCAAAACTTCAAGACTCGATTGCCGCTCAGAGCTAAGGCTGAGCGTACACGGCACTCAACGAGATGACATCTCGGGCCAGACCCAGGGCGGTGGATTTGATTATGACCCTCTACCAGACTCCCGCAGTTGTCCTGGGTACGCTCCTTTGTGGTTCTGCACAGAACGGGAGGATACCAGTGACCTCAACCTTGGCCGTCCGCCAGGCCGAAGCCAGCCGCAAACGTCAACTGGTCCAGGTTGACTACCACGACCTACGTAATTTGACGGAAGAGGATGGCGCAGAGGACTTCCGCCAGTATCAGCGCAGGAATGCATCCGCAGAGACCATCAACATCAAGGGAAGGCGCGGCCGAGTTGCCGGGGACTCTGAGAAAGAAGCTGATGACGGCTTACGCTCAGCTCAACGCCGACCCAGAAGATTTTCTGACCGATCATGAACTCACAGTTGGCGAATGAAGGGAAACGTGAAGAACGAGCGAGGCGCCGAAGATATGCAAATAGATATCAAAGGCCTGGAAATACAAATAATTCCAAGGCCTAAGACCTTGGAATCGTTGCTCTTTGGTCGGGCCGGCGGGATTTGAACCCGCGACCCCTTGTAAGATAAGCCGCTGTTCTGGTACATGCGAGCTGCCTTTAACTGCTGCTAACTATCCAAGGAATACTGCCAATTCTAGCAGATTCCAAGTATGAACTGATGCAAGCTGATACGGGTACTTATGGGTAGCGATGTGCCCGAAATGTGCCCGATTGGATTAGCCAGAAGGAAGTGTCTGATGACATTGGCACAGAAATCGTCTGACTGCATAAAATGAGATTGCTTGGAACTGATTCAGGGATGAGATGTAAGTGTGTGCCGGATAACCTTGCTGGATCGGTCAGGTTTTCCGCTTATAAAATCCCTGATGGCCTCGGACATTTTTTCAGGCACATAGTCGTGGAGATAATGAGGGGCATCGAAATACCGTATCTGTGAGTTACCTTGCTGCGCTTTGAAGGATTCTTGGATGGATCGCCACTCATCCTTGCTGAAGCCAGTGCCTTTCCCGTTGGAAACCAGTTGCAGCATCTTGATCTGTGGCAATCCAGCTTCCGCAACCTTGCGGGCGTTGGCGTTGACCGTGTTGATCTCTCGCTGGATGTCTGGATCCATGAAGTTCTTGAAGAAGAGGGTCCGGTAGACCGCCTTATCTTCAGCAGACAAATTTCCTGCTTTGATGGCGGGTGACTGGTCCGCGGTCAGTCTGGGCAGGAGACGAGGAAGTCCTGTCCGGCAAAGGGCGCCCAACAGTGCTGTGGCTGCGGCGGGAGGCACCAGGTTGCGCGTCTCATAAGCCTGTGGCGTGGCCATATCCAATCCGATGATGGCCTCCACCTCGGCAGGGTACTTCTTGGTCCAGTAAAGTGCTTCAAGCCCAGACATTGAGTGGGGGAGGAGCACATAGGGCCCAGTCACTCCGGCCCCGTGCAGCGCCGCCCTGGTCTCATCCAACATCGTGTCGATATCTCTGGGGTCCCGAGACCAGTCACTAAACCCGTACCCGGACTTCTCCACCACAATCAGACAGTATGAGTTTTGCAGTCTAGTAATGAGAGCCTTGAAATCATACAGAGGGGAAGGGGTTCCACACCCTGAAAGCAGCACCAGTTTCGGGACGCTACCATGTGTGTCCCCGAACACCGCGACACTCAGTAGTTTATGTCCCACTCTCACCAGCTGACGATATTGTGCTTCGCCCTTATCTTCCAGGGGATTCCTCGTAATTACTTGGAGCATATAGACGAGTCTACAGTAGCTGACAGCTTGTGGCAGAGCAGCAGTAAAAGCATATTGAGGAAGTGCTTTCTCGGCAAAAAAAGGATTCCGGTTCTGCGATCAGTTATTGACTTAAGTCTTGCAGCACACATCCCAGGAAGCGGTCGGGTTCCTCCCATTGGGGGAAGTGGCCGGAGCGATCGAACCAGTGCCAGCTTTTGGGGCTGTCGATTGTCTCGTACCAGTCGCGGGCGACGGCGGAGGAGACGTGGTGGTCCTGTCTGCCCTCACAGAAGGTGACCGGCACCTCGAAGTGGTGGGTGTCGGTGAAGTCCGTGTCCATCAGCTCCTGGTGAAGTGGTCGCACATCGCAGGGTTGGTGGGTTGCTTGGCAGGGGAGAGCTTTGACAAGCCGGACATGAGAACGAGCAGAGGAGCTGGATGACTGGTTGAGGTTCTGATGGAATCCTCTTTGAGATTACTATCGGTGAATCTTGCATTATTGAGACATGGCCAGCGATAACACTATGGAACCGTGCGCTGCCCAAATGGTGGTGGCCTGCGATCTAGTGGTTCGGGTATGTCCTACTTTCTGTGAAAAGCCATCTGACTTAGGTGGGCAGCAAAGCTTGTATCGGGGCCGCCGCCCCGAAACCCCGCCGAGCTGGATCAGCTCGACCATACTGCTGCCGCACTGGTTCCGGTCGCCACGCGACCGGAACCAGCTTGCCCCTCAATACGAGCCTGGAATAAGGCTATACGCCAAAACTGCCTGCCTATTCTAGTCGCAGTATTATTGGGTGAAAAGGGTGCAGGCTTCACTGCCAGATGGGCAGTGACTGCCAGTTGTCCGGGAAGCCCATGTGTTTCAGGGGGATGCCGGGGTAACGGTTCATCAGTCCCACGAAGTTGTTGCGCCAGTAGGTGATGCCTAGCTGGTTCAGCAGGTAGTGCTCCATGGTCAGGAATCCAGCCGGGCCTTTTGACTCCGGCCGGCGGAAGGGCTCCCATTGGTTGCCCCACCAAGTAGCGTCGTTGGGGTACAGCTTGGGCTTGATGGGTGTCATCTTGGGGTCGATGCAGTTCCAGAAGCGGTCGTGATGGGCGGTCTTGTTGCGGGCGATTCGAATGTTTTCCAGCCAGTCGCGCAGCAGTTTCTCGTTGCTGACGCCGGGCTTGTTGGACATGATGCCAAGCTGCAGTGCCAACTGCCGTTTGATTGAAGGATCGGCGCCCTTGTAGAAGATCTTCTTGAAATCACCGTAGGAAAGGCAGTCCACCAGCATCCAGATGGGCGGCAGCGGATCGGAATACGTGGCTCTGAAATGTCGTAGCTGAGGCAGCGACGACCGCTGGTAGTCGCTGGTGATATTGGCGATCGCGTTCCTGTGTTCCTCGGGGCTGAGCCCGGGCAGGCCATCCGGCGCGGTATAGCCGAACGGCCCAGTTGCCTTGGCCAGCTCTGATGCCATGTAGCTTTTGAGATGGACCTCGATGCCGACGATGCCGTCGAAGACGATGGTGCGCAATTCCTGGTCGAACACGTAGCGTTCCCAGATGGAATCCCAGGACGTGCGGGACAGGAAGGGCAGTTTGCGTTTTCTGGCACCTGCCACAGGGGTGAGGAACGGATACCAGTAACCCTTGAGGCGGTAGTAGCCGACCAGGTCTATTCGCCCGGCAAGGTCCTGGACGCTGATACCCGTCAGCCCGTTGTCCACAAGGAGCTGGGCCAGGTCCATGGAACTGCGGTACGGGTGGCTGGGGTATGGGGGCAGCTTGGCTACGGTTGTGGATGCCATGCGCCCTCCAGGTAAAAAAGTACCGCCATAGTATGCATTCCACCCCGAAAGGCAGTAGAGGCAGTGGCGGCTTCTAACATGATTGAGTCTACATCATGCCGGCGCCGAGCGCAAACCCTAATGCTTTGCTTATGGCTTAGGGCCGTGGCTGAGCGTAGACGACGCTGAACGGGGTGGCGTCCTTTGCCAGGCGCAGGGCCGTGGTCCTGGTGATGGCGTTCTCGACCTTCCAGTAGTTGCCGATCACCGGGATCTCGTTGGACTGGCCGATCGGTGAGTTGTCCCAGTCCTCGCGCGTGCGCCAGTAGACCAGCAGGACCGGCTCGGGCTCCTTGCCGGCGTCACGGGCTCGTTGGGCGGCTTTATATGCATGGCCGGCCAGGTCGGCGCTCTTGTGTTCGATGAAGTCCAAGACGTCCTCCAGGAAGTGCCAGGCGGCTTGCTTGGGCATTGCGAAGGCCTTGGGGTCCTCCCATTTTCTGACGGTGATCGGGCTGACGCCAAGGGCGTCAGCCACATCGACCTGATTCAGGCCGACCAGGTCACGAAGGGCCTGGAAGTCGGCCTTGGACCGCGTGCTCGCGGCGAAGATTCGAGTCATCGGTCAGCACCTTACGTATCGCTAAGAGATATCAAAATATCTCATAAGGATATCACGGAAGAGGATCATGGATCTGCGGCGGCGCAAGGGAGACGGAGCTCACGATCCTTCGGATCGCTCGCGCTGATTCCTGTCGTTCACCGCCCCAGGGCGGTTCACTGGACCAGACTCGTTCTACCTGGCCTGGGTGCGGATTGGCCGGACCCATCATGCCATGCGCCACGCCTCCCGGTGCTCTCGGTCGTCCTTCGGCCGCCCGGCGTCACGACCGGGCCATGTGCGCGGCAAGCGTCGCAGATGCCCCGATCGCGCCGTCGCACCGCTCGCCGTGTCGCCTGGCCTGACGTGCCCGTCCAATCCGAGAGCTCACGAAAGGCGAGACACCATGACGGACACCACGACGACCCCGGCCACCTGCCACCTGTGCGGCAGCAAGCAGGCTCCGACCCAATGCCATGAATGCGGCAAGGGCTGCTGCCCGGACTGCACGAGGCGCTGGGGGGCCCTGCGGTACTGCGCGGACTGCGCCCCCCACTGCTGGGAATGCGGCAGAGACGACGACCCCGGCGAGAGGTACACGACCTGGACGCCGGGCTGGTGCGAGACCTGCGGCCGGCCGGTGTGCACCGACTGCCGGCGGACCTGCCAGGCCTGTGGCGACCCCTGCTGCTACGAGGACGTGTACTACCCCTACGGCGACGACAGCGACGAGCCGTTCTGCCCCGGCTGCTCGGAGGAGCGCCACTCGGAGCCGCAATACCTCAGCCCCTACGCCGGCAACGCCAAAGCCCGCGACCCCTTCACCTTCGGGCTGGAAATCGAGGTCGAAGGCGGCCACGACCAGGACGCGCTCAAGAACAGCCTGCTCATCGCCGGCTGGTGCCTGGACGGCAGCATGCACGAGGAGGGGTCGTTGGAATACCAGACCAACCCCCTGACCGCCGACCCCGGCACCCTGCGCGACCTGCACGCCCTGGTGGACGGCATACGCCCCGACATGGAGCAGGAGCACTCGGGCGGCCACATGCACCTGTCCCGCACCGCCCGGCAGCGAGCCTCCCGCTGGTACTGGGCCCTGTCCGGCCTGGACGACCACCAGGCCGACGACCTGAACATGCGCCACATGAAGCCGCTCGAAAACAGCTGGTGCAGGCTCTCGCACGGCCACTACGGGAGCAAGTTCTGCGCCGTCAACGACGAGCACTGCGACACCATCGAACTGCGCACCTTCGGCCCCTGGCACCACGGCACGGCCGGCAAGCTCATACCGGCCATCACCTGGGCCCACACCATGTGGCGCTGCTTCCAACACAGTGAGCCGGGCACCCTGCGCGCCACGGACATACAAGCCATGAGCCGCACCGCCTACCGGGCCGCCATGCCAGCACCCCTGCCGATATCCGAGCGGCTGGCCGTCCGCCGGCGCGAGGAGGTGACCGTCTGATGTGCGTCATCGTCACCGCCCCGGCAGGGGCCATGCCCACCACCACCCAACTGGCCCTCATGAGCGAGGCCAACCCCGACGGGGCCGGCATCGCCTGGCATGACGGACAGCGGCTGCGCCGCTACCGCAACGCCGACAACCACAAGACCCTGGGCTTCATCATCGCCAACCACGAGACGTTCTCCCGGGCCCCCTTCCTCCTGCACTTCCGCCTGGCCACCCACGGCGAGGTGGCTGAGGAGAACACCCACCCCTTCGCCTACAAGAAGAACGGGCGGACGGGATACATCGCCCACAACGGCATAGCCCAGCGATACACCCACGGCCCCCACGCCTCGGACTCCCGCAACGCCATCAACGCCTGGGAGCACGGCAGGGACTCGCTCACGGACGGCAGCCAAGGCAAGTTCGCCCTCATCGACCAGGACGGACGAATCGAATGGCTGGCCGGCGGCCAGGACATCGAAGGCGAGCGCGGAACATTCCAAGTGAGCAACACGAATTGGACGCTCATGGACCCGGACGACCCCTACGGCATATGGCAGGAGGCATGGGACGACGGCTACCGGCAAGGGGCCATCGAAGCCGGGCTCGACATACCCGACTATGCCGGCACACACGGGGTCTGAGCGAACCAGCGTCCCACTCGCGCCGGCAGGAGACAACCGGAGCTGAGGACCCGCCGGAACCCGGACACGGGCGACGGCGGGAATCCGTCGGGACAAGACAGCCAACCAGCCCCGACCAAGGAGGACCCCGGAACGGAACAGAGCGGCGACCCGCCTTGGCTCTCCCGGCAGGCTCCTTGTTGGGTTGTCCGTTTGAGTCGTTCCGACTGTAACTGCGCTGCTCCTACGGGCCCGTCGGAGCGTCGGCGAAGCCGCCGCACGCGAGAGCCCTCCGTGCGCTGCTCGCCACCGCTCCACTTGTTCAAACGGACAACCCAACAAGGAGCAGACATGCGATACACAATCGAACAGTTCACCACCCCCACCACCTACGACGACCCCTGGCAGCCAGATCCCAACTGGATGGAGAGCCCCTTCTTCTACGGAAAATCATGGAAGACCGAGCAAGGCGCCACCAGGGCACTCAACAAGCTCGTCAAGATGGGCAACTACGACCCGTCCAACTTCCGGCTCAAAGTCAGCCAGGATTAGGAGCGGACCAGCCCCCGAAAGGAGGCCAACGCATGAAAAGCGCCGGGAGGACGACAACCTCCCGGCGAACGTGAGGCAAATGCAATTCACCACACACTTCCAAGCATAGCGCGTCCAAGCCCCGACCATGAAAGCCACGCTGTGGACAGCACCCGGCAGACTCATGTCAATCGGTGCCGCCCAGTGCCCCGCCAGGCATGTCCTGGAGGAAGGAAGAAGAGAGGGCCTGCCAAGGATGGTCGTGCCGAATCGTTCACATGCGAACAAGGAGAAAGCTGGCCCAAATCCCACCACGATAATCGAAGGAATTGCAACGTACCCAGCTTGCTTATGTACCCCGATGGGGGTACAATAGTAGGTGTCGGCACGGGATACGAAACCGGGCCGACGGGTGACGACAACACCCCAACCGAATAGGCAAATGCAAGCAAAGGAACACCACATGAACACGCCAAACAACGACACCTCTAGCCAGGCAATCCGCATATGGCTGCGAGCGCTGGAAAAGGACACCGAACTGACCGGCAGCGAGTGCGACACCATACTCGGGGCTATAACCACATCAATGCCCTGCCGTGATACCTTCGTCCTCGCCAGCACCGGGTTCCACGGGTCCACCGAAACACTGGAACACATGGCGGTAGACAATCCGAGCAGGGATAGCGTGGACCTGTTCAGCAGGTCCGCTATGGACCTCTTGACGGGCGAGGCTCAGCCTGATGTGCCCGTACTCACCAAAGCCTGCCGCCTACTCACCCAACTTGAGGAGAGGGCGGAAGGGGGCCAGGCCGCACAGCCCTATGCCATTCACTCGTGGCTGGCATGGCTGGTCGGTGACTTCCACGCCGCCCAGATGGCTGCCCTGCTCGCTCTGGCAGAGGACGAAAACGTGACACTGGCCCATACCGTGCTCACCGGAATCAGACTAGGAGTGCATATCAAACGGGCTAAGACCATCTAACGCCCGAAACAGGCACGGAGAATCTGGGCCACCGACATACAGTCGGCGGCCCAGATTCTCTGCGCGCGCCAAACGCC
Source organism: Bifidobacterium sp. W8112 (assembly GCF_016101425.1). Lineage (NCBI taxonomy): Bacteria > Bacillati > Actinomycetota > Actinomycetes > Bifidobacteriales > Bifidobacteriaceae > Bifidobacterium > Bifidobacterium sp. W8112. The sequence continues at coordinate 54,259 of NZ_JACFQN010000003.1, read as the reverse complement.
AAGAAAGGAAGAAGATGACACAACGACCAGCCACAGGAATGCGCCGTATGCGACAGTCTCAGAACCTCACCCAGGCCCAACTCGCAGACAAGGCAGGCTTGAGCCGGCACCGCGTCAGCGACATTGAGTCCGGCACCCGTTCCATCGAAAACATCTCAGTAGCCGTGGCCCTACGAATCGCACAATCCTTAGACTGCACCATCGAAGACCTCCTATGACAATCACAGAGCAAGCACTCACCACAGCCAGAACCAGTCACACATCAGAAGCCAGCACCCGACTAACTCAACCCACCCAAACCAATAACGAACAGTCCACCATTCATCCTCTAATCACCCCACTTTTATACCAATCCAGGTCTGGTCAGCGGTATCGTTCTGGGAATTATTGTCGCCAGCTTCATGCCGCAGACTATGCCATGGATTATTAAGGCACTTATCGTGGCTGCGGCATTTTGTCCAGTATCAGTCAGCCTTTGCTGGGTCATCTTGGTGGACACCGACACCTTGCCCGGAGCAGATCAGCATGCCGGGGAGAACATAGAGAACCACTGGTACGGGAAAGCCGAACAGCTCTCATATCGCATTTTTTTGGGAGTTGTTTCTTTCAGCTGCCTGCTGGCCAGTTTGTTGGGTAAGGATCAGTGGGCGTTCATGTTGGTGTGCATTCTGATAGCAATGCTCTTGGTTTTTGTCCTGGCCTACACAATCGTGAGGTTCATCAGTCGTGGATAACCATCTGGCAAAGTTGCGAAAAGAACACGGTTGGTCTCAGGGGGAATTATCCAAAAAACTGGGAGTGAGCCGTCAGACCGTAATTTCGATTGAAAAGGGCCATTTCGATCCATCGCTGCCAATTGCTTTCCGCCTGGCGGATGCATTCGATTTAACTATAGAGGACATATTCGAACCCTGAACATGCCCGACGCTCAGACCCGGATTGGAAATAAGGGAACTCACTGGAAATTATGCAGAGGTGCTTTTGCCTAACAACAGGCAAAAGCACCCTTATTTATACTCCGCCATGTCAGATTTGAATATCCTGGCCGATGACTTCGGCCACCTCGCCCGTCCGGTTGGGCCAAAGATCAGCGTAAGTGTCCAAAGTCTCTGTGGCCGAGGCATGGCCCAGGACGGCCTGCAGGGTTTTCACGTCCGCCCCGGCCTTGATCGCCAGGGAGGCGTAGGTGTGGCGCAGGGAGTGGATGACCAGGCCCTCGATATCCTGCATGCCCGCATCCCGCAGTGCTGGAGCCCATACCCGGTTCCGCCAGTTAGTGGTGGTCTGTCTGCCGCCTCTCGGCCCGCGCAGTAGGTAATCCTCGGGGCCATGGCCGTCGAGCAAATCTTTAATTCTGGGCAGCAGTTGGCTGGGTATGGGCACAAACCTGGTCCTGTTTCCCTTTGGCAATGTCTCAACGATATGCGAATCAACATCGACCGACTGGGTGCGTAGGACATTAATCCGGTTTCTCCCCAGATCCACGTCCCCGCACCTCAGAGACAGTGCCTCGCCGATGCGCAGTCCCGTATACGCAAGCAAGTAAATGACCGTGGCATTGGCCTCGTCCATCTGACCCGCCAGGATCTTGATCTCTTGTGGGGTTAGATATATTCGCCGTTGAACCGCTCTGTTATGTGGCACCTTGGCTTTGGCGACGGGATTGGTATCTATCCAGCGGTTTTCCACAGCCACATCCAGAATCGAGCCCAACACAATCTTGCCTACGGAGCGGATTGAGGACGCGGACAGCGAGGAGGCCGAGCCTCGTTCACCTCCATAAGGCGCCGTCCCATCGGCTAGGCTGACGTACCAGCGCTGGATCCTCGCCGTGGAAATGTCCTTCAAAGCTACGTCACCCCATTGAGGCAGAACCCACACGCGCAGCTCACGCCGGTAGCGTCCCTCTGTCGATCCCTTGATAGTGCCCGCCAGACCCTGCTGCCATAAGTCCGCTGCCTGTCGCAACGGCCTGCAGGAGTCTCGGGGATCCATGTATCGGTTCGACCGTATCCGGTCCTCGATCTCGGCCATGAAAGCCTCCGCTTCACCCCGGTAGCGAAACAACTTCCTTCGTGTGATTCCATCAATCCTCCATCGCACCTCCCAGCGTGACCCTTTGCCGAAGTCCTTGGCCCTGTATCGCTCAGGGACCTTGGCGTTCTCAGGGTCGTCGGTGTGCTTGGATAGGGAGTGCTTCATATATGCGGACGGTTCCTCCTTGGAGGTGTGCCCCTGTGCCGTCGTGACCAGGGCGGCCTTCAACCATCTGTCGTTTATCCATGCTTTTGCCATATCAACCTCTATGCGTCAGATAACAATTTGTTCCATTTAGCGATATCCAGCACCAGCTAACGGCGGTGCGCGCTGACGCATAGGAACAGGTATGAGCCAAATACAGCAAACAATGAACGATAACCCGGCTATGACACCGACCAGGCTGCTGACCCCTGCGGAAGCGGCCGAGATCCTGGTGATACCGGTGAGCACCCTGAACGCCTGGAGGGCGCAGAAAATCGAGCTTCCGTACGTGCATATAGGTCGTCTGGTTAGATACCGGCCCGAGGATGTGGCGGCACTTATCCGTCGCAATACGGTGCGGCCGGAATGAGCCGGAATGTGCCCGAAGGCAAGGGCGATGTGCCCGAAATGTGCCCGATTCGGGGCATACAAAAAATTCCAAGGCCCGGAAGCCTTGGAATCATTGCTATCTCGTCGGGCCGGCGGGATTTGAACCCGCGACCCCTTGACCCCCAGTCAAGTGCGCTACCAAACTGCGCTACGGCCCGACGGTGCATCAGCACCGAGTAGAGATAGTAGCACAGCGTCACCGGGCCGACAATGGCCCGGCGAGTCCCGGCAGACAAGTGCAGACAGACGGGGCCACCTGATCAACTTGCTATCATGATTCTTGACGGTCGGCGCAACCCGCGTCGGCCGCAAGTCGTCCCAGCCCGGAAGGGGTTTCATGAGCACAGACGTTTTCGACCTTTCGGCCGCAAAGATGCGCGACAAGGGCATGAGCGAAGTCTCCATCAACCAGTTCAGGCACCTCTACGAAACCTGGGAACGGGGAGATGCCAAAGCCTGCGTGCGTGAAAAGGACGTTACACCGCTTAAAGACGTGCCCCGCACCAAAGACATCCACGACTCCATGGACATGGACATGGCCCTAGACGCGTTCTCCCGCACCGCCTTCATCAAGCTCAACGGCGGTCTGGGCACCTCCATGGGTCTGGAAAAGGCCAAGTCCCTGCTGCCCATCCGCCGCCACAAGGCCCGTCGGATGCGCTTTCTGGACATCATCATGGGCCAAGTGCTGACGGCCCGCAAACGCCTAGGGGTACCCCTGCCGCTGATCTTCATGAACTCCTTCCGCACCTCCCGCGACACCATGCGCGTGGTCAAGCAGGACCGCCGCTTCGTTCAAAATGATGTGCCCATGGAGATCATTCAGCACATCGAACCCAAGATCGATGCCGACACCGGCCGTCCGGTCGACTTCCCAGCCAAGCCCGATCTGGAATGGTGCCCTCCCGGCCACGGCGACATCTTTTCGACCATCTGGGAGACAGGCTTGCTGGACACGCTCAAGGAGCAGGGGATCGACTACCTGTTCATCTCCAACTCCGACAACCTGGGCGCCAGGCCTTCAAGGACCCTGGCCGGTTATTTTGCACAGTCCGGAGCGCCTTTCATGATCGAGGTGGCCGAGCGGACCGAGGCTGACCGCAAAGGTGGCCATATCGTTATCGACAAGGCCAGCGGACGCCTCATTCTACGGGAGATGTCCCAGGTGGATCCGCACGACCGCAGCTCGGCCATGTCCATCCGCAAGCATCCCTACTTCAATACCAACAGCATCTGGGTCAGAGTCGATGCCCTGCGCGACAAGCTGGCCGAGTACGACGGGGTGCTGCCCCTGCCCATCATTGAAAACCGCAAGACCGTGGACCCCACTGATCCTTCCACCCGCCCCGTGGTGCAGCTGGAGACAGCCATGGGTTCTGCCGCCACGCTCTTCGAGGGGGCCATCTGCGTGCAGGTGGACCGCATGCGCTTCCTGCCGGTCAAGACCACCGACGACCTGTTCATCATGCGCTCCGACCGTTTCCACCTGACCGACTCCTACGAGATGGAGGATGGCAACTACGATTTCCCCAACGTCCAACTGGACGAACGCTACTACAAGTACATCGCCGACTTCGATGAGCGCTTCCCCTACGGGGTTCCCAGCCTGGCGGCTGCCAACTCGGTCACCATCGAAGGGGACTGGACCTTCGGCAGGGATGTGACCTTGTATGCGGATGCCCATCTGAGCGACCTGGGGCGTTCCTCATATGTGCCCAATGGCCAGTATGTGGGACCCCAGGGTATCGAACCGGACGAGTGGGTCTAAAGCCAGGCGCAAGAAGGTTCAGCCTGTCAAGAAAAGGGACCGTATTTGAGCGTTTGGCTCCCACGTTCCTAAAAATGAATCTATGATAGACAGATGTGCGTTAGGCGCACTAACAGTCAAAATTTTAACGATACGCGAGGACTGATGGCAGAAGGTACGAACGGAAGACGGCGTTTCTCAGATAAGTGGGGCAAACACGAACTCGATGTCCTGGCCGTCTTATCGTCCGCTTTCCCTCAATGGTTGACTTCTCGGCAGATAGCGCAACGGGTCAAGGCCTATGCCGACTCTTACGGTGAGCTGGCCGATCAGGCTGCCAAGGCCGCCTTCGCCAAGCAGTTCCAGCGTGACCGGGCCAAGCTGGCAGCCATGGGAATCGCCATCGAATCCCGCCAGCCCGAGTACTCCTCCAAGTCCGAGGGGCAGGATTTCGCCTCCTACCGCCTGCAACTGGGGGACGAACCCCGCATCCGTATGCACTTCAACCAAGAGGACATGCCGGTGCTGGCCGCAGCCAACTATCTGGCCCGTTCCATCGCCATGTCCCAGGAGGCATGCGAAGAGCCGGTCCGCCCGGCCTCGCGCACCACTCCTCGGGTGCCACAGGTGCCCATCCCTGGTCTGGGCCTGGATTCCATAGCTCCTGGACTGGGTACCCAGCGCATTCCCGACAATCTGGTCAAGGTCATCGACTCCCGCCGCTTCGCCGCCACCGTGGACGTGGACGGGGAGAACCTGAACGTGGCCTATGCCGACTCGGACGATCTGGCCATGTTCGTCCTGGAGCACCCCGATGCCTCCATCGTCAGCCCGCAGGAGGCCGCAGACGCCTTCCGACGGCGCCTGGATGCTGCCGCCCGCTTCAAGCTGGCCGACGAGTCGATAAGCCCCGGCGCGGCAACGGTCATTTCCCCGGAGATCGCCCGCACCAGCGTCGAGCACTTCGCCACCGACCTCAGTGACGACGATACCGACCTCAGGCATGCCCGCCGAGCCAGCGCATCCTCCTTCCAGACCGGATCCGAGGTGGACCGCCGCCTGCGGCTCATGCTCTTCCTGTCCGCGCACCTGGGCGAGGAATTCTCCCTGGCCGAGCTGGCCGAGCGCTTCATCGGCCATCCCAACAGCAAGGAAGAGCTGCGCAAGTACGTCAACACCATCCACAAGGACATCAACACCCTGACCACGGTCTCGGACGACGGGGAGATGGCCGGCAGCCAGTTCTTCGACATCGACTGGTCCCTGCTGGACGACAGCGGCATTGTCTCGGCCACTAATTCGCTGGGGCTGGAACGACTGGCCGGCATTTCCCCCCAGTACCTGAGCATGCTGACCGCTTCGCTCAACTACCTGGCCCATTCGCCCCTGCTGCCCGAGCAGTCCCGCACCCAGGCCGAGTCGCTCTACCAGCGCCTGCGCACGCATGTGGGGCCGGGCGTGACCCCCTGGCTCTCCCTTACCGGGTACGAGACCGAGCCCAAGAGCTTCTCGGTGGTCCGCCGGGCCATCAAGACCGAATCCTTGCTGGACATGGAGTACACGGATGCTGCCGGCCGAACCCGCCGCAAAGTGGTGGCACCTGCCAAGATCTTCGTGGACGAGGGCGTCTATTATGTCGCCGCCTGGACCGATATCGGCGACGCAGCAGAAGGCACTGAGGCTGCGGACGCTCCCTCGGATTCCAGCCGCCACCTCAAGCAGGGCACCGGACGCAACAGGCAGTGGCAGGTTCTGCGAATCGCCAGAATCGAGCATGCGACCATCGTCAAGCCCAGCCATAAGGTGGAGTTCCCGGATGTGCCGGTCAGCGAGCTGCGCAAATGGTCCTTCGACAACGGCACGGCTGCCGTCTTCATCACCGACCGTCCTGACCTGCCCTACATCAAGTCCCTGCCGGGCGCCTCGGTGGAGCCCTGCGGATCAGGACAGAAGGTCCATCTGACCGTCTCCTCGGACTCCTGGTTCGTGGCCTTCTGCATCGCCCACGCCAAGCACATCACCGCAGTGGCGCCCAAGACCCTACGCACTATGATTCTGGCCCGCGCCCAGCGCGAGATCACCATCAGCGACGCTCACGACAAGGAGCAGGACCGGCACTAGTCCCGGTCGGAGAGGAGTTCCATGCCTGGATGGATCTGGATCCTTCTGGTGATCTTCATGTTGGCCATGCTGATCGGCGGAGCCGTCTACGCCATCCGTCACGCCATGGCAGCCAGCCGCTCCATAGGACGGGTCTCAGAAGATCTGAACCGGCACATGCCCCAGCCACCGGCGCCGGGGCAGTCCCAGGCAACGGATAGAACGAAGGGTCCGGCCTTCGCCCTGCCCCTGTCGCAGTCAACCGAGCGATACAGCCAGGCCCATGCCCTGGTGCTGGAGCGCAAGGAGCAACGCAGGAGGAACCACGGTCGCATCTGGCGGCGGTGGAAGCAGTTCAATCAGTAATTCTTGGAGGAACATGTCAGGTCATCGTCACCACGGACAGGATTCATCAACATCCGAACCGGGGCCGGCGGAACGCTACGCCCGTTTCAGTCGTCACCGCAAACGCATGACCGGAGCTCCAGCACGCTTTCAGTCCAAGCTGCCCTTCCCCTTGGACGACTTCCAGCTGGAGGCCATCACCGCCCTGGAGGATGGCGACAACGTCCTGGTGGCTGCCCCTACCGGCGCCGGGAAGACCATCGTGGCTGATTTCGCAGTATTCCTGGCCCAGGAGCAGAATGTCAAGACCTTCTACACCACCCCCATCAAGGCGCTGAGCAACCAGAAATACCACGACCTGGTCGACCGCTATGGCGAGGACCGGGTGGGGCTGCTGACCGGCGACACCTCCATCAACTCGGAGGCGGACATCGTGGTCATGACCACCGAGGTCCTGCGCAACATGCTCTATGAGCAGTCCTCCACCCTGACGGCACTGAAGTACGTGATCCTGGACGAGGTTCACTATCTGGCCGACCGCTTCCGGGGGCCCGTCTGGGAGGAGGTCATCATCCATCTGCCGGCCTCCACCCGCATTGTGGGGCTGTCGGCCACCGTGTCCAACGTGGAGGAATTCTCCGACTGGATCTCCTCAGTGCGCGGACGCACCCATCTGGTGGTCTCCGAGCGCAGGCCGGTACCACTGGAGCAGCATGTCCTGGTCCAGGCCGACAGGCACACCGAGCCAGAGATCCTGGACCTGTATCGGCACGACGGCTCAGGACGGCAGACCCCAAAGATCAACCCGCGTCTGGTCTCCCGGCTGGCCCAGCTGGACAAGGCCGGACAGGAGCGCATCCAGGCCCGCGACAAGGGGCATCACCATCGCCATGGCCGTGGCGGCAGGCCGGAGCGACGGATGGGGGAGCGGTATCGTCCAAGCCGGGCCGGCGTGGTCGATGAGCTTGACTTCATGGACATGCTGCCCGGCATCTACTTCATCTTCTCCCGCACCGGCTGCGATCAGGCCGTCCAGCAGTGCATCCGGGCGGGGCTGCAGCTGACCACCGATGAGGAGGCCCGCCGCATACGGCACATCGTGGACTCCATGGCAGCCGGCCAGCTCAGCAAGGAGGATCTCAAGGCGCTGGGGTTCGCCCAGTTCCGCTTCGCTCTGGAGCAGGGATTCGCCGCCCATCACGCAGGCGTGGTCACCCTCTTCCGGCAGATAGTCGAACATCTGTTTGAATTAGGCCTGCTCAAGGTGGTCTTCGCCACCGAAACCCTGGCTCTAGGCATCAACATGCCCGCCCGCTGCGTGGTGGTCGAGAAGCTGGAGAAGTTCGACGGCACCGGCCATGTAGCCCTGACACCTGGCGAGTTCACCCAGCTGACCGGTCGGGCCGGTCGGCGTGGCATCGACGACATCGGCCATGTGGTGGTCGTCGATCACCGGGATTTCAGCCCCAAGACCATGGCTGCTTTGTCCAGCAGGAGGGTCTACCCGCTGCACTCCAGCTTCCGGCCCACCTTCAACATGGCCGTCAACCTGCTCAACTCCTCCAGCTATAGCCGGGCCCGGGACACCCTGGACCACTCCTTCGCCCAGTGGGAGGCCAACCGATCAGCTTCACAGCTGGAGGAACGCATCGAGACCCTGACCAGCGGTCTGGAGGACTACCGGAAGGCAGCCCAATGCAGCCGTGGCGATCTGATCGAGTTCATGCGCATCCGTACGGCTCTCTCTTCGGCCCAGAAGAACGACCGCCGCCGTCTGAAGCGTCAACGTTTCACCAGCGAGAAGGCCCGCGACCGGGCATTCCGAGACCTTGACCGGCACATCGACCAGCTGCGCGAGCAGGAGCGCAACCATCCCTGCCGCCAATGCCCGGATCTGCCCAAGCACCTGCGCTGGGGGAATCGATGGATCCGCATGGACAAGGAGCTGCAGCGCACCCGGGAACAGTACGAGTCCAAAACAGGCTCAGTCTCACGCCAGTTCGACAGGATCTGCCGGATTCTGGCCGAACTGCACTACACCCGGCCCGTGGATGCTGACGACTGCCGACTGACCCGGAAGGGGCAGCTGCTCCGGCGAGTTTACAGCGAACAGGATCTGAGCCTTGCCGAGATCCTGGATCGGGGCATCCTCAACGATCTGGAGCCCGCTGAACTTGCAGCGGCCGTCTCCGGGCTGGTCTACGAATCCCGTCGTGGGGTAGGGGAGCAGCCGGGGGAGAGGGCCGGGTATCGAGCTCCCAGGCTGGTTGAGGCCATGGAGGATATGAAGCGTCAGTGGTCCCAGGTGCAGGAACGCTGCGATCAGGCTGGATTGGAGCTGCCGCCAGAACTCGACTTTGGCTTGGGGCCGACCATCTACGACTGGGCCTGCGGCGACTCGCTGACCACCATCCTGCGGGACAGCGATCTGACGGCAGGGGACTTCGTGCGCAACGCCAAGCGTCTGTCCGATGTGCTCACCCAGATCGTCCAAGTGGAGCCCTACCTGGGCAGGGGAGGGCATCACCTGGCCAGGACTGCCAGCATCGCCGCAGACCAGGTCAATCGCGGCATTGTGGCTTATACAGGCGTGGAGTGAACACGGGCCCAATCAGGGAATAAGTATCAGGTCAACACTGTTCTGTAGCTTGGAGGCAGTGACGGACACGAGTATGGAGGAATCATGGCAGAGCGCAGTCTTCGCGGCATGAGCATTGGGGCGAAGTCCCTGGAATCCGATCAGAATGTGGATTTTGCTGCACGCAGCGAGGTCGCCTATGTCTGCCCCAAGGGCCATCGGACCATCCTGCCCTTGGCTGAAGGCGCTGACGTACCGCAGGAATGGGAGTGCCGCTGCGGGCAGATCGCTCACCTTGAGGGACATGACGAGCAGGAGTCCGGCAAGACCGGCAAACCGACCAGGACCCACTGGGACATGCTGCTGGAGCGTCGGTCGGAGGACGAGCTCAAGGCCGTGCTTGACAAGCGCCTGAAAATGCACCGCGAAGGATGGTTCCCTGACTATGAGTAAATCACCGCGCCGCCTGGTTCTGCTGGACCTGGACGGCACCCTGACAGCCTCGCATCCAGGCATTATCGCCTCCGTGGTGCAAACCTTCAAAGAGCTTGGTCATCCCGTGCCCGATGAAAGCGAGCTTCGCCGATTCATAGGCCCTGCCGTTGAAGTATCCCTGCGCCGCAACGGCATCAGAGAAGAAGACATCGATAAGGGCGTCCAGATTTACCGGCGCTATTACAGCGAGATAGCGGCATTTGATGATCCTGACCATCCTGGACAACACATCCCTGGACGTCTGCTCGCTACGGTCTTTGACAGCATCCCCGAACAGCTGAATCGTATGCACAGGCATGGTCTGACCTTGGCCGTGGCCACCTGCAAACCCGAGTACCAGGCGCAACCGGTATGTGACCACTTCGGACTGACGCCACTGGTAGATGGTGTCTATGGTGCCAGCAAGGATTCCACACGAATCACCAAGGCCCAGGTCATCACCCATGCTCTGCAACAGCTTGGCTTTGACACCAAACTCGGTGACCGTGCCCTTATGGTCGGCGACCGCTGGACTGATGCCGATGGCGCACTGGAAACCGGCCTGGACTGTCTGGGATGCGGCTGGGGCTATGCTGAGCCCGGAGAACTTGAATCTCACGGCTGTTATCGAGTCATCAACCAAGTCGACCAATTGTGCCAGGCTGCCGAGGATTACTTCGACAACGATCCAACTCAGCACTGAGTCGGCCAGAACTGTATCGTCTCTTTTAGGGTCACCCGAGGTCACCTAGGTGACCCTTGCAACCTCACCAAATTGGCCACAACGAGTAACCATGAAATCACCGGAAAACGCAAAATCGAATCGTGACCTAGTAAGCCGATAATGTACGTTATGTCAGATTATCTATCCTTTTTCTCCCCTGTTCAGCTTCCACAAGCCGCTGGTGCGATTTCACCATCGCGGGGTTCAGGCAGCCCGTTGACGCTGCTCGTGCTGCTGCTCCAGGCGCTGACGCAGACGCATAGCCGTCAGCTCGTCAATAGGTCGCTCAGGAAGACCCGGGGTCAGCTGTCCAGTGGTCAAATCCACATGGTCACAGGTCTGCAGCTCCAGATCCATGCGATGCCAGATAGCACCCACAGAGATAGCAAAAACGGCACGCCCGGACTGCATCAGTGCAAAGACCTGATCCGGGCCTGAACATTCTGTGACCTGATCACCATCGCAGACCACAGTCACATGCTCAAGTTGACCGACAGTCCGACGCTCAAGATAGTTCACCGTGTTCGTAGCATTGACCAAATTGACACCGGCATCCAAGAGGCGCTTGAGGACGGCCAGGATGACCACATCCTTGAAGGAGTAAAGCCTGCGGGAGCCTGATCCGTGTGAGGCTTTGATCGACGGCTCGACGATTCGCTTACGGGCCCAATAATCCAGTTGCCGATAGGTAATGCCAGCCACCTTGGCCGCGACTGTGCCCCGATAGCCCCGGGTTGTGCCCTCAGCCTGCTCAGGTGAAAAAAGTTCCCCCTGCACCAGCGTTGGCATCTCACCGGCCATGTCATGCCCCCTGTCAGTTCTTGGCGATGACTGCCCGATTATCGAAGTAGACCAGCCTGAACTTGCCGATCATGATCTCGTCGCCGTTGTGCAGGTCGGCCTGGTCCACGCGTTCACGGTTGACGTAAGTGCCGTTGAGGCTGCCAGTATCCTCGACCCGAAAACCATGGTCGGTCCGTACGAATATGGCGTGCGCCCTGGAGACCGTCGAATCGTCCAACAGAATATCCGCCTTCGGATCGCGACCCACGCTGACCTGATCCTCGTCCAACAGATAACGCGATCCTGACACCGCTCCCCTGGTAGAGATCAGCAGCGCTGTGCCCTCAGGCAATCGTGCCATGGTCTCCAGATCGTCCTTGGTCAGTGGACGGTCACCGTTGGAGGTGACTGGAATGTTCAGGGCCGGCATGCCGATGATGGTCGTCTCGCCCGCAGTGGGAATAGGATCTGTCATAATTGCCTATTCTACAGGCTTTGCATACTGGTAGTCCTGCACGCGTCGAACCTGGTCGATTCTGACACTATTGGACTGCTCCACGGATACGGTCGCATGGAACTGCACCTTGATCCGCGAGCCCACTCCCCCGGCGATCTGAACGGCATTCTGCAGGCTGTCCGGATCCCCAATGGCCTTGACAATGTAGGGGCTGCGCAGCTTGGCGTGGTCGCATTGCAGACCGGTGCGGGTGTCCAGCAGATAGGTGCTGGTAACCACTCGGACATCGTTGAAGGATATGACCTCGGCGCCAGCGTTGCGCAGTTCTTCGATCAGATTGAACATGGTAGAGGCGTCCACCCGGTCACTGTCTTCGGTGACCGTTACCACCACTCCCCTGCCCTGGGCAGGCAGCCGTCCGGCTAGGATGCCGCTGCTCTGCTCATTCTGCTGGGCTATGCGGGCGGCCTCCTTCTGCTTGTCGGCGGCTGACTTGATGGAGGTCAGCTGCTGGTTGAGCTGGCTCTTGCGCTCCTCCAGCTTGTCGACCTGGTTGCTGGTCTCGTCCAGCACCCGTACCAGCTCCTCCTCGGACAGACTCTGGTAGGAGGACTGGTTGTTATGCACCTGGACCGCATACCCGAAACCCAACAGGGCGCACATAAGGGCCACCAGGACGCTGGTAACCAGCCTGACCCGAGTGGCGTTGGAATTGAGGGTGCGCAGAGGCCGACGACGGACCACCGGAAAAGCACCGGTCTGCGTATCGTCGGCCGGGGCCCTGACCCGTCCGGGCCTCCTGGGCGGAATGCTCTTGGGCATTCCCTCGTCGCGCTTCTTCCTCAAGGTGTGTCTCATATGCTCACCCCTTGAAAATGAATCGTCGAATAGCGGAAACGTTGGAGAAGATGCGGATGCCCAGGACCACAATGACGGCCGTGGACAGCTGAGAACCCACGCCCAGCTGGTTGCCCAGGAAGACCAGCAGAGTGGCCGTGATCACATTGGAGATGAAGGAAACCACGAAGACCCGGTCCGAGAAGCTGCGTTCGAAGTAGGAGCGGACTGCGCCCATCAGGGCATCCAGGGCGGCCACCACCATGATGGGCAAATAAGGCTGCAGGACAATGGGAATGTCGGGCTTGAGGAAGATGCCCGCCACCACGCCTAGGATCAGGCCGAGAATTGCCGACATGTCAATGACTCCTTCCGGCATAGGACAGATTGGGCAAACTCACTGCATTCAGATTCAGGCGCCGCTGCTTGGCCACATTGACAGTGATGTTCGCCCTTTTGAGGTCACGCAGGCGGCCCTGCAGATCACTGCGAACCATCAGATCGGACAAGGCGCCTTGGTCGCCGATGGCTTCGATCTTGTAGGGTGACTCGATCGAGGTGGTCCCCACCAAAATGGTCTGACCGGCTGTACGCACTGATGTCTGTGTTCCTATTCTATTGCCGTTGATGGCGATGGCTTCGGCCCCCGCAGACCAAAGCTTGGTCAGGAACCACTGCAGGTCCTGGTCGGTGAGCAGTTTGATCTGATCGGCATTGTCCCGGGAATCCTTGGAGGCAATAGGGTTGGCCAGGGTGATGACGACGCCCTGCCCCTGCACCTTGCTGGTGCCGTTGGTCAGATCGTCAGCGGTCTGCGTGCTGTTCGGCCCCTGGCCGCCCTCCTGAGCCGAGAGCGTATCGATATTGCCGTTAAGGTCCGATATCTGACTGTTGAGGTCATTGGCACGCTTGCTGACCCCCTCCACCTGGGAGATGAGCTTCTCGCGTACCTTCTGACGGGGGTCCCGGTGCAACACCTGCACTATACCCGTGCCCGCCAGGCCGACCAGCACGCAAATGACGAAGACCAGTATCCGATTGACCCAGACGCTCAGCGGCGATCTACGCTCGGCGGGCAGCAGACGGGCATCCTCGAACATGGGGTCCATGGGACGGTTGGTCAGGTCGTCAATCAGCCTCAGAGACTCATCAGCCATGCGCCGACGCATGGATTCCTGGGCGGGCTCCGAGCTTTCCTGGTCCACGTAGTGACGTTCCAGACCTGCGCTGGAATGCGAAAAAGCCGCCCGGCGGTGAATCAAGGCACGGTCAGGCGGCACAGGGAAGGATTCCGGGGTCATCTGCGGTTCAGTCATGATGGCCGTCCTGACGAAGCAGTCCGATGCCCTGACGTGCGTAGATCAGCCCTGCCAGCCAGTAAAGGCCAACCCCCCAGATGACGGCTGCAAGAGCCACCAGGTGGAAGAAACGGAAGAAGGTTGAAGTGCCCACATCCGCAAAAATCAGAGCCGGTATGGCCAGCATGAGCACGGCCGTTCCAGTCTTGCCGGCGAAATGCACCGGCAATGGGCCATAATCATGCTGGGCCAGCGCCAAAACCAACAGACCCATGAGCACATCCCGGGCACCGACCAGGGCCAGAAGCCACCATGGGAGTATGGAGGCGATGCTCAGGGCAAGAACGGAACAGAGAATCAGCAGCCGATCGGCGACCGGGTCCAGGATCTGTCCCAGCTTGCTGACCTGGTTGAACCTGCGGGCAATGATCCCGTCCACACCGTCTGAAAGGGCCGAAATCAGCATGACCACCAAGGAAATGATCAGATGCCGGTTGGCCACCAGATAGGCAATAAGAGGTATGGATAGGATACGAAGCAGACTGATGACATTGGGTACGGTGAGAATCACCGACCGTGGCTCAGGGCTGTACCTGCTGCGTGAAATTCGATCAATCAGTGCCATCCGACTACATTCTAGAAGCTTGAAGGGCAGTTACAAGGATGGCACGCGCACCGATCTCATAGAGACGGTCCATGAGGTTGTTCACCTGGTCCCTGGGGACCATGGCCCTGACTGCCGCCCACTGTTTGTCGTGCAGGGAGGAGACTGTCGGCGACTCATAGCCGGGGGTGATGCCCACCGCCATGGCTACGCGCTCCACCGGGATGTCATAATCCATCAGCACATAGCGGCGGGCTGTCAGCACACCCTCCAGCCTGCGGGACATGACCGCCAACCGCTCATCATCTGGATCCAGACGGGGTGATCTGATGAGAATCCCCTCCGATTTCAGAATGGGATCGCCGAAGACCCGAAGCCCGGCGTTGCGCAAGGTGGTGCCGGTGGAGACCACATCGGCGATCAGGTCGGCTACTCCAAGCTGAACCGACGACTCCACCGCCCCGTCCAAGTGGATCAGTTCGGCCTTGAGCCCCTTGCCGGTCAGGTAGTCCTCAAGAAGCCTGTCGAAGGTGGTGCCGATCCGCTTGCCGTCCACGTCCTGCAAAGTTTTGATAGCACTGGCCTCCGGAGCTGCGAACCTGAAGGTGGACGCGCCGAATCCCAGCTCAATGACCTCGACGGCCCTGGTTCCGGAGTTGAGCAGCAGGTCACGCCCGGTGATGCCCAGATCGATGGTTCCCAGGCCGACATAGACCGCTATGTCGTTGGGCCTTAAGTAAAAGAGCTGGATGTCGTTGTCGACGTCATCGACCACCAGTTGCCGGTCATTGGAACGCAGACGATAGCCGGACTCTGACAGCAGCCTCCATGCGGGCTGGGACAACATGCCCTTGTTGGGCACCGCGACCTTCAACACGGCAACCTCCTAATTGCGGAAGCGAATCTACAGCGGGATGGGATGGGGGTCACAGATACCTGTAGACATCCTCCAGGGTGATGCCCCGATCGATCATCATGACCTGGATGTGGTACAGCAGCTGGCTCATCTCCTCGGCCGTCCGTTCCTTGCCCTCGTACTCAGCGGCGATCCAGGTCTCTCCGGCCTCTTCATTGATCTTCTTGCCGATGAAATGCGTGCCCTTATCCAGCTCGCCCACGGTCAAGGACCCTTCTGGGCGCTCCTTGGCCTTGGCCGTGAGCTCCTCAAACAACCCATCGAAGGTCTTCATCTGGCTATCTCCATTCTTCCTGCAAAACCTGTCAGTCCTTGTAGCTTACCTGCGCGGCTTGCCTGATCTGGTCAATGGCCTTGGCCGGGTCGTCAGCGTCGTAGACCGCGGAGCCTGCGACCAAAACGTCGGCTCCAGCTTCTGCCACGATGGGAGCCGTGGTGGGGCTTACCCCGCCATCCACCTGGATGTGGGTCTTCAGGCCACGTGCGGTGATCTGGTCACGAAGGCGGCGGGTCTTTGGCATCTGATTGTCCAGGAACTTCTGCCCGCCGAATCCTGGCTCCACAGTCATGACCAGAATCATGTCAAACTCATCGAGAATGTCGAAGATCGGCTCCACGGGTTCGGCAGGGCGCACGGCCAGGCAGGCCTTGACCCCCATGTCGTGCAGCTGGCGGGCCAGACGGACCGGGGCATGGACGGCTCCGGTGTGGAAGGTGACGGAGGCGACACCCAGCTTGGCGAATTCCGGGGCCCAGCGGTCGGGGTCCTCGATCATCAGATGCACATCCACCGGCAGGTCGGTCACCTGGCAGATGCGCTCCACCACGGGCTCGCCAAGGGTCAGGTTAGGAACGAAATGGTGGTCCATCACATCCACGTGGACCATATCGGCATCGGCAATAGCCTTAAGATCCCGCTCCAAGTTGGCGAAATCGGCGGAAAGAATGCTGGGTGCTATCTGAATGCTCATGCAGATTATTCTATGTTGTACGGAAGACCGGCGGCACCGGTTTGTGGCCCAATTGCACACCTGCCGGCCCTTGGATAGATGACCCCTGCCCTACTTGCTCCGGGCCTCGGATTCCTGACGTACCTCAAGCTCGGTGATGGTCCGCAGCTTTTCGGACAGCAGGGAGGTCGGCTTGCCCTTGCGCGCTATGAGGACGAAGGCTGCGGCCGCCAGGAAGAAGACCGTCATGGACACCCAGACGTTGACCCTGACTCCCAGGAATTCGTGGGCGAAGTCGATGCGCAGGGCCTCGATCCAGGTGCGCCCCAGGGTGTACCACATGACATAGAGGGCGAAGAGGGAGCCGGCCTTGAGCACGTTCACGGCCTTGTGGCCGATCCAGACCAGGAGGGCCGCGCCGATCAGGTTCCAGATCATCTCATAGAGGAATGTGGGTTGGAAGAGGGTGCCGGTCGGGCAGGTGGCCCCGTCATAGCACTGTTCGCTGCTGCCGATGGCGGAACCTGCCGCATCGATCTTCAGTCCCCAGGGCAGCGTGGTGGGGGCCCCGTAGAGCTCCTGGTTGAACCAGTTGCCCAGTCGCCCGATGGCCTGGGCCACCAGAAGGGCAGGAGCCACGCTGTCGGCCAGCAGGGCGGTCGGGTAGCTCTTGTGACGGCACCAGGCCCAGGCTGCCAGTGCTCCCAGGAGGACTGCACCCCAGATGCCCAGACCGCCACGCCAGATGCGCAGAATGTCTGCTGGGTTGCCATCAGCTCCGAAATACCGCTCAGGGGTGGTGATGACGTGGTAGAGCCTTGCGCCGACGATGCCGGCCGGTACCGCGCAGATAGCGATGTCCAGAATCTGGTCGGTCCGGCCACCCTCCTTCTTCCAGCGCCTGGCGGTGATCCAGGCAGCCACGATGATGGCCAGAAGCATGGTCAGCGCATAGAACCGGATGGTGACCGGCCCCAGATGGAAGCTGGAGATTCCCGGCGATGGAATGTAGGCAAGCGTCATAAAGCCCCAATCTAGCCCTTGGGCCTTACAGCCCATTCACTTCCTTGACTGGGAGATGCCCCAGCGCAGGTCGGAGCAGACCTCAGCCAAGGAATCCAGTGCCTTTCTGCGGTCCTTCCTTGGCCTGCCCTCGTCATCCAGAAGACAGTGGACCAGGGCCGAGCCGACGATGACCCCGTCCGCGTAGGCGCCGACCTGTGAGGCCTGCTGGGCGGTCGACACTCCGATGCCCACGCACACATAAGGGGCACCTGCATGCCTGACTCTCGCCACCAGGTTCTGGGCCGAGTTGGACATGCTGGTCCGTTCGCCGGTCACGCCCATCCGGGAGGTCGCGTAGACGAAGCCCCTGGCTGCACGGGATGTGATCTGCAGACGGGCATCGGTGGAGTCTGGCGAGACCAGGTAGACCCGGTCAAGTCCATACCGGTCCGACTGCTCTATCCACTCCCCGGATTCGTCGACGATCAGATCCGGGGTGACCAGACCGGACCCGCCGGCCTCGGCCATGCGGGCGGCAAAGTCCGCCACTCCATGATGCATGATCAGATTCCAGTAGCTCATGACCAGAGCCCTGGCACCGTCCGCCTGGACCTGACGGACCGCGTCGAAGACACCGTCGACCTTGACGCCATTGTCGATGGCGCACTTGCTGGCCGCCTGGATGACCGGACCATCCATGACCGGGTCGCTGTAGGGCAGTCCGATCTCGAGGATGTCCACCCCGCTTTTCACCATGACCCGCATGGCCTCCAGGGATGTGGGCACGTCGGGGAATCCATAGGGGAAGTAGCCGATGAAAGCCGGCCTGCCCTCTTGGCGGAGGGCCTGCAGCGTGGACGCCACCGGGCTGGCCGTGCGACTGAACCCCTTAGGTTGAACAGGCTGGGGTTGGACAGGCTGGGGTTGGACAGGCTGGGGTTGGACAGGCTGGACAGGCTGGGCGGGGGCTTTCTGCCATTGCCATTGCTGGTTGACCATCATCGGGCCTCCTCTTCTGCTTGATCGCTTCTGTTGCGCCCGGCCTGGGCTTCCAGAGCGCTGGCCTCCTGCTCGGACAGGTAGCCGAACCATCTGCCCGCCGTGGCCACATCCTTGTCGCCCCTGCCCGAGATGTTGATCAGAATGACAGGATTTCTGATTCCCTTGCGCAAAAGGTCGGTGGCCGCCTTGCTGGCTCCAGCCAAGGCGTGCGAGGACTCCAGGGCGGGGATGATGCCCTCGGTCCGGCACAGGTCGCTGAAAGCCTGCATGGCCTCATTGTCAGTTGCATAGTCATACTTGACCCGGCCCATGTCGTGCAGCCAGGCATGCTCAGGCCCCACTGAGGCGTAATCCAGGCCGGCGGAGATGGAGTAGGTGTCCATGGTCTGGCCCTGGTCGTCCTCCAGCATATAGGACTTGGTCCCTTGGAAGACACCGATCTGACCGGTGCCGGGCGAAAGGCGGATGGCATGCTTGCCCGACTTGGGCCCGTCCCCGCCGGCCTCGTAAGCGTAAAGGGAAACCCGGGGATCGTCCAGGAAAGTGTTCATGATGCCGATGGCGTTGGAGCCTCCGCCGACGCAGGCCACAACCCCGTCGGGATGGTCGATGCCGTATGCGGACAGCTGCGCGGAAGCCTCTTCGCCGATGATCTTCTGGAAGTCCCTGACGATGGTCGGGAAGGGGTGGGGGCCGGCAACCGTGCCCAGCAGGTAGTGGGTGGTCTCCACGTTGGTCACCCAGTCGCGCAGGGCCTCGTTGATGGCGTCCTTGAGGATCCTGGTCCCGGTGGTCACCTCGACGACTTCGGCTCCCAGCATCCGCATCCTGGCCACGTTCAGGGCCTGTCTGCGGGCGTCTATCTGCCCCATGTAGATTCGGCACTTGAAGCCCAGGAGGGCACAGACCGTAGCCGTGGCCACGCCATGCTGGCCGGCGCCGGTCTCCGCAATGACGCGTGTCTTGCCCATACGCTTGACCAGGAGCCCCTGACCCAGGGCGTTGTTGATCTTGTGGGCGCCCGTGTGGTTCAGATCCTCCCTCTTCAGAAAGACCCTGACCTGACCGCCGACCCGATCGCCGATCAGCTTGGCGAACCGAGGCGCCGGCGTCAGGGCCGAAGGACGCCCCACATAGACCCGGTTGAGCCTGTTCAGCTCCTCGCGGAAGGCCGGATCAGCCTTGGCCTCCTTGTAGACGCGCTCCAGCTCGTCGAGGGCGCCCACCAGGGCCTCAGGGACGAAACGTCCGCCATAAGGGCCGAAATAGGGACCGTCATGGGTTGAGAGGGGCCTGGCCTCGGCGGCCTTGAAGCGGTGACCAGCCTGAACCAGCAAGCGGACGGTACCCTCCTGATCCTGTGAGGTGACCAGACCTTCTCCTATCAGGACCGCATCGGCCCCGGCCCGGGCATACCGCTCCAGCTCGACCGTGCCGAACACTCCGGACTCGGCCACCTTGACCACATCCTTGGGCAGGTTGGAGGCCAGGCGGGCATACTGGTCAACGTCGACGCTCAGGTCCTTCAGATTCCGGGCGTTGATGCCGATCACCCGAGCGCCGGCCGCAATGGCCCGCTCGATCTCCTGGCGATCGTGCGTCTCGACCAGGGCGGTCATGCCCAGGCTCCCGGCCAGGTCGAGCAGGTGCTTGAGGCGGGCGTCATCCAAAGCCGCCACAATCAGCAGGATCATGTCGGCCCCATTGGCCCTGGACTCCCAGACCTGGTAGTCGGAGACGATGAAATTCTTGTTGAGCACGGGAATGCCTACGGCCTGTCTGACCTGCCGCAGATCCTCCAAGGATCCCAGGAAGCGTCTGCCCTCGGTCAGGACCGATATGGCCGAAGCGCCCCCGTTGGCATACTGCCGGGCCAGGGCGGCGGGATTGTTGATGTCGGCAAGGTACCCCTTGGAAGGCGAGGCGCGCTTGATTTCCGCGATGATCGGAATGCCGACGCTCTCCCTGAGCAGTCGCGCGGCATCCAGAGGTTTGCGCTTCATGCTCCTGACCTGTTGCTTGAGGCTTTCCAGGGGAATCTGCTGTACCCGGCTCCTGGCATCTTCCACGGCGCCGGCTACCAGTTCATCCAAGACGGTCATAGAGCCCTTCCCTCCAGTTTCCTGTGTGTTCCCTGCCACAACCTTAGCGTCTTTCTGCACTGAATTACCCTTCCTGGTTCTGCATTTGCGCCTGCGTGCGATTGCCCTGCACCGCGGGCAAGGGCCCTCCGGCTTCAAAACACGACCTGTGTCCAGTGTGGCAGGCCGCCCCCACCTGGTCGACTTCGATGAGCAAGGCGTCCCCGTCGCAGTCGATGCTGACCCCCTTGACGTATTGGACATGCCCGGAGGTGTCGCCCTTGCGCCAGTATTCCTGCCTGGAGCGGGACCAGAATGTGACTCTTCCTGTTGTCAGGGTCCGTCTAAGGGCTTCCTCGTCCATGTAACCGACCATAAGAACCTGGCGGCTGTCATACTGCTGGACCACTGCGGCCACAAGTCCCTTGGCGTCCTTCTTGAGCCTGGCCGCTATGCTCGGGTCCAAACGTGCTTCCTGGTCCTTCGAAGACTGTGACATTGATCCTCATTCTCCTGATTTGTCCGACATATCCTCGTCGGTTGCTTGTTTATGGTATGGGTACAGTTTCCCGATTGCTGCCAACAGGGCCTGCAAATGCCATGCACCGTATGGTGCTGAAAATTCTCTTCGGGATTGGTTCAGGCCTGCCATCGAACCGGATACCCGGCCGCATGGAGCGCCTGCTTGACATCCTTGATGGACACCTGGCCGAAATGGAAGACGGAGGCCGCCAGGACCGCATCGGCCCCAGCCTTGACAGCAGGAGGAAAATCGGCGGCCTTGCCTGCGCCGCCACTGGCGATGAGGGGAAGGGATACGGCCTTGCGCACGTCGGCGATCATCTCCAGATCGAATCCCTGACGGGTACCGTCCGCATCCATGGAGTTGAGAAGGATCTCGCCGGCTCCAAGCTTCTGGGCCTGCTTGACCCAGTCAATGGCATCGATGCCGGTGGACTGGTGGCCGCCCATGGTGGTCACCTCATATCCTGAGGTAATGCCCTGGGCATTCGATCGGCGGGCATCGACCGAAAGCACCAGAACCTGGCGACCGAACCGTTGGGCGATGTCGCCGATGACCTGCGGATTGGCAATGGCTGCCGTGTTGATGCCGACCTTGTCGGCCCCTGACCGCAGGAGAGTGTCGACATCCTGCGGGGTCCGCACGCCTCCGCCTACGGTCAGCGGAATGAAGATCTGGTCGGCAGTGCTCTTGACCAGGTCCACCATGGTGGCTCGCCCGCTGCCCGAAGCGGTCACATCCAGAAAGGTCAGTTCGTCAGCGCCCTGTTGGTAGTAAGCGGAAGCCAGTTCGACCGGATCGCCCGCATCGCGCAGATTCTTGAAGTGGACGCCTTTGACCACACGGCCCTTGTCGACATCCAGGCAGGGAATGACACGAACCGCTACCGTCATGCGACCCGCCTTCCTGCCTGAACCGATTTGTTTGAATCAAGACCTTAGCTTCTCTGGCATCCGAAGACCATGGCATGTCCACACTATGGCATGGTGATTGCAGAACGCCGGATTAGGCCTGGAGCTTGACGGCCTTGGCTGCCAGCTGGCCGCAGGCGCCGTCGATGTCCGATCCGCGGGTGTCCCTCATGGTTGCAGCGATGCCGGCCTTGTGGAGAATGTCCAGGAAGCGCTGCTCATCCTCGGGCTTGGAGGCCGTCCAGCGAGACCCCTCAATCGGGTTCAGAGGGATGGGGTTGACGTGCGCCCAGTCGTCCCCGTAATGGTTGAGACGCTTGGCCAGCAGACGGGCATGCTCGGCCTGGTCGTTGATGCCGCGCATCAGGGCGTACTCGATGCTGACCCGCCTGCCGCTGGCCAGGTAGTAGTCGTGAGCCGCGTCCAAGACTTGGGTGGTGTTGAAGCGGCGGTTCATGGGGACCAGCTCGTCGCGCAGCTTGTCGCTGGGGGCATGGAGGGAGACGGCCAGACGGACCGGGATCCCCTCTTTGGTCAGCTTGCGGATGCCGGGTACCACGCCGACCGTGGAGACGGTGATGTTCCTGGCCGAGATGCCGAATCCCTTGGGCGGCAGGGCGCTGATCTGCCTGACTGCGGAAAGCACAGCCCGGTAGTTGCCCATGGGCTCGCCCATCCCCATGAAGACGATATTGCTCAGGCGCCCCGGGCCTCCGGCGACCTGTCCGGACCGCATCATCTGGGAGGCTGCCCTGACCTGTTCCAGAATCTCACCGGTCGACATATTCCGGGTCAATCCCAGCTGACCGGTAGCGCAGAAAGGGCAGCCCATGCCGCAGCCGACCTGGCTGGAGATGCAGAGGGTGGCCCTGGAGGGGTAGCGCATGAGCACGGACTCGATCCTGGACCCGTCGAAGAGCTCCCAGAGGGTCTTGATGGTCGTCCCCTGGTCCGCCTTCTGAACAGTGACCGGTGTGATCAGTTCAGGAAAGAAGCGGCGCGCGGCTTCTTGACGGCTGGACGCGGGAAAATCCGTGAAGTTGTCCGGATTGGTGGACAGATGGTTGAAATAGTGGTTGGCCAGCTGCGAGACCCGGAATTTCGGCAGGCCCAGTTGAGCGCAGACCTCCTGACGCTCCTCTAGATCCATGTCCGTAAAGTGACGAGGCGGCTTGCCTCGACGCGCATGGTCGGCCGCCAGCACGTCCCTGAAGGCGCCATCCTTGCCTCCGGGGGTGATGCCGGTTTCAGGCTCGGCACCGGTCGTATCGACATCTGTCATACCTCTACCTCATCCAGTATCAGTTATCCGACCATCAATACCGGTCACAGGCCGGTGATCAAAAGGACCAGTGTGATGAACGGTGCGGACATGAGAATGGAATCCACCCTGTCCAGCACCCCGCCGTGGCCCTTGAGCAGGTGACCCATGTCCTTGATCCCCAGATCGCGTTTAATCAAGGATGCACTCAGATCGCCTAGGGTGCCTGTGGCTCCGACCATGATGCCCATGAGCAGGGCGACCCACCAGATCCGTCCCCAATCCGCCATGGGATAGGTGGCTGCGAAGATGACCAAAGCGCCAACCAGGCAGCAGAGCATGGAGCCTGCCAACCCTTCCAGCGACTTGCCGGGAGAGATGCGGGGCGCGATCTTGTGCTTGCCGAAGAGCGAACCAAAAAGAAGACCGCCGATGTCGCTTAAGGCGGGCAGGAAAATCACCATGAAGGCATGAGCTGCAGGATGCCCGCCGAAGGTGGTGGGCAGGGTTATCAGACAGGCCAGGAGGGTGATGTAGACAACGGTCAGGAGGGTGACGCCCACATTGGCCAGGCTGCTGGACCTGCTCCCCTGCTCTGCAGGGCCGTAGGAGGCATCGGCCATGGTCTGCGCGTCCTTGCCCGACAGCTTGGCGTTCACCGCCTTGACCAGCCGACCGCCCAGACGATGGTTGCGGGTGGCCGCGAGAGCCCCGACCAGGGCAGTGACCAGAACACCGGCGGTCATGACCGCCACGTGATCCGGTGCGTAGAAGGAGGCCAGCATGGTGGCCGCCGAGCAGATCCAGAGCTCGACCACCGGTATATGCAGGCCCGCTGTGGCAAAGTCCACCCTGAGCTCCCAGAGCCCCAGGGTCATGAAGATCACGATCAGGTAGATGAATGCGTCGATGCGCACCAGGATGCAGGCCAGGATGATGACCACCAGAAGCGCGCCAGTGGCCACCGCCTGCGGCATGTTGCGCCCGGTTCGCTTGTTCAGGGTTGCGACGGCATCCTGACCCGCCTTCTCGGCAGAGCTTTCCTTAGTACTCATGAAGTGTGGATCCTCCCCAGGCGGATCAGACCTCGAGGATCTCCTTCTCCTTGGCATCCAGGAGCTGGTCGATCATGTCGTTCTTCTGCTTGGTGACGGTCTCCAGCTCCTTCTGCAGCCGGTTGCCCTCATCCTCACCCAGGTCGCCGTCCTTGACCTTGGTCTCCAGCTCCTCCTTGACCTTGCGCCGGATGTTGCGGACGGCCACCTTGCCCTCCTCGGCCTTGGTCTTGGCCAGCTTCACATAGTCCCGTCGGCGCTCCTCGGTCAGCTCGGGCATGGTCACCCTGATGACGTTGCCGTCACGGCTGGGGTTGACGCCCAGGTCCGAATCGCGGATGGCCTTCTCGACTGCGCCCGCCTGGGAGGGGTCAAAGGGGGTGACGGCCAGGGTGCGGGGCTCTGGGACGCCGATGGATGCCAAGGACTTGATGGGTGTGGGTGTGCCGTAATACTCCACCATGATGTCGTTGAGGAAGGAGGGGTTGGCACGCCCGGTCCTGATTCCCGAGAAGTTCTCCTTGGTCGCCTCGATGCTCTTGTCCATCTGCCTTCCGGCCTGGTCCACCACTGTGGTCATGATCTGCTCCTTGCTGTATGGACCATCCGCCTGTGCGCGCGAGGTCCGTCATTCTTATACTCTACGGCCATGGGGCCACGGGGGCCAAGCGGCGCGGGGTGTGCCCGCAATCGGTCACAGGGTATGATCAGGACCGCCGTGGACCAGGGTGCCCAGGCGCTGGCCCTTGAGCGCTTCGGTCACGTTGCCTTCGCCCTCCAGTCCGAAGACGCGAATGGGCATGTCGTTGTCCCGGGCCATGGACAGGGCTGCCGCATCCATAACAGCCAGATTGTCCACCAGAGCACGCTGGTAGCTCAGGTTGGTGAACATGCGCGCGGAAGCCTGCTTGTGCGGATCAGCCGTGTACACGCCGTCCACGCCGTTCTTGCCCATGAGGACCTCGACGCAATGAATCTCCAGGGCCCGCTGGATGGAGACCGTGTCGGTGGAGAAGTACGGCATGCCGGATCCGGCGCCGAAGATGACCACACGTCCCTTTTCCAGGTGACGGATGGCCTTGAGCGGGATGTAGGGCTCAGCCACCTGGCCCATGGTGATGGCTGTCTGCACCCTGGTGGCCTGACCATCCTGCTCCAGGAAGTCCTGCAGGGCCAGGCAGTTCATGACCGTGCCCAGCATGCCCATGTAGTCGCCGCGCGAACGCTCGATTCCGGCTTGGCTGAGCTCGGCTCCGCGGAAGAAGTTGCCGCCGCCCACCACGATGGCCACCTGCACGCCGCTCTGCACCGCCTGAACGATCTCCTTGGCCACCCGCTTGACCACCTGCACATCGATGCCGACTTCGCCTCCCCCGAAGGCCTCTCCGGAGAGCTTGAGCAGCACACGACGAGGCGATGCTGGGTTTTGCGCTGAATCGGATCCGGTCATAAAAGCCCTTTCTCCAAACATGATGACAGGCGGAATACGCCGCTAATAGGGTACCGGGGCTGGGCGACAACCCCTCCTCGAGCAGGCTCGGGGCAAAAGAAGGGGAGCGGCCACGAAAGCCACTCCCCCACTGTCAATTGCCATCAATGCGGGTCGCCTGCCTATCCCTCAGGCAGGATCAGGCCAGGCAACTCAAGTACATTGCTGGGCTACTCCTCCTCGTCGCCCTTGCCGACCTCGAGACGGGCGAAGGCCAGAGCCTTGCCGCCAGCCTGCTTGAAGAGATCGCCAATGGTCTTGGAGGTGTCCTTGACGTACTGCTGCTCCAGCAGGACGGTCTCCTTGAAGAAGGCGTTCAGACGCCCCTCGACGATCTTGGGAATGATCTTCTCGGGCTTGCCTTCAGCCTGGGACTTCTCGGTGGCCACGCGGCGCTCGGACTCCACCACGTCGGCGGGCACATCCTCGCGGCTGAGCCACTTGGGGCTCATGGCGGAGATCTGCAGGGCCACCTCATGGGCCACCTGGGCGCCGGCCTCATCAGTGGCGATCATGGCCACGATGGATGGGGGCATCTCCACGGACTTGCGGTGGGCGTAGATCTCCACACGGGGACCTTCGACCCGGGCCACCTGGCCGACCTTGACGTGCTCATGGAAGAGCGCGCCAGCCTCCTCAACGGTCTCCTTGACGGTGCCGGACTTGGATGGAGCGGCATCGACCTGCTCGGCGTTGGAGGCATCAGCCTTGGCCACGTCGTCGATGACCTCCTGGCCGAACTCGATGAACTGAGGGGTCTTGGCCACGAAGTCGGTCTCGGAGTTGAGCTCGACGGCATAGCCGATCTGGCCCTGTCCGCCCTCGACGACGGTGGAGGCTATCAGGCCCTCCTGAGCCTTGCGGCCCTCACGGGCGCCTGCGGCCTGGATTCCGGTGGCGCGGATGATCTCCTTGGCGCGGGCCATGTCGCCCTCGGCCTCGGTCAGGGCCTTCTTGACGTCCATCATGCCGGCGCCGGTCTGGTCACGCAGCTCCTTGATCAGTGCAGCGGTGATTTTTGCCATAAAACTCTCCTATCTAGATGCCAGGTTCAGGCGGCCTGATCGGCAGCGGGGGTCTCCTGCTGCTCTTGCGCAGGCTGCTCGGCCTGGGGAGCCTGGGCGGTCTCCTGGGCCTGCTCCTGCGGCTGTCCGTCCTTGTTCTCCAGCAGGTTCTTCTCCCACTCGGCCATGGGCTGGTCGGAGGCCTCCTCGGTCTTGGCAGCCTTGCCGGAGCGCTCCAGCAGACCGTCGGCCACGGCATCAGCCATGAGCCGAGTCAGCAGCTCGACGCCGCGAATGGCATCGTCGTTGGCCGGGATGGGGTAGGTGACGAGCTCAGGATCCGTGTTGGTGTCCACCAGGGCCACAACCGGGATGCCCAGCTTGTTGGCCTCGGAGACCGCCAGGGCCTCCTTGTTGATGTCCACCACGAACAGGGCCGAGGGGGTGCGGTTCATGTTGCGGATGCCGCCCAGCTGGCGCTCCAGCTTGTCCTTCTCGCGCCGCAGGAGCAGCAGCTCCTTCTTGGTCAACCCCGAGCCGTGCACGTCGTCGAAGTCCATCTCCT
Source organism: Bifidobacterium sp. W8112 (assembly GCF_016101425.1). Taxonomy (NCBI): domain Bacteria; kingdom Bacillati; phylum Actinomycetota; class Actinomycetes; order Bifidobacteriales; family Bifidobacteriaceae; genus Bifidobacterium; species Bifidobacterium sp. W8112. The sequence continues at coordinate 26,919 of NZ_JACFQN010000003.1, read as the reverse complement.
CCAGTTCCTTCAAGCGGCCGACCCGCTTGGTCACGGTCTGGAAGTTGGTCAGCATGCCGCCCAGCCAGCGCTCGGAGACGTAGGGCATGTTCACCCGGGTGGCCTGGGCCTTGATGGCCTCCTGGGCCTGCTTCTTGGTCCCCACGAAGAGCACGGTGCCGTTGTGGGCCACGGTCTGCTTGATGAAGTCATAGGCCTGGTCGATCAGACCGAGCGACTTGAAGAGGTTGATGATGTGGATGCCGTTGCGCTCCGTCAGGATGTACTGCTTCATCTTGGGGTTCCAACGACGGGTCTGGTGTCCGAAGTGGACGCCGGCCTTCAGCATTTCGCTCATGGTGATCTGTGCCATGTCCGTACCTTTCATTGTCGGTTATTGCCTGGCCATGTGCACCTGCGTGCAACTCCGAGGAGCCGACCGACACAGGACGTCGCGGACATGGCGCGAATTTGCGGCGTGTGTTCGGGAATACTCTTGGCGCGCCTGCCCACCCGTGACAGCGGACCTGCGCAATGACACGCCGAATTACCATGATACCCAAGGCCAATGACCTCGGGTATCGTGTTCGCCCTCTGCCTACCTGGCTGATCTCAGCTGCTGCATGGCCTTGCGGCGAACGTCGCTCTCCAGCCGATCCACATAGACATGGCCGTCCAAATGATCGCACTCGTGCTGGATCATCCGCCCCATGATGCCATGGCCCTCGAGGGTCACTGTTTTGCCATCCAAGTCGATGCCGTGGGCTCGGGCGTAGTCGGCCCGCCTGGTCGGATACCAGAGGTTGGGCAGGGACAGGCATCCCTCCTCGCCATACTGCTCGCCGGAGGTCTTGTCGATGACCGGATTGATGATGTAGCCCACCTTGCCGCCAATATTGTACGAGAAGACGCGCAGGCCCACCCCGATCTGGTTGGCCGACAAGCCTGCCCTGCCGGGATCGTCGACGGTGTCCACCAGGTCACGGACCAGACTGCGCACAGCCGGGGTGATGCTGGTCACAGGATCGCAGGGGGTGCGCAAAACCGGATCGGGAACCACTCTGATTGTACGAATCGCCACTGCTTACTCCTCGTCATTCCGGCCGTCACGGCCGTCCTTCTCGTCCTCTTGGTCTGTTTGCTCCTCCTGGTGGCCATCACGCTTGCGTCCGGTCATGCTGGCCAGGGAATCGCTCATGGTGGTCCGTGCCCTGCTGACGATGTCGTTCTCCTTGGCGGCGGGCTTGGCGGGCGTCCTGGGCGCATAGAGGACCTTGTCCACGAGTTCAGCGTACTGGCTGAGCACCTCGGGCCGCACGACCTTCAGGCTGGGGGTCAGGGTGCCGTCCTCCTGGCTGAAGTCCTTGTCCAGCACCAGGAATTTGCGCACCGACTCGGCCCGTGAGACGTTGCAGTTGGCCTTGTCCACATATTGCTGGATGAAGGCATGGATGGCATCGTTATGGCTGGCCTGCTCCATGCTCATGTCAGCGTCCAGGCCCTGGGAGGTCAGCCAGGACCTGAGCATGCCGGCATCCAGGGTGACCAGGGCGCCCACGAAGGGCCTGCCGTCGCCCACGACCACGGCCTGGGAGACTATGGGGCAGGTGCTGATGACATCCTCCAAAGGCGCCGGGCTCACGTTCTTGCCGCCGGCGGTGATGATGACGTCCTTCTTCCGGCCGGTGATGAAGACGAAACCCTGGTCGTCGATCTGGGCCAGGTCGCCGGTGTGCAGCCAGCCGTCCTTGTCGAGCACGGTGGAATCCAGCTCGGGCTGGTGGTAGTAGCCCATGAAGACACTGGGGCCCTTGACCAGGAGCTCATCGTCGTCGCTCAGCCTGACCGTGATGCCCGAGCCAGGACGGCCGACCGAGCCGACCTCGTTGGCATCTTCGAAGTTGACGATGCAGGGGGCCGCCGTCTCGGTCATCCCATAGCCCTGAATGAAGGTGATCCCGTCGATCCCGTTGAAGAAGTGGGCCAGGTCGGCATTCATGGGCGCGCCGCCGCAGGCCAGGTAACTCAGGTTGGAGCCCAGGGCGGACTCGATCGTGTTGCCGACGGTCTTGGTGTAAAAGGCGTGGGCCAGGCGCGTCAGGAGCGAATGGCCACTCCCCTCCTGCTCGTCCTTGGACCACTTGATGAAGTGCTTGGTGGCCTTGGCGAAGACCTTGCCGGCCAGACCTGTGCCGGCCTTCTGCGAGGCGGCGTTGTAGACCTTCTCGAAGACGCGGGGCACGCCCAGCAGATAGGTGGGCCGGAAGGTGCGCAGATCAGTCAGCAGGTGCTTGGCGTTGGAGACGTATCCGACCACGCCCTGGGCGCCGATGGCCACGTACTGGATGTAACGGGCGAAGCAGTGGGCCAGGGGCAGGAAGAGCATCAGGCGGGAGGGTGCTGCCAGCATGTGGTAGAGCACATCCCAGCCCACGAAGACGATATGGACAAAATTCCGGTTGGAGAGCATGGCACCCTTGGGCTCCCCAGTTGAGCCAGAAGTGTAGACGATGGTGGCCAGATCGTCGGCTTTGACCTGGGCAATGGCCTGATCCAGGCGCTCGTCTTCGATTCCCTGGCCGAATTCACTGACTGCGTTCAGGCCCCCGGCTTCGAAATTGAAGACGTACTTGAGCTTGGGCGAGGATCCCCGGACCTGCTCCAGGATCTGCGCATGCTCTGAGTCGCCGGCGAAGGCCAGGACGCAGTCCACGTCCTGAACGATCTTCTGGGCCTGGGTGGGCGAGTCGGTCTCGTAGATGGGCACCGAGACCGCACCGATGGCGGCGCAGGCGAAGTCCGTGACCCCCCAGTCGTAGCTGGTGGAGGCATAGATGACCACGGTGCTGCCCTTTTCCACGCCCAGAGCCATCATGCCCTTGGCCACGGCGCGAACCCGTGCGGACATCTGCCCGGCCTTGACATCGTGCCAGTTTCTGGTCATGGGATCCTGCCACTGGGCAACCAGCTCCTCAGGGTCGCGGGCGGTGCGTTTTGCCAGGAGTGAATAGATGGTGTCCTTGTCCGTCGTCGGGTGTTGAAGCTCGACCGTATATTCACGCAACATACCCACCATCATATGGGTCACCCCGCCAAAGCCGCCGCCTAGCCCATGTCGAAGCGGACGCAAACCCAGCGCGAACCGCTTCTGGCGACGATCAGGTTGGTCAGCACAGTGCGCTCGCCGACCAGAAATCCGATGGTGGTTTCGTACCGGTCACGGTCTACGCGGTAGATCTCGACCAGTTTAGGAATAAGCGGCAGGTAAGTCATGCCGGCATGATCCGCCGTGCGGACCATGCCCAGATGCCGATCCCGCAGCAACTGGGCCAGCAGAGCCAATCGTTCCATGCAGACGCGGTTAAGCACACGGTCCAGGTTCTTCATAGGCAAACGACCCCGCAACACATCGAAGACCCTGGATGCTAAGGCGCACAGGTTGACAAGAATACGCTTGAGATCCGCCGACAGACCCTCATGTCCGGCAGCATCCCCCGGCCGAATGAAGTTGACCGTTCGCACGGTCAAATTGATGTCGCCGAGCCCCAGCGGCACCTGCGTACAGGTTGACGGCCACCAGCCGCCGATCTCCTGCCCTGTCGACTCCTCGGTTGCTCGATCGTGATCCCAGACCGGTGCCAGATCCATATACTCCGTCATACTTCTCTCCTCGCACTCCGATGTGCTTGTTCCCCCTCCCATGCCGGCGAGGCGCACTGGGCAACCGACGCAACGACAGCGATTACGTCCAGAGTAGGAATGCACCGAGGGATTGTAAAGGCCGGTTCAGGAATGTGGTCAACCTGAACCGGCCTTGATGCGGATTGTGGATAACTGAACCGTGAATGCCCTATTCTGCTCAGCAGCGGGGGGCGGGGGTCACTGCCACACGGCACTTCTGGAAGTTCTTGACATCCACATAACCGGTGGAAGCCATGGCCCGGCGCAGGGCCCCGATCAGATTCAGACTGCCGTCGGTGCGGTCGCTGGGGCCGAAGAGTATGCGCTCCAAGCTCCCCACCTGACCTACCTGGACCCTGCGACCCCTAGGCAGTTCAGGATGATGAGCCTCGGCCCCCCAATGCATGCCCTGGCCGGGAGCCTCCTTGGCCTTGGCCAAAGGCGTGCCCAGCATGACCGCGTCGGCCCCCATGGCCAAGGCCTTGACAAAGGAACCCGAGGTGCCAGTCTCCCCGTCGGCGATAACCTGAACGTAGCGTCCACCGGACTCGTCCAAGTAGTCACGACGCGCCTCGGCTACATCCGAGATGGCCGTGGCCATCGGGGCTTGAATTCCGACGGTGGCGGAGTCAGTTGAGGAGGCTCCCCCGCCGAATCCGACCAGCACCCCGGCAGCACCGGTGCGCATCAGATGCAGGGCAGCCTGGTAGGTGGCGGCCCCGCCGACGATGACCGGCACGTCCAGGTCGTAGATGAACTTCTTCAAATTCAAGGGCTCATGGCTGGTGGAGACGTGTTCGGCCGAGACTGCCGTTCCTCGGATCACAAAGAGGTCCACACCCGCATCGACCACAGTGGTATAGAACTCCTGGGTGCGCTGAGGGGACAGGGCTCCGGCCACCGTGACCCCGGCCTTGCGAATCTCCTGCAGACGGCGGGTGATCAGCTCCGCCTTGACCGGCTCACGGTAGGCCTCCTGAATGACCCCGGTCGCCTGCTCTGGCGAGGCATGGGCTATCCGGTCCAGCTGGGGGCGCGGATCCTCGTATCGGGTCCACAGCCCCTCCAGGTCCAGCACACCCAGTCCGCCCAATCGTCCCAGGGCAATGGCCGTCTCAGGGCTGGTCACCGAGTCCATGGGCGCCGCCAGCAGAGGCAGGTCGAACTCGTAGGCATCCACCTGCCAGGCCGTGGAAACATCCTGGGGATCCCGGGTCCTTCTGGAAGGGAGTATGGAGACATCATCGAGCGTGTAGGCCACCGTGGCCTTCTTGCCGAGACCGATTTCGATTTCCTGTGTCATGTCTGCCAGCCTAGCGCCTCATGATGACGCTCCGGCTTGCTACGAACGGGTTACGAGCAGGGGAACAGAGAGTAACAAACTTGGGATAGAACTGTTCGCGAGCGCAACTGCGGCACCGGGAGCAGGATCCGGCCCCCGACCCGCCCACTGTTAGGAGGCCGCCATGGAGAAGATCGCCGTGAAGGGACGCATCGTCGAGCTCGACGGTGACGAAATGACCCGGGTCATCTGGAAAATGATCAAGGAACGGCTGATTCTGCCCTACCTGGATGTGGACCTGGACTACTACGACCTGGGCATCCGCAACAGGGACGCCACCGACGACAAGGTCACCGTGCAGGCGGCCCAGGCCATTCAGCGCGAGCATGTGGGCGTCAAATGCGCCACTATTACCCCTGACGAGGCTAGGGTGCAGGAATTCGGTCTCAAACGCATGTGGAAGTCGCCCAACGGCACCATCCGCAACATTCTTGGCGGAACCATCTTCCGTGAGCCCATCGTCATCGACAACATCCCCCGGCTGGTTCCCGGATGGTCCAAGCCCATCGTGGTGGCGCGCCATGCCTTCGGCGACCAATACCAGGCTACCGATTTCACTGTTCCAGGGCCGGGAAAGCTGAGCGTCGTCTTCACCCCTGAAGACGGGAGCGACCCGGTGACCCGCGAGGTGACGGTCTACCCAGGTCCAGGCGTGGCCCAGGTCCAGTTCAACCTTGACGACTCCATCCGCGACTTCGCCCGCTCCTGCTTCAACTATGCCCTGCAGAGGCACTATCCGGTCTACCTGAGCACCAAGAACACCATCCTCAAGGCCTACGACGGCCGCTTCAAGGATATTTTCGCCCAGGTCTATGAGCAGGAGTACCAGAGTCGGTTCGAGCAAGAGGGGCTGACCTACCAGCATCGACTGATCGACGACATGGTGGCCTCCTCGCTCAAGTGGCAAGGCGGCTATGTCTGGGCCTGCAAGAACTACGACGGCGATGTCCAGTCCGATGCAATTGCTCAAGGGTTCGGATCCCTGGGCCTCATGACCTCCATGCTGATGACGGCCGACGGGCAGACGGTAGAGGCCGAGGCCGCCCATGGGACCGTGACCAGGCATTACCGGCGCTGGCTCAAGGGGGAAACCACCTCCACCAACCCGATCGCCTCCATTTTCGCCTGGACCGGAGGGCTCAGGCAGCGGGCGCGACTGGATGACACACCCAAAGTGGCCGAGTTCGCGCAAACACTGGAATCCGTAGTCATCGAGACCGTGCGCGCCGGTCGCATGACCAAGGATCTTGCCAGTCTGGTAGGTCCTGATCAGCCTTGGCTGGACACCGACGGGTTCATGGACGCCTTGGACCATGCACTTGCCGAGCGTATGGCTTCAGGTCCTGCAGAGACCAGGGGGCGCAAGACAGCCAAAGCAGACTAGCAGATCGGACAAAACCACTATCTCCTGCCATTGCACAAGGTTCTTGCAGGCGGTGAATCTCCTCAGATCCGCCTGCACTGTCAGTCCCATCGGCGAGGACCGTGTACGCGAAACATCGACCCTTCATACGCTCCTGCCCGAGAGCCCATAGAATGGTTGCTCGGGACCCGGCCAGAGTCGGGCTTTGTCGGAATGAAGGAGCGAACGTGAAGAAGACCGGCTTTGCACGGCGTTTGTCCAGCTTGCTGGCCCTGCTGGCAGGCCTGGCCATGGTAGCCTCGGCTGCTGCTTGCGGTGGTCCGGCCTCGGGCAGTGGACAACAGTCTCCGAGCGCCTCACAGAGCCAGGGAACCACAGCGGCCGCTGAGGTCCCCGGTCGGGTGGCCATTTTCACTCCCTCCGACGGCATCACCCTCTCCCAGCACACGCCCATCAACAAGTGGGCCGCGCTGGTTCCTGAGCTTAAGGCGGCACTGGCCAAGGAGCATCTTTCCGATAAACACATCGATGCCTACACCAGCGGGAATCTGGAGGATCAAAGCAAGGAGCTGCAGGATTACCTGGTCAACCGTCTTTCGGAGCGCAAGGCCGGGAAGACTTCAGAGCCGACCACACTGGTGGTGGCACCCATGACCTCGCCGGATTCCATCACCCGCCAGTATGGCGACTATATCAGCAAGTCTTTGGATGCCGATGCCAAAGACAAGGCGCGCGCACGTCTGGTCTCGTCTCTGCGGCTGGCTGCGGGCGCGGGCATGCATGTGGTCCTGCTGGCCAACCAGGTGCCGGGAATCCAACCGGATCTGTTCGTGCAATTGTCTGATGCACGGGCCATCGGTCAGATGCAGGCGGACAAGCTGGCCAGCAAGCTGGAGCTGGACAAGGCCAGCAAGGACAACCCCTGCCGCATCGAGATTCTGCTGCCGAACCGGACAGCTGATGCATCATCCGATGCATCCCCTGCTGACAAGGGCGTTGACACCGGCCAGGCTGGGCAGAACCAGCAAGAGGATCAGGATGAACAGCATTCCTTCCCCGCCCAGGCTTTCGCTGGCATCTGGCAGGTGCTGGGGCCCTATTTCAAAGATGGACGGGCTGTCAGCCCCTCGGGGCTCCTGACGGCAGACAGCACCGAGAAGGACTGGCAGGCGATCGCCTTTGATCCAGGCAAGGACGCCTCGGCTACCGGCAAAGAGCTGGCGACCCGCCTGGCCACGAACGATGGCGCCAAGACCCACACTGAGGTGGACGGCATTCTGGCCATGAACGATTTCATTGTTTCCGGTGTGGTCTCTGAGCTCGGGGATCTGGGATATCGGGGTTCTTCAGCGGACGTCAACCCAGAGATCTCAATATCAGGCATTGTGGGATCCATGGTCGGTCGCCAGGATCTGCACCGGAAGCGCGTGCCCAAACCCGCTCAGAGTCCTACAGCGCAGAATCCGACAAGGTCGCAGGCGGATCCTTCACAGGGCACGGGCAGGACCCAGGATTCCACACCCTCGGACGACCATGCTGCCTGGCCCATCATCAGTGGATACGGCGCCTACGTAGACAACATCCCTCAAATCGTGGACGGACGGCAGTGGATGACTGGTCTGGAGGACAGACTGGGGCTTGCGGCTGATATTGCCAAGGCCTGTGTCGGGCTCAACAGCCAAGGCAAGGTGCCAGCCATGGATACGATCCAGACCGTCAACCAGGACGGCAAGCAACTGCGCCGCCTATCAAGACCCCTGGTTGCGGTTTCGGCCTCCAACCTCAAGGCGGCGCTGATCGATACAGGCTACATCAAGCCAGCCGACGCGGGTCTTTGAGCATAGATCTCCTGCTCGATCCGGTCCTCATACCGCTTGAGAACCTCCTGACGGCGGGGCTTGTATGACGCGGTCAGCAATCCGTTTTCACGAGTGAAGTCCTGATCCAGAATTAGATAGCGGCGGATGCCCTCGGCCCGGGAGACCTGAGCATTGGCCGCGTCTACTGCACGATCGATCTCCGTGCGGATGATAGGGTTCTCCCCAGCCGAAGCGGCATCGTCCAAGGGTTCAGCACCCTGATCCCGCAACCACTTGTTGACCTCCTCGAGATTGAGGGTGATCAGGGCCGAGATGAAAGGCCTGCGGTCCCCGATGACCATGCAATGGCTGATGATGGGCGAACGTTCAACGGCTGTTTCCAGCAGCGACGGCGAAATGTTCTTACCCCCTGCGGTGATGATGATCTCCTTGCGCCGGCCAGTCAACCGAACGAATCCGTCTTCGTCCAGACTGCCCAGATCGCCGGTCATCAGCCAGCCGTCGCGAATCTGCCGGGTGGTGATTTCTGGATGGTTGTGGTAGCCCATGCAGACATCGGGGCCCTTGACACACAGCTGGCCCTCCTGGTCAATGCCCACGGTGATGCCGGGCATGGGCAGGCCGATGGTGCCCAGACGGTAGCCTTTGGTGGGGTTGACCGTCACCGGACCCATGGTCTCAGTCATGCCGTAGCCCTCCAGCAGGGGCAGACCTATGCCGTTGAAGAAGTCCGCGATGTCCCTGTCCAGAGGAGCGCCGCCCGAAATGGCATACCGGACCCGGCCGCCCAAGGCCTCCAGGATGGGATCGTAAACGGTGCCCGTATACATGAGGTGCTTGGTCTTCAGCGACATGGGAACCCGGCTTCCGGTCTGCTGATGACGAGACCACTGCCTGGCCACCCCTGCGGCATCCAGGAAAATCCTGCCCCTGGCGCCTGCTCCGGCCCGCTGGGAGGCCGCGTTGTAAATCTTCTCGAAGATTCGCGGCACAGCCAGGATGAAAGTGGGTTTGAAGGTCTGCATGTCCTGCAACAGATTGCGGATGGATCCGGTAAGCCCCAGCGTGAGATCCGTGGCGATGGCGAAGAACTGCAGACAACGGGCGAAAGCGTGGGCCAGGGGCAGGCAGAGCAGAAGCCGTCTGCCCTCGCCCAGACAGATGTCAGGGACGGCCTGGACACCCGAACGGACGGTGAAGATGATGTTGCTATGGCTGAGTTCTATGCCCTTGGGCTTGCCCGTGGAGCCTGAGGTGTAGACGATGGTGGCCAAGTCGGAGCCCTGCACCGAGTCGGCACGGGCTTGGAAATCCGCCTGGTCCACCGCCTGTCCATAGGCGGTCATGGTGGTCAGTGCTCCCCTGGTGATCACATACAAGTCGTTCAGATAGGCACACTGGGAACGAACAGCGTCCACTCGGGCCCTCATGTCGTCATCCTCCAGAAAGGCCATGCCGACATGGGAGTCGTTGAAGATGCGCCGAATCTGATCGGGAGAGTCCGTCTCGTAGACCGGCACCGTCACGGCTCCGATAGCCAGGATGGCCATGTCCAGGGCGGTCCATTCCCATCGGGTGTGCGAGACGATGGCTACCGAATCCCCCCGGCCAACCCCCCGGGCCATAAGCCCCTTGGCCAGCGCGACCACACGGTCGCGAAACTCCCGGGCCGTTATCGTGCTCCACTCGCGTCCGCTCCGATATTCGATCAAAGGATCGTCGCCCAGGCGCTTCACCCTGTCCTCAAGCAGGGAGAAGACACCGGCATCGGCGTCTATGGGCTTCTCAAGCGGACGCGTAAATTCTTGCTGCATGTTCTGCATGACCACTCCCTGCTGAAACGGCGTTATGCTTTACGATTCTAACCGCTCCCCCGGGCCGGCGATATACCCGGCCTGCAGACGCGCGAGTCTTGCAAACGGACCCCCGCACTCCTAGAGAGGCTTGAGACGAATGCGATGCCGTCCGACTTTAGCGCCTGGATCCAGATAGTGATTATGACCATCTTTCAGCCCCCAGTGCAGGCAATCCTGATCACAGTGGTCAGACACCCCGTCTACTTTTCCCCAGACTGCGCCTGCCTGCAGCCGGGTTCCCGCCGGCAAAGAGCTCTTGGCTGGCTCATAGGTGGAGGTCAGTTTGCCGTGACGAATGGAGACCACGTCCTTGCCTGCTACAGAACCGGCAAACGTGATGACACCGTCTGCTGGGGCCCGGATGGGCCTGCCTTGTTGCACTGCCAGATCGATCCCGCGATGACCGCTCAGCCACGGATGATCCGGAGGATCGAAGGGACGCATAACCTGCGGAACAGCCTTGTCGCCAGACAAAGGTTCAAGGGGCCACAGCCAGCCCCGGCGGCAGGCAGAGGTCGATGAGGTAACTCGATCATTCTGCGCCGGAGCTGCAGCCGAAGGCAGGGTCGGCGCAGGCTGAGCCGCGACGGTTGCCGTAGGTCCCGCGGCCGACAGAACCAAGGCCAGCGTCAATGCCAGCAGGGTCCTGGGGAACCAGGGAGGCCGACAGCCGGAAGGCATGTCAGGCATCCGGCCGGTAACCCTCTGGATACCCTTCTTCTTATGGTCACGCGCACAGGCCATAATCGCACCTTCATTCCGTCATCACGGATGCCCGATTGGGCGTCCACCATCATGATGGACTTAATGCCAAAGCCTTGCCGACTAATAGGAGGCATGTGGTCGAATATGGAGTCGTCCACACTCAGATGGATCGTCAAAACACGCTACTCGAGAGTCCTCGAAAGGATTCCCAGCCAAGATGCCTTCTTGCCCTCTAAGCCAAATGAATGAGCGTCCAAGAGATGGGAGGCAGTTGAAGGTTGATGACATTTTCTTCCATCTTGAAGTCTTGTCTGGCGTGCATGACGACCTGTTCCTGATGTTCAAGGGTGTTGCGAGCCGACGGGTCATCTTCGTGCAGGGTGCTGACCGCCACCTTCCGATGTCGATCCTGTTCAGGCAGCACGATGCTAAAATCAACGGCACGCTCAAGACTACGGTTGACCGCAAATATGCTTAGGGAACCGTCGGCACCTCTAACGGCCACAGAATCAGTCATGGGCACCTGACCATAGCGAGAGGTCTCATAGGTGTCGCCGCTTTGCACGCTCTTGAGTACACGGGCACCCCGCGCATAACGGGCAGTCAGGGCGAAGGGATAGAAAATGGTCTGCCTCCAGGCCGGGCCGCCGGGCTCGGTCATGATGGGGGCAATGACGTTGACCAGCTGGGCCAGGCTGGCCGCATGAACGACGTCAGCATGCCTGAGCAAAGTGATCAGCAGGTCACCCACCACCACGGCATCTGCCACCGAATAGACATCCTCCAAGAGCGGCGCGCCTAGAGGCCAATTGCCGATGCCTTCGGGCGATTTGCTGGCCCTTTCATCCTGGTACCAGACATTCCACTCATCGAAGGAGATGAAAACCTGATGATCACTGCCCAGCCGGGCACGCGAGGCGGCGATGATGGCCGCCACATCAGTGATGAAACTGTCCATGTCCACACCGGAAGCCAGAAAGCTGCCCATGTCTCCATCCTTGGGCGCGTAATAGGCATGGCATGAGAGGAAGTTCACATTTTCGAAGCAGCGCTCCAGGACGGTACGCTCCCAGAGGCCGAAAGTGGGCATGGTGTGCGAAGAAGATCCGCATACGACCAAATCCAAGCCCGGATCGATCATCCGCATGGCCACAGCCGTCCGGTTGGCCAGATCGGCGTATTCCTGTGCACTCTTGTGGCCGATCTGCCAGTCGCCGTCCATTTCGTTGCCCAGGCACCACATCCTGATGTCGAAGGGACGATCATGGCCGTTGGCACGCCGCCGTTCCGACAACTCGGTACCAGATGGCACATTGCAGTATTCGAGCAGGTCCAAGGCCTCCTGCATGCCCCTGGTGCCTAGGTTGACGGCTTCCATGAGCTCGTTGCCACCCAGCTTGTCCAGCCAATCGCTCATCTCATGCAGGCCGAACTCGTTGTTTTCGCTGGAGTGCCAGGCCAAGTCGAGACGACGAGGAGGCTTTCGCGCGGACCCACCCCATCTTCCCAGCGATAGCCTGAGACGAAGTTGCCGCCCGGGTATCGGATGGTGGTCACGCCCAATTCCTTGACCAAATTCATGACGTCACCGCGAAAACCCTGCTCGTCTGCTGTCGGATGCCCCGGCTCATAGATGCCCGAATAGATGCCCCGGCCCAAGTGTTCCACGAAAGATCCGAAGAGTCGATCGTCAATGGACGTGGACTCCTGCTCCTCATCCACATTGAACTGTGCCCTGCTCCTGCGAGTTTGCTGCCCTTGCGTCACTGTCTGACTCCCTCGTTCTGACTTTGTCGTCCATACTTCTCGTCCATGTTGGAACTATGGATCATCTGAATGGTACAACGTTGTGTATTCTGCAAAGCACTCAGCTACAGCTTTGCGCAATCTCGAAAAGGGACAGCCCCGTGTCGGACGAACGGCTGCCTAATCATTCATTTTGAACAGCAATTCAATCAAATGATCATTCTGATATCTGTACATACAGCAACCAAGAGCGCTTGGGGCAATGGGTCTTGCATTCGTTGTATTGATCGCACAATACAAATAAAAAAAAAACCGCCGGAGAACCGGCGGCTGAGAGCTCCCGCAGCTGGGCTTGAACCAGCGACATTTCGATTAACAGTCGAACGCTCTGCCAACTGAGCTATGCGGGAATGTCCCGTTCAACTCTCGCTGAACACAATTACCATACTATAGTCAGGACTCTCGTATACGACAACTTGGCGTGTCGATCACATGAGAATCCTGTCCATGGGCATGGCCGAATCGATGGAGAAGTCAGGAGCAGAGGGGGGCAGTCCGGCCTGGACCAGGTTGACGCCCAGCATGGCCACCATGGCGCCGTTGTCCGTGCACAGATTGATCTTCGGAATGCGGACCTTGACGCCCTCCTGGTCGCCGAACTCCTGGAGCTTGCCGCGCAGCTGCGAGTTGGCTGAGAACCCGCCGCCGACAATCAGGGTATCCGTATCGAACCTGTGACAGGCGGCCATGGCCTTGCGGGATAGAACGGTGGCCACGGAACCAGCCAGGGAGGCACAGACATCATCCACGGGAATGTCGAGCCCGGCCTGCTGTCTGCGTTCGACCCATCGAGCCACGGCCGTCTTGACTCCGGAGAAGCTGAAGTCATAGGGATGCTCGGCTCCGGCCCGGCCCTTGGTCAGCCCCTGGGGCACGGCGATGGCATGAGGATCGCCCAGACGGGCGTGGCGGTCGATGTGGGGGCCGCCCGGATAGGGGAAGCCGAGCAGACGGGCGATCTTGTCGAAGCACTCCCCTGCCGCGTCGTCCAGGGTGGTGCCCACCACTTGGACCGATCGCGCCAGATCATCCACATGCAGCAGTGAGGTGTGGCCGCCGGAGACGATCAGAGCCAGGGCATTCTGAGGGAAAGGGCCGAATTGGAGCTGGGTGACCGCTATGTGTCCTATGACGTGGTTGATGCCATACAAGGGCTTTTTCGCCGCCCAAGCCAGCGCCTTGGCACCGGAAACGCCTACAGCCAGGCATCCAGCCAGTCCAGGACCAGCCGAGACCGCTATGGCATCCACTTGGGACAGGTCCATATCCGCATCCTTCAGGGCCTTGGAGACGACCGGCACAAAGGACTCAGCGTGTGCCCGCGAGGCGATCTCGGGTATGACGCCGCCGTAGCGGGCGTGCTCGTTCATGGAGGATGCGACCACGTTGGACAGCAGCCGGTTGCCCTGGACCAGGGCGGCAGCGGTCTCGTCGCAGGTGGATTCGATACCCAGCACCAGGGGCTCACTCATGATCAATGATCCTTTCCTGTCCCTCCGAAAGCTTGTTGCTGACAAAACCCACCGGACCCGGTCCAACCGAGCTTAAAGGTCTGGTCATAGCCCAGGCGTCAACATCCTCAGGCTGATAGTAGCCCTTGCATAGACCCGTCTGTGAGAAGCCGAAGTCCTTGTAGAGGTCAATGGCCGCAGGGTTGTCTACGCGGACCTTCAGGTTCATGCGTTGCAGACCCTTGCGATCGGCTCCGGTAATTATCCTGGCCAGCAGAGATCCTGCAATGCCGCGATGCCGGGCTTCCGGCAGCACCCCGAGGGTCATCAGCTCGGCATCCCTTTCGCCTGACCAATAGCCTCCGTAGCCCAGTATGGCACCCTGGTCTTCCCATACCAGGTAGGTGCGTGAAGGCGCAGCCAACTCGAACCGCAGCTCCTGCTGGCTCCAGGCCTGGTCGCCGAAGACGCGCGACTCCAGATCGACCAACCGGTCCAGGTCCTCCAAGACCGCCCCGCGAATCATGATTGGACTGCCACATGCTTAAGCGGATTGGGCACCGAGACGTCCGGACGGCGAAGATACAGGGGCTCCACCGGGTCGATCAGCCCATGCTGGGCACGTATGCTAGCGCAAGCAGCCATCAGGCCTGTCCCCCGTGTCCGATCCTCCAGGAAGGATCCTTCGTCCAGCATCACCCGTATATCGGAATGCTGATCCAGACGCTCCCACTGGTCGGCATAGCGGCCGGCTCCATGGCCGCTAATGACCAGAGCGACAGGACCCTGATCCACCGACTCCCGCTCTTCCGCGATGGCCGCGATCTTCTCACCGATAGCCGCCGGATAGTCGATGCCCATTTCGGTCAGCGGCCGGGCCGGAGCCTCGGCGCCACCGAAGTCGTCAAAGAGACGGTAGTAGAGCTGCCGCCGCCGAGCATCGTTGACAGCCAGGACCAGAAGCCGTGCATGGTCTTGGCCCTGCCGTTTGAACCTGCTGTAGGCATAGCGGGCCTGCGGCTCCAGGATGTCCTGTCCCAGCAGACGGGCACCCGTGGCAAACGCCAGGGCTTTGGCGGTGACGATGCCTGCCCGCAGACCGGTGAAAGGCGCAGGCCCCAGTCCCACCACGATGGTCCGCAGATCGTCTGCAGACAGCCCAGCCTGATCCATGACCTTGGCGATATTGACCTGGAGGCGTTCTACGTGCGAGCGCGAGTCGGTCTCGATGCACGGCTCACGCCCTGGCAGCCCCACAGTCGAGCCATAGGAGGTATCGATCACCAAAAGGGACGTATCGGTCCCGCTCATGCCGTCATCGCCTTTCTCAGCTGATCCATTCTCTTGGCCCATGACGGACCCACTCCACGCAGACGTACCATACGCTGACCCTGGGAGCTGGGTGGCGCCTCAGGATCTTCCCGGGGATCCACGTGCCGGTCGATGGTCACTTCCAGACGTTGATCGGCCAGGGCAGAGGCCATCTGCTCGCCCCATTCCATCAGAATGATGGTCCTTTGGCCCGGGTCTTCCAATTCCTCATCCAGACCAAGGGACTCCAGCTCGTCCAGGAGCCGATCCACGGCATCCTCGCCAGGAAGATAGCCCTGTCCGCCCAGCCGGTAGGCATCCACGTGGATCAGGGTAACCGGCGAGCCATTGAACAGGTGGCCATGCAGTTCTCTTGCGATGGTGAACGTGGGCGAGACCACAGGGCCGTCCACTCCGAGTCCGTCGCCCAGTCCCTGGGCCAGCGTGGTCTTGCCCGCTCCCAGAGGCCCGGACAGGAGGATCACGTCCCCGCCTTGCAGACACGAGGCCAGGTTTCTGCCCAGGCCTTGCATGTCCTCGCCTGTGGGCACAGCCAGTTCAAATCCGTCCTGTTGCCCGGCACTGTCCTGCAAGCTCATGCCCGTATCCTTCCCTTGGCGGCGATCAGCTCGACTGCCCGTTCCAGCGCATATCGGGCGTCGCCGCTGCTGGTCTTGCTGATCTCATCAGCTTGGGCCAAGGCCTCGATGCAGGCCGCCAGGCCGGAGGAGGTCCATCCATGCAGCTGTCTCTTGGCCTCCCGCAACTGCCAGTAAGCGGCCTTGGCCTCGGCTGTGGTAATGGATCCCGACTCGATGGCCGCCTCCTTGCCAAGCGTCCGCAGCTTCAAGGCCAGTACGCCAATTAGAGAGACTGGTTCGTTGCCCTGCTCCAGGGCGGTACGCAGAGCGACGACGGCTTGGGCCGGCCTGCCGGCAAGGGCCCTGTCCGCCACAGCGAATCCGGATACAGCCGGGTTATCGGTCAGATAATCGTTGACGATCTCCAAGGTCATGGGATCCTGGTCAAAATCGAAGCAGAGCTGGGAGCACATGGCAGCCAGTTCCGGAGTGCGCTCGCCCAGGACGTCCACCAGACGCTGGGCCGCCCGTGGCTGGATGCGGCGCTGATGGGCTTTGAAACGCCCATAAACGAAGTCGACCTTGTCGTCGAACTTCTTCAGATCCGGCATCCGCTCCGTGACCGCTCCGGCTCGCGCCATTTGGTCCAGAAGCCTGCGACCCCGGTTGCCCCCGTCATGACGTGCGATGACGATGCTGGATTCGGCTCCTGCGGTCTCACGGCAGAAATCGATCAAGGCCTGGCTCAGGGCTTCATCAGCCGCCTGCAGATCATCCAGACAAACCACAGCCGTCTGACTGAGCAGGGAGGGTCCGACCGCTTCCTGAAAGGCGTAAGCGTCGCAGTCGGCCGCGTCCAGCTCGATGTATTCGCTGTCCGGATGGGCGGCGCATGCCTGCGCGCACAGCTCCTTGAAACGCTGAGCGTTGAGGAAGGGATCGCCGCCGACCACCAGATGGACGGAAGGGTTCTCCTGCTGAGCTTTGGTCATGACTCAAATCTCCCTTCATCGCTGGACATTACCCTCGGTCTTTTTTTGAAGACCATCTGGGCAAGAAGGCCATAGGTCTGCCGTAGCCAGCCCTTGATGGACACCCAAGCCGACGGCCGGAAGGGAACCCCTGAATTCGCCGCTGCCGTAGCCGGCCATGAATGAACCCGCCCCCGGGCACGGATGAATCGAATCAGCCGATGATCGATCAGGGCCATGAGACCCAGACCGACCAGGCAGGCGCTGCCGACCGGCCCCGGTGGCCAGGCCGCCGGAGCAGCTGCTTCGCCCAGCCAGGTGGCGGCAAAAGCCATGACTCCCGTACCCAGGGAGGTCAGTCGGGCCAGCAACAGACCCACTGGAGGCCAGAGCCAGGAGGTGAGCAGTGCCAGCAGACCGGTCACTGTGGCAGCGTCGACCACAGGAGTGACCAGCAGGTTGGCCAGTGGAGCCAGGAGAGGCAACCCAGGACTCATCAGCATCTGCACGGGCAGCGTCCCGGCCTGGGCGCACAGGGTCGTGGCCAATGGACGTGCCAGAAATGCCGGAAGATGATCTTCAAGGAGGGCCGCCAACCGCCGGTTGCCCAGGCCGATGCCCAGCACGGCTCCGCAGGAAAGTGCGAAGCCGAAGCTGGCAGCCATGGAAGGCCGCAGGATCAGGATCAGCAGGACACACCAGGACAGCGTGTTCAATGACTGGGCAGGCCGGCAGGCAGCCAGAGCCCATGCCGAAAGAAGACCCATGGTCTGAGCGCGCAAGACTGAATCCCCGGGGACCATCAGCATGCCCAAACCCAGATAGGCGGCAGACAGAACCAAGGCCATCAGCAAGGGCGGCGAGCGCAGGGCTCGCATGATCCTCACCAGCAGCGAGGCCAGGATCATGAAGTGCCCGCCGGAGACAGCCATCAGGTGCAGGATGCCCGATGCCCGGAAGTCCTGGGTCAGACGGGTTGCATAGGCGGGCTCCACTGCCGGTCTGCCCAGGGAGCCATCTGACCCAGGCAGGGCCTGGTTGCCCAGGATGCCCATGGTCAAACCCGGCACCAGGATCCGTCCCTGATCGTCCAGGCTGTTGGTCTGTTCGAGAAAGGCCCTTTGCATACGGGCGATCAACCGTCTACAAGGGCCTGGCGGCTCGACTTGTTTCGTGCCGTCTTCCGCAGCCAACCAGGGAATAGGACGGCCGTAAGCAGGGGGCTCCAACAGGCCTCTCGCACGATACTGCCCTCCCTGTTGCAGCAGGCATGACCGGCTGCGGGCGAAGAACATGATGCGCTCATCGGAAGGCATGCGCACTCCGGCCACAGTCACCCATTGCAGTCGGATCTCCGCCTGACAGTCCCAGCCCCGCCGGGAGGATGCACTCATAGGGCCCACAGCCCGGCCACGAATCTCGGCCAGCGCTTTGCCCTGACGTATCTGCCGGGCTGCCGGCCCGCTGCGCGCTGACTCATGACCGACTGCGGCGGCCAATGATGCAGTCAGAGCCACCGCAGCCAAGACAGCCAATGTCGGCAGCCTCCGGGGACCAAGCCACGTGGACACCAAGGTCGGCCAGGTGGGAATACACGGAGACTGACAAACTTGGTGCAGCCGGATCCGCCGGCATGAGCCATGGGGCCGACGCAATACCTCTGTAGCGACCAAGCAAACGAGTTTGAAGGCAAGCAGGACCATAGCTATGAGTAATGGAAGCGCCAAGACAAGCGGCATCAACCAGACCGACATGCCCGTGCCCCCACCAGCTATGCCACCTCTGGACTCCCCTGCCGTCTTGGACCAGCCGCCGCTTTTGGCTGACCCGGCTACGGATCCGCCCATGCTCCGGTCCAGAAGCCACGGGACAAGCAGGGCAACCGCCCAGGCCAGACAAGCAGCGGGGAGCATACGAAGATTGCGATTGCCGTTTGCCCGATCAGCAGCAGGACGATCTCTTGCCCGGCCGGCCATCATTGCGCCACCAGATATGGGCGTAATCGGGCCAGGGTCTTGGCACCGATGCCGGGGACATCCAGCAGCTGATCGACCGAGGCGTAGCGACCGCCGATAGCACGCCGATGCTCCAGTATTTTTGTTGCCGTGACCGGTCCAATCCCCTTGACGTTCTCCAGATCCGCTTGGCTGGCGCTATTGAGATTCACGCGTCCGGTCTGATCCGCTATTCCCGCGGATGCATCGGAGATCGGAGCAGCAGAGGCATTGCCTGCCCTTTCGCCATCGTGAGCGGAATCTGATGCTGCATTGGTATGTTCGCTGCCTTCGTCGCCATGGGTGTTCCGGCTACGATCGCTTCCAGACGCATGTTTGCTGCGGTGTGCAGCACTGTGGGCATCGCCGTTTGCCGGAGTCGATGACATGCCCCCGGATCCGTCGACTGCTGCTCCTGCAGCCAGCGCCCGTTCCTGCTGGGCCAGCAGGGTCAGGCTGACCGCAAGGGCAACCACCAGAACAAGAATGGCTGTCAAGGCCTGAAGCGGCGTAAACGACCAGACGGGTCGATCACGTCGAATCTGTGATTCGGCCATGTCTTCAGCCGATCGCTCCGACCGACTTGACTGATTCAGGGCCAGAGCCTGCAGGGGCGGCGCCGGCGGCTGGGTGATGTTGATGCTCATGGGCCCAGCCTGGCATGAAAAAGCCCCCCGATATGAGGTCGAGGGGCTATGTGGTCGAAGGTCATCGCCTGTCCACAGCCTGGCTGCGGGCAGTGCAGGGTCAGGCTGGCACGACCGAAACGATCTTGGGCGCCTTGACGATGACCTTGCGAGGCTCCTTGCCACCCAGCCGCTCCTGAACGGCAGGCAGCGCCAGGGCCATGGCCTTGAGCTGGTCAGGCGCGATGTCGGGGCTGACCTGCAACTTGCCGCGGACCTTGCCCTTGATCTGGACCACGGCAGTGATCGTGTCCTCGCCAAGATAGCGATCATCCCAGGTCGGCCACTGGGCATGCGCCAGGGATTCCTCGTGACCCAGACGGCTCCACAGCTCTTCGCAGATGTGGGGGGCGATGGGCGAAAGCATGAGCACCAGTGGCTCGATGGCTGCCCTAGGCGTCGGATTCAGCCCGGTCAGATGGTTGTTGAGCACGATCATCCTGGCGATGGCTGTGTTGGGCCGCATGGCCTCCATCTCCACAGTCACGTCGTGGATGGTGGTGTTGAGCAGCTTCAGGGTCTTCTGGTCGGGCTCGCCCTCATCCAGAACCACCTCGCCGGTCTGCTCGTTCACCACATTGCGCCAGAGCCGCTGCAGGAAGCGCATGCCGCCCACCACGTTGCGCGTGTTCCAAGGCCTCGACTCGTCCAGGGGTCCCATGCTCATCTCGTAGAGGCGGAAGGTGTCGGCCCCATAGGTACGGTACATGTCGTCCGGAGTGATGATGTTCTTGAGGCTCTTGCCCATCTTGCCGAACTCGCGGTTGACCGGCTGCCCCTGCCAGGTGTAGCTGACCTTGCCGCCCTCCTCATGCTCCTCCACCTCGGCGGCGGGCACGTACTGGCCGCGCTGGTCCGTGTAGGCGTAGGCCTGGATCATCCCCTGGTTGAAAAGCTTGTGGAAGGGCTCCTTGGACGAGACGTACCCCAGATCGTAGAGGACCTTGTGCCAGAAGCGGGCATAGAGCAGGTGCAGGACCGCGTGCTCCACGCCACCCACATAGAGATCGACACCGCCTGACTCCCCGGCCGTAGCGTTGTGCTTGGGCCCCAGCCAGTAGTCGTATTCCTCCGGATCGACCATATGCCGGTCGTCCTTGGGGTCGATGTAGCGCATGTAGTACCAGCAGGAGCCGGCCCAGTTGGGCATGGTGTTGGTGTCCCTGTGGTAGACCTTGGGTCCGTCGCCCAGGTCCAGGGTCACGTTCACCCAGTCCTGGTTGCGGCTCAGCGGGGCCTCCGGGCTGGACTGGGCATCCTCGGGGTCGAAGGTCTTGGGCGAGTAGTCGGGCACATCCGGCAGGGCCACCGGCAGCTGGTCGTCGGGCAGCAGGTGGGGCAGGCCCTGGTCGTCATAGACCACCGGGAAGGGCTCGCCCCAGTAGCGCTGACGAGAGAATAGCCAGTCGCGCAGCCGGTAGGAGACCGTCCCATGACCGACTCCTGCCGACTCCAGCCATTCAGTGACCTTCTCAATGGCCTGGTCAACCCGCATACCGTCCAGGCTGAGCGGGTCGCCAGCGGCCTGGGTGGCCTGGACTGAGGAGTTGACCACAATGCCATCGTGGGAAACGAAGGGGGCCTTGCCCCGATAGTCGTCCAGGGTCTGTCCGGATTCAGGCAGCGGGCTGACCGTATAGACGACGGGCAGGCCATACTTGACGGCGAAGTCGTAATCGCGCTGATCGCCGCCTGGCACAGCCATGATGGCTCCAGTGCCATAGTCCATCAGCACGTAGTCGGCGGTGAAAATGGGCAGCTTGGCCCCCGTGATGGGGTTGAGAGCGTACAGTCCGGTAAACAGGCCGGTCTTGGCTCCGCCTTCGTCTACGCGATCCTTGGCGGTCTTGGCCTCGGCGGCCCTGCGATAGGCCTGCACGCCCTCCGCAGGATTGGCATAGCCGCCCTTCCACTGTTCAGGCACATCCTCAGGCCACTCCTGTGGCAGATGCTGCAGCAGGTCGTGCTCGGGCGAAACCACGGCGAAGGTGGCGCCGAAAAGCGTGTCGGGACGGGTGGTGTAGACCTCCATGGTCTGGTTCCCGTCGGGGCTGGGCACGGTGAAATCCACCGAGGCTCCGTGCGACTCCCCGATCCAGTTGCGCTGCATGAGCTTGACCTTTTCGGGCCAGTCCAGAATGTCCAGGTCCTCCAGAAGCCGGTGGCCGTAGGCGGTGATGCGCATGGACCACTGCTTGAGCTCACGCTGGTAGACCGGGTAGTTGCCCCGCTCGGACCGCCCCTCGGCGGTCACCTCCTCGTTGGCCAGGACCGTGCCCAGCCCGGGGCACCAGTTGACCGGCGAGCGCGAGATGTAGGCCAGACGGAAGTCGTTGAGCACCTCGGAGCGCTCGGTCTCATCCAGGTCCTCCCAGGAGGCGTCGGGATGGCCAGGGATGGCCTTGCTGCCGGCCTTGAAGGCTTCGACCAGTTCGCTGATAGGCCTGGCCGAGCCCGTCCCCCCGTCGGCACGGCGGTAGTCGGGGTCGTACCAGGACTCGTAGATGCGCGAGAAGATCCACTGGGTCCAGCGCACGTAGTCCGTATCGATGGTGGCGAAGGAGCGGCGGTCGTCGAAGCTGAGCCCCAGCCGGTGCAGCTGCCAGCGCATGTTGGCGATGTTCTGCTCGGTGGTGACCCTGGGGTGCTGGCCGGTCTGGACCGCATACTGCTCGGCGGGCAGGCCGAAGGCATCGTAGCCCATGGCGTGCAGGACGTTCTCGCCCTTCATCCGATGGTAACGGCTGACGACATCGGTGGCGATGTAGCCCAGGGGGTGGCCCACATGCAGGCCCTTGCCCGAAGGATAGGGAAACATGTCGATGACGAAGTAGGGACTGCGGCCCCCAGCATGATTGCCCTGGGCATCGGTCAAATCACCCTTGGTGTTGGCTGCCCAGAAGGTGCCCTCCTTGTCCCAGCGCTTCTGCCAGTGCTCCTCAATGGTCTGCGCCATGGCGGCATCGTAGCGGAACTTGGGCTGATCGGATTCCTGGGTCTGCTGATGATCCCTGTCTTCATTCGCGTTCATATGGTGAATTATCGCCATTCACATGGACACGGCCGAGCCAGTGTCCAGCATCCGTCGCCTTGGCGGAAGCCGTGCTCAGCGATCGCCGGGCCGCAGGGTGCGGGCGGCGGCATCAATGGAGTAGCCGATGGACCTGGAGGCCCGGCCCAGGGCGACCTTGAAGGACCCGTCCCGCATCATCCTCTTCAGGGCCTGGTCAATGACGTCCACCAGCTCCGGATCCCCGTGGGGCACGCCGATGCCGTAATGTTCATTGGAGAAGGGGTTGCCGACCAGACGCAGCTGGCCACCGCCACGAACATGAGCCAGTCCAGCCAGGGCAAAATCGTCGCCGCTGGCAGCATCCGTGTCCCCGCTGAGCAGAGCCGTGACGCACTCAGGAAACTCCTCCCGCTCCTGGACCCGGGCTTGCGGAGCCAGCGAGCGCACTAGAGCCCCGGAGGTGGAGCCCGCTGCCACGCAGACCCGCTTCTGGGCCAGATCCTCCACCCCGGCGATGTCATTCTGGGTTCGACGAACCAGCAGGTCCTGCCCTGCAGCCAGGTAGGGTCCGGCGAAATCCACCAGCTTCTGCCGCTCCTGGGTGATGGAGTAGCCGGCCACGACCATGTCCACCTGGCCCTGTTCGAGCATGCGCTCGCGGTCTGCAGGCTTCACCTGGCGGAAGACGATCTGCGACTCGGCGTATCCCAGCTCGTGGACCACGTACTGGGCCACATCCACATCCAGACCCCGGTACTGGCCGGACTGAGCGAATCCAAGCCCGGGCTGGTCGAAGGAGATGCCCACGCTGATCTTGGGCCCGATGGAGCCGGCCCGGTAGCGATCCTCCTGGCGGCCGCACCCGCTCAGGGGCACCGCCAGAACCAGCGCCGCCAGAGCCGCCGCAATCCTGCGTGCAAACATGATCAGCCCCTACTTGAACATTCTCGAGCGCGTCAGGAACCAGGTCACCAGGGCGGTCACCAGACCTGACAGAATCACCACGACCGCGAAGCCCCAGGGCTTGTCGGTGAAGGGCATGCCGAACATGCCCTGGTTGAAGTTCATGCCGTACATGGAGAAGATCAGCGTGGGCACCGACAGGCTGATGGAGATGATGGTGAAGATCCTCATCACATTGTTGACGTTGTTGGAGACGATGGAAGCGAAGGCATCAGTCATGTTCGAAAGCACGCTTGAGTAGATGTTGGCCATCTCAATGGCCTGCTTGTTCTCCGTGATCACGTCGCCCAGAAGGTCCTCGTCGTCCGGGTAGCGCTTGATCCGCTCCAGCCCGGTCAGCTTCTCCAGGACGATCTCGTTGGACTTGAGGCTGGTGGCGAAGTAGACCAAGGTCTTGTTGAGCTCCAGCAGCATAAGAATTTCGCGGTTCTGCATGGAGTGGCGCAGCTTGAGCTCCAGCCGGTCCGACTCGCGGTCGATGATGCGCAGGTAGCGCAGGTAGAGGGTGGCGTTGCGGTAGAGGATCTGCAGGATGAAGCGGGACTTCATGAAGGTGTTGAAACCCCGGATGGTGCCCTCCATAAAGGGATGAAGCAGGACGGTGTCCTGCATGCAGACGGTGACGATCAGATCCTCGGTGACGATGATGGACAGAGGGATGGTCTCGTAGTAGTCCCGGCCGTCGCGTTCCTCAGCCCGGGGAATGTCGACGATGACCATGGTGTACTCGTCCTCAACGTCCACACGCGAGCGCTCCTCATCGTCCAGGGGGGCACGCAGGTCAGCCAGGTCGATACCGGTGGTCTGGGAGACGTTGGCCAGCTCGACATCGGTGGGCGCCGATAAGCATATCCATGAGCCCTTGGAAGCCTTGCCGATCTGCTCGATCTGCCCGTTCATGGTGCTGAATACTCTCATCATCGCCATCACCGCCTCTCGTGCTCGAACCTGGCCGACGTTTCTGGCCGAACCGATAGTAGCAGACAACCAGTTACCGCCGTGTTCAATTCCGCAGGGTAGTCCCCGGTCATCCCCGCCATGGCCGCAGGACGGCGGGTTGGATTTTGGAGGCGTCGAAGCGAAAATGCCCGGTGATGGGACGGTGGCCTGGCGAGCCCAGGTAGTCGTTCTCCCTGTCGCGCTGGCCCATGTTGTGCAGAAGCAGGGGAATGCCACGGCTGTCCCTTCTATCGGAGGCCATGCCGATGTGCCAGGAGGTGTCGAAGATGACGATGTCGCCCTGCTGCCACTGGTCGGTGGTCGCAGTGTCGTTGGTCAGACGCTGGGCATGCCGGGACAGGAATACGCCGAGGACGTTGGTCCGCCTGAAGTCGATGTTCGGATCCGGGCTGTTGATCACTCCGGCATAGGCCCCAGGAGACGAGGCGATATCGGCATCGACCATGGTCTTCAGATCGTAGCCGGCCTGCCGGAAGGCCCTCCAGATCTCGTCGGTGCAGGCGCCGCGGTCATCGGGAGGATAGCCGCCCTGGTAGTAGCCGCTGTCATAATGAGGATGGCGGCGGGCCTCCTGATGGGCTCCACGCACCATGGCCGTGTAGTCATCCACGCCGTCATGGTTGTAGTCTACAGGCGAGGTCAGAGGCGAATGGGCCGCGGTCTGCTCTGGAGAATATCCAGGAGGGCCGTGAGAAGCGGTCCTGGGGCCGTTTGCGGAGGAGTTTTGATTGTCTGAATGGCGAGCAGGCCCGACGCCCACCAGCCTGCCAGCCAGGGCCAAGGAGCCCGCCACAATCAATGCAAGCGCCAGCAGGACAGCCGCCCACCGCAGAACCACTGTCCGCCGCTGGCTGCGGCCGCCGCGGTTTCGCTCTGTAGACACAGCGGTCACCTCATCCGGTTGCGCAGGGGCCTGCCATCCATGAACCGATGAAGGTTATCCAGGCAGATTTCCCGAACCTTGTCCATGTTGGAGGGCAGGTAGGCTCCCCCGGCCACATGCGGGGTGAGCAGGCAGCGTGGTTGCCTCCAGAGCGGGTGGTCTTCAGGCAGGGGCTCCGGTTCAGTCACATCCAGCCCTGCACCGAAAATGCCGTCCTTATCCAGGGCTTGGGCCAGAGCCATGCAGTCCACGGCATCTCCCCTGCCCGCGTTGATCAGCACGGCGGTGGACTTCATCAATGCAAGACGATGGTCATCGATGATGTGCCGGGTCTGCGGCGTTGAAGGCAGGGCCAGAGCCACTACATCCATCTCAGGCAGCAGGGCATCCAGATCGTCAAAACCAGCCAGACGGTCGAACCCCTCCACCGGCTGGTCGGGATGGCGCCTGATGCCGATGGTCCGAGCGCCTACGGCCTTGGCCAGACGAGCGAAGGAGGCTCCGATATCCCCTGTGCCTAAAACCAGGACCTGGCAGCCATGCGGCGAAAGGACGGGCCCGCGAGGTTCCCAACGGCCCAAACGCTGATTGTCCCGGTAGGCCGGCAGGTCCTTCATCAGAGCCCACATCATGGCGAACATGTGCTCGGAGACCGACTGCCCGTAAGCGCCTGAGGCACTGGTCAACATGGCGCCCGGAGGCAGAACCCCCGGTTTCATGTAGGCATCCACACCCGCGCTGCTGGTCTGCAGCCAGACCAGGTTACGGCAGGCAACCACCTGCTCGGCCGGCGGATTACCCAAAATGATCGTGGCCTCCGATCGGAGGGATTCAGGGACATCGATGAGCCAATGCATGCTCTGCCGCATGTCCGTGTCGACAATGAACTCCTGACGAACGCCTGGAGCCGCCTGGAGGAATTCCTGTCGTTCACTCTGGTCCAAGGGCAGACAGTTGATGATGAGCTGGTCCCCAGGATGGTTCTCGTTCCGCTTTTCAACCCGCACTTCGGCATCGTTTTTGCCGGTCATGGTCCGCCGCCTTTCCGTTGCTGCCGACCCCCTTGGTCGCCCCTTGTTCATCATGCTAGCGCACTTGCAAGCTCAGGAATGACTCAAGACCATTCGAGGATAAAATCCATCAATTAGCTCACAATCCCTGCAATTCCGGGGCAACACACTGAGTTGCTCCATTTGCCAATCCCGGTGTACTATAAGCAAGGCTTCACCAAGCAAGGCAAGCACGGGGCTATGGCGCAGCTGGTAGCGCGTCTCCATGGCATGGAGAAGGTCGGGGGTTCGAATCCCCCTAGCTCCACAGATAGGATCCCGAGGTCACCTCGGGATCTTTTTATATTCATTGGGCTTGCAAACGCCAGATCGGGCCTATAGGAACTAAACGCGTTGTTTTAGGTTCTGTGTGTGGGTTTGGTTGTGTGTTGGTCAGAGTGTGGTGTTGGGGTATCTGAATGGTGTGTGGAACTCGTTCCAGTTGATGGCGGTGCCGTAGTGTTCGGGCTCGTCCTGTTCCTGTCTGGTTTCCCGTTTGGGTGCT
>NZ_JACFQN010000002.1:0-718584 GCF_016101425.1 Bifidobacterium sp. W8112 | reverse complement strand
CCCGGAAGCTAAGACCCAGCACGGCAATGGTACTGCACCCGGAAGAGTGTGGGAGAGTAGCACACCGCCGCCACAACACATTGAATATGGGAGGCATCCTCGGGAGAATATTCCTGAGGATGCCTCTCTTTTTATTTTCACTTCAAGACCAATGCTTTGCTGTTCCTGTCCTCCTGCACAAAGCCGTGAGGGAAACAATCAAACACAGTTGAGCCGAATATCAAAGGCCGCCTTTCACTTGCGCAGTCTGCGATTTGAACCTAGAGAGCACTGATGTCAAAACCGTCGCCCACTTTGCCGCCCGTCGTTTCTGGTCCAGGACATCTAGAATGAAAGGCAGCCGAATCAGGCGCACAAATACGGATACGAAGAAAGCGGATGAGCATGGGCAAAAGAATCATTCTTGTAGGAGCCACGGGCAGAGTAGGCGCATTGACCCTCGAGGACCTGGTCAAAGCCGGCCACGAGGTGGTAGCCTGCGCACGAGGAGCCTCAAAGATTACTGCCAGCCAGCAGGTGGAGCCCCTGACCTTGGATCTGCATGACCCGCTTTCCCAAGTAACCGACGCATTCCGCAAGTCGCATGCGGATGCTGTCGTCTTCACTGCAGGATCGCGTGGCAAGGACATCAACCAGATTGACGCCCTGGGAGCCATGAAGACCATAGAGGCCGCTAAAGCGGTCGGCATCACCAGGTATGTCATGCTGGGAGCCATGTATGCAGCCGACTGGCTGCGCTGGGAGCAGCCCCAGGTCAAACCTGCCATCGATGCCCTCGCCGACTATTACGTGACCAAGAACATGGCCGACCAATACCTGATCGGCTCCGGGCTGAACTACACCATCATCGAGCCAGGCAGCCTGACCGAGCAGGACGGCACAGGAGCCATCCAGGTTGAGCCGGACGGCCCTGGGCCCATACCGATCGCCGATGTGGCACAATGCCTGGCCGACTGCGTCGACCTGGAGCAGACCACAGGCAGGATCTACAACATCATCGGAGGCAGCACGCCCATCAAACAGGCCCTGACCGCACAGCAGTAACAGAACCAACCAATTCCTCAAGCACGAAGCCCACCTACAGACATCGCGTGTCTGCACAGCAACAGGAATGATACCTTGGTTGCATTGCCTGTTGTCTCTTGCTGTTGATTGCGCGCTGGGTGCACTGCGTCCCAGTGACCTTTATGAAGGTGGGGTGGGCGTGGGACTGGGCGCAACCTAAGGAGGTCGTTGATGAACATCACCAATTTTCGGGATCTGGGAGGCATGCGGACCATCCACGGCCGCCGGGTTCGTCCCCACAAGTTCATCCGATCAGGGCAGCTGGTGGGTCTGGACACAGATACTAAGAGGGAGCTGGTCGATCGCTGCCAGGTGACGCAGGTTGTGGATTTCCGACGGCCCTTTGAGAGACAGGAAAGTCCGGACGACAGGATCGATGGCGTGACCTTTACCAACATCGATCTGCTGGAGCAGAGTGGCACCGGCGGCGCCAGCTTGGACGATTTCGCCTCGCTGGGTTTGGCGGATCAGGTCAACGGCCACATGTTGGATGTCTACCATGACCTGGTCATGAATCCTGCGGCCCAGCAGGGGTATGGGAAGTTCCTGCGCATCGTCGTGGACAACACTCAGGGGGCCACCCTTTTCCACTGCTTTGCCGGCAAGGACCGGACCGGGTTCGCCGCGGCCCTAGTGCTCTGGCTGCTGGAAGTGGACGATGATCAGGTATTCGCGGACTATCTGAAGACCAACCAAGAGAGGGTGGCGGCCAACAATCAATTGTTGGACCAATTCCGCGCCAAAGGCTTTGGCCAGGATTCGTTGGCTGCCCTGCAGATTGCGCTCTGCGTCAAGAAGGAATATCTGACCTACGCCCGCCAGCTCATGATTGATGCCTATGGTGATGTCTTCGCCTATGCACATCAGGCCCTAGGGTTCGGGCCAGACCAGGTGGAGGCCCTGCGTCGTAACCTGCTGGAGTAATCGTACAAGGCTGAGAGGCGGCTGGGGCGGGTAGACTCGAGCCTAGACGTCAATTGCGAGGAGGACATTGTGCGATACATGAATTTAGGACGGTCAGGATTCCGGGCCTCCCGTGTGGCCCTGGGGGTCATGCGGATCGATCAGAAGAGCCGCGAGGAAGCGCGGACCATTGTGGAGACGGCCATGAATGCGGGCGTGGACTTCTTCGATACAGCAGACTGCTACCATGCCGGCGCCAGCAGCCGGGCCCTGGGACAGGCTCTGAAGGATCTGAGCGTAGACCGGGACAGTGTGGGCATCCAGACCAAGTTCGGCATCTTCCGCAACCCGGACAGCGACCAGATCACCCGCTATGACTTCTCGAAGGATCACCTGCTGAAGGCCCTGGATGAGGAGCTGGTCAACCTGCAGACCGACCATGTCGACTTCGTGCTGCTGCATCGTCCCGACACCTTGGTCGACTTGGACGATCTGGCCGAGGCCTTCAATGAACTGCAGACCAGTGGAAAGGTTCGGCACTTCGGCGTCAGCAACGTCAACCCCATGCAGGTGGAGCTGCTGCAGAGCGCGGTAAGCCAGCGGCTGGAGGTCAACCAGCTGCAGTTCGGCCTGGGGCACACCGGCATGGTCGACCAGGAGATTCATGTCAATATGGGCGACGATCCCAGTCTGGATCATGATGGCGGTCTTCTGGCCTACTCGCGGCTGAAGTCCATGACCATTCAGGCTTGGAGCCCCTTCCAGACCGGGTACTTCGACGGGGTCTTCCTGGACAATCCCCGCTATCCCGAACTCAATGCCGAGCTGGACAAACTGGCCAAGCAGCATGGGGTAGCAAAGAGCGCTATTGCTGTGGCCTGGATTCTGCGGCATCCCGCCGGCATACAGGTGCTTCTGGGTTCTATGAACCCCGGGCGCATCACGCAGATGGCCGCTGGTGCGGATGTGGATCTGACCGCCCAGGAATGGTATGACCTCTACCTGAGCGCTGGTCACGACCTGCCCTGATCCGTGCTCTAGGGTCGCTCGCGTCCGCCCGGCTGCAACTGCTTCGGGGTATGAAGGATTGCGCCCTGCCAGTCTGATCTTGCATCATCTGGGTGCATCATCTGGCAGGGCCTGCTCGACCGGGCATTGGACGCCATGAGTGTAAAAGTGCGCAGAAGGTTAGTCAGATCGGTTTCGAGGTAGTCGTACGCTGTCATGCATTATTTCACCCCACGACGTTGCGCTGCTACGTCCAAGATCATGTATCATGATCGGGCCAAGGCCCAGCAGGCCGCCGACCGCAGCATGGTCGAACGCGACGTTCTTTTATGGGTCTACCGTTGTGATTACTGCGGAAGCTGGCATCTGACCAGCCATGAGCCGGGTTCCTACCAGCGCATGAGGATGGGCTCGCGAGCTTCGAAACCACGCAGCCGCAAACGTGGGTACAAGCCTCGTCGTCGGTAGGGGCAGTCATTGCCTCTGCAGCCCCAGCATTTGACCTGGCATTCTTGGTGATCGCCGAGGTGATCCATATGGCCCCAGGCGGCAAGATCGGATTCCGCTGATCTCACTGCTTGGGGCCGATTGGGCTTTGTTTGTTCACAACTAGGCTGGTGAACTTCTCAGGTGAGCCTTACAGTTGTCTGGCCAGCAGGGACTTCGTTGCCTAGCAGGCTGGGTCAAAGCCCTGTCGGCGGATCGAATCCAGCATGGGTTCGTGGCCGGAGGCAGGGTTGCGAACCTTGTCAGTCATCATGGCGCTGAATGAACGGTGGGGATCATCCAGGTGCCGGATGTCGCGATAATAGCGGGTGACCGTCTGATCGAAGTCAGCCAAGGCATCCTTCATGTCTGCATCATCGTCGGCTCGCTGATAGGTGTTGGTAAAGATTTGCGCCTGACGAGGCATCCTGGGCTTGGGGTCTGGGTCCTGGGCCGGATGGCCAATGGCAAGACCCAGCACCGGGTAGACTAGCTTGGGCAACTTCAGCAGATCGATCAGTCTGTTCGTATCATTGATGACGCTGCCCAAAATGACTCCGCCCAGGCCCAGGGCGTTGGCTGCGGTCTCCATGGCGTGCAGGGCCAAGACCGCATCGTTCTGCGACTGCAGGAAGACATAACCGGAGTTGAGCAGGGTGGTATCCGGTTCCAGATCATCGGCGAACCGTCGGACCAAATCAGCATTGCGGCGCTGGTCGGCGAGGAAGATGTAGAGCAACGGGGCTTCGGCTACGTAGCGTTGATGGGCCAAATCCGCGATAGCCAGCGCCTCATCATGATCCGTGACCCTGATGGCCGACCATTCATGGAAATACCGGCTAGTCGCTGCATGCTGGGCCGCCTGCTCCAGCAAGGTGACAATCTGGTCGTCTACCGGTTCGTCAGTGAATCCGCGGATGGAGCGTCGTTCAAGCAAGGTCCGTATAGTGGGATTGTCGGCCGGATTCGCGGCCGGGGTTTTCTGTGAATTTGATAAGGTCATTTTGACATTCTGGCCGTCAACGCCTGCCAATGCAAGACCTTGTCGTCAAAATCACGCAATCAGCGTTATCTGGACCGGTCTGGTTATCAGTCAGCGTCCCTTGCTTTCAGCGCTGGTGACGACGGTCGATCAGAGCCTGGGAACCCCGCTCGGACAGACCTGAGACCAAGGCGATAACGGCTGCCGACAGAACGCCGAAGAGAAGACCGTCAGTAGCACTCTCCTGATCCTCTTCAGGGCTGTCCACGCCTCTATTGCGTTTGCGGACCAGTCCGCTCCAAAAGGCCTGGAAGAGCTTGCCCGCCAACAGCGCGGCGATGCCGGGAAGCGCGAACTTGACCAGCTTGTCTGTCAGCGATTCCGGATCCGATTCAATTGAGTTGCGCATGTCATTCACCTTGCCATCCACCTGATGAAGCATGCCGACCACTTGGTCGGCCATCCCGCCAGGTTCCCGTCCTGAGTCCGTCATAAGTTCATTATCCCACACGCCTGGGGGTCTGGGGTGTGACCGGACCGTGGGTTAAACTGCTATCCATGGACATTGCGAAGAATATGTCGGGCAAAGATGCCTCGAACGAGAGCGAAGGCTACGCTGTGCTGCTGCGGCATGGCCAGACAATTTGGAGCGAAACCGGGCAATATACGGGGCGCACTGACATCCCCCTGACTGACCAAGGGCGTGAACAGACCAAAGAGGCGGGTCAAAGGCTGGCTAAGGCCTTCCCCGATGGATTTGACTCTGACTGCATTTTTTCCAGCCCCCTGCAACGAGCCAGGCAGACAGCCGAGCTGGCCGGTTTCTCTGATCCGGCGCCGTTGGATGAGATCTTGGAGTGGGATTACGGTCCGGCCGAGGGGCACCGTCCTCAAGACGTGGTGGCCAGCCTTGGCCGTGACTGGAAACTGTGGATCGACGGTCCGCATGCTTTGGGCATCGATGAGCTGGCTGGCGACCGGCTGGTCGATCTGCCTTCGGGCAGCCCCGTTTCCGTGCATGTGACTCAGGGCGAAAGTCTGGATCAGGTAGCTGCCCGTGCGCGTGGGATCGTCGAATGGCTTCAGCCCCTGGTGTGTTCGGGGCGGCATGTGCTCCTGGTGGCGCACGCCCACATCCTGCGCATCCTGACGACGCAGTGGCTTGACTTGGACCCCCATAAGGCCCAGTTGTTCAGGATGAATACGGCGCATTACGGTGTTCTCGGCATTTATCAGGGCAAGCGTGTGCTCAGGCAGTGGAACGTGTGATTGAGCTGAATATCAGTTTGTATGAGTAAATTCAGCGCATCCGAAACCTGCTCAGGAAGCAATCCCTGTCGGCCATAATTACAGCTCAGACCTTAGGCTTTCAGCCCCATGCCTTGGACAGACATGCTGCTGCCCGGAATCAACCTGGTTGGACACTGTTTTTGCATGAGTTGGTTGATTGTGCTTGCCAGTGGTCAGGTCCACGACTTTTCTGGTCGCGATCTTTTCTATCTGTATGGGTTCTTGATGGGGACCGGGATTACCTTGCACCCGCGAGCGTGCAGACTGTCGTCAAAACCTTGCCGCCGCGACTTGTTGTCGGCGCCCCGATGATGTGAACTCTGAATTTGCCTTGGGGGATGCTGCATTCTATCAAAACGGCACTTGGGCTTGGACTGATCCGCAGAATGCTGAGATGGATGCCGACAAGGTCGGTATGTTACCCGTCTACATGGGTCTGCCCAACGAGCAGAAGCAAAGATTGGCGACCGGTGGCCACGCAGTACGAGTGCTTGAACAAGTAGGCCGATTCCGAGAACATCAAGGCTGCCAAGAAGTTCCTCAATTGGACGATCGCTTCAGAGCAGGGCAAGAATACCATAGCCCAGGATATGGGTTCCACCACTCCCTTCAAGACTTTCAATAAGGTAAAGACCGATAACCCTCTGGTCTCAGCTATGCGGAAAGATTCTGATGCCAAGTATGAGCATGTGGGCTGGAGCTTCACGCTTGCGCCTTCGGAGCCTTGGAAGGATGATCTCGGTGCCATGCTTGAATACGCCGCAGCCGGCTGGGATGGCGCTGGGCGGGAAAGTATCAGGCTAATAAGCATCGGTTGATCGTAAGGAAGACTTCAGCGCTTGAGTGGAGCGGTGGACGACCTGAGGATCAATGTGGGAGCGATCAGCTCATGCAGATTCTCCGGCCTGTTCCCCTCAATAAGCTGGAGGGTCTTCTTCGCCAGTGAAACAGCCATCTCATAGGGTTTCTGCCGGATGGTGGTCAGTCCGATGTCCCCTGCGAATCTGCTGTCGTCGTATCCAATGACGGACATGTTCGAGGGAACGGCGATGCCGAACCGTTGCAGTTGGAAAATCAGCGGTATCGCCAAAGAATCCTCCTGACTGGCAATCGCGGTGGGCCTGTTCCTCATGCTGCCCAGCTTTGCCAGTATAGTACTGGTGGGGTTTTCGGTTGCCGGTGCCGCCAGAACTGTTGGTTTGATGCCGACTGCCCTGCAGGCGCTCAAGAATCCCTCCAATCTGGCTTGAACGCTGAAGCGAAGGGACGCAACGGGAGTTGACCGAATATAGGCAATACGTGTGTGTCCTAGAGCTATCAGATGGTTGGCCGACAGCATGCCGCCATTGAAATCGTCGTTGCGGACCGAAGCCATGAAGCCGTTCTCCTCGGTGACGTTAAGGCTGAGGATCGGCACATTGATGCTGCTAAGACGAGAGACCTCGGAGGACTCGATGTCGAAGGAGGTCACGATGACGGCATCGACGTTGCGCTTCACGGGCAATGCTTGGAAGAATTCTTTTCGCGCTTGGCCGCTGGTGATCTGGCAGATGGAGATGTCATATCCGTTGCGTGAAAAGACCTCGTTGAAGCCTTCCACGATGGTCGAATTGAACCAGGTATTCAAGTGGCCGCTGATGAGCACAGCCACACGCAAGGACTGGCCTGACTTCAGAGCAGTCGCAGAGCGCGAAATCGAAAAATTTAATTGTTGCGCGATTGACAGGACCCTTGAGCGTGTGTGCTTGGAAACCAGTTCCGGCCGGGTGAACGACCGGGAGACGGTGGACACGGAAACATTCGCTTGTCTGGCCACGTCCTGGATTGTGGGTTCCATGGATACTCCTCGTCAATGCTGAGCCAGGACCAGCGCCTGCAATCGGATGCCGTAGCGGTGCTCAGCTATCTGATGATAGCGCGCTTGATTGAAATACGGTCAGCTCAGCATATGTGACCTTCAGCTGCCACAAGAGCCATCGATGAGCCGGAAATGCGTCATCAAAGGATGACAGAACCTACGGCGGTTTGCAGTGGGTTATCATGGAAAACGGCAACATGGTATGGAACAGGTGTCGTCGCTGGTTTCCTGCCCTTTCCCGGCTTGGGGGTTCCGTTGAATTTTCTCTCTCCTGATTCAGGCTTTATGAAAGGCCTCGCCGATCTTGTTGATGCTATTTGGATCAATATCCTCATGATGGTCACGTCTATTCCCCTGATATCCATCGGGGCTGCTCTGACTGCTGGCCATGATGCCGCCAGGAGGAGTCTCGAGGGGCAAGGGCATGTGACATCGAACTATTTTCGCGCTTTCCGTGCAAACTTCATCAAGGCAACTATGATCTGGCTTGTTTTTGCGCCATTGCTGCTACTGTTGCTTTATGCTTGGGTGGTTCTCCAAATCGCGCCGCTGTTGATCATTAAATTTGCCTTCAGTATTTTGTGGGTGTTGGGGTTTGAGTGGGTTTGGGCCTTGCAGTCGCGTTTTGAAAACACCATAGGTCGGACCTTGTTCAATGCATGGGTGTTTGCCTTGGCCAACCTTGGGCGGACTTTGATCATGGTGTTTTGCGATGCACTGTATTTTGCCCTACTGATCCTCTCGTGGTTCTATATGCCCCAAGGGCTCTTTTTGCTGCTACTCTGCGGCTACGGAACCCTGATCATGGTGCATACACCCCTGCTCAATGGCGCCTTCAAGCATTTTCTTGCAAATGCTTCCATGCCACGACCCACCGCTGTTGCAGCAGATCAGAAGAAGACCACTCATTGAGGTCGTCTCGCAATATTGCGATAAGTGGTCGCAGTTACCTCTCAGGATGCTGCTTGAGCTGCGGGTATTTCGAAGGATAAGCGGTGTCCTGGTGCGTACCAGATTTGTTCAAGGGTCCTGCAGCAATAGGGAGGATTGTTACAGGACCCTTGTGTTCGCTTTGGTCTTAGCGCCCCTTGTCCGTCATTCCTGCACTAGGCGAACCACCCAAGCGGTTGTGTCTTGGGGAAGCAGGCCGTCGTCAGTAAGGCTGTCTGATACGAGTATGGTTCGACCCTGTGGAAGGGGGGTCGCTGTCTGTGAAAAATTGGTCAGACAGGTCAGTTCCGCAGGCTTGGAATCGACAAGTGCCTTGCGGGTGTAGGAAATTCGGCCGTTCGTAGCAGATAGGGCCGTGACTGCCACGTTGCCTGCAGGGGTCAGCAGCGTGGATCGTAGATTCAGGACCTTTCGATAGAGGGAGAGCATCGAGTTCTCGTCGCTTTCCTCCTTATCGACAGCAAAGTCCTTGAACCAGAGCGGCTGGGGCAGGTGAGGATTACTGGCTGGTCCTCCGTCCTGGTTGCGAGCGGGGGAGAACCCGAAGGAGGCCCCTTCTCCAAAGGCGGGATTCCAGTTTGCGGGGGCAGGTGTGTCTCCGGCAACCCAAGGCAGGGGGACCCGGCACCCATCGCGACCTTTTTCAGTATATTTGCCGCGGGTTCGGTGCGCAGTCGGATCCTCCAGACGGTCCCAAGGAATATCAGGAACCTCGAATAGGCCAAGTTCCTCACCTTGATAGATATACACGGAGCCGGGCAAGGCGGCTTCCAGGGCGAACCCTGCGCGTGCCCTGCGCGTGCCTTTGGCCCGGTCTTCGAAGTAGGTTTGTCCATCTCGAAGAAGCCAGTCCTTGTCAAGCTGATGATAAGTGGAGCTGTCCACCTGGGGCAGTGCGTATCTGGTGGCCTGTCTGACTACATCGTGGTTGCTCATCACCCATGTTGTGGTCGACCCTGAGTCCTTGGCGGATTGCAGGCCTTCGGCGATTGCGGTGTACAAGGCTTTGCAGTCCCAATTGGCCTTAGCGAACTCGAAGTTGAAAACCTGCCCTAGTTCGTTCTCGGATGCGTACAGATGCTGGTGCTCAGGCACGACCCAGGCTTCTCCGACTGCAAAACGGTGAGGTTCAAATTCGTTGAAGACCTTGCGCCATTCCTTATAGATGTCATGCACTTCGGGTCTGTCCCATAGCGGATGCTCATAGTTGTGATAATTGGACTGTTCCTGAACGGGCCACCTATCCAACTCGGACAGGGGGCGGCTGTCTAGATCCTTGGCCAGCCCGTGGGCCACGTCGATGCGGAAGCCGTCCGTGCCATGATTGGACCAGAAGCGGAATATATCCTTAAAGGCTTCGTGAACATCCTTGTTCTTCCAGTTCAAATCAGGCTGCTCTTTGGCAAATATGTGCAAATACCATTCGCCATCGTCGACCTGCTCCCAGGCAGGTCCGCCGAACAAGGACATCCATCCATTGGGCGGCAGTTCTCCATTCGTACCTCTGCCCTTGCGGAAGATGTATCTGTCACGTTCGGGGGATCCCGGAGTTGCACGCAGGGCATCCTGGAACCATTCGTGCTTGTTTGACGTGTGATTGGGAACAATGTCCACGATGACCTTGAGTCCCATGGCATGAGCTTTGTTGGCCATTTCGTCGAAATCAGCCATGCTGCCCATGCGTGGGTCGACGTTGCGGTAATCCATGACGTCATACCCGCCGTCGGCCAATTCCGATGGGTAGAAGGGTGATAGCCAGATGGCGTCTACGCCCAGGTCTCGCAGATATTCCATTTTTTCGGTCACGCCTCGGATGTCGCCAATGCCGTCGCCATTGACATCCTTGAAGCTGCGCGGATATATCTGATATACAACTGCCTGTTTCCACCAGTCGTCGTTCATGTTGTTGTCGGTCATACGTATCTCCTCCTTGAAACAGGCCGTCTTATGGATTAGTGTTTGTATGACAACGATAGCAATACCGTTGGTCAACTGTGCTCTTGTATAAATCAGCTTTTTGTGACGCAAATCCTTTAATGATATAGATTTAGCTCATACTGTGATGATACGTGATTGCATACGTTTTCAATTGAGTAATCATTGTTTCGATCGACAAATTCGAAGCGATGGGAATAATATTTGCCAGAAGAAGTTGAGTGATGTAGGCTCAAGTTTCGGAGTGGTCATGATGGCTGCTTGCCCGGGCCGACGGGAGCCGGCCATCGGGACCACGAACGAAGCGCGAGCGGAGAACGTGAACGATGAGGTGCAGGGTCAGGCCCTACGCCCCGATTTCATCAGGAGGTAATGAGTATGGCACGTGCAGTTGGCATTGATCTGGGAACCACCAATTCCTGCATTGCAACCCTGGAGGGCGGCGAGCCCACCGTAATCGTCAACGCTGAGGGCGCGCGGACTACGCCGTCGGTGGTGGCATTCAGCAAGTCCGGCGAGATTCTGGTCGGCGAGGTGGCCAAGCGGCAGGCAGTCACCAATGTGGATCGGACCATCAGCTCGGTCAAGCGCCACATGGGCACCGACTGGTCCGTCGAGATCGACGGCAAGAAGTGGACCCCGCAGGAGATCTCGGCCCAGATCCTCATGAAGCTCAAGAGGGACGCTGAGTCCTACCTGGGCGAGCCCGTCACTGACGCGGTCATCACCTGCCCTGCATACTTCAACGACGCTCAGCGCCAGGCCACCAAGGATGCCGGCAAGATCGCCGGTCTGAACGTCCTGCGCATCATCAACGAGCCCACCGCCGCGGCCCTGGCCTACGGCCTGGAGAAGGGCAAGGAGGATGAGCGCATCCTGGTCTTCGATCTGGGCGGCGGCACCTTCGACGTCTCCCTGCTGGAGATCGGCAAGGACGACGACGGCTTCTCCACCATTCAGGTTCAGGCCACCAACGGCGACAACAAGCTGGGCGGCGATGACTGGGATCAGAAGATCATCGACTGGCTGGTCAGCGAGGTCAAGAACAAGTACAACGTGGATCTGTCCAAGGACAAGATCGCCCTGCAGCGGCTCAAGGAGGCTGCTGAGCAGGCCAAGAAGGAGCTGAGCTCCTCCTCCTCCACCAGCATCTCCATGCAGTACCTGGCCATGACCCCCGACGGGACTCCAGTCCACCTGGACGAGACCCTGACCCGGGCGCACTTCGAAGAGATGACCTCTGACCTGCTGGGCCGCTGCCGCACGCCTTTCAACAACGTGCTGCACGATGCCGGCATTTCGGTTCAGGACATCGATCACGTGGTGCTGGTCGGCGGCTCCACCCGTATGCCCGCCGTCAAGGACCTGGTCAAGGAACTGACCGGCGGCAAGGAAGCCAACCAGACCGTCAACCCCGATGAGGTCGTGGCTGTCGGCGCTGCCGTGCAGTCCGGCGTCATCAAGGGCGACCGCAAGGACGTGCTGCTGATCGACGTGACCCCGCTCTCCCTGGGCATCGAGACCAAGGGCGGCATCATGACCAAGCTGATCGACCGCAACACCGCTATCCCCACCAAGCGGTCCGAGGTCTTCTCGACCGCTGAGGACAACCAGCCCTCCGTGCTGATTCAGGTCTACCAGGGTGAGCGCGAGTTCGCCCGTGACAACAAGCCTCTGGGGACCTTCGAGCTGACCGGCATCGCTCCGGCTCCGCGCGGCGTTCCTCAGATCGAGGTCACCTTCGACATCGACGCCAACGGCATTGTGCACGTCTCCGCCAAGGACAAGGGCACCGGCAAGGAGCAGTCCATGACCATCACCGGTGGTTCCGCCCTGCCCAAGGACGAGATTGACCGCATGGTCAAGGAGGCCGAGGCCCACGAGGCTGAGGACAAGCAGCGCCGTGAGGACGCCGACACCCGCAACGCCGCCGAGTCCGCCGCCTACCAGACCGAGAAGCTGGTCAACGACAACAAGGACAAGATCTCTGACGAGGTGGCCAAGGAGGTCACCGACAAGGTCAACGCTCTGAAAGAGGCTCTGAAGGGCGAGGACATGGACAAGATCAAGAACGCCCAGAGCGAGCTGATGACCTCTGCCCAGAAGATCGGCCAGGCCCTCTACGCCCAGCAGGGCTCCGCTGACGCTGCAGGCGCTCAGGGCGCTGCAGGTGCCGCCGGTGCTGCCCCGGGTGCGGACTCCTCCGCGTCTGCTGATGACGACGTGGTGGACGCCGAGGTCGTGGATGACGACGACAAGAAGAAGGACGGCGAGTGACATGTCGGCCTTCGACAAGGATGATACCGGGCCGCTGAAGGGCGACCCGGCCGCCGCCGGCGAACCGGACGGGAACGAGGCCAAGGCCTCCGACGCCGCTTCGACGCCCGATCAGGAAGCGGCTCGCGGCCGTCATGCCGGCAAGAGCGCAGCAGACGAGAGTCAGGCGGCCGACAAGGCTCCGTCGGATTCCTCCGCCAAGGACGCGTCATCAGCGGATGCTCAGGCTGACGACAAGACTGATGCTGACTCGGCCAAGGAAGACGGCACCGACAAGGAATCAGAGGGTCTGACTCCTCTGGGCCAGGCCAAGAAGGAGGCCGCCGATTATCTGGAGGCCCTCCAGCGTGAGCGGGCCGAGTTCGTCAACTTCCGCAACCGCGCCAAGAAGGAGCAGGACATCTTCCGCCAGCACGGCATCGTGGATGTGCTGACCGCCCTTCTTCCAGCCCTTGATGACATTGACCGGATCAAGGAGCACGGGCAGATGGACGACTCCTTCCAGGCTGTGGCCAAGAAGATCGACAAGACCTTCGAGAAGTTCGGCGTCGAGAAGTTCGGTGAAAAAGGCGAGGACTTCGACCCCACCAAGCATGAGGCCATCCTGCACAAGCCGGACCCCGAGGCCAAGAAAGAGACTGTTGACACGGTGGTTGAGGCAGGCTATCGGATCGGCGACCGGGTGATTAGGGCTGCCAGGGTAGTGGTGACCTCGCCCGGGCAGTAGCAGGGACGGTGATTGCGGACCTTCCGCAGGCTGAATCGACGCCTTCGCATGCGGCGGCTGGGTGGGGTACGGTCCCGCCCGCCGCCGCACGCGCAAGAGCGGATTCCAATTCGATATATTCGTAGCTTATGAGGAAAGGAGACATGGATGGCTGAGAATGAATGGCTGAGCAAGGACTACTACAAGGTCCTTGGTGTCTCCAAGGACGCCAGCGAAGCGGAGATCACCAAGGCCTACCGCAAGCTTGCCCGCAAATACCATCCCGATCTCAATAAGACCAAGGAGGCCGAGGAGAAGTTCAAGGACATCTCCGAAGCCTACGACGTGCTCAGCAACAAGGAGCAGCGCCAGAAGTACGATGCCATCCGCCAGTTCGGCATGGGGGGAGCCCGGTTCGCCGGGGGTTCCGGCCAGGGCGGCTTCAACACCGATGCCTTCTCGGACATCTTCGGCTCCATGTTCGGTGGGGCTGGAGCGCCTGGAGGCACCCGTATCCGTTTCGGCGATGGTTCGGGGCAGCCGGACTTTGCTGACATCTTCTCCTCCTTCGGCGGGGGTGCCGGCGGTGGCGGCCGGACCGCCTACCAGGAGAGCAGGCCCAGGCCAGTCAAGGGCGAGGATCGCAATTCTCGCATCGGCCTGTCCTTCCGTCAGGCGGTCAAGGGGGCCACGGTCTCCTTGAGCGTGGGTGGCAAGCGCTTCAAGACGCATATCCCTGCTGGGGTTCGCAATGGCCAGCGGATCAGGCTGGCTGGCAAGGGTCGGCCTGGCAGGGACGGAGGCGCCAATGGCGACCTCTACCTGCAGATCAGCGTTCAGCCCAGCCAGCGGTTCACCATGGAGGACAGGGATCTGGTCATGGCCCTGCCGGTGACGGTATCCGAGGCAGCCCTGGGGGCCAAGGTCCAGGCCCGGGACATCGACGACCAGGTCGTCACCTTCAAAATCCCGGCTGGCTCCTCCAGCGGCGACGAGATTCGCATCGCCGGCAAGGGGGTTCAGGACCGGCGCGGCAAGGGCGACCTGGTGGGGCGGCTTGAGATCCGCATGCCTGGTCGGTTGGGCATGGCCCAGAAGAAGGCCATGCGTGACTTTGCCAAGTACAGTGGCGACTTCGACGAGCAGATCGCCGGGGAACGCATGAAGATATGACGATCCTGATGCAGGATCAGGTTGGAACGAACAGCGGAGAGGAGTGATGATCATGGTCAGGGTGGATTCCGAGACCAGGCGGATCTATCTGGCCTGCGCTCGCGGGCTGGTGGCCGGGCGCATCAGTCTGGATGCTGCCGACGATGCCGGCTTGGACATTGAGTTGCCGGTCTTCAGCGTCGGCCAGGTCGGGCAGTTGGCCAACATCCATCCGCAGACCCTGCGCCAATATGACCGGCTGGGTCTGATCGTGCCGGAACGGACCGAGGGGGGTGCGCGCCGATACTCCCTGCGGGATCTGGACCGGTTGGGTCAGGCCCAGCATCTGAGCCAGGACGAGTCCATCAACCTGGCCGGGGTGACCAGGATCCTGGCCCTGGCCGAGGAGAATCGCCAGCTGAGGCGCCAGCTGCGCCGCTCCCACCAGTCACAAGGATCCAGTATGTTTGCCGCCGCTGCCGACGGCCGGGTCGTCGAGGTCAGGCGGTCCAGCAGGGCCCGGCTCTGGCGGCAGGACACGACGCATGACGAGGCCGATCCGACCGAGTCCAAATCGCTGATCGTCTGGAGCGTACGCTCCTGAAGCAGGTGAGGGCCCTGTGCTATGGTGAACAGGTTGGCCGCTCGCTCCAGAGCTGCGGCTGATCGTCGCCTGAATGCTTTGAGTACGGGGAAACCGCTTGCGCGAAATTCGTCATTCTCTGCTTTGCACGCGGCCTGCGAACTGTCGACCGACAGTACCGTTTTCTTCCCTGTTGTGAAAGGTCATTGTGACTGCTTCATCCATGCCCGATTCCAATTCGTCCAATTCCGGCCATTCTGCTGCAGAGCCTATGGCTGCAGAACCTATGACTTTTGACCATCTAGGGGTGCCTGAACCCTTGGTTCGTGTCCTGCGCAAGGACGGCAAGACCAGCGCCTTCCCCATCCAACGCGACACCCTGCCTGATGCTCTGGCTGGCCGCGACATCCTGGGTCGGGGCCGGACGGGTTCCGGCAAGACCCTGGCCTTCAGCATCCCTCTGGTGGCTCGACTGGCTGACGACGAGGGGGGACGTGCTCGCCATGGCCGCGGGGATGCCGCCAGATCAGGCAGTCTGCCCCGCCCGCGCGGTCTTGTCCTGGCCCCTACCCGCGAGCTGGCCAATCAAATCGACGAGGTTCTCAATCCGCTGGCTCAGGCTTACGGCATGCGGACCTGCACCGTCTACGGCGGCGTTGGCCAGGGCCGTCAGGTCGATGCTCTTCGGCGCGGGGCCAAGATCGTGGTGGCCTGCCCGGGTCGCCTGGAGGATCTGCTCCGTCAGCGCAAGCTCAGCCTGGAGGACGTGGAGATCGCCGTGCTGGACGAGGCCGACGAGATGGCTGACATGGGCTTCCTGCCTGCCGTGGAGCGGATACTGGCCCAGGTTCGCCCGGGTGGTCAGCGCATGCTTTTCTCGGCCACGCTGGATCATGGAGTGGATGCCGTGGTCAAGCGCTTCCTCAAGGATCCCAAGATTCACGAGGTGGACTCAGCCACCCAGCATGTGGATCTGATGACCCACCACATCTTCCGCACCACCCAGGCCGTCAAGCATGATCTCGTGCGCAAGCTGGCCTCGGGCGCCGGACGGCGCATTCTCTTCACCCGGACCAAATTCCAGGCCAAGAAGCTGGCCAAGAATCTGATCGACAACGGCATCCCGGCCGCACAGCTGCATGGCAACCTTTCACAGAATCAGCGCGATCGCAATCTGGGGGCGTTCTCCCGGGGCGAGGTGAAGGTCCTGGTGGCTACCGACGTGGCCGCCCGCGGTGTGGACATCAGTGACGTAGACCTCGTGGTTCAGGTAGATCCACCAGCCGATCCCAAGTCCTTTCTGCATCGGTCAGGGCGTACGGCTCGAGCCGGCCGTTCCGGCGACGTGGTCACCTTGGTCCTGCCCGACCAGTGGCGCGACACCAGACGGATGCTGCGCCTGGCCCATATCGATGCCAAGCCGGTTCAGGTGACCGCTGACTCGCCCGAGGTTACCGAACTCGTAGGGCCCGTAGCCAAGCCGGTGCACGGCTGGTCTTTGCAGGCCGAGCAGCCGCAGGCCTCGGGCGGCCGGTCTGCCCATGGAGGCCGTGGCGGCCGAAGCGGACATCGGGATCGTCGGCCTTACCGTTCCCGGAGGTCAAGTGACCGACCGGCACTCGATCATGAGGATGGTCCCTTGGACGGCCGGACCAGAGGCCATCGTCATTCCGGCAGCAGCGAGCGGACCCGTGGTCACGACCATGGCCGTGGCAGCGGCCGCGCTGGCTCTCGTTTTGACGCGGACCGTCGTGGGTTCCGCCGCGGTCATCGTCGTCATCGTCGCGATGGCAACCCCTTCCGCTCTGCCGCCAAGCGTTGATCCGCTGATGGGCGTGTTTCAGTAATGCGCCCATCGTGGTTGTCGGCTTCGCTGAAGCTTTTCTCTGAGCGTTTGACGAGGAATCGCAATCCAATCCGGCCCTGGCCACGTGCCAGGGTTCTTGCTTATAAAGCTGCCTGATGCCGCTATGCATCTACCTGCCTGATTGATCCTGGCAGAAGAGCGATAGCGATGCAGTGAAAAACGGCATAGGAAAAGAAGAAAAAGTATCTCGACACTGTGGAGCTGAGGGTAGTCGAAACCCCGACCTCTTCGATGCGAACGAAGCGCTCTACCAACTGAGCTACAGCCCCATTCGTTGCCCGACCGTAGCCGAACAACAGAAGCTTACTTTAGCGCGTGCCCTGGCCAAACGCAAAATATCTCAGATCAGGTGTCAGTCCGCCTTGGCGCTGGTTTCCTC
The DNA here is from genome assembly GCF_016101425.1 of Bifidobacterium sp. W8112. NCBI lineage: Bacteria > Bacillati > Actinomycetota > Actinomycetes > Bifidobacteriales > Bifidobacteriaceae > Bifidobacterium > Bifidobacterium sp. W8112. The sequence goes on along the minus strand of NZ_JACFQN010000002.1, from coordinate 701,142 downwards.
GGTGGTCGCCTTCTTGCGGCCGAACTTTGCCTTGAGCAGGCCGATGACCGTGGGCAGGACCGAGATGACCAGGATCAGGATGATGACCAGCTCGAAATGCTGTTGGACTGCGGGGATGCCGCCGAAGAAATAGCCCAGGAGGGTGAAGAGGGTGGACCATATCAGGCCTCCCAGGACACTGAAGGGGGTGAAGCGGCGCCAGCGCATTCCGGAGATGCCCGATATGAAGGGCATGAAGGTTCTGATGAAAGGGAGGAAGCGTCCCAGGACCACGGCCAGGGGGCCCCACTTGTCGATCAGGCCCTCGGTCTTGGCGATTCGTTCGGGGGTCAGTGACTTCACGCGTCCCGAACGGACGATGGCCCTGCCGAAGAAGTGTCCGATGAAGTAGTTGCTCTGGTCGCCCAGGATGGGGGCCAGCCAGACGACGGGCAGGAGCACGTCCAAGGCCATGCCGCTGGATGGGTCATGGGCGAAGACGCCGGCGGCGAAGAGCAGGGAGTCGCCCGGCAGGAAGGGCATGAAGACCACGCCGGTCTCAATGAAGATGATCAGGAAGATGAACCCGTAGGTCGGCACCAGCCCCATGGCGATCCAGCTCGCGATGGCGCTGCGCGGATCCTTGAGCAGGTGTATCAGCCAGTTGACGAACCCCATGAATCGTGTTCCATTCCGTCGATGTGTGCTTTTCCAGAACCGAGACACACTTTAACAAGCTGGCCTTGGTACTCGGTACTCCCCGGTCTGATTCCTTGCGAGGACAACACAACCCATCGATGCCGGACTTATCGGCTGTCGGCCACGGTCCTGTCGTCGGTCCTCCTGTGCGAAGATAGGCAGGAAGGGTCACACAATGGAGGAGTGGACATATGGTCAATGACGAACGGCTCGCCTTCCCTGAGGACTTCACCTGGGGCACGGCAACGGCATCCTTCCAGGTAGAGGGTGCGGCGTACGAGGACGGCAGGGGGGACTCCATCTGGGACGTCTACTGCAGGCAGCCAGGAAGGATAGCGGATGGATCCAATGGCGATGTCGCCTGTGATCAGTACCACCGCTACCCGGAGGACATTGCGCTGATGAAGCAGATGGGGGTGGGGGCCTACCGGCTGTCTGTAGCCTGGCCTCGTATTGTGCCCCAGGCAGGCGGTGCCATCAACCAGGCTGGCTTGGATCACTACCGGCGGGTGCTGGACATGCTGCTGGAAAACGGCATCAAACCTGTCGTCACCCTCTACCACTGGGATCTGCCTCAGTACCTGCAGGAGGCTGGAGGCTGGGCCAACCGCGACACCGCCCAACGGTATGCCGACTATGCAGCCGTCCTGGCCAAGGCTCTGGGCGATCGGGTGCAGACTTGGACCACCCTGAACGAACCCTGGTGCTCGGCCTATCTGGGTTACGGCAATGGCGGCCATGCTCCAGGCATCTGCGACTACGGGCAGGCTCTGGCAGCAGTCCATCATCTGAACCTTGCTCATGGGCTGGGAGCCCAGGCCATTCGTGCCGAACTGGGTGACAGGGCGCGCATATCGGTGACCCTGAACCTGCAGGTCAACCGGGCCGATAGCGACGATCCGGCGGATCTGGCGGCCAAGACCCGGGCTGACCTGTTCGCCAACGAGGTCTGGCTGGGCCCCATGCTGGCCGGCACCTATGACCAACGCATCCATGATGCCGCCGAGGGCCTCACTGACTGGAGCTTTGTTCGTGACGGTGATCTGGAACAGATCCATCAGCCCTTGGACGTGCTGGGCATCAACTACTATTCAACCAACCACGTGGGGGGTCGAAGCGGCGCTGGTTCCGAGCGCAACCCCATGCCCGCCCAGGATATGGTCGAGACTCTGCCTCCTCAGGGGCCGTTGACCGCCATGGGCTGGAACCAGGAGCCTCAGGGGCTGACCGATCTGCTCATGGAGGTCTCCGGCCGTTTCCCCAAGCTGGATCTTATGATCACCGAGAACGGATCTGCCTGGGAGGACCAGGTCAGCCTGGATTCATCCTTCCCTGGCGGCAAAGGGGTGCACGATCCCCAGCGGGTGGCCTATCTGGAGGAGCACCTGCGTGCCGTGGCCCGCGCCATCCATGCAGGTGCCCGGGTGACCGGTTACTTCGCCTGGTCCCTGCTGGATAACTTTGAGTGGGCCCTGGGCTACACCAAGCGCTTTGGGCTGATCAGGGTCGACTATGACACACAGGAGAGGATCTGGAAGGATTCCGGTCTGCGGTACGCGCAGATCATTCATGATCGTGCAGTCTGAGCACGACGGCATACAAACGTTGCTGCGAGGCGGTCGGGCGTCCCTGTCCGGCCGCCTCCTTTGTCTTAGATCCAGCTGGACAGCCACATGTGCATGCGCCAGAAGTCATAGGGGATGGGCATGGCGGTCCACAGCGGGTAGAAGAAGACTGAGGTCAGGCCTAGCAGGGTCAGGCCCATGATCATGGTCTGCCGGTAGAGGACGCTGTCCGAATTCTGCCGCAGCCAGTTGGCCACATAGCAGATTGCCAGAATCATCCAGGGCAGGATGACGATGGAATAGAAAGTGAAAGTGGTCCGGTTCATGTATTGGATCCAGGGCAGCCAGCCGGCCAGCATGCCTGCCAAGACCCCCCAGATCCGCCAATCTCCGTGCTTGACCACGACGGCGATGACGATGGCGAGAACCATGCAGATGCTTCCCAGCCACCAGGTCAGGGGATTGCCCAAGGATGTGACAGCAGCCACGCAGGGGGAGTCCTTGGCCAGTCCGCACAGGCCGGGGAAGCCTGTGATCTTCTGCCAGTAGAAGCTGGTGGGTCTGATCTGCAGGGGCCACGTCAGGGGATTGGCCATATATGGATGGCGGGTATGCAGGGTGGTGTGGAAGTGCCACATCTGCCGGTGGTATTCAGCCAGGGACCGCAACCCCTCCGGCAGCCAGGTCAGACCCTGTCCAGGGTGCTGGGCCGCCCAGTTGTGCATGAAGGAATCGCCGTGCAGGAACCATCCCGTCCAGGAGACCAGATAGGTGCCCGCCCAGACGGGGATCATAAGCAGGGCCGCCGGCAGCCCGTCCCTGAACACGGCGCTCTGCAGCCAGGATCCGTATCCTGCCTGATGGCGTTCCCAGCCGTCCCAGAGCACTGAGATCAGGGCGAAGACGGCAAAGAAATAGGCGCCTGACCACTTGGTGCCGGTGGCCAGGCCCAGGAGCAGGGCGGCTCCTGTCCGCCACCAGGACCAGGCGATGAAGGGGCCGGTAGTGGCCACAGGCAGTTCGACACGGCTTTGCTGTCCCTGCTGTCCATGTGACTGAATGACCTTCACCCGGTAGTGCAGACGAAAATCAGCCTGATCCTTGACCCAGGATTGTCGCAGCCTGGTCCGCGCCCAGTCCCGATGGCCCATCAGGCACAGCCAAGCTCCCAGGACGAAGATCATGACGAAGTTGTCCAGCAGGCCGGTACGGCTCATCACGATGCCCAGACCATCGATAGCCATGAGGAAGCCAGCTGTCAGGGCGATGGGCAGGTTATGGAAGAGGCGCAGGGCTACTCGGCAGAGCAGCAGGATGGCGATGGTGCCCGCCAGGGCAGTGGCCACTCGCCAAGCGAAGGGGTTCCCGGCTCCGCCGAACAGTTTGAGACCCAAAGCGATGCACCACTTGCCCACCGGCGGGTGAACCACGTATTCGGCCTGGGGCAGCCAGTCGCCTGTATGCCCCTGGGCAAAGAGCTGGTCGATGGGAAGGTCAAGGGGACCGGCTTTTTTTGGCCAGTTGCGCGGCTCGCCGGTCATGAGCATAGTCCAGGCGTCTTTGACGTAATATGTCTCGTCGAAGACGATGGCCCGAGGGCTGCCCAGCCGTACAAACCGCAGAAGCCCGCCCAGAAGAGCCATGAGTATGCATGCCAGCCAGCTGCTCTGCCTACGGGAGAGCCTGGGTATCGTGATCCCTCGTTTGGTGTGCTGACCCTTGGGCGTGCTGAAGATGGACAGCATGGCAGGGCGACCGGACCGGTGGGCGGCGTGCCTGCCGTGTCTGGAGGAGCGATGCTGCGAAGAAAGCCCTGCCAAAGATGTCATCACCCCTAGATTAGGCCATACTGAAGGCATGAGCAGCATGAATGGCCGGAGCGATGGACATATACAGGGTGGAGAAAGCCATGCAGGGTCGATTTCGCCCAGTGTTTCACGTGGAACAGTGGTGCTGGCGGCCACGCCTATAGGCAATGTCGCCGATGCCTCGACACGCTTGGTGGAGCTCCTGCAGTCGGCGGACCTGGTGGCAGCAGAGGACACGCGGCGGCTCTATGATCTGGCCAATCGTTTGGGGGTGCGCGTAGGCGGCAAGGTTATGGCCTATCACGATCATAACGAGCGGCGGATGGCCGATCCCATCCTGGATCAGGTGCGTGACGGAGCCTGCGCACTGGTGGTCTCAGATGCGGGCATGCCCACCATCAACGATCCGGGCATGGCCATCGTCAGGCGGGCTATTGAGCGAGGCATACCGGTCACCTGTGCCCCAGGCCCCAGCGCCGTGCTGGATGCCCTGGCCCTCTCCGGTCTGCCGACCGACCGATTCTGCTATGAGGGGTTTCTTCCCCGTCGACATCAGGAGCGGTTGCGGCATCTGCGCACCCTGCGCAGCGAGGAGCGGACCATGGTCTTCTACGAGACGCCCCACCGCATCGATCAGGCTATGCAGGACCTTCAGGAGGTCTTCGGCCCCGACCGGCTCATGGCCCTCTGCCGGGAGCTGACCAAGGAACATGAACAGATTCGGCGGGGCACAGTCGATGAAATTGTGCGTTCCCTCCAGGAGGATCCTCCCCGTGGAGAGATGGTTCTGGTCGTGGCTGGTGCATCCGCCTTGGAGGCCAGGCGCAACGATCCTGAGGCCATGGATGATCAGCAGCTGGCGGTTCTGGCACGTGATCTGGTTCGAACCGAGGGACTGCGCCTCAAGGAGGCCATCGCGCGGGTAGCTGCCGAGCACCCCCTGGCTGATGGCAGCCTGCCTAATCGCAAGCGGATCTATGCCTTGGCCGTTCAAGAGGATGAAGAGGACTGATTTCCGCTCCCCTCATTCAGTAACACCTCTAGTGCTCTGCGCACACCGGGCCCGCCCAGCTGGGAGATGGTCTCCAGCAGGGCTGGCGAGGCAGCGGGATTGGCCACCAGCCACCGGCGCAGCTGAGGCTCTTCTCGGGCGATGGTCCAGAGGATGCTCGGGTCGGTCGCGGGGTCTGTGGCCATCAGCGCCGTGGGCACCAGGGGAGGTTCTGGTGGTGGGGCGCGCATCTCGGCCATGGGTTGGATGCTGTTGGGTTCGTCTTGGCTCAAATCGTCTTCTGCCGAGGATCGCGACCGGCTGCTGATGGCAGTCATGAGTCGGACCATGCGTTCAGTGGCAGAGGACCCACGATGGCCCCGGACCCTGCCTCGGTGCCGATGATGGCCATGTGCACCTCGGGCGTCCCTCACTGGCAGACTCATAGGATCGCCTTGAGTCTTTTTATGGTCTCCAGCCCTTGAGCGTGGCCAGGCCAGCGGGGGTTGGAGGACAGAAGCGCCTCACAGGATCCGCAGCTGACCTGATATCGCTCCATGAGCTCATGCAAGACCGCTATGGTCTCTTCTCCGTTGCACTGGCCCGAGGGATCGCAGGCCAGATCGCAGGCCGTCCAGAGCGGCGAAGTCACCCAAAGTTTCCCAAGCTTCATCAGATAGCGGGCATCCAGCTGTCGCTGGTGGGGGTGCAGAGGCCTGCCGTGAACCGGCGTGCGGAAGTGGGAGTTGGAGATAATGTCCAGCGTGTCGGGGAAACGGCCGTTGATCCATATCCAGAGCGCCAGTCCGCCGCATGCTGCTGCGCCGTAAGGGACCATGGGCATGACGATGGAGGCGCGACCGTAGAGTCCCTCAGCCTGTTCGTTCAGGTAGCAGCAGGATCGGTCCAGACAGGTTACGATCCCCTCATTCACCAACAGGCTGAGACTGAGCGGGCCGGGCAGATCTCCGGTTTGGATCAGACTGGGCAGCGGTTTGGGATCGGGTGTCAGGGCCCCAAGTTCGGTCGTAGGAGGACGGCCGCGGGTGCGCATCGGCGCTGCTCCGGCTGGTGGTCCGGGCCACTGTTGAGCGGTGTCGGCGTGTGGTGTTCGGCCTGGCGGCTTTGTTGTAGCTCTGAGGGTGTGGCTGGCGCCATAGGCAGTGGTAGGCGTCCACGTCACTCCCCCGAGGACGTGTTCTCGATTCATGGTTCGACTGTAAACGGCTGGTCCCGAATTTGCCCGAGGGAGGGCCAAATTTGTGCACTTGTGGATAATCTGCTTGCTCGACGGCAGTCCTGTGGACGAGCAGGGGGATTGTAGGCCTGAGCCGATAATCTTGCTGGTATGAGTCATATCCTTGTTTCCGTCGCCTGGCCCTACGCGAATGGGCCCCGTCATATCGGCCACGTCGCTGGGTTCGGCGTCCCCTCGGACGTCTACGCACGCTACGAACGCATGAAGGGCAATGATGTCCTTATGGTTTCGGGGACTGACGAGCACGGCACTCCCATCCTGGTGGAGGCTGACGCCGAGGGTGTGGGTCCCCAAGAGATCGCCGACCGCTACAACCGGGTCATCGTCAAGGATTTGTGCGATCTGGGGCTCAGCTATGACCTTTTCACCAGGACTACGACCGGCAATCACGAGAAGGTGGTGCAGGAGCTCTTCCGCCAGTGCAGGGCCAATGGCTACATCTATGAAGGCCAGCAGAAGGTGGCCATCTCGCCTTCCACTGGCCGGACCCTGCCGGACCGCTATATCGAGGGGACCTGCCCCATCTGCGGTGCTGACGGCGCTCGCGGCGACCAATGCGACAACTGCGGCAACGAGCTGGATCCGGACGAGCTGATCAACCCCGTATCCAAGATCAACGGGGAGACCCCCCGGTTCGAGGAGTCCAAGCACTTCTTCTTGGACCTGCCCGCACTGGCCGAGGCCAACCTGGCCTGGTTGAAGACCCGCAAGGGCTGGCGCAGCAACGTGCTCAACTTCTCCCTGGGGCTGTTCAAGGAGGTCAAGCCGCGAGCCATCACCCGCGACATCGACTGGGGCATTCCCGTGCCTGTGGACGGCTGGGTCGACGACCCCAACAAGAAGCTCTATGTTTGGTTCGACGCCGTCATCGGATACCTGTCGGCGTCCATCGAGTGGGCCCGCCGTCAGGGCGACCCCGAGGCCTGGCGCAAGTGGTGGAATGACCCCAAGGCCCTGGGCTACTACTTCATGGGCAAGGACAACATCACCTTCCACTCGCAGATCTGGCCCTCGGAGATTCTGGCCTACAACGGCCAGGGGTCCAAGGGCGGACAGCCGGGATCCTACGGCGAGCTCAACCTGCCCGAGCAGGTGGTGGCCAGCGAGTTCATGACCATGGAGGGCAAGAAGTTCAGCTCCTCGCGGGGCATCGTCATCTACGTCAAGGACATCCTGGCGCGCTACCCGGTCGATGCAGTCCGCTACTACATTTCCATCGCTGGTCCGGAGACCTCGGACTCGGACTTCACTTGGGCGGAGTTCGTCCGGCACAACAACGAGGAGCTGGCCGCTTCCTGGGGCAACCTGGTCAACCGCGTGGCCAACCTGCTCAACAAGGACTTCGGCAGCATCCCCCGCATCGAGGAGGACTGGCTGACCGAGGAGGATACTGCCCTGCTGGCCCGCAGCCTGCAGGCCTTCGATACCGTGGGCTCCCTGATCGAGCACCATCGCCAGAAGGCCGCTCTGGTCGAGGCCATGGCTCTGGTGGGCGATATCAACAAGTACATCTCCGCCCAGGAGCCCTGGAAGATCAAGGATGACCAGAACCGACTGGCTGCCGTCCTGCACACCGCAGCGCAGGCCGTGCTGGACGCCAACACCATGCTGGCCCCCTTCCTGCCGCATGCTTCTCAGCGGGTCTGGGAGACCATGGGCGGCAAGGGCACCTTCTCGCCCCTGCCTCGTGTCGAGGAGGTTGACGACCTGGATCGGTCCGGCTTCCACTATCCCATCATCACCGGCGACTACCGGCTGGGGGAGACGGTCCACCCTTGGGCGCGTGAGCCCCTCAGGGACGGCACGCCGATCGAACGGCCCATACCCATCTTTCCGCGCATTCCCAAGGAGGCCGTGCAGGAGGAGCTGGATCGTTTCCAGGAGCAACTGGACCGCCGCAAGGCCAAAGAGCGCGCCCGATTCGAGGCGGAGCAGGCCAAGCTGGGCGACCAGGGCAAGTGACGGTCGACGCGCCCGTGACGGCATTCGTGATTCACAGAGAACTTTGAGGTTTTCGGGCACTTCCTCCAAGGTAGCGCTGGTTATATTTGTTCTGTCGGTTGAAGTACTGGCCGATGGGGGTCGTGCGGCCCCGATAACTGAACCCCTTCTTCTCTCTCTCTTCTCGCCCGGCGGCTCTTCGAACCGCCGGGTTCTTTCGTCATGGAAGACCCATAGGATGAGTAACCATGAAGATTGCCCAATTCGCCTGTGTGCTCTTCGATCTGGACGGGGTGCTGGTGCCCACGACCATCCTGCACAAGGCCGCCTGGAAGGCGTTGTTCGATCAGGTCCTGCCCGGGAACGTCCCGGCCTACACGGAGCAGGACTACTACGCCTATGTGGATGGCCGGCCCCGCTATGATGGCGTCGACGCCCTGCTGCGCAGCAGGGGCATTGAGCTGGACTGGGGCAACCCGGATGACGATCCGCAGCTGGACACCGTCTGCGGATACGGCAATCGCAAGAACATGACCTTTGAGCGGATGCTGAAGCAGAAGGGCATCGATCCCTACCCGGACACGGTGGATCTGCTCAGGCACCTGCGCGCCGACAAGAAGCGTCTGGCTGTGGTGTCCAGTTCGCGCAACACGGCCCAGGTACTCCAGGCCGCAGGAATCGCCGGATACTTCGATACAGTGGTGGACGGCAATCTCAAGGACGAGATGGGCCTTCAGGGCAAGCCGGCCCCGGACACCTACGCCTATGCGGCCAAGGTGCTGGGCCTGCGCAATGAGGATGCTGTTGTGGTCGAGGATGCCCTCTCAGGCGTGGCCGCTGGTCATGCGGGCAGGTTTGGCCTGGTCGTGGGCGTGAACAGGGGCGCCGGCCGCGAGCAGCTGCTCAAGGCGGGTGCGGACCTGGTGGTGGATCAGCTGATCGAGCTGATCGACGACGATGCCGGCGAGCGTGGGCAGGGGGAGGATCCCAGTCTGGATGAGGATCGCTTCCCTGTAGAAGAGTGGGGCCTGAGCGAGATCGGGCAGCCCGATGCCGTCAGCGCCACAGTCTTCTCGGTCACCAACGGCTCCGTCGGTGTCAGGGGCGAAGGTGGCGGGGAGCGCTGTCTGGGCAACGGCACCTTCCTGAGCGGCTTCCATGACACCTTCCGAATAGCTCACCCCGAAAGCGCCTACGGATATGCCAAGGTAGGGCAGCTGATTCAGGGAGTGCCCGATGCTTCGGACTTCACCCTCAAGGTGGAGGGACTGCCTCTGGGCAGGCCGGAAAAGACCACGCAGCGTCTGGACTTCCGAACCGGAATCGCGACCACCACCAATCTGTACGACCTGGGCCACAGCATCCACCTGAAGACCGTGCTCACCCGCATGGTCTGCCTCTATGACCGCAGCCTGAGCGTCTGCACGCTGACCGTTGAGTCGCCCGACCGGGACATGGCTGTGGTGGTCGAGGGCCCGGTCAACGCTGACAACCCCCGCCATGTCAACTCCAGTGACCCCCGCAAGTCGACCTTTGTGGACGGCTGTGGAATCCATGAGGTGCTGGACAATGCGGTCTATGGCGAGCTGAGCGCGGATTGCAGGGTCTTTCGCTGCAATAATTCACGGCTCAGCCTGGCCTTGGGTGTCCGGCAGTTCAGGGATGGTCGGCCTGTCGAGGGCTCCGGATGGCGCATGGACGTGCCCAAGGGCGGTTCCACCCGTCTGGTCCGTTACGCCGTCTACCGCAGCCACCCTATTCTTCCGGCTGGCACCAGCGGCAACGGTCTGGTCGTGCAGACCCGCGGCGAGGGGACCAGGAATCTGGTCGAGGACTGCAGAGATCGGCTGGAGGAGGTCAGCACCCTCTCTGTGGAGGAGCTGGAGCGGCGTCAGCGGGAATGGCTGGATCGGTTCTGGGAGCGTCAGGATATCCGCATCCAGGCCGACGATGGGGGTCGTACCCAGCAGATGGTGCGCTGGGAACTGTTCCAGCTGGCCCAGTCCACGGCCCAGATCGAGAACGGCGTGGGCGCCAAGGGTCTGAGCGGATCCGGCTACAGCGGCCACTACTTCTGGGACACCGAGATCTACATTCTCCCCTTCCTGATTTACTCGGCGCCTGCTCGGGCAAGAGCCGTCCTTCACTACCGCTACCTGATGCTGCCGGCGGCCAGGCGCAGGGCCTGCGCACTCAACCTGAACGGCGCCCTCTTCCCCTGGAGGACCATCGACGGTGAGGAGGCCTCCGCCTACTTCCCCACGGGCACGGCCCAGTACCACATCGATGCCGATATCGCCTACGCGGTGGCCCAGTACGTGCAGGTCACCGGGGATGAAGACTTTCTGCAAGCTGAGGGCATCGACATCCTGGTGGAGACGGCCCGTCTCTGGATGAGCCTGGGGCGTTACAAGGAGGACGGCCGCTTCCACATCCACTGCGTGACCGGCCCAGACGAGTACACGGTCCTGGTTGACGACAACCTCTACACCAACCAGATGGCCCGGTTCAACCTCCTGGCCGCTTACAAGGGCTACCAGCACCTACGCGAGAAGCATCCAGATCTGATCGGCGGCATACGCGAGAGGCTGCACTTCGACGATGGTGAGGCCGACAAATGGTCCAGCGCAGCTCAAGCCATGTTCGTCCCCTTTGATGATCAGGAGGGAGTCCATGCCCAGGACGCTCAATTTATGCAGCGACCCCGTTGGCACTTCGACCGGTTCACGGCCAGGCCCCTGCTGCTGCACTACCATCCGCTGGTTATTTACCGGCACAAGGTGCTCAAGCAGACCGACGTAGTCATGGCTCTCTACCTGCTCAGCTCCTGGTTCACTCCGGAGCAGAAGCGGGCCGACTTCGACTACTACGATCCGCTGACCACTGGGGATTCGACCCTGTCAGCAGCCTCCCAGTCCATCCTCGCCGCCGAGGTGGGGCATGACCAGCTGGCCATGCAGTACTTCCGTCGGTCCTTGTTTACGGACGTGGACGATCTGCATGCCAACACGACGGACGGCATCCATTTGGCTGCCTGTGGAGGCGTCTGGTCCAGCCTGGTCTGCGGCTTCGGCGGCCTGCGGGACACCGGCGGAACCGGGCTAAGTATTGACCCCCGCCTGCCTTCATCCTGGCGCTCGATGACCTACGAGCTGGAGGTGCGGGGCACCAGGTTCCAGGTTGCTGTAACGACAGACGGTGTCGATCTGAAGCGCGTGTCAGGACCCGAGCTGGATCTTCTGGTCCAGGGGCATCCACGCCATATATGATCTCCGGATTCTGGGCCTAGACACACCCGGGATCCGCAGGTGCACCTGATGCAGACTCCAATGGATTAAGTGGATGCCGGACGGATCGAGGATAACTGGGACTTGACGCTGGGGACTTGAGTGGGTCTGTAGCTTCGGGAACAGTCTCATGAAAAACGAGAAGTGAACATGTCCTGATTTGGCTCACTTCTAGCCCAGGTCTGAGTTTTACTGGCCGCGTTCCCTGTTGCGGTACAGGTGGAGGCATTGATTGGAGCACTTACGCACGATTATGGGATTTTATTCGTGTAAGGCTTCGTCATGGTTGCCTGCATGCTGCCGCCGCTCAGCGGGTCAGGGTCCGTTTCAGAACTCGGTACTCGCTCTCGGTGATGGGCATGATGGAGCCGTGGCGCTTGGTCAGCCGGCCGAAGTTCATATCTGTAACCAGGGCCCAGTCCTGCCGCCGTCTGGATGACAAATCCGCCGAGCGGAAGGGCAGATAGCCCCGGCCCTCGGCGAACTGGTCGCAGATCAGGCCGAAAGGCATGGTTCGGCCGTCGGGTCCTGCGGCGTCAGCATCGTTGTAGAGAAAGAGCTCGGGGCCCTCCAGATACCGCGAGGAGTAGCGCCCCTGGCCGAAGATGTCGGTCAGGTTGGACAGGTATGACCAGGCCTGGTCGTCGTCGGTACGCACCAGCTCATGGGTGACCGCATAGGGGTTGCGGGTGCGTTCCAGGGTGATCTGGTCATCCTTGGAGGCCCGGTACCACCAGCCGTCGGGCGCCTTGAGCATGGTCGTGTCGATGATCCCGTTGCTGCGGTCAATCCACTTGACCGGGCGGGAGAAGGACACCAGATCGGTGCTGGTGGCGTAGTACATGTTGATGCCGTCACCCAGCTCGTTGGCCAGGTCGGCTGCGGCCGGGTCCTCGGCGCTGTCGGCGGCCGCCGTGGCCCAGAAGACTATCCACTGCTCCCTGTCGGCGTCCCAGCAGGCCTCCGGCGCCCAGGCCATGCCCGCCTTGGGAATGGCCGAAGCCACGTCCACCAGGCGGGGTCTGCCCCAGTGGGCCAGATCCGGGGAATCCCAGATGACCAGGCCGGTGGATCCATCCACCGTGGACCGGCCCTCCTGCCAGCCACCCCTGTGGTAGACGGACAGGTCGGTGGCGATGATGTGGAAGAGGCCGTCAGGGCCTCGAACAATATAGGGGTCGCGTACGCCGCCCTCGCCCTCGCTCCAAGTCAGAACAGGGTCTCCCTGGGCGCGCAGGTCATGCCAGTGCAGGCCGTCCCGGCTGAGGGCGAAGTAGAGCTGCTCATCCGTCTCAGCCTGTTCATAGCCGGTGAAGTGGACGAAGAGGTAGGCGCTGGTCGCCTCGAACGAGGGCTGCCAATCCATAGACATAATCCACCTTTTCTGCCTTCGGCAACGGTACCGCGGCGGCGGGGGACTGGCAGACGGACGACGGCTGCTTCTTCGTTCTTCCTATCCGGCTGGTCCTGGGCCGTCAGAGGTGATTCTAGCTGCAGTCCTCCCTTTTGGCGGAGTCGGCCACCTGGGCGGGTCGAAGATTGGGCCGCACAAGACCTTAGACTGTGGACCATGAGCAAGCATCATCGCAACCGCAGCTGGGCTCCCGATCCCGAGCCACTGCCCGAAGGCATCGGAGTCATCGACGATCACACCCACATGGCCTCCGTGGTCCCTTTCGCCCAGGAGATGGACCGGCAGGCCAGGGAGCGCGGGCAGGATCCGGTCCCCGTCCGCACAGTCGACCAGCAGCTGGAAAGGGCCCGTGCTGTGGGGGTGGTTGGGGCCATCGACGTGGGCTGCGAGCTGCCCAACCTGCAGACGGCTGTGGATCTGGCGCTGGCCCATCCCGGGGTGGTTCACGCGGCCTTGGCCATCCATCCCAATGAGGCCGTCCTGCACGGCCATCGAGGGGTGCCGGGACCGGATGGACTGCCGCTGCAATATCAGCCCTGGCATGAGGTTTCTTTCGAGCAGGCGCTTGAGGAGGTCGCCCGCCTGGCTCGGGCATATCCCGACCAGGTGGTGGCCATCGGAGAGACGGGCATGGACCTCTTCCGAACCGGCCAGGGGGCCGAAGAGATCCAACGGCAGGCCTTCCGCGACCACATCGCCCTGGCCAAGGAGCTGGGCCTGCCCATGCAGATCCACGACCGCGACGCCCATCGGCAGGTTATTGAGACCCTGCTGGAGGACGGCGCTCCCGAACGCACGATCTTCCATTCCTATTCGGGGGATGCGCAGATGGCCCAGGTGGCTGCCGAGCACGGCTGGTATCTGAGTTTTTCGGGGACGGTCTCCTACAAGGGCAACGAGGGAATCCGCCAGGGCCTGTCCGTGGTCGGCATGGACCACATCATGGTGGAGACCGATGCGCCCTACCTGAGTCCCATGCCCTACCGGGGACGCACCAACTCCCCCTACATGATTCCATACACCCTGCGCGCTATGGCTGATGCCCTGGATCGCCCCCTGGCCCAAGTGGCCGAAGCGACAGCAGCCACCACGCGCCGGGTTTATGGCCTGTGAAGGATGTTCGACGCATAGTGCCAGGGCGGGATTAAGCTAATGGTGTGTCGCGGTCTGAATCGCCCCTGCCGAGTGTGGGGGGAGAGTGCTACGGTTGTCGTCGCACGTGTGCGCAAACAGCAACATACGGCACCCGGAAGTAGATGAGTGAAGGCTTTGGCCGATGGAGGGCTCTATGGCGGATGAGCGGCATGAGTTGGCGGCTCAGGATGATGGCAGGGGCGCTGACGAACCACCCCGGTTATCCGGTGAAAAAAGGGCGAAGCCGACGACGGCCCGTCGCAAGGGTCAGCCGACGAAAGAATCGATACTTCCTCAGGAGAGCTTCACCAAGGCTCCCAAGATCTCGGCCAAGTCCCGCACCCGGGAGGAGGAGAACGAGCTCAAGCGGGTCCGGCGCGAGGCCCAGCGGGCGGCCCAGCGTCGCCGCACCCCGCCAAAGGGCCCTCTGGGCCGCTGGTGGCGGCGGGTGCAGTCTTCGCCAGACAGGATCAGCCTGGGCATGTGCATTGTGGCCTTGGGCGTGGTCTACGGCGACATCGGCACCTCACCCTTGTATACCATGCAGGCCTTCGTGGCAGGGCAGGGCGGCATGGCCCGTGTGGACAGGGCGGCCGTGCTGGGCATGCTCTCCCTGGTTTTCTGGTCCATCACGCTGATCACCACGGTCAAGTACGTGCTGGTGGCCATGCGGATCGACAACAAGGGCGAGGGCGGCATCTTCGCCCTGTACACCCTGGTCCGGCACTATGGCAAATGGCTGGCCATCCCGGCCATGGTCGGCGGCGCGGCCTTCCTGGCTGATTCGGTGCTGACTCCTGCGGTCTCCATATCCTCGGCAGTCGAAGGACTCAAGACCATCCCCGTCCTGACTCCGATCTTCCGTGAAAACGGGAACCTAACCATGGTCATCACCTTCGTGATCATCCTGATCCTGTTTGCGGTCCAGTCGCGCGGAACCGAGCGGATCGGCAAGGTCTTCGGCAGCGTGGTCATGGTCTGGTTCGCCTTCCTGGCCCTGATCGGCATCTACTGCATCGGCAATGACTGGTCCATCTTTGAGGCCCTGAACCCGGTCTACGGGATTCGCTTCCTCTTCAGCCCGCAGAACCCGGTGGGCCTGACCATCATGGGCACGGTTTTCCTGTCGACTACGGGAGCCGAGGCCCTTTACTCCGACATGGGCCATGTGGGCCGTGGCAACATCTACGCCACCTGGCCCTTCATCAACATCGCTCTGGTCTTCAACTACTTCGGCCAGGGGGCCTGGATCCTGCGCAATCGCGACAATAAGGCCCTGCAGGGTGTGGATGGGCTCAACCCCTTCTTCCAGATGATGCCTACCACCGTGCGGTACGTGGCGGTGATCCTGTCGGTGACCGCTGGCGTCATCGCCTCGCAGGCCCTGATCACGGGTGCCTTCACCATGGTCTCGGAGGCCACCGGCCTCAACTGGATGCCCCATCTTCAGGTGCGCTACCCGGCGCGCACCCGCGGCCAGCTCTACATCCCCACCATCAACTGGGTCCTGTGCGTAGCTACGCTGACGGTGCTGGCCATCTTCAAGGATTCCGAGCACATCTCGGCCGCTTACGGACTGGCCCTGACTGTGACCATGATCACCACCACCGTTCTGCTGGCCGACTACATCTGGCACGACGGCAAGCGCGTGTTCTCTCTGCTCTTCGCCTTGGTCTTCCTGGCCATTCAGATCCTCTTCTTCATGGCCTCCATGGCCAAGTTCATGCACGGCGGCTGGTTCACCATGCTGCTGACCGCGGCCATCCTCTACATCATGTACACCTGGGATGTGGGCACCAAGGTGGAGCGCTCGCAACGCCGGCATATGACAGCCAAGGAGTGTCTGCCCGCCCTGGAGATGCTCCACAACGACTTCCGCGTCCCCTACTACGCAGACAACCTGGTCTATCTGACCTCGGATGCGGAGATGCGGCGTCTGGACACCGACATCTTCTTCTCCATCTTCGCCAACCGGCCCAAGCGGGCCCGGGCCTGGTGGGCCGTCTCGGTCCAGACCACGGACGCCCCCTACACCCGCAAGTACTCGGTGGAGAACTTCGGCACCAACTACCTCTTCCGCGTGCGCATGAGGCTGGGCTTCAAGGTGGATCAGAATGTGGCCACCTACCTGCACCAGATCATGCATGAGCTGATCGACAGCGGCGAGCTGCCCAAGCAGCCCTCTATCTACCCCAAGGTGGACGAGGATCCGCAAATCGGCACAGTCACCTATGTGCTGGTCCACAAGGCCCTGATGCCCGAGTCCAAGATCGACTCCCGCGGCGCATTCTCACTAAAGGTCAAGTACGCCATCCGCAAGGTGGCTGGCTCGCCGATCAAATGGTTCGGCCTGGCTCCCTACAACCCCATCGTGGAGGTGCAGCCCCTGTTCGTCTCCACCCGGGCGGTTCCCAAGCTGACGCGTGTGGTCCTGCCCTCCCGCAAGATCAAGGGCGGCAAGCACCACAAGGGCTGAGTGAGTGGAATCTCACCCTATGGAGCCTGGCCCAAATCGGGGCCGGGCCATAGAATTGACGGCATGGAACCTGGTGCCCGGCCTTTCCGGGCTACCGTCGAAAGGTGATGTGATGACACAAGCTCAAGCCAATATCGGAGTCGTGGGTCTGGCCGCCATGGGTGCCAGCCTGTCCAGGAACCTGGCACGGCACGGCAATACCGTTGCGGTCTACAACCGCCACTATTCGCGCACCGAGACCCTGATCAACGATCATGGCCAGGAGGGCCGGTTCGTCCCGGCCAAGACCCTGCAGGAGTTCGTGGCCTCGCTGACCAAGCCCCGCACGGCCATCATCATGGTCAAGGCCGGGGATCCCACCGACCAGATGATCGACGACCTGGCCGACCTGATGGAGCCGGGGGACATCATCGTCGACGCCGGCAACGCCTACTTCAAGGACACCATCCGTCGGGAGAAGGCCATCAGGGCCCGCGGGCTGCACTTCGTGGGCTGCGGTGTCTCAGGTGGCGAGCAGGGCGCCCTCCTGGGGCCCTCCATGATGCCGGGCGGGACCGATGAGTCCTGGAAGACCCTGGGACCCATCCTGGAGTCCATCGCCGCCAAGGTCGATGGCGAGCCCTGCGTCACCCATATCGGCACCGACGGTGCGGGCCACTTCGTCAAGATGGTTCACAACGGCATCGAGTACGCCGACATGCAGGTGATCGCCGAGTCCTATGACCTGATGCGCCGGGGCCTGGGCATGGAGCCTGAGGCCATCGCCCAGGTCTTCGAAGCGTGGAACCAGGGGGATCTGAACTCCTATCTGGTGCAGATCACCGCTGAGGTGCTCCATCACACCGATGCTGCCACAGGCAAGCCCTTCATCGACATCGTCACCGACCAGGCCGGCATGAAGGGCACCGGCACCTGGACCGTGCAGACCGCGTTGGATCTTGCCGTGCCCGTGACCGGCATCGGCGAGGCCGTCTTTGCCCGGGGGCTGTCCTCCTCGCCGGAGCTGCGCAGTCAGGCGGCCCAGGAGGGTCTGGAAGGGCCGCAGCCCAAGGCCGTCATGGCCGACCTGGCCGACGACCCCGAGGCTCGCAAGTCCTTCATCGAGGACATCCGCCAGGCGCTTTACGCCTCCAAGATCGTGGCCTATGCCCAAGGGTTCAACGAGATGCAGGAGGGTGCCCAGGTCTACGGCTGGAAGCTGGACATGGGTGCCATCGCCCGCATCTGGCGTGGCGGCTGCATCATTCGGGCCAAGTTCCTGAATCGGATCTCCGATGCATACGCCTCTGGCCGTGAGCCGGGCTCCCTGCTCTTCGACCCCTTCTTCAAGCAGGCGGTCGAGCAGGCCCAGGATTCCTGGCGGCGTGTGGTGGCCCGCGCCACCCAGGCCGGCATCCCCATCCCTGTCTTCGCCAGCTCCCTGTCCTACTACGACGGGCTGCGTTCCGATAGGCTCCCCGCCGCCCTGATTCAGGGCCAGCGTGACCTCTTCGGCGCCCACACCTATGGGCGCGTGGATCAGCCAGGCGCCTTCCACACCCTCTGGGCCGAGGACAAGTCCGAGATCAAGCAGGACTGAGCTTCTCGCCAGAACCGCAGGGGTCCGCGCCGCCGCTAAGTCGGCGGCGCGGACCCTTTTGTCATCCTGTCAGCGAATCTTGGCTGTGGATTCCCGGACCACCAGCCGGCAGGCGGCAGTCGTCCGGGTGGGAGGACGGTTATCGTCGTCGCCTTGCAGACGGGCCAGGAGGGCGTCCACCGCCTTGCGGGCCAGATCCTCCTTGTCGGTGCTGATGGTGGTCAGCGAAGGTATGTAGAGCGCTCCTTCCTGAATGCCGTCGAATCCTACCACGGCCAGGTCCCGGGGGACCTCCACACCGCATTCGTGCAGTCCTCGAATCAGGCTCAGGGCCAGGGAGTCGGTCATACAGAAGATGCCATCAAAGGGCAGGTCGGACGTGTCCGCCAGATGATGGCCCAGGTCGCGGGCCATTTCCCCGTCCCAGCGATCCAGAGGAAGGAAGTCTTGGGGACGGGCCTTGATTCCGGCGGCCTTCAGAGCCTTCAGACAGCCGGCTACCCTGCGGCCGCGGACCGCGTGCCGCTGGGCCGGATCGGTGCTGGCCGTCATGTCGGCACCCACCACGCCTATTCGCCGGCATCCGCAGTCCAGCAGGTGCTGCACAGCCATGGCAGCTCCCTCGGTGCTGGCCGTCATGACCGAATCGAAGACCGGCTCGGCTGAGGGGTCGTCCAGCAGGACCAGAGGCTTGCCATCGGCCAGCTCCTGCATCTCTTCGTTGGTAATGCTGCCTGGACTGAAGATGGTGCCGTCGCAGAGCTGGCTGGTCACATGCCGCAGTATGGAGATCTCGTCCTGCTTGGAGTTGGAGGTCTGCTGGATGATGGCTTGCATGCCGTGGGCGTTGATCTGCTGTGAGATAGCGGCACTCATCTGCGCAGGGTAGGGCTTGTCCAGCTCGAAGATGGCCACCCCGATGATGCCGCTCTTGCCTGAGCGCAGGCTTCTGGCTGACAGGTTGGCCGAATAGCGGAGCTTGCGGGCGGCAAGCAGGACCCTGCGCCTGGTGTCATCCGCTATGCGTGTATCGCCTCGAAGGGCATAGGAGGCAGTGGCCCGAGAGACCTGCGCCTCCTTGGCTACATCGCTCATCGTCACCATCTCGCACCTTTCCCGGGGTTTAGCCATTATCTTAGGCACGCGGGGTGCCTTAGCAGAATGTGATTGACACGATTCAATCAACGTGCTATACCATATTGTGACAGCAATTGAATCGTGTCAATTCCCGGGTCTCGATGTTGAACAGCCCGGACGGATGTTCAGAGGATTGATTGCAAGGAGGAGTCATGAAGCTGAAGCGAGCATGGAAGGGCATAGCTGCGGCGCTGGGGGTCGGCATAGTGATATCGGCCATGGGTGCCTGCGGGGCTGGTGGCGCTGACGGGTCCAAGACCACTCTGGGATGATCCTGCGCAAGTCGATCTTCACCTCGGTCATCGGGGTGATCCTCATGATCGCCTTCGTTATTCCCACCCAGTCCACCCTGATCCCCCTCTACCGGATGGAGTCCAGCGTGGGGCTGGTCAACACGCTCCTGGGCCTGATCATCATGTACCTGGGCGGGGCGGTCTTCTGCTACTTCCTGATCGTGGGCTACATGCAGTCCCTGCCCTTCGAGGTCATCGAGGCCGCCAGGATTGACGGGGCCGGTCCCTTAAGGATCTTCTGGAGCATCGTGCTGCCCCTGATCAGGCCCATCCTGACCACAGTGGTGGTCTTCCAGACCATGTCGACCTGGAACGACTTCATGACGGCCAACGTCTTCATCAGCAGCTCCAACCTGCGCACCATCGTCCTGCAGGTCTACAACGCAGTCGGCCAGTTCACCACTGATTGGCCCAGCTTCATGACCATCACGGTCCTGGCCCTGATCCCGGTCTTTGTCTTCTTCATCTTCTGCCAGAAGTGGATCGTCTCCGGGCTGGTTGCCGGAGCAGTCAAGGGGTAAGGCGACCAGTCGGAAGGTCGCAGTCAATGGCGGCGGCCGGAGGTTCCGGCCGCCGCACTCGTAAGGAATCGGAGTCATAGTCCATGGAGGAATTCGCAAGCGCACATCAAAGATCGAAGAGGACGAGTTTGGCGAGCAACCCCCTGCATCGCTACTGCGCGGACCCGGATCTGGTCATGATCGGGGACCGCTGGTACCTGTACTGCACCGAGGACGGTCTGCCTGAATGGTCCTCGCACGCCTTCTATGTCTATGAATCCGGGGACCTTTGCCACTGGAGCCGCAGAAAAATCCTGGACTTGGACCAGGTTCCCTGGTGGCATGGGGGACAGGGTGCCTGGGCTCCCTGCCTGCTGGTGCGCCAGGGACGCTGCATCCTGTATTTTGTGGCCGACGGGCAGATTGGCCAGGCTGTCGCTCCTGGGCCGACTGGACCCTTCCGGGCGGCCCAGGAGCCATTCATCGTCCGGGGGGACTACGACTGCCTGCCCATCGATCCCTCGGTCTTTGTGGATGACGACGATGTGCCCTATCTGCTCTGGGGCAATGGCCGTGCCTACATGGGGCAGCTGAGCCCCGGACGGTCTGCGTCTGGAAGATGGCTCGGTGCGCTCCGCCGTGCCCGACAACTTCCGCGAGGCCATCACCATCAGCCGACGGGCAGACACCTACTATGCCTCATGGTCGGAGAACGACACCAGGGATCCGAGCTACCGGATCCGCTGGTCCAGTGCGCCATCGCTGGACGGGCCCTGGACCGAGCCCCAGGTCTTGATCCAGGCTGATCATGCCAAGGGGATCCTGGCCACGGGACACCACTGCATCACCCGTGTGCCGGGCCGGGACGACTGGATTGTGGCCTACCACAGGTTCGCCAGGGACGGCCGGGGCGACGGCTGCCATCGCGAAATCGTCTTCGCTCCCTTGGATTTCGACGACGACGGCGCCATGGTCCAGGTTCGTCCGCAGGTGGGATCCTACTGGTACCCGGCTCGGGACTTGGTCACTCCCTGACGATGGGGTGGCCGCCGAAGGCGCTGCGCAGGGCGGACACCACCTTCATGGTCATGGGGTCCTCGATCTTGGAGGACTGGCGGGCGTAGAGGGCCGAGGTGATGGCCGGTGTAGGCACACCCAACTCCAGGGCATCCGCAATCATCCACTTGGTCTCGCCGGTCTCATCGGCCTTGCCGGCGATTCCGCTCAGGTGGGGGTCCTCCTTCAGGGCCTGGGCCAGCAGGTCCAGCAACCAGGACTGGATGACCGAACCCTTGCGCCAGGACTCCACCACTTCGCCCGGCTCCTTGATCAGGTCGGAGGCCTCCAGGACCGCATACCCCTCGGCCAGGGCCTGCATCATCCCGTACTCGATGCCGTTATGAACCATCTTGGCATAGTGACCCGCGCCGGTTCCTCCCGCGTGGACCAGACCGTAGTCGCCCTCGGGCTTCAGAGTGTCCAGAATGGGCTGGATCCGAGCCACGTCCTGATCCGAGCCGCCGACCATCAGGGCGTAGCCCTTTTCCTTGCCCCAGATGCCGTTGGAGGTGCCCACGTCCACCAGGCCTATGCCCTTGGCGGCCAGGGCTTGGGCGTGCTCCTGGTCCTGGGTGAAGCGGGTGTTGCCCCCGTCCACGACCAGGTCGCCGCGCTCCATCAGATCGCCCAGCTGATCGAGCGTGGACTCGATGGGCTTGCCGGCCGGGACCATGACCCAGATCACTCGTGGTGCCTCGAGGGCCTGGACCAGGGCTTGCAGGCTGTCCACATCCCTGCCCGAGTCCGGCGCGATGTCGTAGCCGACCACCTGGTGGCCGCCGGTGCGCAGGCGGTCCGCCATGTTCTTGCCCATGCGTCCCAGGCCGATCATGCCAATCTTCATAGTGTCAGTTCCTCTCCCTTGACTGCAACAGTGTGAAGTTGACCGCGATGGTTGGTGGTCGGCCGCGGTCGGGCCGAATCGTCGGTGCTACTGGCGGGCTGCCTGCCGGGCGCGCTCGGCCTGAACCTGAGCGGTGTGCGCCTTGACGTCGCACTGCAGGCCCAAGGTGTCGATGACCTCTTCGGCCTCGATCTCGGGAGCCATGCGCAGACCCACGTCAATAGTCAGGTGGACCTCGTCCGGTCCCAGGGGCTCCAGGTCATCGAACTGGGAGCGCAGCATCTGCGGTTTCATGAAGTGGCCCTTCCGCTTGGAGAGCCGTTCCATGATGGAGTCGTAGTCCCCGCTCAGGTGAATGAAGACCACGCCCGGCATCCGCAGCCGGTCACGATAGATCCGCTTCAGGGCCGAGCAGGTGACGGTTCCGGGCACTCCACGGCGCATGTGATCCTCGATCCACTCATGGATGCTGTCCAGCCAGGGCCATCGGTCCTGGTCGTTCAGGGGGATGCCGCGGGCCATCTTGTCGATGTTGGCCTGGGGGTGGAAGTCGTCGGCCTCGGCCATGTCCCAGCCCAGCTTGTTGCCCAGGTGCTCGTTCATGGTGGTCTTGCCGCAGCCGGCGACTCCCATGATGACCAGAACGGGGGTGCGGCCTTGGAAGTAGTCCGGGGGAACCGTGTTGTCCACTGCCGAGGGGACCTGGGGCTCCGGATGATCTTCTGCGCTCAGCGCGTCAGAATTCTTTGACGATGTGTCGACCATGTGTAACCTTTCTGAAAAGTAATCTGACAATGGCGCTCAGGCGGTGATGGGCACAAAGATGCTGGCGATCATGACCAGGACCAGAACTACTACCGACAGCAGGCATTCCAGAACCGACCAGGTCTTCAGGGTCTCGCCAACGCTCAGGCCGAAGTACTCCTTGATCAGCCAGAAGCCTGCGTCGTTGAGGTGGGAGAGGAAGATGGAGCCGGCGCCGATGGCGATGACCAGGAGCGTAGTGGCCGTGGAGCCAGCATGCATCATGGTCATGGCGTTGCTGAGGATGCCGGCCGTGGTCAGGATGGAGACGGTGGCCGAGCCTGTGGCGATGCGCACGAAGACGGCGATGACCCAGCCCAGCAGGAAGATGGAGATGTTGGAGTGCTCCACAAAGGTGCCGATGATCTTGCCGATGCCGGTGGAGACCAGTACGCCCTTGAAGCCGCCGCCTGCGCCCACGATCAGCAGGATGCCTGCCACAGCGGGCAGCGAGGCTCCCAGG
Source organism: Bifidobacterium sp. W8112 (assembly GCF_016101425.1). Taxonomy (NCBI): domain Bacteria; kingdom Bacillati; phylum Actinomycetota; class Actinomycetes; order Bifidobacteriales; family Bifidobacteriaceae; genus Bifidobacterium; species Bifidobacterium sp. W8112. Next base: position 677,911 of record NZ_JACFQN010000002.1, on the reverse strand, counting down.
GAGTCATTGACGGTCTTCCAGGAGATGCCCGAGGCGGCCTTGAGGACCAGCATGGAGACAATCAGGGCTATGGCCAGGGCCATGACCGGGTTGCCGATGAAGTTGATGGTCTGTGCCAGGCCGTCCGTGCGGTCCTTGAAGCCGGGAACAGCGATCTCGAAGATGGAGGTCAGCAGCATGAGGACTGCTGGCAGCAGGATGCAGCAGACCGAGATGGCGAAGGAGGGCAGTCGGGTCTCCTCTTTGCCGGCCTGCTCGCTCTTGGCCACGAGGTCGGCCGGGGCCTGAACGGGCACCCAGCGGGAAGCCAGCCGGGAGAAGCCCGGGCCCACGACGACCAGGGTGATCAGGGCGAAGGGGATGCCGAACATCATGGTCAGGCCCACATTGCCGGTCTGCTTGAACTGGCTCAAAGCGGCCAAGGGGCCAGGGTGAGGGGGCACGCAGGCGTGCATGATGGACAGGCCTGCCAGGGTGGGGATGGCCACCCGCATCAGGGGGAGCTTGGTACGGCGGGCCACCAGAATGATGACCGGGACCAGAATGACCAGGCCAACCTCGAAGAACATGGGCAAGCCGATCAGGGCGCCGATCAGGGCCATGATCCAAGGGATGGTGGCGGGCTTGGACTTGGCGACCAGGGTGTTGACCACCTGGTCGGTGGCTCCGGTGTCCATGAGGACCTTGCCGATCATGGCTCCCAGGCCAATCAGAATGCCCACGGAGCCCATGGTGGAGCCGAACTCGCCGGTGAAGCTGGTCAGGGTGGCCACGGGACCATAGCCGGAACCGATGCCGACCACCAGGGCGGCACCCAGCAGGGAGACAAAGGGATGAAGTTTAACGACGGTAACCAGGAAAATGAGCACTGCCAGGCTGAGCACCAGGCTGATGCCCAATTGGGTGGTGTTCAGGGAAACGGCCTGACTCGCCGCCAAGGTCAGGTACCCGCCGGCTGTCGGCTGCGACGCTAAAAGCATGGCTGCCTCTTCTCTGAGGATGCGAACCGTTCGGCCTAAACAGCTTTCCGGCTCTTGTTTTTGCATTACGTAATATCGACAGCGTGATATTACGTATGCCTTAACAGACCATATCTTACACGCACCTGGGACGGTTTGGAAGATGACATGCTGAGGACAGGATTGAGTCTCGGCTCGTTTGCAGCATCGTTTGATCCCTTTGGGAACGAGCCCGGTTGCTAGAGTGGAATTCGTGGAAAGCGCGAGCAAGCCTGAGGACGAAACCTCTACAGAAGGCACCCTGCATGACCGGCTGCTGGATCAGTGGGGGGCGGCCATCGTCGATGGCGCCATCGCCCCGGGCGACCGGCTGCCCGTTCCGGATCTGGATAGCCAGAGGCCCTCGCGCACGGTCACCCGGGAGGTCACCAGGGTTCTTCAGGCCATGGGTCTGGTCACCGTCAAACGCAAGGTCGGTGCCACGGTCAACCCCCGTCGGCTCTGGAATATCTATGATCCGCGGGTGATCGAGTGGAGGTTGCGCGGACCTGGCCGGGGGCGGACCCTGCATGAGCTGTCCGAGCTCAGGGCATGCGTGGAGCCTATGGCTGCCCAGCTGGCGGCCAGCCATGCTGATCAGGATCAATGGGCGAAGCTGACGCGGGCCGCCATTGACATGGTGGCCAACGCTGACCGGGCCGACGGGCCGGACTATCTTCGGGCTGACGAAACCTTCCACCGAACCCTGCTTGAGGCATCGGGCAACGCCATGTTCGCAGCGCTGGGCGATGTGATTGCCTCAGTGCTTTCGGGGCGAACCCGGCATGAGCTTATGCCCAAGAAGGCCGATGAGAAGGCGTTGCGTCTGCACGGGGACGTGGCTGCGCTGATACGTCGTGGCGATGCAGAGGGGGCCCGCCACGCCATGGACTGGATCGTCGACGAATCCGATCGGGCTATCGAACACATGACTCGAAAAGACCCCGAAGACTTCGTCCCTGCTGCGGATAAGGAATCTTCGGAGTCCTGAAATTTGCAGAGGCTCGTGTTGCGGAAGGCTCAGTGCAGTTTCGAGGCGGCATCAGCGTCCAGGAGCCAGAGGGTCTCCAGGGTGCCCCTGGCATAGGAGGAGGGGACATGGGGATCGTCTGTAGTTCCCAGGGCAGCAGCCACGGCTGAGGCTTTCTCAGCGGTTGAGGTGAAGAGCCAGACCTTGGGGGTCCGGCGGATGAACGGCGTGGTCATGGTGACCCTGAGCGGGGGCAGCTTGGGGGAGTTGCTGACGCCCGTCACCAGCGGATCGTCGTCCTGCAATCTGACCTCGGGTCGGTCGGGGAAGAGGGAGGCATAGTGGCCGTCGGGCCCCACGCCAAAGACAGCCAGATCCATCCGACCCTCGGGGCCCAGCTGGTCGATGATCTCCTGCTGATAGGCGGCTGCCGCCTGGGTCAGAGCCCGTTCGTTCTCCTCCTGGTCAGCGGCCTCAACCTGGGCTGGGCTGCGGGTGTCCACGGGCATGGAATGCACGTTGGCCTGCGGCAACAGCCCTTGGTCGATCAGCGCGCCGTACCAGGCCCGCCGTGCCTGTTCGTCGTTGCGATCCGGGTCTTCCAGGCCCACGAACCGCTCATCGCTCCACCAGAGGTGGACCCGGTTCCAGTCCACGCTCTGACTCAGGGGATCGGCACCCATCAGGGCATAGACATCCGCCGCGTCCCGGCCGCCGGTCAGTGCCAGGTCGGCCCGGTCCTGACGGGCCAGGAGGTCGCCCAGCTCGAGCAGGATGCGGACTGCTGTAGCCCGATTGAGCAACTTGGTCGTGGCATAGGTCACGGTACGACGATCGGTCATCTGATCCTCCTTGCATGCAGGTGATGCTGGCCTCAGCCTACACCCAGACGTTTGCCTATGAATTGAGTCACTGCAGAGGTCTACTGGTGGTCGACCATTCCCCAGCCGGTGTGGATGACCTCCTGATAGACCTCGTCAGGATCCAGCCGGCCCAGTTCCTCGCTCATGCAGTCCACAGGCGTGCGCAGGGGCATGGAGATGGTCTGCGGGGCCTGGCCGGGCTGGTTGATCCGGGCCTGGTCGTCATGGTGGCGCTCCATGCTCATGACCCCGTCCGGACGTTCGAAGTAGACGCCGGTGACCGCCTGAGCCTGCGGGTCGCGTTCGACTGTGACCGGCACCTTCAATTTCAGGGCCAGCCAGGAGGCCAGCAGCTCCAACGGCAGGTAGTGGGCCTGGCCGGTTACCCTGACCGAACGGATGGGCAGGTGGGGCGGCTGCTGCACCATGGAGGTCAGCAGCGCTCGCCAGATGGTGATCCTGGTCCAGGACAGGTCCACGTCCTCAGCGTGCGAATGGGCCAGCAGCCCGGCGAAGGTGGCTTGGCGATCGTCGGCCTCCATGGCATCGGTGATTCTGCTGGCGGCCATGGTCCCGATGGGATCCTGCGAGGGGTCCAGGGGCGGATTGGTGGGCCACCAAACCACCAGAGGGGCATCCGGCACCAAGAGGGGAATGACCAGGGCATCGGCATGGTCCAGCAGAGCCGCCACTGGTCGCAGGACCACCACTTCCCCGGCGCCGGCATCCGAGCCAAAGCGGATTTCGGCATCCAGCGTGCGGTCACCGTCATGGTCGGTGTTCTTGTAGGAGACGCAGTCTTCGGAGGACTGCGCCGCAGCGGTCCTCTGGTCCGCCTCCTGTTGGGCCTGAGGGTCTTCGGCATCGGTCACCATGGCAATGACCCGGCATGGATGTTCCCGGCTTGCGGCGTTTACGGTCTCCAGGGCCGTCTCCAGGTGGGCCTGCTCGGTGACGATGACCAGGGTCAGCACTCGTCCCTGGGCGGCCTCCCCGCGTTCAACGTGGAGTTCGTCGATCTCCCGGGCGATGGCGGAGGTGGTGGTGTTGTTCAGTCTGACGATCATGGCATCCTCCAGTGGTATCCGTCGCGGGCCAGCATCAGATCAGCCTCCCGCGGACCCCAGGTGCCGGCGCGGTAGGGCTGGGGCTGGCCCTGTCCGGCCCAGAACTCCTCGATGGGGTCCAGGATCTTCCAAGAAAGGTTGACCTCCTCGGTGGTGGGGAAGAGGGGCGGGTCTCCCAGGAGCACGTCCAGGATCAGCCGCTCGTAGGCCTCAGGGGAGGCCTCGGTGAAGGAACGCCCGTAGGAGAAGTCCATGTTGACGTCGCGCACCTCCATGGCCGAGCCAGGGGTCTTGGCCCCGAAACGCATGGTCACGCCCTCGTCGGGCTGTACGCGGATGACTACGGCGTTGGCGCCCAGTTCCCGGGTGGCTGTGGCCTCGAAGGGCAGGTGGGGGGCACGCTTGAAGACGATGGCGATCTCGCTGACCCGCTTGCCCAGGCGCTTGCCCGTACGCAGGTAGAAGGGGACGCCGGCCCAGCGGCGGGTGTCCACATCCAGCCTGATGGCCGCATAGGTCTCGGTGGTGGAGGAGGGGTCGATCCCGTCCTCGTCCAGGTAGCCGACCACATGCTGGGAGCCCTGCCAGCCTGCTGTGTACTGGCCTCGGGCGGTGTGGGCCGCCAGATCCTTGGGAATGCGGACCGCGGAAAGGATCTTGGTCTTCTCGGCCGTCAGATCCGACGCCGAGAAGGAGACCGGCTCCTCCATGGCTGTCAGGGCCATCAGCTGCAGGAGGTGGTTCTGGATGACGTCCCGGGCTGCTCCGATTCCGTCGTAGTAGCCGGCCCTGCCGCCAATGCCCATGTCCTCGGCCATGGTGATCTGCACGTGGGAGACGTAGTTGGAGTTCCAGACCGGCTCGAACATCATGTTGGCGAAGCGCAGGGCCAGGATGTTCTGCACGGTCTCCTTGCCCAGGTAGTGGTCGATGCGGAAGACCGAATCCGGTTCGAAGACCTCGGAGACCACCCGGTCAAGCTCCTTGGCCGAGGCCAGGTCGTGACCGAAGGGCTTCTCGATGATGACGCGGCGCCAGGCCCCTTCCTTGGAGTGGGAAAGCCCCGACTCGGCCAGCTGACGGGCCACCTGGGGGAAGGCCTTGGGCGGCACCGACATGTAGAAGGCATGGTTGCCGCGGGTGCCCCGGACCCGATCCAGCTCCGAGACAGTGGCCGACAGGCGGCGGAAGGCCTCGGCATCGTCGAAGCTGCCCTTGACGAAGCGCATGCCCTGGCTCAGATGCCGCCAAGTGGATTCGTTGAAGGGGGTGCGGCAGTGGGCGCGGACGTTCTCCTCCGCAAAGGCGACGAACTGCTGGTCGCTCCAGTCGCGCCGTCCAAAGCCGATCAGCCCGAAGCTGGCTGGAAGCAGCCCCCGGTTGGCCAGGTCATAAACAGCTGGCAAGAGCTTTTTCTTGGCCAAATCGCCGGTGACGCCGAAAATGACCAATGAGCTGGGGCCCGCGATGCGCGGCATGCGCAGATCGCGCGGGTCCAGCAGGGGGTTGTGCCAGGGCGCCTGTCGGCCGCCGTCCTCGTCTGGAGGAGCGGGCTGGTCGGCGGAGCGCACAAGTGGTGAAGTGTCCATAGTGCTCCTCGTGAAATACTGTGGCTCCTAGTGTACTGTCGGCGGCAGAAGGGCAGGGCCGATTATCCGCTGAAGTGTGCATAAGCGTCGCAAAGGTCACATTTGCGGCAGGAATCCCTAGAATGGTCGGTATGATTCCCAATGTTCCCATGGCCGAGGCCCTGCACCGTCAGTATGCGCCCTCCCAAGCCGCCTATGAACTGATACATACCCACTGCCAGATCATTGCCGCCCTCGCGGTGCGTATGGCCGACCAGGTCAACGAACGCCTGCTGCGTGATGATGATCCTGACGGGGTGCTGCCCGAGCGGCCTCTGGACCGTGACCTGGTCCGCACGGGTGCCTTGCTGCACGACATCGGTACCTACCGGATCCTCAAGGACGATGGTTCCCAGGGCCGCCCTCTGACCTTCCAGGGCGAGCGGTACATCGAACATGGGCTGGAGGGTTACCACTTGCTGCTGGACGCTGGGGTGGACGAGTCGGTGGCCCAGTTCGCCCGCAACCATACCGGGGTGGGGCTGACCCGCCGCCAGGTGGAGGAGGAACATCTGAATCTGCCGCCTGACGACTACCTGCCGGTCAACCCTGAGCAGGAGGTGGTCATGTATGCGGACAAGTTCCACAGCAAGCACCAGCCGCCCATCTTCGTCTCCGAGCCCACTGCCGCCAAGCGCACAGCTAAGTATGGTCCTGACAACCTGGCCCGCTGGAGGCAGCTGGTGGCCCGGTATGGGGTGCCGGATCTGCAGCCCCTGGCCAAGCACTACGGCATGACCATCGTCTGATCCGGCCGACCCGGCCCCCAGGAACTGCGGAAGCGGCCGCCGAATTCGCGCAGCATCCACGGGTCTGGTTGATAGGGGTCGACTGGATCGGTCCGGCAGGTCGCTACGGCTTTTAAGAACGAGACCATGCCCTGCGGCCCGTAAGCGTAAGGGGCTGCGCACCAGACCGGGTTTCCCTCCAGGATGAGAGGCCGATCCGATCCACGGAGGAAGGCCAGATCCACGCTGATCGGAGCAGGCGATCGACCTTTGGCTGCCTGGAGGGCGCAGTTCTCGGCGATCGTTCGATGCCTGGGATCGAAGATGGCGCCGTCGAAGACCGTGGTAATGGCTCGAGAGCCCTCGTCCTCATGCAGGCAGTATCCGCTGGAGGCCGCGATTCGATCCCTGTCGATGATGACCCGCCACTCCTCATGGATATTGGGCAGGTGGGTCTGGATTCGAATCAGCGATTGCGCAGGGGCTGTCCGCAGATGGCTCTGCAGGCCTTCAAGGGTCCGTCGGGCCGCAGGCAGGCCCGATACCCGGCCGGCAGCCAGCTGCGACCAGGGACGTTGTCCCAACCCCGATGGCAGCCGACGCCAGGTCAGGATGGTTGCTGCCGTCACAGTCAGAATCCGGCGTTCGGTCAGGGACTGATCCAGTTCATCCAGCCACATGGTTGGTGGTGCTGACAGGGCCCAAGGGGGACGGCCTTGGGATGCCAGCCAGGCGTTCTGAGCGATCAGCAGCCCTGGGGTAATCCATATGGCTTCCTTGACGCCGACCTCCCGAACAGGTCCGAATCCATGGTGATGGTGCAGGATGACCCTCCCTTGCCGGCGTGGGTCATTGTTGCATGAACCGATTTGGTCGGTCATGACCCGGGGTATCCACTCCTCATGGGTAATGACCGAACAAATCAGTGCAGTGCTGTCCGTCCCCGGTCGGGAAGGCTGGGGCTCAATCGACGATGAATCGGTCGTCGTAAGTGCCCTCGTCCACGGTGTCAGAACCGCCGGAGGTCAGGATGATCACTGCGCAGTCATGACGGCGGGAGACCCGCTTCAGGGTGGCCAGCAGGGTGTCCCAGTCGCTCGGCTCCAGCCCCTCGGTGGGTTCGTCGGCGATGAGCACGTCGCACTCGCAGCACAGGGCACGGGCCACGGAGGCCAAGCGGAAGTCCAAGTGGCCCAGATCAGCGGTCAGCTTGTCCTGCAGGCGCTCCGGGAAGCCCACTTCGTCCAGCAACTGACGGGCCAGATTGTCCTTGGGGCCCAGGAAGGTGCGTCCGCTGGCCTCCATGGTGTAGACAAGATTCTGTACGGCGGTCAGGTCGCGCCTCAGGGCATCGGTGCCGAAGATGGCTCCGATCTGATGGCCGCGATAGTCGGAGGCCAGCAATTGGCGAAGGTCCGTGCCCCGGAAGAGCACGCTGCCCTGGGTAGGAGCGCGCAGACCGGTCATTAGGGCCATCAGAGCGGCCCGTCCGGAAGGCGTAGTGGTCTCCACCGAATAGATGCGGCGGCGCTGGAATTCCAGATCGACATCGTCCAGGATCTGTTCGGGGCGACCCTGGACCTTGCGCGTGTAATCCACATGCTTCAGGGAGAGCACCGGGTAGCCGCCAGGAACCAGAATCCGCTGTTCATCGGTCTCCAGCAGCGGGTCCTCCTCCTGACCGCCGTCGGGATCTTCGGCATTTTCCTGCTCGATGACCACCTTGAAGGCAGCCATCGACACGTCCTCTTCAGAGGAATCATCCTCCTCGGACTGTTCGCCCGTCTGAGAAGCTGCTCCTTCCTCGGATTCGGGCAGCGGTTCGGTGCTGGTGTTCTCGTCGGTTTTGTGCTCAGCATCGGCCGTTGTCTGAGCGGCTTGCTTCTGATCGGTCTGTTTCTGATCAGTCGTTGCCTGGGACTCTTCGTCTGGCTGCTGGTCCGATGTCTTTTCGCTCATGCCTCGTCCTCCAGGTCGTTGGTGTATAGCTGGGCGGTTCTGAAGGCCGCTACCCTGGCGGCTGCTGCCAGAGCGAGGACCAGGCAGACGGCCAGGCCAATCAGGATCATCTTCCAGATCAGACCAGCATGAGGCATGCTGGCCAGGCTCCCCAGCCGGAAGAGCGACCGGCCCAGCGGCCGACTGATCGCGGTTCCCAGCGCCAGGCCCAGCACCAGTCCAGGCAGGGTGAGCAAGAGGGTCTCCAAGGCGAACTGCCAACCCAGCCGAGCCTTGTGGACCCCGATGGTGATGGCCATGCCGATTTCATTGGCACGGCTGCGCAGCATGAGGAACAAGCAGCCCAGCAGAACCAGCCCGCCCAGCAGGCAGACCAGGATAATGGTGGTCCGCGCCTGGTCGGCGGCCTGGTGGACAGGCTCCATCCGCCGCTGGTAGTCCTTCAGGCTGGGGGAGTCGATGTCATATTGTGAGGCCTTGAGCCCGTCCTTGCGCAGCTCCTTGATGAACTTCTGGTAGGTGCTTGGCGAATCCAGGACGAAGGCGACGAGCAGTTCATGGCCAGGGTCTCCAGGTTTGCTGGCTGCGTCCAGCCCCAGCATGGCAAAGGTGGGGTAGGCCGTGTAGATGGCCCGGTTGGCGGCCGGATCCACGGCCTTGCGATAGTGGTAGGTGCCGGAGATGGTCAGCTTGACCTGCTGATCCTGCTGGCGGGGATCCTTGATGGTCAGGGTGTCGCCCACCTTGAGCTTGTTGGCCTGCGCCATTTGCTTGGAGATCAGCACGGTCTGGGTGCCGGAGGCATTCTGGGAGGCGTAGTCCAGCCCCTTGCCCTGATCCACTGCGAAGGGGCCGTGAGGCAGAGTGGGTTCGGCCTCCTTGTCGGAGACCCCCACCAGGGAGTAAGCGCCTGACTGGGGCAGTCCCTCCGGGCTGATGTCGGCGGTCTCATGGAAGTAGGCCTTGTACTGCATGCCGTCCATCTGCAGGCGCTGGGCGTACTTGGAATACTCGTTCCAGCCCAGGGGAGAGGCCTTGGTTCCCTTGCGCGGGCTGATGACGGCATCCACCTGTTGGGATTCGTAGTCTGTGGTGCGTGCCTTGGTGTCAGCCTGGAGCACGGTGGCCGCCGTCGTGGCCAGAGCCGCCACGACCAGGCAGGCCAGAACCATGACCAGGCTCCGCGCCGCATGCCGCCTGATGGTGAACCAGGCGTTCTTGAGAACGAACATGACACCCTTCCTGATAGCGTTCCAGGGATGACCGGGCGGCCCACAATGGCGGGCCTAAAGTCCGGTCGCCGTCCTCCAGTCTAGCCAGGGACGCTCCCAAGCTAGCGGTGCGAACTTGGAGCTTGCTGAATGTCTCGCTCGGTCTCCGGCTGCTCGGCGTGGGAGAAGTTGCGCACCTTGAGGGAGACGGCCAAAGCAGCCAGAATCAGCACCAGGGTGAAGATCAATCCGTGGTGGGTGCCCCTGGTGAAGGCCTGGGCTTTATCAACCCCGGCTGCCTGCCCCTCGCCCATGGCCAGCAGGGAGGTGGTGATGGCCGTGGCCACGGCTCCCACAATCTGTTGCATGGTGTTGATGATGGTGCTTCCGTCGCCGGACTGCGGGCCGCTCAGAGAGTTGAGCGCATAGGTCTGGGCCGGTGACATGGCCAGTGGGCAGCCGATCATCAAAATGATATGGGCAGCCACCACCAGGGCCACAGGGGTGTGCGGACCGGTGAACAGGAGGATGACCGTGCCAAGCAGGGCGACAAGGAATCCGCAGCGGACGGGCATACGAGCCCCGAAGCCGTCGTAGAGCCGGCCGGCGAAGGCCGAGACCAGGGCGTTGATGGCTCCGCCGGGCAGCATGAGGATGCCGGTCATGGCCACGGGCAGGAGCAGCCCTCGCTGCAGGAACTGGGGCAGCAGATACATGGAGGAGAGGATGACTGCGAAGTCCAGCATGACCAGGGTGGCGCCGTAGCGGAAGGCCGGAATGGAGAAGATGCGCAGGTTGAGCACCGGGTGTTCCAGACCCAGCTGACGACGAATATAGAGGACCAGGGCTGCTAGGGCCACGACCAGGATGATCAGGGTGACAGGGGAGAGCCATCCGTACCGGCTGGCCAGGCTGACGCCTGCCACCAGTCCGCCGAAGCCGACAATGGACTCCAGAATAGAGGCCAGGTCGGGACGCTGGTGGGTGATGGTCCCCACATTCTTCAGGAAGCCGACGGCGAAGATCAGAGCCACCACCAGGAAGGGGGTGAAGAACCAGAAGATCCAGTGCCAGGTCAGCTTGCCTAGGATGATCCCGGTCAAGGTCGGGCCGATTGCCGGGGCGAACATGATGACCAGAGCGCACATGCCCATGACCGTGCCCAGACGGGCAGGCGGGAAGATCAGCATAGCCACGGTGAACATGAGCGGCAGGATCAGGCCGGTGCCGATGCCCTGGATCAGCCGTCCCGTCAGAAGGACGGGAAAGGTGGGGGCCAGGGCCGAGACCACCGAGCCCGCCAGGAAGGCGACCAGGCCGAAGATCACGGTCTGCCGGGTGGTGAACCACTTGGAGATCAGGCTGGAGAAGGGCAGGACGATGCCGATGACCAGCATGTACCCTGTGACCAGCCATTGCACGGTGGCGGCGGGGATCTGGAAGCTCTCCATCAGGTTAGGCAGGGCGATATTGAGCGAGGTCTCGCTCAGCATGCCCACGAAAGCCCCGATCATCAGCGCGGCGATGGCCGGCCAGGGATGGGGGACGGCCGGTCGTGACCGGTGAACAGAGGTAGAGGTGGACGTGTTGTGCACGATAATGATCTCCTTCTTCAGACAAACAGCACGCCATCTTAGGGAGGCGGCCATTTTTTCGTAAGTCGGCATGTCTACTCGCTTCGCCGAAGGCGTGCCCCATCGGGATGGAAAAGGTTATGCTCGGGAATGGTCGTCAGCGACCATAAGGAGGGTGCGTGTGGATTGGCATGCAGCGGTCTACGGGTCAAGAGCCGTTGGTTCAGGAGGCCATGGCTTCTATGATCCGGGCGACGACGAGGAGGGGCGGACTTTCGGTGATCCAGACATCATCTCTGATGCCGCTCTGCGTCGATTGGGCGGCAAGGCTTACTTCCGCGCCCACCAACTGCTGGATGACCGCCGCTTTACAGACCTGCGCCTGCGGCACCTGGGAGCTTTGACCGTTCTCAAGGGACGTGTGCCTGCCACCTATCAGCCGGACGGTGACTGCATGGTCCAGGCTCGGCTGGATGAGCAGGCCCATCGGGTCATTGACTCCTCCTGCACCTGCCGGGCCTTTGGGCGCCAGGGTCCTGCCTGCAAGCATGTGGTCGCCCTGATCATGGCCTACAACGAGTCCAGCCAGTCCTTTGCAGGATCGGATGACTGGGCCGGCGACCAGGGTCGGTCCGGTTCCGCCCGGTCGACCTCGGGACCCCTGGCAGCCTACATGCACCGGCAGGAGGGTCGGCGGCGGCAGGCCTTTCGTGACCGCCAGCTGAGCCTGCTCAAGCAGGAGAGCGGACCGGTTGGCGGCCGTCACCTGCCCATCGGCTCGGTCGGGCTTATCCCCGATCTGACCAGTGAGCGCGGCGGCTGGCTGGTCCGTCTGCACATCACCCTGTCCTCCCACGGGGTCGCCTACCTGGTCAAGGACCTTCCGGCCCTGCTGCGCGCCGTGGACCAAGGCGCATTCATGTCTTACGGACGGCGGCTGGCCTTCATCCATTCCCGTGACACCTTTGATGACCGGGCCCAGGCTCTGCTGACCATTCTGGAAAGGGCCGGCGCCATCCGCCGTAGCCTGGCCGAACAGGAGGGGGGCATGCGCCGCCGCCTTGCACGCGCAGGATTGGCGGGGATCCGGCTCAGCGACGACGAGGTGGCGCAGATCCTTGACCTGTTCGTAGACTCTGGACTCACCCTGGACTACACGCCTCCCGAGGACTCCTTCCTGCAGACCATGCCTGCCCCCGTCCTCGACGGCGACCCGGACCCTGGCATCGCGGTCAGCAAGGAGGCGAATGGCTATCGGATCACCCATGCCCTGGCCGTGGAGCGCTTCATCGTAGGCCAGGCCTCCTCCTTCGTTATCGTGCGCCCTTCGCAACCCGGCTTAGGGCTGGATCTGGGGCCTGTCATCCACCGCTGCAGCGCGCGTTTCATGCGTCATCGGGACCTGCTGGAGACCCTCTGCCGCCCTGGCGAGGATCGGGATCTGCATCTGGATGCCGACGATCTGGATCTGTTCGCGCGGACCGTCCTGCCTGACCTGGATCAGGGTGCCCAGGAAGGATCCGGGATCTCCGCCAGTCTGCCTGAGGAGTTGGATGCCAGGCGGCGGCCGCCCTGCAGGATCGAGCTTTACCTGGACAGGGATCGGCAGGGGGTCACCTGCGATCTCAAGGTCCGCTACGGGGACCGTTTTCTGTCCGTCGGCGCTGACCCTGCCTCGGAGGATGAACCCGGCAGGGATCGGGAGAGCGAGTCTTTGGCCCGGCAGACGGTCCGCCGCTATTTCCCCCTGATGGAGGAGGGGTTGGCCCGTATCCCCGAAGAGAACGAGGAGGCCATCCACACCCTGTTGACCCGGGGCCTGCCCGTGCTCAAAGGTCTGGGACGGGTCTTCTCCACCCCGGCCTTCGATGGGCTGAGCGTCGTCTCTCATCCGCAGATCCGCGTAGGTGTGCGGGTGCGTTCCGGACTGGTCGAGATCTCGCCCATCGCCGATGAGGTGCAGCCCGAGGAGGCTGCTGCCATCCTGGCCGACCATCGCCGTCGTCGCCGCTTCCATCGGCTGCGCAACGGGGCCTTCGTCGAGTTGGCTGATTTGAATACGGATGCTGTGGACACCCTGGCCGAAGACCTGGGCATCGACCCGGCTGATCTGGTCAAGGGGCCGGTCCGGGTGCCTGACTTTCAGCTCGGCTACCTGGATGCGCTGGTGCCCGAGCAGGACCGCGATTCCAGCTTCCGCAACTACCTGAAGGAGCGCAAGCCCGATCCTCAGGGGTTCAAGGTCCCCGATGGGCTGCGCGGGCAGCTCAGACCCTATCAGGTCGAAGGGCTGCGTTGGCTATGCACTCTGAGCGACCGCGGATTCGGCGGCATCCTGGCCGACGAGATGGGCCTGGGCAAGACCATACAGATGCTGGCCTACCTGCTCTCCCGTCGGGATCAGGCCAGGAATCGGGGACCTTCGCTGATCGTCTGTCCGGCCTCCTTGGTCTACAACTGGGAGGCCGAGTGCCGCCGCTTTACGCCGGATCTGCGGGTGGGGGTCCTGGCGGGAGGGCGCGGCCAGCGTCAGGCTCTGCTGGATCAGGCCGGGTCCTACGATCTGCTGATTACCTCATACGATCTGCTCAGGCGGGACCTGGACCGGTATCGGAGTCTGCCCTGGTATGCCTTGGTTCTGGATGAGGCCCAGTACATCAAGAACCATGCCACCAAGGCCGCGCGGGCCGTACGAGCTCTGGACAGCCTGCACCGGTTCGCCCTGACCGGCACGCCCATCGAGAACCGGCTTTCCGAGCTTTGGAGCATCTTCGACTTCCTGATGCCTGGGATGCTGGGTCCATACTCGCGGTTCAGGGACCGCTTCGAAATGCCCATACTCAGCGGCGACCAGGATGCCCAGTCCAGGCTCCAGGCTCTGGTGGGTCCCTTCATTCTGCGCCGGCTCAAGTCACAGGTGCTGACGGATCTGCCCGAGAAGATCGAAAACGTGATCAGCGTGCCTCTGCAGGGTCGTCAGCGCAAGCTCTACGCGGCCCTGGAGCAGGAGCTGAGGGCCACCCTCAACAAGGAAAAGGACCAGGAGTACGAGGTTGGCAAAATCCAGGTCCTGGCCCAGTTGACCAGGCTGCGGGAGGTCTGCTGCGATCCGCGTCTGGTCTACCAGGATCAAGGCCGGGATCGGCGCGGCGATTCGGCCAAGCTGGATGCCATTGAGGACCTGGTGGTCTCCTGCCAGGATGCAGGACGCAAGATGCTGATCTTCTCCCAGTTCACCTCCTACCTGGACCTGATAGCCCAACGGCTCCGTCGGCTGGACGTGTCCTACGATCTGATCACCGGCGCCACCTCCAAGAAGCGGCGGCTGGAGCTGGTGGAACAGTTCAACAGGGATGCCACGCCGGTCTTTCTGATCTCCCTGAAGGCCGGCAACACCGGGCTCAACCTGACCGGAGCCTGTGTGGTGGTCCATGCGGACCCCTGGTGGAATGCCGCTGCCCAGGAGCAAGCCAACGACCGCGCCCACCGGATCGGCCAGACCCAGGACGTCAACGTCTACCAGGTCGTAGCCAAGGACACCATCGAGGAACGCATCCTCAACCTGCAGCACAGCAAGAGCGACCTGGCTTCGCGCTTTGTCGATTCGGCCGCATCCACCGGCGCCGCCGGCGTAGCCAGGCTGAGCAGAAAAGACCTCCTGGCCCTTCTGAGCTGATCCCGAACAGCAGCTGATCTATTGGTCAGTGGTCATGAATGCAGCATCACCGCTGGCCGAGGCCCTTGGGTCATGGCTTCGGTTATTCTTGATGTATTAGTCAAATCGAAAGACTATATGGGTGAGCAGATTGACCGTTGCTCTACCGGTGGATTTGTCGATTTGGCAGCAGTCGACTATTCGGGTTATGGGAGTCTGGTCACCTTCAGCTCCTTTGATGGCAGGAAGCTTGGAGAGCAATCATGATCAGCGGCGTGCAGATGTTCTGCTCAGAGTTTATGGGCACGGCCCTTATGATGGCCATTGCGGTCATGGTCGCAGCCAGCAGGTCGCTCCCCAGGACAGGGGCCTATCGAGCCGACTGGATCAACGCTTCGGTGGGCTGGGGTCTTGCTGTATATATAGGCGTATATGCGGGGTGGAGAACGGGCGGGCATCTCAATCCGGCCGTGACCCTGGCCAGGGTGGTCGGTCACTGGATTGATCCACAGGCGACCTTGAACGGACTGGCCATGGGCAAGGGTGGCATTCCGGTCACCATGGCCAATGTGGCCACCTTCATTTCCGCCCAGTTCTTGGGGGCCTTCTTGGGTTCCTGCCTGGGCTACCTGGGCACTCGCAAGCATTTCGAACTTCCCACCGATTCAGATACCAAACTCATGGTTTTCTGCACCAAGCCGGCCATACGGTCGAATTTCTGGAATCTGACGTCGGAGGCCATCGGCACGGCCATTCTGGTTGCCTGGGTGTTCCTCAATGGGGGGACGCCTACCCAGGTCGGGCCCCTGGGCGTGGCCCTGGTCATCACGGTTCTGGTCATGGCCCTGGGCGGGGTTTCCGGTGCGGCCATGAATCCTGCACGTGACTTTTCCGCTCGATTGGCTTACTGCCTGCTGCCCATGTCCGGCAAGAAGGATGCGGACTGGAGCTACGCCTGGATACCCTTTGCCGGGCCGATCATCGGAGCCTGCATCGGTGTGCTAGCTCCTGCTTGGATGGGGCTGCTGCCCTGATTGTCAGCATGGAAAAGCCCTCGGCCCTGTCAGGGGGTTATTACGACAGGACCGGGGGTCGAGTTGGTTAAGGCAGCTCGAACTCAGTAGCTGGCTGAGGTGGGCTCCTGGAAGCGGACTGTCAGCCCGCGGCCGTGGTGAAGGAACATCTCTGCACCGTGGCGGTCGACGTCGCGATGGGTGAAGAGCATGCGGATGGCGAAGGCCGTCTGGACATCATCAGGCAGGTCCAGGAAGGCCTTGTGGGCATCCCATCCATCAGCTGCGACAGCCTTGTTGGGTACGTAGGCGTATCCATAGCCGTCCTCGTCCACGTAGCCCAGGAACGGCAGATCCCATGCCTGGTGGTAGCTCAACTGATCCTTGTAATCCTCGACCTTCTTGAGGGCCTCGTCGCTGATGCCGTATTTGCGTGCGACCTCGTTGGCCTTGGCGGTTTTCGCGTCGGCATCTTTTTCGAACATGGAAGTATCAACAACAATGACTGTATCGTCTGCCATGACTGACCTTTCTGTGTGACGGCCTGCACGTGTGGCAATCGACATCATGACCGTGCAGGGCCATGACCGTTCAGGTGACCGTCCATCGTCGACGGTGACCTCTGGATGCAAGATTCCTTCCACTTGCAAGAATAGCAAATTTCGTCTGCAGATAGGAGCAGGGAACCGTGAGGTTCACCATAGGTGCCTGTCACTAGTGAAGAAGAGGCCCAGCTGTGTTCTCATGCGGCGAACGATTAGCCCAGGTCAGCATCCTGATCCCTGCGATGCCGAAGCATGCACATCAGTGCCAGGCCGAGGACGGCAGTGCCGATAGCCAGCGCTACAGGCATGACTATGTCTGAGCCTGAGGCGGCTAGGGCTTGGGAATCTGCAGATGGCTTTGCTTGGTCATCAGAAGATTGGTTTCCTGCTGCCGGTTTTTGGCTATTGGAACTGGTTTGATCTGGTTTGTTGGATGCATGATCGGACTCGCTCGGCTTGTTCGGCTTGTTTGGTTCTACCGGCGGATTTGGCTTGTCACGTCCTCCAGAGTTGCCAGAGTCGTCGGGGTTATCCGGCTTGGCCTGGTAGGTGTTGGTGAAGGTGGTGTCCTTGCTGGTGATGGTGGCTTGGAGCTGGCCTTGCTGGTCGTCGGTGACGTGGACGTCGACCGTGGCCGTGTGCCGGTCGTAGGTGATGCCGGGCAGGCTGCCCTGGTCCTCGCGGATGGTGTAGTGGTAGTCGCCGGGCTGGTCCAAGGTCAGGTCGTTGAAGACGATCCTGCCCTGGGCGTCGTTGGATGCCGAGCCCGCTTCATGGCCGGTCTCCCCGTCGTACAGGTGGAAGGTGAACTCGTTGGCCTTCAGGTCCCGGCCCTGCAGGTGCTTGGTGGCGGTGATGACGGGCTTGGCCGGCTTGGCCTGGTATGTGTTGGTGAAGGTGGGGTTGTTGCCGTCGATGGTGGCTTGGAGCTGGCCTTGCTGGTCGTCGGTGACGTGGACGGTGATCCGGTGCGTCTTCTGGTCGTAGGTGATGCCGGGCAGGCTGCCCTGGTCCTCGCTCACGGAGTACGTGTAGTCGCCGGCCTCGGTCAGGGTCTGGTCGGGGAATGCGACGGCCCCGTCGGCCTTGTTGGATGCCTGGGCGAGCTGCTTGCCGTCCTTGGACAGTTGGAAGCTGAACTCATTGTCTTTCAGGTTTCGGCCTTGCAGGTGCTTGGTGGCGATGAGGTTCACCGTGGCCGGCTGGGCCTTGTAGTGGTTGGTGAAGACCGCCGTGTCTATTTTGTTGCCCTTGCTGTCAGTCCATTGCGCCTTGGCGGTACGGTGCAACTGAGCCGCATCGGTCGTCAAAGTGATGGTCAGGATTGCAGTGCTCTGATCATACGTCAGGCCAGGAATGGAGCCGGTTTCCTGGTGTATGCGATACTTGTAGCTGCCATCGTCGGGCAGAGCATACACATTGACGGGCACCTGGGAATCTTGATTATTGGCATTTACGATGATTCGGCTAAGCAGGGCTGCAGAGGGTGCACCATGCAAGGGTTCGACAGTCAGTGCGAAGGAGTCTGAGTTGAGCCAGTTCCTGCCTTGAATCTGTACTTTGACTCCTGCAGACACTTCATTGGTGTCCATTGGTCCTGTCAAGCCACAGTTGTTGAAATTCAGGGATTGGCTGGCTGCGTCCACCATATCCTCGGCCTTCTGGAACTTAATATCCTTGATGACGGCGCCGTTCATGGTTCCGTTCTCCAGTATGTCGCTGGCTGAGGAGTTTTCGCTCGGGCTGGCTCCGCTGGCCTTTTGGATTGTCGTAGACAGGTGGGTCCAGTTCGTATTCGGAGCGGGGTCGAACCGCAGGTGGAATTGCCCTGCCGGTATATTGGTCAGTTCGTACTTGCCCTGGGAATCAGATTTTGTGCTCAGATCATCATGTGGGGTGACGACCGACTTGGCGGGCTTGTCGTCAGAATCATTGAGCAGGGTCACTTTGACATTTTTAAGCAGAATATCTTCCGAAGAGCGGGTGCCGTCCCCATTGACGTCGTACCATACGATGCCACTGATGGAACGTTGAACAACCATGGCCTGGGCAGGCATTTGGTTCAGTGCATTGCCCCAGCGATTCCGATAGAGGTCGCCGGAGGAGTTGTTTCCGGGGTTTATATGGAAAGTAATGTCATAGCGGAATTGGTCGGGCTGCCCATCGATGATGAAGGCCCAGGCGACCACGTTTTCAGGCATTTTCACTTCGCCACTTGTTGTGTCCAAGTCAGCCTTGTCCCAAGAGAGGTATTCCTGGGATTGTATGGAACTCGTGTCATTCACCCGCCATCGAGAATCTGTGGTGTAGCGGATGGTGATTCGGCTCAGACTAGCCCCCGCCGAAGCTTTTATGCTCATATCGGCAAAAGTGGGTTCCCCGTGGAAGTCGGGTTTGCCGCTTGTCTGTTTGTACGGCATGATGTCGATGGCATAGTGATGTTGCTTGCCGCTGCCTGAGGTGCTGCTCAGCATGTTGGTGAAGCCGATTGGTGCACCGGCTTCATTCGTATCCTGTACGGCCGAAGTGGAAAGGCTGGTGGTGTTGGTCCGCCAAGCGTGGATAGTGAAGGAGTCGGCAGTCTTCAAGTATGTGTTGGGCTGGGACATATTCTGTTTTGACTGAACTGTGGCAGAGGTCGTCAGGTCTTCGTTGGAGCCGATGTCTTTGCTAGGGTCAGTCAGGTCACCCAGGGAGGTGGAGAAGTGGATGACGCGGTTGTTGCCGTCCACAGGGATGTTCGTCAGTGTCCAGGACAGAGTGGTGATTCCGGTTACGGAGTCCGTGCTCACTGATGGCTCACAGGCGGTTCCGCCCTCTATGTGGCCCATTTCAGGCGTGGCTTCCGTATATGTGCCACCCAATCGGGCGCTGCCGGGGATGTAGTGGAGCTTTGCCGGTAGTTTGTCGGTGATGTAGAGTTCAGTTTTGGCGCCCTTGTTGGCTTGGGAAGCTGATGTGCCGGTGTTGATGGTTAGCCGCCAGTCAACGAACCGTTGATCGCTGTCTATGTCAAAGTATTCTTTGGGTTTGGAATTGGTGCTTTTTTGTGCCACGGCGTTGGAGATGGTGTTGGTTTCGCCGGCTACATAGAGGCTGTCCCCGTGTTCATTGCCGCCGGTGTCTCCGCCCAGGTAACCGTTTATTTGGTCATAGCTGGCCTTGGTATAGCCTCCGACCGACGTGGCTAAGACGGGGGGTTTGGCTTTGGCCAGTTCGTAGGGGTTCTGTTGCTTGGCCCAGTCCTCCCATTCCTGATCGCTGGAGTTCTCGGGGCTTAGCCCGGCCATAGCTGCTAATTGGCTGCGGGTGAAAGTGCGTGAAACTGATGTCAGCTGGGCTACCGAACCTACTTTGGCATCGGGGAGGACGTTGATCACAAATCCGCCGAAGCCGAATCGGGAATTCTCTTCGGCAAAACTGGTGGGCGCGGCGGTGTGCCCGCCCAGCAGCATGCCTACAACCGTGCCATGCTTCTTTGCATCCTCCTGCGTGCTATAAAAGTTCAGATCCTCTATGTCGGCATTGGCTTGCTCAGTGTCGTTTTTCCAGTCCTTTCCGTCGGGTTTGGTGGCGTACATGACCAGTTCCTGTGATGGGTTTTGATCGCTCGTTCGCTCGTATTTATCGTATTTGCTGTTCTGCCAGATGCCATTGACCCAAGGAATATCCAGACCTGCGGGGTCTGGCAGTCTAACGACCTTTGGGTCGATCTTGACCAAGGACATTCCCAGCAGAGGCAGATCGGCCTTGCTGGTTTTGAAGTTGAAGCCGGCCGTTACCCGCACTTTGGTCCCTGCGACTGCTGAGTCGGTCCCCCGTAGGTTGTCAGGAGCATTCCACCACCCGCAGTCCACGCCGTCATCAAAATAGTTAGGAGCCGTCATACAACTGTACTGAATGATGTTGCTGATGCCTGCCTTTATTGTGCTGGAGCCTAGCGTGAAGATGACGTTATGCCACATGTCATCGGACTGGTCGGTTTGGTTTGACGTGTCCGTGGGGCCGGTGGCAGGGGGTAAAGACTGGTTTGATAGCGATTTCGCACTCAGGTTGCCGTCGTCGACCTTGCTCTGCAGGCTGAGGCCGGTCTGTCCATAGTAGTTGGCCACGTCCTTGCCGTCGACAGTGGAGGGGTTGAAGACATATAGGTAACCAGTGGAGATTTCGGCCACTTCTTGTCGCGTGCAGTCAGTCGAGGCCAGGGCAGGCGTGCACTTGGCGCCTGGTGCATAGGTGTGTCCCAGGTAGGGGAAGGGGTCGTTGGTTTTATAGTCCTTCAAAGTCAGGTCCAGCCTGAGGCCCTGGCTGTTCCGCTGTTCAGCCACGGTGTATTGACCATTGCCTTGGACTTGGTCCTTCCCGGCCGTGCCACCCGTGGATCGGGCATAGCCATAGTTGCTGAGAGTGGGTCTCCAGCCCTGATCACCGGTGTTGCGTCCGCTGTTGTTGAAGTCGCCGTCGATGGTGCCGATGTCCCAGAAGTAGGGTTGCAGATCCGCTATCTTCGGGTAGGCATCTCCGCCAGCGGTCTGCCACAAATTGCTCAGTGACAGGGAAAAGGTAATGGGGCCAGTGGGAACCTCCAGACCCTTGAGACCCTTGGTTCGATCGGGCCAACGCATGTCAACGGCCCAGTTGAACTTGCTGATGATCCCCTTGCGCTTACCCAGCTCATGGTTGGGGTAATTGCTGGCGGCTGGGGTGTTGAAGTCGAAGGTTTGGTTGCCGGAGCCTTCATTGGTTCCGCCAGTGATTCGCAGGTTCAGATTGAGCTTGGCTGATACGGTGACCGGATCGGACGTGGCCGAAGCAGGATCGGTCTTGGTGACAGTATCCGGAGCGCCCCAGGCCTGGATTTCGGGGGCGAATTTGCTGCCATTGGCCATGCTTCGGACCCGGAGGACCAGAGTGACGCTGGAGGATCCCGGAATAACGGTAGACAAAGTCGGTGTTGCGGTGAGTAGCCTGTAAACGGTAAGCACCTGTGTCGGATGACCGTCGATGGTCTCTGTGGTTTGCTTTGGCTGGTACCCCGGCGTATTGTCCACCCAGCCCATGGAATCCACATCAAAGGTGACCTGGTCTTCAGGCTGGCTCAGTTTGAATTGGAAGCCTATTCGGCCCCGGCGGTAACTGGTTGTCTCGTTGCGGGTATTTACGGCGAAAGAGTAGGTGTAGGACAACTTATCGAAAGTGCGCACTATGTCATTGTCCGCATCGTGGTCATTGCCGGGGTTGTTGTCGTTGTCGAAAGGAGCCGTGCCGGTGGAGCGTGAGGCCTGGGACAGTGTGGTGACCACGGCGTCGTCGGTGTCCAGCATGTCCTTGATGACCGATCTGGTGGTCGGCTTTCTGCTGGGTTGTACGGGCGCGGCCTGGTTCGAGGCGGTTGACTTCGACTGCTGAGTGGTTTGGGCTGCCTCGGATGCGGCGGTGTCTAACTGCGGAGTCGAGGTCTGGATCGATGTGGACGATGCCTGGTTTGTGGCAGTCGCTTGCTGTGCATGTGCCGTTGGAGATGTCGACGTGGAGGCCGTGGTCCGGGCATCCGCTGTTTGCCCGCCATCAGCCAAGGCCATAGTGGGTATCAACATGGCCATAGTCATCAGGCCGGCCAGGACTTTTCCGCTCAAATTACCCTTTGCCACGTTTCTCCTTTTGAGCGCCGACGACCGCCTGGGGCGTCGGGCCGGGCATCCCTTTCAGGTCATCCGGTCGACTGTCTACGATGGTTATTGAGTCATCCGATAATAATGCTATAGAGCAGTATACAAAATCACTGGTTATGATCCCGCTATTGATATGCGCCTCCGAAGAAAAAGGGTCAACAATGGACAGAGCAAGGAGGCCCGCATGAGTGAACGGGATCATCGTGAGCCTTCGGCGGTCGGTCCTCCAGGTCACGGAATGCGCGAGCGGTCGGTTGTTTACGGGTTTTTCATCATTATGGGTATCGGTACTTCGGCCTGGATTTCTCGTCTGCCAACAGTCAAGAGCAGTCTCGGTCTGCAGCCTTCGGGCCTGGCTCTGATGACCATCCTGGGCGGATGCGGCGCTCTGGTCGGCATGCTGGTCTCGGGAGTGCTGACTGATCGGCTGGGCGTGCGCCGGGCCATGCTGCTGGCAGCCTCCACCTGGTGCCTGGGGATGGTGATCGCGGCCTTGGCCGTCACTCTGCGTTCGGTGCCAGGGGTAGTTTTGGGCCTGCTCTTCAATTCGGCGGGAATCAGCCTCTGGGGGACGGTCAACACTGTCGAGGCCGGTGCAGTGGAGCGCTTCTCCTCTCGGTCCATAATGCCGCGCTTCCATGCCTCATATAGCCTGGGCATGTTTCTAGCCCTGGGTCTGGGTTCGCTCCTGTCTCATCTTGGTGTAGCCATAGGCGCGCACCTGGCGGTCAATGCGCTGGTCAGCCTGGCTCTGGTGGTCGCCTGCGTTCTGCTCTGCCCGGCTCAGCCTCTAGGGGATTGCAAGGGCGGCGCTGACGACGAACGTTCGGATCGGCAGGAGGGGTCAGGGCAATCGTCCGCCTTTGGCAAGCAGTTGGCGGCTTGGGGCGATGCCCTGGTGCTCATGCTTGCCCTGATCAACGTGGCCCTGGAGGCCAGCGAGGGTGCCGTCAACGACTGGAGCGGTATTGGCCTGGTCGATGCCTTCGGCGTCCCTGAGTCTCAAGCCGGTCTTGCTCCCACGATTTTCGCTGCGGCCATGATCGTCTCAAGGTTGCTGGGTACGCACTTGATCGAAGGATTGGGGGACATGCGCTCGTTGGTCCTGACCCTTCTGGTCTCAGCTCTGGGCATCCTGGTCTACGCTCTTTCGCCCTCTTTCGTGTTGAGCCTTGTGGGCACTGGGATCTGGGGCGTCGGAGCAGCTCTGGGCGTACCTATCGTCACCACGCTGGCAACCAAGGATCCGGCCATGGCAGCCCAGCGCGCTTCGGTCATCTCCACCGCCTACTACGGAGTCTCCTGGATCATTCCCCCGGCCATCGGGTTTTTGGCCGACCATACCGGTGTCAGGCCGGCGCTGTTGCCCTTGGCGTTCTTGCTGGTGGCGGTCACCCTCCTGGTGCCCCCGGTGTCCAGGCTCACTCGGGAATAATGCCCTTCGGTTGGCAAAACTCCGCCAACCGGTTGTCGGGCGAAGTACGGTCTTTGGGCAGATATTCGGATTCAAACAGCCGTTCCCAAATATTGCCGTACGTGTCAGCGAATCTTATGGATGCAGCATCCAGTCGGCACCGGCCCTGAGGATTGTCAATAGGTCAGATGGATGCCTTTCCCTGCCAGATTCTCCAAGCACTCCTGCAGATAGGTTGCATCGTGCTCGGGATAGATGGGGTCCGTCAACGGCGCTGCAGTTAAATTCTTGTATGGCGGGCAATGCCTGCCGCGGTAGAGCGGGTCATACCAAGCGGGATCAGGATGGTAGCCGCGCTCGCGCATCATTGCCATGACCAGCAGATGAAATTGAAAGAGCTTGTATGGGGAGTAGCAGAAGACATAGTCAACGGTGGCATGCCGTCGACCCCATCCAAGGCCCCGCAGGGCGGTGATCTCCCTATGCTGGCCCAGCAGCTGCTGTCTGGGAAGCAGTGGGATTAAATCTTGATGCCACAGTCGCATGACACCCCCCTCGTTGGGGGCATAAGTGAACCCCTCCCTCAGCCTAGCCGCTTGCATTGCTGTGAGGCGGACTGGCAGAAGAAGGGGTTGGGGCAAGTCCTTAATGGAATTCCTTACTGGGCGATGAATCCGCCGTCCACAACGAATTCGGCACCCAGCGCAAACTTGGATTCGTCGCTGGCCAGATAGACGCAGATCTCGCCGATGTCCTGAGGCTCGCCGATATGGCCCAGGGGCGTCAGCTTGCTCATTCTGTCTTCAAGGCTCTGGCTGATCAGAGGGGTCTTGATGAATCCAGGATGGACCGAGTTGACGCGAACGCCGTAACCATTGTTGGCGGAATCCAGGGCGGCGGACTTGGTGAGCAGCCTGGTGCCGCCCTTGCTGGCGTTGTAGGCTCCGGCCCGGCTCAGGCCCACGAAGCCCTCGATGGAGGAGATGTTGATAATGGATCCGCCCCGGCCTTTCATGACCCTCATGCCATGCTTGGTGCCCAGGAAGGTTCCGTTCAGATTGATGGCGATGATCTTCTTCCAGTCATCGTAGCTTTCCTCGTCCATGGTGACACCTTTGTCGCCGACGCCGGCGTTGTTGACCACGGTGGTCAGCTGGCCCAGCTTCTTTTCAACGGTGTCGATGGTGGAGACCCACTGGTCCTCGTCCGTCACGTCCAAGGTGTGGAAGACGACCTGCCCGGGATGCTCCTGCATGAAGCTGCGGGAGGCATCGGTCTCCTTGATGTCGGTAAGGGCCACCTTGGCTCCCTCGCGGACGAAGCATTCGGCGATGCCCACGCCCATGCCGCCGGTTCCTCCGGTAATGATGGCTACCTTACCTTGTAGACGATCAGTCATATCCACTCCTTTATAGAGATGTGCTGTCGTATTTCATCCTATGCGATGGCATGCCCACGCTGACGGCTGCTGTATGAGCCATTCCGGATGATACGTCTCCTGCAGTCGGTATGTGGATTTGCGTTATTGCTTTGTCAAGCCTGCTGGCTGTAACTCGATGAGATTTTTCGACCTCAAAAGCGATGATTTATGACGTGAATCAGCATGATGCCAACTGAATTGTTCACGAGTGAGTTTTGAATAATAACGTATCCGCACTCATCGACCTTTGTGGCTTTGTACCCTATCATTGAAAAGCAGCAATACAGCAATTACTGTAACAATGATTTCATGCATATATGTTGCCTTTCCTGTGGCCATCGACCAGCGGAAGAGAGCCAGTTGTCAGAGCTGCTACCATGATCAGCGCGCTCAAGATGAACAGTATGGCATAACCATGTGGCCGGTCAACAATTTTATGCCCCAGAGGATCGCTGCGACGGCTGAGGCTGCGGAACCGGCCATCTGTATGCAGGCATCAATCTCCGTATAGTCCAAGGTGCCGAAGACCGAGCGCACCAACAGAGGTGTTTCGACCGTCGTGCAGGTATATACGAATCCAAATCCGAAAGAGCCGAGCAGCAGCAGGATGCCCTGGTTGGGGAAAGCTCATATCGCAAAGATGCCCATCAGTCCGCTACTGATCCCCCCCCTAAACCAAGGATCGCATTCCGGTCGTTGATGAATCCAAGTGTGATCTCGCCGATTGCTTGTCCAATCATGCAGGAGGAGGCAATCAGACCTGCCATGGAGGCCATGGAGGGAATGGATGTCGCATAGGGGGGGGGCAGGAATTGGTAGACAGTCTGATCAATGGTGATCAGTGCGGCAGAATATCTCCAAGGATTAGAAAGCCGGGGTACGCATGGCCTGATGTGCTGTTAGCCCTTGCTCGTGGGTTTTGCTGCAGATCTAGGTCTGATGGATGTGAACGGACGACGAATATGGTAAATGGAAGAGCGGCGACCTGGATGATAAGTCCAACGGTCAGGCATCTACGTCTCCATCCGTCGGGTGCGGATTGGATGATCAAGTTGCCTAATTGGTTGAAAATAGCACCGCCTACACCTGTGAAGACCATGCACAAACCTATATTGAATCCGATGCGCTTGCAGAACCATGCGTTGATCAAGATGGGTACGGCTAGGTAAAGTACAGCCGGCATGCCCACGCCTATGATGAATCCGCAGACGTAGAACTGCCAGACAGCCTAAAACCAGCAAAAGGATGCTTGCGCTTAGCATAGCGCGCAGGTCGAATTGCGTAGGATGATACCAGTATGTTGTTGCGGAATCTGCGATGAGGATGCCTATATGGGCACGAATTATTCTAATAAGATTTTTAAATGTTGAAGAGTAGCGAGCACTCAGTAATTACCGTTTTGACGGCGGTACTGTATAGGAGTCATGCCTACTTGATGTTTGAAAGTGTTGCACAGGATCGATATCGAGGAGAATCCGCACTGTTTGCGGATTTCGTCCAGGGAAAGATTGCTGTTGACGAGTAGGAACTTGGCCACATCAACACGTGAAGCCGTGATATATGCGTGAGGTGTCAGTCCTGTCTGTTTTTTGAAGATACGAATGAAGTGGTATTCGCTCATATATGCCCGTTCGGCCAGTGAGCTCACCGTTAGTGACTGATCGAGATTATCGGCGATGTATGCTATCGAGTCATCGATAGTACGTGAGCGCTTTGCTGTGACTCCAGGCTTGTTCTCTACAGCAAATTCCGTAAGCAGATCGGTAATATGACGAGCCATCTCCGGTTCGGAGTATCCACCTTGATCCGTCGCCATATCGTGGATCTCACGCAACTGAGTCCGCGCATACGAAGGGTTGCGAAGGCTAATTACGTTTCCAAGCTTAGCTGTGATCAAATCATAATAGGGCCGCGCAGTTATTCCGTCGAAATGCATCCACAGTACGTCCGTTTCAGTGTCAGTCCCATAACAATGACGGGAATAGCAGTCAACGAGAACGAATTGATCAGCCACGGCCCGTAAATGACCTGTAGGCAGATCCAAATCCATGGATCCTGAGAGCACTAGCATGACGAGAAAACTGTCAAAGGAACGGCGATCAAGGCGATAGCCGGGCTGGTAGCTGAACAGGCCAGATCTGAGCAGATAAAGAAATGTACGCCGGGCTGTGGCCGAAGGAATTCGCATGACGAAGTCCGACTTGGCCAAGTCGATGAAGTGCTCGGCGGGTTTCATGATTACTGTTCCTCTTTGTCCATATTCCTTAACGATAGGCTATAAGTCTGGTTCTTAAGTGGGTAAGGATGATGGCAGGAACCGTATGGCATGACCCCTGCCATCATCAAAATGCCCGTGTAGGGTCCCAGTTTCAGTTCTCGCTCATGTCTTCTAGCGCCACGCCGCTGGTTTCAGGCAGGGCCTTGGTGACCAGAAGGAAACCTACTACGCCGAAAAGGGCGAAGATCACATAGGACCAGCCCAGGCCAATCCCGTCACGCATGGAAGGGAACACCCAGTTGCAGGCGGCTGAAGCTATCCAGCAGAAGAATGTTGCCACTGACACTCCTATGGCGCGAATGGAGTTTGGCAGCACTTCGGAGATGACGACCCACATGCCAGGTGCCCAGGTCGCGGAATAGCAGAACCAGAATACATTGGCTACGATCAGCAGGAACCAGGCCCAGCCTGTGGTCACGTTCACTTCACCGTTGACCACTTTGCCGGTGAAGAACCCTACGGCCATAAGAGCCAGACCAATGGTCATGGTTACGGAGCCAATCGTCAGCAGCTTGCGCCGACCGATCTTGTCGATGTAGGCCATGCCGATCATGGTTGCAATCAGGGCAAAGATCGTGCGAATGAACGACATGTGCAATGCGCTTTGCTCGGAGAATCCGACCATCTGCCACATGGACGAATCGTAGAACATGATAACATTCGTCCCTTGGAGCTGCTGTAGCATGGCTACTCCGATTGCCACCCACATAACCTTGCGCAATCCGAAGCAATCGCCCCTCAGATCAGACAAGCGTGCCGGACGTTCGAGCATGGTTCCACGTATTTCCTGAACCTTGTCGTCGGGATCGGGCTCGCCTGTGATTTCGGAGAGGATAGTCCTGGCCTTCTCGTTCTGCCCTTTCATCACCAGATATCTCGGGGACTCCGGGAGCATCAGTGCCACCACGAACATAAGTATGCCCGGCAGAGCCATAGTCATCAGCATCCATCGCCAAGCCGCCAGACCCAGCCACCAGGTCTTTTCGGCACCGCCTGCGCCCATGGCATACAGATCATTGAGGCCTAAAGCTGCAATTTGTCCAAGAACGATGGCGAACTGTTGCATGGAACCTAGCATGCCGCGCAGATTCTGAGGAGCGATCTCCGAGATGTACGAAGGGCCGATGACAGAGGTAAAGCCGACTCCGATTCCTCCTAGGAATCTGAATATGAAGAACACCCAAACGTTGCTTGTCAGGCCCGATACCAGGGCGCAGGCCACGAACAGTATGGATGCGCCGATAAGAACCTTGGTGCGACCGTAGCGATCGGCGAGTTTGCCGGCAAACCAAGCTCCTACAGCGCAGCCGACAAGTGCCGATGAAACCGTGAATCCGGACATGAAGCCTGTGACGCCGAATCCGGAATCCGGACTGGTCAGTGCCTTGACGGCGCTGTTGATGACGGATGTGTCGTAGCCGAACATGAATCCGCCGACGGCAGCGGCTGCACAAACGATAATGAGTTTGATCCTATTGCCGTTGGATAAGCCTTTTGCCGGCGGTTTGCCGGTTTTAGTTGGATGAGACATGTGAGAAACTTCTTTCTATGTTGTTGACGGATCGCTGTTGTTTCAGGAGATGATGCTCGTTCGGTAGCAGATTCTGGCGGTAAAAATGTCGCCTGCTCTCAAGATGGGTTTTATGGGGTCGTCGCTGTTGATGGCGTTGGGTACAAATTCGCACTCAAGCGCTATGCCTTCCCTGGGCCCATAGCAGTGGCCATCCCTAGCTCGGGTGTTACTCAGATAGTCACCGGTGTACATCTGGATTGCGGGTAGATCGGAAAAGACGTCGAGCCGAATGCCGGTCTTCGCGCTGGCTAGTGTGGCCATATGGCCGAACTCACGGGGGCTTTTGTTGATCGGGTAGGCATGGTTGTAGCCGTGTCCAAGCCTGATCTGATCGAAAGCCGGATCGCGCCGCTCACTGATGCTGCAGGGTTTCCTGAAATCCATCGGAGTACCGGCCATGGCCTGTCGAGAGCCTGTTGGTATGGCATCCTCACTGAGGATCGGGCAGAACGTATCTGCATTTATCTGCAGTGTGTGATCCAGAATATTGCCAGATTCGTCGCCGTCCAGATTGAAGTAGGCATGATTGGTGAGATTGCATATGGTGTCTGCATCCGTGGTGCCTTCGAAGGTTATTTCGAGTCCGTCATCCTGAAGTCTGTAGCATACCGTGATCGACATGGCTCCTGGAAAGCCTTGATCGCCGTCTGGGGTATCCATCCTCAAGGTGACATGCCGGTCATCGTACGAATCAGTCGTCCAAAGTCGGTGCTCGTAACCGTCAGGACCGCTGTGGTTGTTATTCTTGCCGTCGTTCGCTGCTAATCGGTATGTGCGTCCATTCAGCTGGAACTGAGCATTGGATATCCTGTTGGCATTGCGTCCGATGGTGGCGCCCAGACAACAGGCGTCAGCGCAATAGCTCGCTAAATCCGGGCATCCCAGGACTATTTGCCTAAGTTCTCCTGCACTGTCCGGGGTGAGGAAAGAGACAAGCCGCGCTCCGTAATCGGTGATTGTTGCCGATTGCCCCTGTCCATTCCGGAGCTTGAACAGGTGTGCGGCTCTATCATCGTCTAATCTGCCGAATTCGTCGGTAGACATGTCCGTTGTCTTCATGCTGTCGCCTTAGTTGCAGCGGAACTGTTCATCAATATATGCCGATGGGAGAGTTCGTCGCTAAATAGGTTGACCTGGATGTGGCTGGGATCTTCGGACATAGCCTTGGCAAGCAGATCCGACGCCTTTTGTGCCTTCCCCAATCCGATATTGGCTAAGGCCATGACATACAAGCAATGAATATGGTTCATTCTTGTGTAATCTTTGTCATAGATTACGAAGTCAGGAAGGGATACTGCGAAGTATTCTATAGCTGCTTGATCGTTCAGGTGCTGTTCGCCGAAGTCCAGCAGGCGGTAGAACCTGGCATTGGCAGGTCCGTGTTCACCCAGTGCAGCATGGGCTAGGCCCTGGTACAGGATCATTTCTGCAGGCTGATCATTATAGAACATTGCCCCCTTGACCTCGTCCGGTCCGATGGTCGCTTGACGGAATTGAGCTTTTGCAGCATCATCATGACCCATGTGTGCCTCGACCAGGCCTAAGAGATAATGCAGATCGTTGTCTTTCTGTCCTTCGAGCTTGCCCTCGCCCAGATTTTCTGGATAGGACTGGGCCTTGGTCAGCAGATCCTTAGCTGTTTGCCAGTCTTGGGCATTCATTGCGTCCTTTGCCATGAGCGTCAGGCTGATGCGGTATTGGGCTGTGATCTTCCCCTCTCCGCCTTCCCAAGGATGGAAATGCCGCTTGCCCATCAGTTCATAGGCTTCGCGATAGTTGCCGGTCATGTTGAGCACTGTCAGATACTCGATGTACAAGTCATCTCGCTCTTGAACGGCGTTGAGATTGCGGCGGTATTCGACCAGACGCTGGCTGTAGGTCCATCCAAGCATCCGGCGGAGTTGATCCAGCTCCAGGAAAATGCTGGAATCTGTTGGATCGAGGCTGAAGGCCTTTTCCATCTGCTCTAGGGCACCGGCTTCGTCATGTCGCTTGTTATAGTATGCCAGGGATAAATTGCGGTGGACGGTGGGGAAGTTCGGATCGTTCTGAGCACTGGTCTGCCACAGCTTGATAGCCCTATCTGATTGAAGCTTGTCGTAATAAAGGCATCCCAGATAATAAGGTGCCTTGGCGTTGGCGCCCATCTTCATCGCAGTCTGAAGGACCTGAATATCGTCCAAGGTGTTGGGGAAGCAGCAGTAGCTGTCGTCTTCCTCGCCTTTCAGGACAGCTTCCTTGGCTTGGTCAGTACGATTCATGGCTGCCAGGTAATAGCCTTTGTAGTAGTCCAGCATCGGATCCTGGCCTTTGGCTTGGTTCAGCATGGCCAAGGCTTCATCGTAGGCTCCGAAGGACGCGTATTCGCGAGCTGCTTTGATGTGGTTCTTCGTGAATCCTCGGGTAAGGTCCAAATCGTGTTTGTTGCCTGTGGTCAGGTAGTGTTCGTATTGTGAGACGAAGTCAAATGCGTCCAAGGCGAGGTTCTTTTCCACCTGGCTGGCGGCCTCGTCAGTTCGGCCCAATTTACGCAACAAGTAGGCTTTGAGCCCTCTAGCCCTGATGTTCTCGGAGTTCTTCACCAGGCTTCTGTTGACGAAGTCCAAGGATTGAGACCAGTCGCCGCGGCGTGCGCTGATTGCGGCGAGATAGAAGAAGCCCATTTCTTGCTGGGAATCATCCCAGGTCGACTTGTAAAAGGCATCGTATGCCTGATCTTCCAGTCCCAGATACCAATTGGCCAAGCCGAGATTGAAGTATGGTTCTGAATCATAGGGGTTGGGGTTACGGCTGGTTATGCGATCGATGGCCTTTTGGAAATGTTCCTTTGCTTTTTCGAATACGCCACGTCGTAGCAGAAGCAGGCCATAGGCATTGTTGATCCTGGCATCGCCGGGATCGCGTTGCAGTCCTTCCAGATAGTAGGGATCGGGACGATATGTGGCATGGCGGTACTGTTCGAGATGGGTGCCGATTAGGAATAGCTCCTCATTGGTGGCGACATCGCTCGGTTTGGGTGCGGCTTTTGCGGGGCTGGGCAGTTTGTCGATAGTATCTGGTTCCGGAGTGTAAGAGACGAGTTCCTTGCCGGTGTCTTGGTCAGTGACCGATACGGTCATGTCTGTGGGAGCCGCCCCATGAGTGTCGAACTCTTCAGTGAGGATATTGACGGGGCCCAGTCGAGTGGTTCGTTCGAGTAGGGTCTCGCCTTTACGATTCGTGACCTTGACCAGACCATGGTCTACAAGGTGTGTGGCGTACACGGTTACCCGGCCCTGCCCATCCGACAAGCCGCTGCCATCGACGCCTTCGGTCTCTCCGGCGGCTTTCGCGGGATCAACAGGGCCAAACTCCATGTTCACAGCAGCGTCTAACGTAGCGTTTTTCACCAGACCGCAGGCCTTATACGGCATGAAATACTGAGTGAAGCGTTTGGTTTCGAAGGGTTTGAGCCAGCTGAAATCCGGTTGGTTGTCTGTGAATACACCGGTCATGAGTTCGGCATAGGGGCCATTGTCATCGGTCAGGTTCCGATCCCAGGCATGTCCAAAATCGCCGCTACCCCAGACCCACTGTTTTTTGCCGGGACTGATGTGGTGGTCGGCATAATGCAGGATGCCAGCTTGAGCTGCATAATCGTATCCACCAACGAAGTCGTACTTGCTTCCAGCAGCCATATAGGAGGTGGGAACGGGGACGTTCTTGTATCTGCCTATGTCCACGCCTTCTGAATAGTCGTGCTTGTAATAGGTGCCTGTGGCGATAGGATATCTGCTCACGTCGCGTTTGCCGTGATCCATCACCGCTGTCACATCCGGAGGCATGACCGTCTTGGTATGGTCGTTGACAGATACGGCTGGGTTAGCCCACCAAAGGAAAGTCTGGGGAAGGCTTGTGCCATTGTAGAGATCTCCCGTGATGGCTATGTACGCCTTACCTGGATAGAGGGCGATTGTAGTGACGACCTCGGTGCCGTACATCTGGTCGACATCGTGGCATTGGACTCCCTTGCCGCCATTGGCGAGATCGACAAGACGGTAATCGACTGGACTGAAAGTAGTGGGGCGATGGTGCTGAGGCCAGTTAAATTCGATGCCTCCCGAGATCCACGGTCCCGTAAGGCCGACCAGTGCAGGCTTGATGACATCGTTTCGGTAGACGAAATCGTACCCGTTGGTCTTATCCTGGGCATATTGGATTCTGCCCCCTAGCTCGGGGAGTACCGTTACCTTTATATATTCATTCTCAATGATGACAGCTTTGTATGACTTGTCTTCCTTGGTGTCTTTGATGGAAGTGATTACCGGGTATGGATAGACCTTGCCCGAGGATCCCTGATAGACGCGTTTTTCAATAAATTGAGGATTCTTATCCGGTTTGCCGACTCCGTAGGTGGGAATGACCAAGGTGGTGTCCGAAATTTTGACCTGTCCGGTTGATGACATTACCTGCTCCTTTGTCTTTTAAGGTTATGTCTGGGGGAGTCGAGCGGCCCGAAGCAGCTCCGATGCTGTCTCCTTACGTCTCACACTAAGGCTGGATATTTGGGTTGCGACCAGTAAAATTGTCCTCTTATTTCGGATTCTTGCTATTAGTAGGGGGATTTGCGGCCTCGTGCCGGTTCCGTCTGTCGATTTTGAAATCACAGATTCTGATGGGTAAGTCACAGGCGGCCCATTTGTGACTTGCACTTCCAGCGACTCGAGGTTGTACCATCAGGCCGATTGAAGATAAGGAAAGGTGGGACTGTTATGACAGTTGCAGATAAGACAGTGTTGATCACCGGAGCTTCGTCCGGCATCGGGGAGGCCACAGCGAGGCTGTTGGCACAGCGAGGGGCCAAGGTGGTGCTGGGCGCTCGCCGCAAGGATCGGATGGATACAATCGTCAACGACATCGTTCAGGCGGGTGGCCAGGCTGCCTCTATGGCTCTGGATGTGACCGATCGACAGGCCAACAAAGACTTTGTGGCTTTCGCCAAGAAGCAGTTCGGCGGGGTGGACGTGGTATTCCTCAACGCCGGGCTCATGCCTAACTCGCCCTTGTCGGCTCTGCATGTGGACGAGTGGGACCGCACCATTGATGTCAACCTCAAAGGCGCACTGTATGGGATTGCTGCGGCCCTGCCGGAGTTCGTCGGGCAGCGTCACGGGCAGTTCATCGCCACCTCTTCGGTGGCTGGGCTCAAAGCCTATACTGGCGGAGCGGTCTACGGGGCAACCAAGTGGGGCCTGCGTGATCTGATGGAGGTGCTCAGGATGGAGTCCGCCCAGGAGGGGACACATATCCGCACCTCTACCATTTACCCGGCGGCCATCAAGACTGAACTGCTGGGTACTATCACGGACAAGCAGACCCTGGCTGATATGAACAAGACCTACGACAGCTACCAGATTGATCCCGAACGGGTGGCCCAAGTGGTAGCCTTTGCCATTGATCAGCCTGAGGATACCAATGTATCGGAGTTCACCGTAGGCCCCACCATCCAGCCCTGGTGAATTCCTCTGCCGCTGCCTTCAGTTGCTACTGGAGGAAAGCAGACGAATGCCGGCTTGGGCCATGGCCTTTCGAGCCTCAACGCCCTGATCCTCGCTGACCGGGACAGTCAGATCCTCGAAGACCGTGACCTGGTAGCCCAGCTTCGCGGCATCCAGGGCCGTCTCCTTGACGCAGTGGGATTCGGCGATGCCGACTACATCCACTTGGTTGACCCCAGCTTGCGCCAGGGCATCGGCCAAGGTGATGCCTGATGACTTGGTCGCAGCGAATTCCTCCCTACTTTGGATCCGATCAGTGTTGTCTTCGATGCCTTCGAATCCAGAGTAAGCGGCGGAATACTGACCTTTTTTGAAGTGATGGGCGATGTCCAGCTCCCGAATTCTGGGATGCAGCTCCGCCCCAGGTGATCCGGCTACCCCATGTTTGGGCCAGGTGTCCACAAAATCCGGATGATCGGACCAGTGAGATCCAGGCTCGATGTGCCAATCCTGGGTGGTGGCCATGTAGGCGTAGTCCCCGGCATGGCTGTGGACATAGTCGGCGATTTTGCCGGCTGTGGCGTTGCCCCCCTCGACTCCCAGCTCACCTCCTTCGCAGAAGGTCGGCTGAACATCCACGACGATCAAAGCCTTGGACATGGTGATCACTCCCTTGGTCGATGCTGACGGTAGGCAGAGGGAATACCGGATGGAGCTCCTCGATCATTTCCTCGTGCGTATCAGTCTAATTCTCGCAGATGCGTCGGTCCTCCAGCTTGAATGCATGTGGACAAATATGGCGGCGAATCAGCATTTTGTGCACGAGATGATAAGGAGGTAGCAAGGGTGATCATACGTGGTTGCGTGAGGCGGATCCATACGGACTTTTTGGGTGTTTGCTGGTAGCCTAAGTGCCAGGATTGTACGGAGTTATAGCTGATGCTTTTGGGGCCACCTCTTCCGTACGATGACGGAGCGAGCATCGTTCCAAGGGAGGAGATGCGGGTATGAGGACCAATGAGTTTGGTCAACCTATTGGGGATGCGATTTCGTTTGCCGGGGCCATGATGCCGGAGCCTGTCAACTTGACTGGCAGGACCGTTCTGATAGTGCCCTTGGACGAAAACCAAGGTGATGCCTTCTATGAGCGGATTTTCAGTCCGGAATGCGACGAATCCATCATGACCTATAGCACCCACGATCTCTACCCTGATAGACCAGCATTCGACTCAGGCTTTGCATCCATGATTGCAAGCCGGGATCCTCTCTTCTTTGCTATTCTGCGTAAGCCGTCCGCATCCGATCTTGGTATTGGACGGCTTGCGGGCGGGGAGGATACGGATTTACGGGAGCTGGTGAAGCTTGATCATTCGTCGGATCTGTTGGGCATGTATGCCTTGATGCGGATTCGGGCGGATATGGGAAGCGTCGAGATGGGCCATGTCATCTATACCAGGGAGTTGCAGAGAAGCAGACAGGCAACTGAAGCCCAGTATCTGATGGCCCGGCATGTCTTCGAGGACTTGGGCTATCGCCGATACGAGTGGAAGTGCGACAGCCTCAACGCGCCCTCGCGGGCGGCTGCGCTGAGGCTGGGATTCAAGGCTGAAGGCCGGTTCAGAAACGATATGGTCTACAAGGGCCGCACTCGGGATACGGATTGGTTTTCCGTAACAGATAGTGAATGGCCAGCAATGAAAGAGCGGCTGGAGACCTGGCTTGATGATGACAATTTCGATCAGGTTGGCAGGCAGAAACGCCGTCTGCAAGATTGCTGAACTCTTGTTGATCTGAATGCAGCCGCTTATGGTTGCACTGCAGCATCATTGAAAAATCCGAAATAGGCATTCATGGCTCGGGCTGTGGGAGTGTCATTGCGGCGCAGCAGTGCAAGAGGAGCCCCTTCAAACAGCACCTTGCCGCCCGCGCTCCCGGCTCCTGGGCCCATGTCGATCACCCAGTCAGCCTGACCTATGAAGCGCAGGTTGTGTTCTATGGCGATGATAGTGAGTCCTTTGCTTGCGATGAGTTTGCGCAAGAGCGCAATCTGCTGCAAGATATTGGATTCGTGCAGGCCACTGGTGGGCTCATCCAAAATCAAGGTCTCACGAATTCCGTCTTTGAGCAGCTTGGCCAGTTTGAGGCGTTGCAACTCACCGCCTGAGAGCGTATCGAGGGCCTGCCCAATGGATAGGTAAGACAGCCCGACGTCCTCCAGTGCCTTCATGGCTGGCCCCAGCACTTCACGATATTGGTGCATAGGTTCGCTGGCAGTCAGTTTCAGCACCTGAGCAATGCTGAAACCGCGATATCTGGCAGACAGAGCCTGCGTTGAATACCTGGTTCCATGGCAGCTTTCGCAGACAGTGCTGGTATCACCCATGTAAGCAATATCCAGGGTGACGACTCCCTTGCCCTTGCAAACCGGACAGGCTCCAGCAGCGTTGAATGAAAAGAGTGAAGGGGATTCACCTGTGGCCTTGGCGAAGGTCTTACGCAGCGGGTCGAAGACGCCCAAGTAGGTCAACAGGTTGGAGCGTCCACTGGCCTTGATCGGCTTCTGATCCAGGAGTATGGCATCGTGCTGAGCCATGAAGCCTTCCCTGATCAGCGTGCTCTTACCTGAGCCGGCCACTCCGGTCACCACAGTCAGCATATGCCTGGGTATTTTGGCGCGGGCTTCTCTGACGTTATGGGCAGTGACCTTGTCTACTGTGTAAAAGCCATGTGAAGGCGCCGCTGGTTCGCTCACTACGCCTGGATCCGACAGGGCTCTGCCAGTGGTTGTGCCGCTTTCCAGCAGAGACTGGTAGTCCCCCTCGAAGACGATGCGTCCGCCTTCCCTGCCTGCTCCTGGCCCCATGTCGACGATATGATCGGCGATGGCGATGAGCTCGGGGTCATGGTCCACGATCACCACCGTATTGCCCTTGTTCCGCAAGCCCTTGAAGATTTTCTTGATCCCAGTCAGGTCATGGGGATGCAAGCCAACGCTCGGTTCGTCAAAGATGTAAAGAACATCATTCAAAGGGCTGTTCAGGCAGTTGGCGATTTTCAGGCGCTGCCCCTCTCCTCCGGAAAGGGTAGGGGTGCCGCGCTCCAGGCTCAAGTAGCCCAGCCCAACCGTTATCATATTGGCTATCTTGCGCTCCAGGTCCTCCAGAATGGTATCAGCCTGATCGTTATGGATCTGCTCCAGCCAGTCCTGCAGGTCAGCCACGCTCATGGCTGAGCAATCGGCTATGTTCAGTCCGCCGATCTTTGCTGAGCGTACCTTGGCGTTGACCCTGGCCCCTTGGCAGTCGGGACACTGGGCGATTCGTGTAACTTGCTCGAGCTCATGCTGGTATTTGTCGTTGCTCTGATTCATGAAGGTCTTGGTGATCCGGGGCACCAATCCTTCATATATGGCCGTCTTATGCCAGGCGGGGCCAGGGTGTGCCGGTTTTTGCTTCTTGCCGTAGAGCAGGAGGTCAAGATCACTGCTGGTCCACTCACGTAGGGGCAGATCGTTGTCAAAATAGCCTGAATCCGTATACCTGGTCAGTCTCCAACCGCCCGGCTGGAAGGTTGGAAAGTTGATGGCTCCCTGATTCAGCGAGAGATCCACGTTGAGCAGGCGATCAAGCACCAGGCTACGTACAGTTCCCAGGCCCTGGCAGGTCGGGCACATTCCCGCAGGATTGTTGAAGGAGTACGTCATGGAGTACCCGATGAAGGGCTGGGCCATGCGGGAGAACAGCAGGCGCAGGGCGGTGTAGATGTCGGTATAGGTGCCCACGGTCGAGCGGGCGTTGCCCGAGAGCTGTTTCTGGGTGACGACAATGGAGAAGGGCAGGTTGTCGATGTGGACGACTTCCGCAGGCTCATACTTGGGCATGAGCTGCTGAATGTAGGAGCTGTAGCTGCGGTTGATCATGCGCTGTGACTCGGCTGCCAGCGTGGAAAATACGAGAGACGACTTTCCTGAACCCGACAGGCCGGTGACCACGGTGATGGCCCGCTTTGGTATGGCCAGCGAGACTTGCTTGAGGTTGTGTGTGGAGGCCCGATCAATAAGAATGCACTCGG
Source organism: Bifidobacterium sp. W8112 (assembly GCF_016101425.1). Classification (NCBI taxonomy): domain Bacteria; kingdom Bacillati; phylum Actinomycetota; class Actinomycetes; order Bifidobacteriales; family Bifidobacteriaceae; genus Bifidobacterium; species Bifidobacterium sp. W8112. Next base: position 639,795 of record NZ_JACFQN010000002.1, on the reverse strand, counting down.
TCTTCATCGGTCGACTCGCTCCTGGCGCAGCTTGGCGATAAGCCTGTTGGCAAGAGCTGTGAACTCTTCCTGCTCGTCTTCGGACCAGACCCGTCGGGCATCCTCCTCGAGGGTCTTGTGCTGTTGATCGATGATGCCGAGCATGTCCCGGCCATCCGGGGTCAGGCTGGTTTCCAGCTCGCGCCGGTCATGAGTATCGGGCGTTTGTTTGATATATCCGAGGTCGCGCAGCGTGCTCAGGTTCTTGGAGATCTTGGATCGGCTCATGCCGAGTCGTTGGCCAATCTGTGAGGGCGTGGACGCTCCTGTGCGCAGAATGGTTAGGATGTCGAACTGTTGCCAAGTAATGTTCCCCGGATTGACCCTGTTGCGCTCTGCTACGAATTCGCACTGCAGATACATGAGCGCATCGTAAAGGGAGGACGACTTATTTGATTTCATTATAGAAACTATATCATATTGGAAACTATCTATCTCCCAGATAGGCAGCTACGCTCTGGCTTCGGTCTTGTCTGACTGTATCGGACCGATGAAGTCGGGTCTCAGGAGGTTCGATATTCGCTGTGTTTTGTTGAAATAGCGCAGGATATTTCATGGAACGCTTAATTGGACCTTTCTGTGCAAAGGACGCTCTCGCATGCCTTCATTGTTGCTTGTAAGAGCTTCTTGCATGAGAGTAGGCGTATGTTTGCCGGGTGGATCCCTTGAGGCGGGTTAGCGGTTCTTTGTGTCGGTTGCTCCAAGGCAAAGAGGGGCTATGGGACTCAAGGCTCGTGATTTGTTGACAGGGGGTGGTGGGACGGAGTGTCAACTTATCGCCCTATCAGTTTTGCTTAGTCGGTCGGTTATGCAGAACGACGATACTGACACCTCAATGCCGGGTAAGCCAGCATGTCCACCGGTCGGAGAGGCTGAGCTATGGCTCTTCTTTGGCTCGAGCATCCCCTCGCCTCCTGTATTGCGAACGTTGTTGGATAGGTTTTGTAGTTCTTTGATTTGACAGCCAGGCTTTCTTTGTTAAGAATGTAGCATGCTACATTTTAGGGAGGCGGTAACTTTTGGAGCTCTCGGAGAAGCGGCCAGAGGGACTGGTCAAAATAGCCAACACTCTGCTGGAAAAGCATATGAACGAGTGTGTGCGGAGCATCTTTCCCAATCTGACTGGTCCTCAGTTTGTCATGGTTTATTACCTGTTTGAGCATGAGGGCCTGGAGGTTACGCAGAAGACTGTGGGCGACAGGTTCCGTTTGAGCCATCCTACGGTTCGGGGGGTTGTCAAACGGCTGGTCAAGGCAGGATGGCTGACGGCAAAGCCGCAGAGTGATGACCGACGTCAGATGGTTCTTGAGCTCACCGGGCAGGCGCGGAAGGAGCTGAACGCCCACCAGGTCGAGATCCGGCATGTATTAGAGAACACGGGCGAGCTTGCCTTGAAAGGGTTCGATGAGCAGGAGAGCAGGCAGCTGGTCGGCTACCTGGAACGAATCATTAGAAACATGGAATCCTGATCTGCTTTTAGTCGGATCACGCAGGCTTTGGCCCGAGCCGGTGAAGGACGGAGAGGATGCAATATGAATAAGGATGGCGCCAAGGGGGAAGGCAGCCAAGGAGGGGCTGAGGGAAGTCGCACTGCGATGATGGGCACGCTTTTGGCAGGGGCCTTCCTGGCCTTGATGGCGGAGACCTTCCTTAACAATGCTCTGCCCACCATCATGGCGGAATTCCATGTGCCCCAATCCACTGCTCAGTGGCTGAGCACCTCCTATCTGCTGGTGGTGGGGCTGATGATACCCGTATCGGCTTGGGTGTTTTCCAACTTCCGATCCAAGCACACCTTCATGGTCCTGATGGCTATTTTTCTGACCGGCTCCCTGGTCTGTGTCTTCTCCGAAGGGCATTTCCCGCTGCTGTTGGCGGGCAGGATCATCCAGGCCATAGCCGCTGGATCGCTGATGCCTTTCATGCAGAATGTGGTACTACTGCTTTTCCCGCCGGATAGGCGCGGCGTGGCCCTGGGCGTGGTGGGCCTGGTGGTGGCCTTAGGTCCGACGGTTGGCCCCACGCTCTCAGGGTTTGTTTTGGAGCACTGGTCCTGGAGGGCCTTGTTTGTGCTGCTTGCTGCCTTGAGCGCTGCGATTCTGGTGGCCTCGTTCTTCCTGGTCTACACGGTCAACCGGCAGGTGAGAACCCGGCTGGACACGCCTTCCGTGGTTTACTCCTGCCTGGGTTTCGGGCTCATTCTGTACGCCCTGTCCGCCATTGGGGAGGCGGGCGGTGCCTCAGTGCTTGACCTCGGATTGCTTCTGGCCGGCTTGCTGGTGGTGGCCCTGTTCTGTCGGCGTCAGCTGCTTCTGGAGTCTCCGCTGGTGAATTTGCGAGTTTTCACGAATGCCATCTTCAATCTGACCAGTCTGCTGAGCACCCTGAGCAACATCGCCATGGTCGGTGTGGAGCTGGTCCTTCCTCTCTATTTGCAGAATACGCGCGGGTCAAGCGCGCTCACCTCTGGTCTGGTCATGCTGCCGGGAGCCATTGTCATGGGCATATTCAACCCTCTCTCTGGTCTGATCTATCAAAGAATCGGAGCGAGGAAGATTTCCCTTTTGGGGTACACGGTGCTGCTGGCCGGAACCTTGCCGATGATATGGTTCGGCACCACTACCAGTCTTATTGTGATCGCCTTCTCTTATGCTCTGCGCCTGGCAGGAGTGGCACTGGTCATGATGACCACTTTCACCGAGGGCATCAACGCTCTGCCGACGGAACTTACGGCTCATGGCAACGCGGCTGCCTCGACTGTCCGTCAGGTGGGCGGTTCGCTCGGTACGGCCGCCGCTATGATGATCGTAACCATCGGTTCCCAGCGTGGCAGTCTCAGTGGAGCCACGACAGCCCAGGCTCTCGACCAGGGCTACCAATGGGCTTTCATCTTCCTTGCAGTCATAGCCCTGATCGGCCTATGCGGCTCGCTCTTCCTTAAACCGAACAGAACTACGACTGAGTAAGAAAGGTGTCTTTTCGCTTTCAAAGCAGGGACCGTTGCTGACATCGATTGGCTCATGATGCCAACGAGCAGGGATACAGGCATCGGTCATAATTTGATACTTAAAAAGGTATGACGCTTATATAGATGTGCGAAATGGAAATTGATATGATGCCGATCATTACATTTGCAGATCGTATAACCTTCAGTCTGCTGTGGACGCACTCAGCGCTCAGACCAGAAGAGGCGCCTATCAGCCTGTCCAGGAAGCGACCGGTGATTCGCTTAAGTAAGATCACCCGTCGCAAAGATCTATGGGTGCCAACTTGTAGCCGGTGACGGGGCTGAGCGTATCCTCTCTCGCGTTTGCCGTAAGTCTTCAACGGCATGGCCTTGAACTTTCTTTGTCTCGCCCATGCTCGCAGCGTCTGGTCGCCTCCGGACATCACTGTCTTGCGAGGCACTTAGGTGATGAGGCCTCTTCTGGCAACAAGACCGCCTAGCTCACTATATTAAACGAACGGATAAGATCAAACAAAGTGGAAGATCAGGGGATCGATAGCGTAAAGGATGACAATACCGATATTCTGCATACAAAAAGAGTCTTGGGCCACTGTCCAAGACTCCGCTGGCGGAGGATACGAGATTCGAACTCGTGAGGGCGTGAACCCAACACGCTTTCCAAGCGTGCGCCATAGACCACTAGGCGAATCCTCCAAGGCTGCAATGAATGGGGCCGTAGCCTACGTGACCCTGATCAAGGCAACTAGGAAATAATAACACAGGGCGGGGATTGCAAGCCAGTTCAGACGTGTCGCCGACAGTTCCCGCCCTGTTCTTGTATTACTTGATCTGATCCATGGAAAGGCCAAGAGCCTCAGCCACGCGCTGGCCGTACTCCGGGTCAGCCTGGTAGAACTGCCTGGTCTCGAGAACCTGGATCTCCTGGTCATCGACAGAGCCCAGGGTGTTCTTGATGGTCTGTATCAGGCGGTCTTTCTCTTCCGGGCTCATCAGCCTATAGAGACGGCCGGCCGCGGAATAGTAGTCATTGTCATAGGGGCGGGAGTACTCGGTCTGCCCTTGGACGGCATCGCTGTGCATTTTGGCATCGTTGTCTTCCACGGGGCCGCCCTTGCTGTTGGGCTCGTAGTTGACCGATCCATCCTGACCCTGGGACATGAACCCATCGCGCTCGTAGTTGTGGACCTCATTGACTGGGCGGTTGATGGGCAGCTGTTCGTAGTTGGCGCCCAGACGGTAACGTTCGGCGTCCTTGTACCCGAAAAGACGGCCCTGCAGCAGCTTGTCGGGGGAAGGCTCAATGCCAGGGACGAAGTTGGCGGGGGAGAAGGCGGCTTCCTCCACATCATCAAAGTAGTTGGTCGGGTTGGTGTCCAGCACGAACTCGCCTATCTCAATGCGCGGATAGTCCTTCTTGGAGACCACCTTGGTCACGTCGAAGATATCGTCCTTGTAGTCCAGGCCCTCCTGGTAAGGAAGGATCTGCACGCAGACCTTCCACTTGGGGTAGTCGCCCCTGTCGATGGCATCGTAAAGATCATGCAGGAGGAAGTCCGTGTCCTCGGAGGCGACCTTGGCGGCGGTCTCGTCGGTCATGTTCTTCACGCCCTGCTCGCTCAGGAAGTGGTACTTGACCCAGAACTGCTCGCCTTTCGCGTTGACCCACTTGAAGGTGTGGCTTCCGTAGCCGTTCATGTTCCGGTAGCTGGCAGGGTTGCCCCTGTCACCCATCAGATAGGTGACCTGGTGGACAGACTCAGGGGAGTGCGACCAGAAGTCCCACTGCATCTCCTGGCTGCGCAGGTGGGTGGCCGGGTCGCGCTTCTGCGAGTGGATGAAGTCGGGGAACTTCAGGGGGTCGTTGACGAAGAATATGGGCGTGTTATTGCCCACCACGTCGTAGTTGCCCTCCTGCGTGTAGAAGCGCAGGGCGAAACCGCGCACGTCACGCAGGGTGTCGGGATAACCGGATTCACCGGCCACCTGGGAGAAGCGCAGCAGAATGGGCGTGGTCTTGCCGGCTCCGTTGAATACGTCGGCCTTGGTGTAGGCGCTCATGTCCTTGGTCAAGGTGAAGGTTCCCTTGGCCCCAGCCCCCTTGGCGTGGACTACGCGCTCTGGTATGCGCTCGCGGTTGAAGTGGGCCAGCTTTTCGAGGAGCTGGTAGTCCTGCATGAGGATGGGTCCGCGGGTGCCCGCCGTCTGGCTATGGTTGTTGTCTGCCCAGGGCTGCCCTTCGTTGGTAGTAAGTTTGTCGTTCATGTTTGCTCGATTCCTCTGACCTCTATGAGTTTTGCGATTGACAGTCCCAAGCTGGCCAGGTCTGCGACCCAGCTCCTGGTTGACCACTCGATCGCTGATGACAGGACTCTTGATAAAATCCTGCTATTCTCCACCGTATCTGACTGGGGATTGAGTTGGTGGATATGCGCGCTGAGCGAGAGTCAGATATGTCACTAATCGAGCAAGATGCTCATGACGACGAAGAGTGATGTGTCTGTTGCGGGCGGAACTGCAAGAGAGCCGCCGACGATGCCTCATTCAATCGGCAAACGGCGACGGCTCTCATCAGAGCACTGGTGCTCAGAGCATCTGTATCAGTTCGCCCACATCCTGGATGACCAGCTGGAGGTTAAGCCCGGTCAGGATAGCCACGACAATCCAGGCCAGGAAGGCCATCCATCGAGGGTTGGCATACTTGCCCATGATCTTCTTGGAGGAGGTGTACCAGACCAGGGGGATCATGGATATGGGCAGGGCCACGCACAGGAAGACCTGGGAGTAGACCAGCAGACTATCCAGGGCGGACTCCTTGCCGCCGAAGGCGATGGTGCAGATCAGCACGGGGATGATGGAGATCACACGGGTGACCAGCCTGCGCAGCCAGAGAGGAATCCTCATGCGGATGAAGCCCTCCATGACGATCTGTCCGGTCAGAGTGCCGGTAATGGTCGAGTTCTGACCGGAGGCCAGCAGGGCCACAGCGAAGAGGGTGGAGAGCAGACCGGAGGCGACCGGGCCGGCGATGGTCTTGTCGCCGAGAGCGTTGTAGAGGGCAGTGAAGGTATCCAGCCCCTCGCCGTGTCCGAAGAACATGGCTGCACCCAGCATCAGCAGCAGGCAGTTGACCACGAAGGCGGCGGACAGCTGGATGTTGGAATCCCAGGTGGCGAAGCGGACCGCGTTGGCAACCTGACGGTCGTCGCTGCGGTCGAAGTCGCGGGTCTGAACGATGGATGAGTGCAGGTAAAGGTTGTGGGGCATGACCGTGGCGCCCACGATGCCCAGAGCCATGGTCAGCTGTCCGTTGCCCAGGATGGCCTTGTCGGGGATGAAGCCGCGGAAGACTGCGGGCATGTCGGGCCTGGCCAGGAAGACCTCGTAAAGGAATACCGCCATGATGACCAGGATCAGGGTGGCCACGATGGCTTCGATGCGGCGGAAGCCGATCTTGGTCAGCAGCAGGAGGATGAGCACATCCAGCACGGTCAGCGTCACGCCCAGGATCAGCGGAATGCCGAAGAGCAGTTTCAGGGCGATGGCCCCGCCGATCACCTCGGCGATGTCGGTAGCCATCACAGCCAGCTCCGTGCAGATCCAGAGGACGAAGCTGAGCCGGCGGCTGGTGTGCTGGCGGGTGGCCTGGGCCAGGTCCAGACCAGTCACGATTCCCAGCTTGGCCGACATGTACTGCAGCATCATGGCGATCAGGCTGGAGATCAGGATGACGCTCATGAGCAGGTAGCCATACTGGGCGCCGCCGCCAATGGAGGTGATCCAGTTGCCGGGATCCATGTAACCGACTGCCACCAGGGCGCCCGGGCCGGAGAAGGCTGCCAGGTTCTTCCAGAAGGAGGAGGTCGAATTGGGTACGGAGACCGTGGCGTTGATCTCCTCCAGGGAGCGCCCATTGGCCGTCTCAATGATGGGATGGGATTGGTGCTGCCGACTGGACGGCGGAGTCCTGACTTCGGATCCGGCTGGACTGGCGGACCCTGAGGCGGGTCGGGTCTGAGTGTTCGGCATGTCACCTTCCTTGATTCTGGACCGTGGTGGTCGTGTGGCTGGCTATAGACTTCGACCCTTCGAAGTCTAGTGGCGCTCGATGAAGAATACCAGAGGTGATCTGTGACAATCTCAAAATATGCCTGCGGGGGTTGCTCGCGGGTCGCGCCATGGATCTGTGCTATAGACTGTGGAACATGGGAATTGCCGAACTGTCTTCTAGCGCCCAGGATTATCTCAAGGTCATCTGGGATCTTCAGGAATGGGACAAGGGCCCTGTCCAGCCCACTGCGGTGGCCGAAAGGACGGGCATGAAACAGTCGACGGTCTCGGGCGCGCTGGGTCGTCTGGTCGATGCCGGTCTGGTCACTCACAGGCCTTACGGCAAGGTGGAGCTGACCCAAACCGGTCGTCGCTATGCGGTCACCATGGTCCGGCGCCATAGGCTGCTGGAGACCTTCCTGGTGCAGGTTCTCGGTTACGGATGGGATGAGGTGCATGAGGAGGCGGACAGCCTTGAGCACGCCGTCTCTGACAAGATGGTGGACCGCATCGACGAATATCTGGGACACCCCACTGCGGATCCACACGGGGATGCCATACCATCGGCTGACGGAGATCTGCCTGATATGCCGGCTACCAGTCTTCTATCCGAGGTGCCGATAGGCTCAAAGGTCTGCATTCAACGAGTCAGCGACGAGGATTCGGACATCCTCAGGTATCTCGTTCGTCTCGGTCTCGTGCCTGGGAGTATTCTGCGTGTGGAAAGCAGGGAAAACAAGGACGGGATTGCGAAGTTTCAGGTGAGTACTCTTGCGCCTGCTGCTCCGGCAACTTCTCCCACGGAGTTGGGCAGTAATCCGGCGACGAATTTGGAAGCGCAGAATGAGGATGCTCAGAATGTCGTCGATGTGGACTTAAAAGCCGCTGATCTGATTCAGGTCAGTATGGCATGATGGTGATGGCTATAGTCAGATGCCAAGAATCTGTGCGGGTCAAATCCAATGCCAAGGAACAGTCAGTCGGGCAGATTCCGGCGTAATCCTTAAGGGTGCAGGTATGGATGCAGATACGAGAAAAGATCGCGACCTGGGCCAAGAAAAAGTGGTTGGCTCATCTGCCTTGGTAGCATGCCCGCTGGCACGTGATCGTGCCATTCGCAGATCGGCAGATACAAGTTCCTCTTCGTTTTCTCGGTTGCATAGACATGCCCATATATATGCGGGACTGTTCGGAATTCTGATCGCCTTGACACTGGTGCTGGTTTGGTTCTCTCGCACTGGAGATATTTGGTTGTCTCCGATTCAGGAAATCGATGCCCCTTCTCATTATTATTTCATTCGTAAGCTGCTTAGGAATGGTCTATCGGTTGCGCTGACTCTGAATCCCAATGACTCGTTTTATCCGCCTTTGTTTCATCTTCTGGTTTACGGGATCATGCGGTTGTGCGCATTGTTTGGCATCGACATCACTATATTTGCTGGTGTCAATCTGATTTGGATTGCTTATGCCGGTTTGATTTTTCCTATGGGCATGCTGCTCTGGACCTCGTATTTCCTGGATGGGCTGTGTACTTGGCAACGTTGTCTGCTTTCTGCCGCTGTGCCCATATTGTCCGTCATTTCAGCGGCTTTCCCATATTGGACTCTGAGTGCTGGTCCCCTCTTTGCCTATGGTCTGGGGACTGCTTTGCTGCCTTTTGCGCTTTATGCCGGTCTGCGACTCATTGATGCTGTGACTGCTGAACGTGCAGATGGCCCTCGTCATATATTGCAGTGGGCGATCGTCAACATCGTTTTTGGATTGCTTGTCATGCTGGCTCATCCACGTGTTGCCTTTACCTACCTGGTGCTGATAGGGTTTTTCGTTCTCTTCAGATTGCCGTGGCGTTGGATTCTTGCGGCTCTCGGAGGTCTGGGAGTCGCGGTTCTGTTCTTTGCCTTGTATGTGATGCGCCGTGATCATGGGAAGGATTTCCTGCATCCGTCCAATTGGTTTCACACTTATCAGCCTACGCGGAGCCTGTCTGAAGCCTTCCGAATTGTCATTACTGATTTTCTGCCTGGTATTTCCGGCCTGGCAATGGCTGTCTGCCTGGTGCTTTCCATTGTGTCTGCACTGGCTCTGAGCGGCAGACGGTTCAAGGATGGTTTGGCACTTGTTCTCTCATATGTACTGATAGGGGTGATTTTCGTATGTGCAGCTGCGGTTAAGGGGCCACTGGCTAATGTGCTTACCGCTGCTTGGTACCGAGGAGAGACTCGGCCATTGACAATGATCCCGCTTGGCGTTGTGCCTCTGTTGGTTTTCGGTATGCGATGCCTATTCCAATACAGACCGGACACAAATAAGAGGTCTTTCGTGTCGGTTCTCTATAGAGAGTACGGATCGAATTTTGTAGTAGTTCTTCTCTTGGTCTGCTTGACAACTGCGGCCTGCTTCTTTAACCCCACTCGGGAGGCGGTAGCATCGAGCGTGGCTCGAAACACGGGTTTTACTAAGACTGACCAATCGGAGCAGCTTACCGACCGGAAACGTCAAGTGCTTTCTCAAGTCAACCAATTGGTGGGGCCGCATTCCACTGTAATTGCTGATCCGCTCAACGGATCCATGTATGGGATGACACTGTATGGCATAGACATGCTGTACCCGGTATATAACCCCATGGATACCAAGAATGGCAAGGTCTTTGGTCAGGTAGAACACGCGTTCGCTTCCGGGGATCCCGAGCTCATGTTGAGCACGACTTGTCCGGTCACTACCAGCTATGACAAAGGGGCCGAAAACAGGACTGCAACTCCAACGAATAAGTACCTGCTTACTATGGGCGATCAGGCATCTGATCTGCAAATGTTCACCTATAAAGCCCAGTATTATCCGTTCCATAATCAAGCACTTTTCGATAGATACATAAAATCGGGGGCTCTTCAGAAGATCAAGGACTTCGGGTCACCTGTTGGAGGTAGTCAGCCTTGGGAACTCTACCGTTTATCGTGCAGCTAATAAATGCCAACACCAGGCGGTGCGTGTTCATTGATGAGGGTAATGAGTGTACAAGATCACTGTGGCCTATTCCGGGATATGCCTAGATCAATGAAATTGGGCTTCTGAGGAAAGACGGCAATAGCAGTTAGTGCCGCTTCGATAAAGTGCAATAATCAGTTGTATTGCCTGTTAATAACACTACGGGATATGGTACGCTATAATCAGTTAATTCACGAACATGGTCGTTAGCAGATATAGGCAAGTATGTTTTATCATTCCGTATACTCTTCGAGAGTAGCTGAAGCAGGGATGAACTATTGACCAGGGTAGAAGTCGTGCAGTGTTTCCGGCCGGTCAGGCTGAGATAGTACTTCATTCCGGTAAAGGGTAGATTATGATAGTCGAAGTATATTTGCCTTGTTATTGTGCTGTCATTAGCGGCTTCCCTTGCAGGGCGAAGAGAAGATGCGAAGGAGTAACAAGCGATGCTGTACGGTTTGACGATATCTCTGGTTATGCCATGCCGTAATGAGGCAAAGCATCTGGCTCGGATGGTTGCCGCTATTCCCGATTTCTACGACGAGATAATCTGCGTCAGCAATAAATCCACTGATAATACGGTTGCAATTGGTCGACAGCTTGAAAAGTTGTATCCACGTTTCCATTTACTTGTTGATGATCGTGTAGTCTCTGGAATCGGTTATGGGTTTGCTCATATGACTGGAATCAGTAGAGCCAAGAGTTCGATTATCGTATGTGCAGATTCCGACGGTACTTATCCTATCGAAGATCTTCCGCGTATCTTAGGCATTATGAAAAACCGTAGTCTGGTCTTTGCTTCCTGCTCACGGTATCCAGATAAAAACATTCCTTTCACCCTGCAACTGGGGGTAAAAGTCCTGAACCTTGAAATTTTCTTTCTTTATGCAATCATCATTCATGACTCCCTGTCTGGGATGTGGGTATTCGAGCGTAGTGTTGTCCCTTCCCTGCATTTGACGGAGGGCGACTGGAACCTTTCTCCCCAGATCAAACTTAATGCTCATAAATATCTGGGTGATCGTTTCGGCGAAATTAAAGTTACTCAGCGAACTAGGCTTGGAGAGACAAAACAGTCCTACGTAAAAACCGGGCTGGGTCATTTGAAATGGATCTTCAAAAACCGCTTTACTCAGCGTGAGGGTATCCAATCTGCCGATTAAAACGGTAATGTAACTACTCACATCGATATCAAAAATTACAGGCCATAATCTTCTACGAAGCTGGACGTCCTTGGGTCATTAATTTTAGATCGCCTCGGTATTCTGACTTTTCTTCGTGGTTTCCTCTCCAGTTTCCTTTATTTTTGGCGGCTGTGTCTTATTGGATTCTGCTTTGGAATCTTTTGTGGCAGTGAGGTTTTCGCCAGGGGCATGGAAGACGATGCAGACTAGGAGGGGAAGAAAAGGTTCAAAGTACCTGGCCTGAATTCCCTTGATGGAATCACCAATCCTCATCAGAGGCAGTGTGTTCCAAGTGAGCATCATTGCTGCATAGACCATATAAATAAGGAGGAGGAAAGCAAAAGCCGAGGTGATCTGGTATCGATATATGCTTATAAATTCTCGAGTTGAAGTAACTTTGTATCGGGGACGGGGGAAGTTGTGGATGAGCAATCCCAAGGCCAGACCAATTATGACTACTAGGAGGATTGAGGGAGCGCCTAGTCTAAGCAGCTGCATAGGTTCTCTCATGAAGTTCCACGCCACAGCTATGAACATCCTCAATGGATGGCGAATCATGAAGATTAAATTCTGAGAGACGGATGCTTCAGCCCAAACAGTTGAGTACAAGGATGACCAGGTACTATACACTGCCAGTATGATGAGGGCGGAGAAACCCAAATAAAGAGCTTTCCGTTTGGTCGAGAGAATCCGTCGAGGCAGGACGAGAATCAATATAACAAGACTTGCGTAGACCGTTTTGCACATGAACAAGAGCACTGTGAGCACCGATACGGCTATCATCTCCGTCCTTGTGGCGGGCTGGTTACGTGTGGTGATGGCCATGAAGAGGGCGATAAATACGGCGCACAGGCTGATAAAAAGAGAATCTGCCATGAGACTCGATGCGATGAACATACCATGTGGCAGTGCACCGATGATAGCCAAAAATATTTTCCCTCTAGGGATGATAACAATGGCTAGGCAGAACATGATGGTGTAAACCAGCAGGTTGCTCATCCGACCCAATTGCCAAGTCTGGTAAGGGGATTGATGCGTATGAAGGCCCATCCAGATGCCCATAGCCTGCGGCAGGAATACAGCCGGGAAATATTGGTTGGCGCGGTTCGTGAGTTTAAGGGAATCTGTGGTGACTTCCCTGCTTGGTGCCGAATTATTAACAGCCTTTTGAGCCTCAATTGCTGGATCATAGTCTGCTGTCTGGTTCAGAAGAGTCGCTACTAATGCGTTCTGGCATCCCTGAAGACTTAGAAAGCGGGAATCGCCGTGAAGCTGCTGGATTTTGGTTGTATTACCGTAGTGATCTACGTGTAGATCGGGTTTGTTGAGAATTTGTCCGGTGGCAGCGGCGTACGAGGCATAGGCATGAATATTTGGATCGGGTAAGGACAGCGCACCCACTGTCGTGATATAGAAGCTGCCTTGGAGCAAGGCGAACATAAGAAAGAACAGCAGAGCCCCTTTGCTCTTTTTCAGGGCTCGTATTGGTTGCTTTTGCATGTTTGGGCTCCTGCCGATAAGCATATTAGAAGATAATAAGTATGCGCTGATGCTGGACGATAAAGTAGGCATTGACGATGCCGAGGATCACGGCTATTGCATTGGAGAAGCATTCTCTGCTCTGGGAGTTTCCTCAATAGAATCGGTCGGTGTCTGCGGGGCTCGAGTGGTTGATGTCTTCTCGGGCGGGAAGAAACAGATACTGGTCATGAGGGGCAGAAGCGGGGTGAGATACCTCCCCTGAAACCCCTGTATCGCATGGACGGTCCTCATGACAGTCATATCGTTCCAAGTGAGATCAATGAAGAGGAAGGCCAGGAAAGCTGCGCAGAAGAACGCGACGATGGAAACCCAGACGTACCGGTATCGACGTATAGAAGCAGACGGAGAGTTCTGGCCCGCCGCCATATATCTGTCGGAAGTGAACAGAATGATCCAAGCCGTCAGCACGACGAGTGTAGGAACCAAGGCAGTTGGACCGATTTTCAAGAGCTTTTTGGGGAACTCTATAAGATTCCAAGAAATAGTGAATATGACCTTTAAGGGGTGCCTGAACATGAAATGGGTGTTGTCAGCAATGCTAGCGATTGCCGGTACAATCTGATAGAACGAACTCCACAAGCCATAAATTGGGAGTGCAATCAGGGCTGATATGCCTGTGAATTTGGCCTTGCGTTTCGTTGTCATTAGTGACTTAGGTAGTGCCCATACCAACAGAGCCAGTGCCACGTACACCGTTTTAAAGAGGAAAAGGCAAACAGTGAGTCCTATAAGGATTCCCATCTGACCTCGGGTTACCGGTTTATCGTGGGTTGAGAGGGAGAAGAAATAGGCGATGAAGCATGTACAGATACTGATGAACATGGCATCTGCCATGAGGCTGGATGCTATGAATATGGTTGGGTAGAGCGAACTCAGTATGGCTATGAAATACTTCCCTTTGGGAATCATTGTGATGGCCAGGCTGATTAGGAGGAGGTAGAAGGCAAAATTCGCTATTCTCCCGCATTGCCAGACGTTGTAGGGACTAAGGCCCGTGTGGAGTCCGATCCATACACCTATCCCTTGTGGCAAGTAGACCAGAGGGAAGTATTGGTTTGCACGCGAAGGAAATGTCTTGTCAGGGAGAGTGACTTGGGAAGACGGCCTCTGATCGGCCAAGCGTTGATTGCCTATGTAAGGGTCGGTGGCCATGGGGTCACCGATGATGTCCATCACTAACGCGTTGTTCATGCCCTTGTTGTGGAGGAATCGGGAGTCACCTGAAATATGCTGGCTCTTTATTGTGTTTCCGAATGTGTCCGTATGACGCTCTGGCAAATTCATTATTTGCCCGGTTGCCATGGCATACGAGGCGTTGGCATGCATGTCACCATCTGGCAGGGTCAGGGCTCCGACATTGGTCAGAAAGACCATGCCCTCGAATATGGAAATAATGAGGAAGAACAATACCGCAAAGGTGCTGTGACTGTTTAATCGTTTAGCTTGCAGTTTCACGCAGGCCCCCTTGCTTAGCGACCATAGAGGCCCGTAGCTGAATACAACAGAGGTACATTAGCACACCTAAAAAAGGAAGTAGCATTATCGTATAATAGTTCGCATGGCAGATTTCTTTTCACCCAGTAACATCCTTGTGACCGGCGGCTGTGGATTTATAGGCTCCAACTTTGTTCACTATGTAGTTGATCATCATCCTAATGTGCACGTCACCGTATTGGATGCGCTTACCTATGCCGGCAACCTAAAGAATATAGAGGGGCTACCGAAAGACAGGGTCGAGTTTGTTCATGGCAATATCTGCGATGAAGAGCTGTTAAATAAAATCGTACCCGACCATGATGCTATCGTGCATTATGCTGCAGAGTCCCATAACGACAACTCGATAATGAATCCCGAACCCTTTGTACAGACAAATGTTGTGGGTACTTTTAGACTCCTCGAAGCTGCTCGCAAGTACGATGTCCGTTATCATCATGTGAGTACAGACGAAGTTTATGGCGACCTGGCCCTTGATGATCCATCTAGGTTCACAGAAGAGACACCCTATCGTCCTTCAAGCCCATATTCGTCAACGAAAGCTTCTTCGGATCTTCTGGTCCGTGCCTGGTACAGAACCTTTGGGGTTCGAATGACTATTTCCAACTGCAGCAACAACTACGGTCCTTACCAGCACGTGGAGAAGTTCATTCCCCGTCAGATCACCAATATTCTGGATGGAATTCGCCCAAAACTCTACGGCGACGGTCTCAACGTCAGGGATTGGATTCATACCGAAGACCATTCAAGTGCTGTCTGGACTATTCTGACCAAGGGTCGTCTGGGGGAGACCTACTTGATTGGAGCAGACGGGGAACGCAACAACATCGATGTTCTCCGCGACATCCTTAGAGTAATGGGCCAGCCTGAGGATGCCTTCGACAAAGTCAAGGATCGTCCGGGGCATGACCGCCGTTATGCAATTGACTCCACCAAACTTCGTACCGAGCTTGGGTGGAAGCCTGTGCATACAGATTTTGAAAGTGGCTTGGAGCAGACAATAGATTGGTATAGGAATAACCGGGATTGGTGGGAGCCTGCTAAGGCAGCCACCGAAGCGAAATATCGTCGCAACGGACAGTGACCGTGAGGACAACACGTCGGGATGCGAAGTTGCTTTCTGCGTTGCTCGAGTGATATTCGCTTCCCCCTAGTGATGAAAGATGATCGATCCCGTAAGAAAGTGACTAAATAGTAACCATGTCTTTTGATTTCGAAAAAGAGTTGAAGGTCACCAAGACCAACATTCCCGGGCTTTTGGTCTTTGACCTGCCAGTGCACGGTGACAACCGAGGCTGGTTCAAGGAGAACTGGCAACGGGCCAAGATGACGGAACTCGGTCTGCCTGATTTCCACCCGGTGCAAAACAACATCAGCTTCAATGCCAGCCGTGGCGTTACCCGCGGTATCCATGCCGAGCCCTGGGACAAGTTCATTTCCATCGGGAGCGGTGAGATTTTCGGTGCCTGGGTGGACCTCCGCCCAGGCGAAGGGTTCGGACAGGTGTTCACCACCCGGCTGGATCCCTCCAAAGCCATCTATGTACCTAGGGGAGTGGGCAACAGTTTCCAGGCCCTGGCCGATAATACGGTCTACACCTATCTGGTCAATGCCCACTGGTCCCCGGAGCAGAAGAAGACCTATACCTTCGTTAACCTCGCTGACCCCCGGCTCGGCATTGAGTGGCCCATACCGCTTGATCAGTGCGAACTGAGTGAAGCGGATAAAAACCACCCCATGCTGGCCCAGGCCAAGCCCATGGCTCCGCGCCGAACCCTGGTGACCGGCGCTAGCGGCCAGCTGGGGCGGTCCATCCGTCAGTATGTGCAGGACCACGATCTTCAAGGGTTCGAATTCACGAACATCGAGGACTTCGATTTCTCCGATCCTGAGGCATACGACCAGTTCGACTGGAGTCTGTACGGTACCATCATCAATGCGGGTGCCTATACCGCGGTCGATATGGCTGAGACGGACCAGGGGCGGCAGGATGCTTGGAAGTCCAACGCCGTAGGGCCGGCAATGCTGGCCAAGGTCGCGGAAGAACACAACATGACCTTGGTGCATGTCTCCAGTGATTACGTTTTCGATGGGCATCAGGAGGAGCACACTGAGTCCGAGCCCTTCGCCCCTCTCGGCGTGTACGGTCAGACCAAGGCCGCAGGGGACATAGCGGTTTCGAATATACCCCGCCATTACATTCTCCGCTCCAGCTGGGTGATTGGTCAGGGGCATAATTTCGTTAAGACCATGATGAGGCTTTCCGACCGAGTGGCTAATCCTGATGACGGTCTCGACTCAGTTACCGTCGTAGACGACCAAGTTGGCAGGCTGACCTTCACCGATGATATGGCTGCAGCCATCTTCCACCTCCTGGATTCGCGGGCGCCATACGGTACCTACAACCTGACCGGCTCGGGGTCTATCGCCTCTTGGGCCGAAATTGCAAGTCGCGTCTTCGAGCAGACCAATGGCAACGGCGACAAGGTGAAACCGGTATCGACCGAGGACTACTATGCGGGAGCCGCCGGCCCTATTTCCCCGCGTCCGACAAACAGTGCCCTCTCTCTGGATAAAATCAGAGCCGCCGGCTTCCATCCCAAGGATTGGGAGGGCGCCCTAACGGATTACATCCAGTCCATTCTCGACTCCCGCTGAGTATCCTGCTCCCGGCCAGACCGCTATGCGGGGGAACCGCAGAGATTTTGTCACTCATCGATTCCTGCTGGCGGTCGGCAGTAAGCTGTCTTAAGTTTGACACGGATGTAAGAGTCTTAAGAAAGGCGTCACGTGATGAGAGGCATCATTCTTGCAGGCGGTTCGGGCACGCGGCTGTATCCGCTGACCACCGTCACTTCCAAGCAGCTGCTTCCGGTGTATGACAAGCCTATGATCTATTACCCCCTGAGTGTTCTCATGATGGCGGGAATAAACGAGATACTGATCATTTCCACCCCGATGGACATAGGTAATTTCCAGCGACTCCTAGGCGATGGGAGCCGGTATGGCATTAGACTCTCCTACAAGATCCAACCCAGCCCGGACGGTCTGGCCCAGGCATTCATCCTGGGTGAGGACTTCATCGATGGCGAACCCTGTGCCTTGGTTCTGGGCGACAACATCTTCTACGGGAACGGCCTTGGTCGCACTTTGAGGAGTGCAGCCGGCAACCAGCACGGGGCAACGGTGTTCGGCTATTACGTGGACGATCCGGAGCGGTACGGCGTGGTCGAGTTCGACAAAGACAACAAGGTCGTCAGCATTGAGGAGAAACCAGAGCATCCGGCCAGCAACTATGCGGTGACCGGACTGTACTTTTATGACGAGAGGGTCACTGAGTTCGCTAAGCAGGTTAGGCCCTCGGCACGCGGTGAGTTGGAAATCACTGATCTGAATCGTCTTTACCTTCAAGATGGATCACTATGTGTTCAGACACTGGGACGCGGCTATGCATGGCTGGACACAGGGACCATGGATTCCCTCTATGAAGCCGGCGAATTCGTCAGAACTGTTCAAAAGGCTCAAGGCCTGCCTATCGCTGTTGTGGAGGAGGTGGCCTATGAGAATGGCTGGATCACCCGTGAAGAATTGGTTGAAGCAGGCCAGAGGTATGGCAAGTCTCCATACGGGCAGCATCTGTTGGATGTTGCCAACAACAAGATCATCTTCAAGAAACATGTGGATCAAGCCTGACGATTCAGGAACCTGCATCGAGAGGTGCAGATTCTGTGCTCAGGAACCACTGGGGAGATAGCATTGAAGATTACAGAAATTTTCAACAAAAAGAATCGACTGTTGCTCAAGGCCATGGTCTCCACAGACTTTAAGTTGCGGTATCAGGAATCTGTCTTGGGGTACCTGTGGTCGGTTCTCAAGCCTCTTATGCTCTTTGCCATTATGTATGTTGTCTTTGTGCGCTTCATGCGTTTCGGAGCAGACGTGCCGCACTTTGCAGTGGCGCTCTTACTTGGCATCATACTATGGAACCTCTTCAATGAAACAACGACAGGAGGTATGCTCTCGATTGTAGGGCATGGAGACCTTCTGCGTAAGATTTACTTCTCCAAGTATGTGGTTGTTGTCGCATCATCTATGAGTGCCCTGATCAATTTCGGATTCAACTTTATCGTTGTCATCGTCTTCGCCTTGATCAATGGTGTCAAACCATCGTGGTCTAACCTGCTCATTGTACCAATTGTATTTGAACTGTATCTCTTGGCCTTGGGCATCGCTTTCTTTCTTAGTGCGCTCTATGTTAACTTGCGCGACCTGAACCCTATCTGGGAGGTCGTGACTCAGGCCGGGTTTTATGCAACGCCAATCATCTATCCGATTAGCATGATTTCCTCCAAGGCTGGCATCTATGGCCCTATTTTTGCCAAGCTGGACCTCTTACTGAACCCTATGGCCCAGATAGTGCAGGATGCCCGACATGTGCTGATTTCCCCGGCTAACCCCACATTATGGGAATGGGAAAGCAACTTTTTTATCGCCTGCTGGCCCGTCGTTTTTTCCCTGCTGATCTTCCTGTTAGGCCTGAGGTTCTTTACTGTTAAATCTAAGTACTTCGCGGAGCTGGTATAAATGAAGTTTTCAAATAAAACCGACAGCTTGCCTGAGGATGTGGCTCTGAGGGTTTCCCATGTGTCCAAAGACTTTAAACTGCCCTATGAGAAGACCAACAGCCTTAAAGGTGTCGTCTTCAACACTATTCGTCGTCAGAATGGATACACCATTCAGCACGTGCTCAAGGACATTTCCTTCGAGATAAAGAAAGGCGACTTCTTCGGTATTGTCGGCAAGAACGGTTCCGGAAAGTCCACCCTTCTGAAGATCATCTCCCGGATTTACTCTCCCAACAGCGGTAAAGTCCAGGTCAATGGGAAATTGGTGCCTTTTATCGAGTTGGGCGTGGGATTCAACCCTGAACTTACGGGCAGGGAGAACGTATACCTGAATGGCGCCATGCTTGGGTTTACCAGGGAAGAGATCGATGATATGTACGATGATATCGTCGACTTTGCTGAGTTGGGTGACTTCATGGAGCAGAAGCTGAAGAACTACTCCAGTGGCATGCAGGTGCGGCTTGCTTTCTCTGTAGCAATCAAATCTCAGGGTGACATCCTTGTTTTGGATGAGGTACTGGCTGTAGGAGACGAGGCTTTCCAAAAGAAATGTCAGGATTATTTCTTCGAAGCCAAGCGTGAGAAGAAAACCATAATCCTGGTCACCCACTCTATGAGCGATGTGCGCAAGTTCTGCAATAAGGCCATGCTGATACAAGATGGAGTAATCTCCAAGTTCGGCATGCCGGATGACGTGGCCAGCGCATATTCCGATTACTTCCTAGAGCAGCAGCAGAAAGCCGTGCAGAAAGACAATGAAGCCGTTCGCCTGGAGCATGGTAACGGAATCCGGATGGTTGATGTACAGGTCACAACCAACGGGAGGAGCACACAGCTCCTCGATATAAACCAGAACTTCACTATAAAGATCGTGTTCGAGTGTGATCGGGATATACCTCGTGGAGTCTTCGCCATCAACCTAATTGATCAGCAGGGCAGGGTGGCTCTGGCCACCTCGAACAAGGTCAATTCGGACAAAGACACCTTCACTAAGGGACGTCATGAAATTGTATTCGAAATCGAGAATGTGTTGGCTTCTGGAGATTATCACGTCAATATCGCAGCCGCCTCAGGAAACGACCTTCTACTCAAGCAATCGACTGTGTATCAGTTCCAGGTTCGCAAGGCTAAGCTCTATGACCAAAGCTTGACTCACCCTAGGATCAGTGTAAAGCTGATTTGATGATGACATCTAGGCGAATGCAGGGCAAACGTGTACTCATTACCCAGAGCTCTTTGGATCGCATAGGAGGTAGTGAGGTCCAAGCTCTAGAGCTGGCCCGATATCTTCAGAGTGTCGGATGTATCGTTACGGTCTATGCCTGGATTGTCGATGATCTTGTCGGTTCCTTATTCGCTCAGTCCGGTGTTCGGATCATTACCAGCAATATGGTGGATTCTGCAGACTTGCACATGACGGATTTTGACCTCATCTGGGTACAGCATGAGGTCCTGCCTAAGACCTTTTTCCAACAGCTCGAAGGACTGGGTTCCGGTCCGCGCCCGTGCGTGGTCTTCTCTCATATGTCTCCTTATCGTGAAGTCCATCTGGAGCAGCCCTATACATATGATTTGGAGAACCGGATTGCGGATCGGATCGTATTCAATTCCTCAGGAACTCTCGAGGCTCAGCAGGGGTACTTTTCCAAGGACGATTCACGCCTTGCCATATATCCCAACCCTGCACCGATGAGCTTCGTCGAGAAGCGTCATACCATTCGACCTGACTTGGGCAGAATTCTCATTGTCTCAAACCATACACCGTCCGAACTTCTCCGAGCAGTTGACTCCCTCAAAGCGCGGGGCCTAATGGTGGACCGGCTGGGCGATGTGACCGAGCAAGCCAACTCTTTGACGACGCCGGATCTGCTGGACAGATATGATTGCGTCGTAACCATCGGTAAGACCGTGCAATACTGCCTGGTTCAGGGCATACCAGTCTTCATCTATGACAGATTTGGCGGACCAGGCTATTTGACGGCGGAAAACTATGAGCAGGCTGCTCGGTTCAATTTCTCTGGCAGAATGGAGGGGTCCTGCCCATCCTTGGTTGATGAAATCAATCGCCGGAGCATAATCGATGGCCCGACCTTAGCGGCTCAGATTCTTGAGGGATATACTGCCGCCTGCGATTTTCAGACAGCTCGGCACGATGAGTTCATTCGTCGCTTTGCCATTGACGGGGCCGTGAACCGGGTAGTTGGCGACATGTCTGCCAGACCAGAGTCTTTAACAGGCATAGATAAGGGTTATGTCGATTATCTATTTCGGAACAGCCAGATGGTCGAGGATTATGTCCGCTCCAACCAACTAGCCAACAACCCCAGATTGGCTTTTTACCGGCAACAGATCCAACTGTTCCGAGGTAAGAATAGAGCTTTTTCTATTGACGACCAGACGACACTTTGTGAATCCATGCATGAGGAGAACCATCTTGAAATACCGGCGGGGGATCATAGCATCTTTCGAATCGATTTTGGCGAACTGCCATGCCTGATTACCGATCTAACTGTCCATGCAGCTGCTGCAGCCAAGGTGAAAGTTAGCTCAAATGCCTCTTTTGAGAATGCGGGTACTCTGTTCTTTCTCTCTGCTGATCCTCAACTTTATATTGAAACAGATCCGCCGGGCAGGGAGGTATCACTGACTGCTCGCGTATATCCTCTTGACCATGTCCCTCCTCAGCCTCTGGCCATATTGACCGAAAGGATCCGAAGGCATCAGGACAGCGACCGTGCTGATCTTGAGCGGTGGCAACGATTCAGGAGTCAGACGCTTGTGGCCTTATTGATCAAAATCCGTAGGGCTCTCAGAAGTGCGAAGACGAGGAAGAAAAAGGATGATCGTTCATAGCGCCACAAATTATGAGATTTCCATTGAGGATCTGGTGAGAAACCCCACGGCTGGCACCGTAACGGTGTCCGGTTGGGCTGTGGATACCTATCGCAAGATCGAGTTGGGCATGCGATCAAAAGATAAGGATGTAACCGTTGAACGGCAGGCCAGACCGGACATCACCACGACTTTTGAGCTGGAATCGTCGGCTCGACCAGGATTTGCTGCTGTAGTTCCCGCTGACAAGAAGTCATTCAGTCTTTTCTTCATGATTAATGGTGCTGAGCGACCGATTCAGATAGACCTGTCCCGCTTGGAACAGAGACTCAGAAAAGATAGGAAGAGGCAACGCCTGAAGCAGATTGCCTACCGTCTTATTCGAGATTCCTTCTCGGCCAATGTGAGGGCTTTGTTGAAGCATTTGAAGAGAAAGGTTACCAAGCGGCAGAAGTTCTATGACGAGTGGATACGGACCCACGAGGTAGAAAATCCCGAGACGGCGAAGCGTGCCATAGAGGGGTTTGCCGAGAAACCACTAATTTCGATAGTGATTCCCGTGTACAACGTGGATGAGCAATGGCTGCGCAAGTGTGTGGACTCCATGAGAGACCAATGGTACTCAAACTGGGAACTGTGCTTGGCTGACGACCACTCTTCTGATGGGTCAGTGCGGACACTGCTGAAAGACATATCCGCCAGTGATCCTCGAATCCACGCAGTGTTCAGGGAGAAGAATGGTGGCATAGCTGCTGCCACGAACTCTGCAATCGAGCTAGCCAAGGGGCAATATATCGGCTTCATGGACAATGACGATGAGCTTGCCCCCAACGCCCTCTACGAAGTGGTCGTGGCGATCAATTCAGATCCCACCATTGATTTTATCTACACGGATGAGGATAAAATCACAGAAAAAGGAATCAGATTTGATCCCTTCTTCAAGCCGGATTTTTCTCCACACCTCTTGCTGAGCCATAACTACATTACCCACTTCGTGACCGTTTCTAGAGCCTTACTGCAGAAAGTCGGAGGCTTGAACCCAGCCTTCGACGGGAGCCAGGACTACGACTTCGTTCTCAGAGCGACCGAGCAGGCGAAGAAGGTTCACCACATTCCACAAATTATGTATCACTGGAGGACCCTTTCCAGCTCCGTGGCGGGGGACCCCCGTAGCAAGATGTATGCTTATAAGGCTGGCAAGTCTGCGCTCGAAGATGCTCTTGAGCGTCGGGGGATCGATGGCAATGTCAGTATGCTCGATAACCTGGGCACTTACAAGATCGACTACCATGGCGAAACACCCTCAGTGGCTGTTGTTGCTTCAGGATATTCGGAAGAAATGCTCCATGAACTTGAGGCAAGAACAGACTATCCTCGGGTGAGGTTTGTGCCGACTGGCGGGAAAAGTTGTGACGAAGTTTCGCGCGGCTGCGACGAGGACCTCTTGGTTTTCTTGGATAGGAAGAGCCCCAAGAGAGCTGACTGGCTGACCGAGATGGTCAACTATATCCGTGACAATAAGGTTGGCGTAGTCGGTGGCAAAATCATGGATGATCAAGGCCGTGTTGCCAATGTGGGGGTTACTCTTCGGGCAATGAAAGCAGGCCGGCCTTTTGAAATGCGAGGAGATTGGGATCAGGGCATCGGTTACTACTTCCGTGACCTTCTACCTCGAGATATGTTCGCCGTTACGGAGGACTGCATGGTCACTAGACGGCAGGATTTCGAGAGAATGAGAGGGTTCGATGAGTCTCTTCCTGCAGGTCTTCAGGGCATTGACTACTGTGCGAGACTGCAGCAGGAGCATGGGCTTACCGCTCTCTGGCAGCCTTATTCCCTCTTTGTCGACAAAACAGAAAATCTGACGGAGATATCCCGCGACGACTTGGATAGATATCTGGCTGCTCATAAGGACTTGGTTGATCCTTTCGCCTCGGCTTTCTTCCCCTCCCTGGAGCCAGGCCACGCCCCCGTCGAGGGATCCATTGACCAGATTCTGATTTCTTCGGATTCCTCCGCCATTACGGTTACAGGTTGGGCTGCTGACTTAGAAGCGCATGAGCCGGCGTTGATCGACATATCACCCGATGAGAATGTCCGTCTGGAAAAAATGGAGCGGGTACTTCGTCCAGACGTGAATATGGCCATGGCCATGCCCATCGATTCAGAGCTTGGGTTCAAGGTAAGGATCGGTTTGCCAAACGGGCTGGCGGCCTTTCGCGCTGAGCGCCCCGCGCTGGTCTTTTCAGGCCCTTCCGGTCAGGTTTCAATGGCTTTGAAAGTGCCTCACTCACGGGCGATGTCAAGGTTCGAGGATCTGCTCAGACGGGCTGCTGCTATAAGGCATCCGCGTCGTCTTGCCCGGCGCATTTCTGATCGCTTCTTGGCACCTCGCCGGCAGAAGAAAGCTTACAGAAAGCTCATCGCTCGCACAGAGCATTACGATAGAGCGGTTGTTGAGTCCAATATCGAAGGGTTCGCATATAAGCCTCTGATCTCTATCCTGGTACCTGTCTATAACGTCGAGCCACGGTGGTTGCGTGCCTGTGTGGATTCCGTCCGCAACCAGTATTACTCCAACTGGGAGCTCTGCCTGGCTGATGATTGTTCCACGGATCCACGTGTGGCTGAAGTTCTCAAACAACTGAGCACAGAGGACGAGCGTATCAAGGTTGTGTTCAGAACAGAGAACGGGCACATATCGCGGGCAACCAACTCAGCCCTCGATGTTGCAACCGGAGAATTCATAGCTCTAGTCGACAATGATGATGAACTGTCTCCTCAGGCCCTTTTTGAGGTGGTTAAGCGACTCAATGCAAAACCTGAAACGGACTTGGTCTATAGCGATGAGGACAAGGTGGACGAGCAGGGTCATCGGTTTGATCCGCATTTTAAGCCTGACTACGAGCCTGATCTTCTCCTGAGCACAAACTACATCAGTCATTTGGGTGTTTACCGAAGGTCTATTGTCAATAAAATCGGTGGTTTTCGGACGGGATATGAAGGTTCCCAGGATTACGACATGCTTCTGCGGTTCATTGAGCAGACCGAGTCTTCAAGGATCCAGCACATAGCAAAGGTGCTCTATCACTGGAGAACTCTGCCCACCTCGACCGCCTCCAGCAGTGGTGCCAAAGATTATGCATCCGAAGCAGGAGTACGTGCGCTTCGCTCGGCCATGGGACGCAGGGGAATTGACGCCGAGGTGGTATCCGCGGGCCCAAGTGGCATTTACGACGTCCACTATGGAATTGACAGCTCGGCCTTGGTGTCAGTGATTATTCCCACCAAGGATGGCTATGACAATATTGAGCGGTGCATGGATTCGCTGATCGGGAAGACCCAATACCCCAACTATGAGGTGCTCATTGCCGATAACGGCAGCAGGAACCCGGCCATGAAGAAGCTGTATGCCAGGTACAAGGAGCGCCTGGGCGACCGGTTCAGGGTGCTGGAACTGGATATTCCCTTCAACTTCTCCCGCATCAACAACCTGGCCGCCAGGGAGGCGAGAGGGGAGTACCTTCTCTTCCTGAACGACGACACCCAGGTCATCAGTCCGCTCTGGATGACGCGCATGGTCTCCTTCGCCCAGCTGCAGCGGGTGGGGGTTGTTGGCGCGAAGCTCTATTACCCCGTCAACACCATCCAACATGCCGGCATTGTTCTGGGGCTTGGAGGCGTGGCCGGGCATATCATGGTCGGTACGCCGCGGACCCACCTTGGCTATTTCGGCAGACTCATCGAGAACGTCAACTACTACGCCGTAACGGCGGCATGTTGTATGGTCAAGGCCAAGGATTTCCAAGCTGTGTCCGGTTTCGACGAGGATCTCGCGATTGCATACAACGACGTTGATTTGTGTGCGCGGATTCATGATCAGCTGGGCAAGGACAATGTCTGGGCCCATGAGGCTGAGCTCTACCATTTCGAATCGGTGACCCGGGGAAGCGATGCCAAGGACAAGCAGAAAAGGGCGAGGTTGGAAAGAGAGTCGGAGGTTTTCCGGCGTAAACACGTCGAGGCGGTTGAAAACGATCCCTACTACAATCCCAATCTCTCCAGAACTTCAGGTAACTTTTGGATCCGAGAGGACTGAACATCCAGCCGGCTAGGCCATATTCTTGATCCGGGCGTCATAGACCAGCTTTTCTAGATGCCTGACCCAGGTCGAGATGGTGCAACGGATTCTCTGGAAAAGCCCCATGCTCTGGAAGAGGGCATCGGCTCGCTTCCGGTCTAGACGCAGTTTCTGCTGGTTTTTCGGGTCTGACCCTGCTGCAGCGGTTTCCGACCGGAGTCCATCCCAAATAGAGTAGTAGCTACGCATAGGGGTGATCCCACTGTCCAGAGCTAGTTTGAAATTTGTCAGGCCTGCAGCGACGTTATCTCGGTAGAAGTTCATACTGCGGAGGGCATGCGTTACGGACGAGGGAGACTGCAGCCAGTAGTACAGAACCGTATCAATGTCTGCTACCTTAGACATTCGTCGGTATAGCGGGCCAGCCACCATGATGTCCTGCGCATAGCGGCCGGGGGGGAAGCGGATGCCTTCCCACAGCCCAGCTTTGTAAAGTCTGCACCAATTGGCCTCGTTGAAATACCTGGCCTCACCAGATTTGCCCGTCATGTCCATAAAGATCCGAAGACTCTTGCAGAAGTAGGTTTGATAGGCCTTGAGGGGGTTAGTGAAAACCTGGATGCTTCGGGGTGTGGCAGCACCGTGAGCAGCTTCATTGACAATAGATCCTATTTGGGAAGAGCCAAATTGCTGCCATCTGGCTTTGCTCATGTCGGCATCAGTAGATTTCAGGGCGTGGAGAAGTAGCTCGATGTTTCTCCTGTCAAGGACATCGTCGTTGTCAGCGAAAGCCAAATAGCGGCCCTTGCTGGCATCAAGACCTGCGTTTTGGGCTATGGAGATGCCTTGGTTTTCCTGGTGTATCACCTGGATGCGATGATCTCGGGCCGCGTATCGGTCACAAATGTCGCTGGATCCGTCTGTGGATCCATCGTCCACGAGAATAATCTGCAGGTGTTGGTAGGTCTGCCCGCAGATGGAATCAAGGCAGTATGGCAAGTACTGGGCCGAGTTGTACACAGGGATGATGATGGATACCAGGTCTTGGCTAACTGTCATAGCAGCCAGTCTAGTGGAGCCTTCTCATGATCTTGCACTGTGCGGAGAACCGACCGGTATTTAATGCTTGTAAGCTTCCTCCTTCTCCATACCGATTTGTCTCTGTTTTACAGCGGCTACGGCAAATCGTAGATGGATGGTTTCTAATGGGATGTGAAGCAAATGGTTTTTGTTCAGCATCCTTGCCGTGGTTCAGTCCGGCTAACGGTATATTATAGAAACATTGTTTGGTGGTTCCGGCGTTACATACAAGCCGGTCCGCCGGCTTTAAACACCCTCCTGTCACGGAAGGTCCGTGACCTGTAAGTCCAAAGGAGGTGGGTGATGTCTGCGCACAAGTATGAATTGATGTTCATTGCCGATCCGGCCATGGATGAGCGCTCGCTGAAGAAGCTGACCGACCAGTATCTCGAGGTGGTCACCAAGGAAGGCGGCTCCGTCGACAACATCGATGTCTGGGGTCGTCGCAAGCTGGCCTACGAGATCGACAAGCACAAGGAAGGCAACTACGTGGTGGTCGAGTACACCTGCGAGCCCTCCGCCAGCGCTGAGCTCGATCGTGTGCTCAACCTGAACGAGTCCGTCATCCGCACCAAGATTCTTCGCAAGGATGACAAGTAAGCAAACAGCAAAAGGACATAGAAGCGTCGGCTGACGTCCGGCCCTCGCGTCGAAAGTCCAAGGGTGCGGGATTCGCCCCCAGGAGGCCCATTCCCAAGTCCTCACTCCGAGGAAAGGTCGTGACATGGCGGGAGATACATACATCACCGTGGTGGGCAATCTCACTGCGGATCCGGAGGTGCGTACGACCTCCAACGGAGGCACGGTGGCCAACCTGACCATCGCGTCCACGCCCAGACAGTTCAATAGGAACTCGGGGCAATGGGAGGATGGCGACTCGCTCTTCATGCGTTGCTCGGCTTGGGATTCCACCTACAGTCCCATGGCTTCCAACATTCAGGCCAGTCTGACTAAGGGCATGAGGGTAATCGCCCAAGGTCGTCTAGTGCAGCGCTCCTATCAGGATCGTGAGGGCAACAACCGCACGGTTGTGGAGCTGCGTCTGGATGAGATCGGACCTGCACTGACACGGAACACCGCTCAGGTCACCAGGAACGCCAACACCGGTGGCGGAGGATCTCGCGGCGGTTTCGCCGGCTCCAACAACGGCGGCTACCAGGGTGGGGCATCCTACCAGGGTGGCGCCGGCGCGGCATCGGCCCCTATGGGTCGTCAGCAGCCAGCGCAGAGCCAGCAGGCCCCGGCCCAGGATCCTTGGTCATCGACCGGATCCGGCGATTCCTTCGGATCCTTTGGGTCCACCGGCGAGTTCGGTGGTTCTGGAGACGATCCCGAATTCTGAAGTTTCATAGCGTCATCATTTATTTAAGGAGTACCAATGTCACGTAAAAGGCCGCAACCGCCGGTCAAGCCCTTCAAGAAGAAGCCGAATCCTCTGAGGGCTGCCAAGATTCATACCATTGATTACAAGGACGTGGCTCTGCTGCGCAAGTTCATCTCGGACCGGGGCAAGATCCGTTCCCGCCGCATCACCGGTGTTACCGTCCAGGAGCAGCGCGAGATCTCCAAGGCTATCAAGAACGCCCGCGAGATGGCCCTGCTGCCCTACGCCACCAACGGTCGCTGAGGGAGGTCCGGATTATGGCAAAGGAAACCAAGGTAATTCTGACCGATACCGTGACCGATCTGGGTCATAAGGGCGACGTTGTCGGGGTCAAGCCCGGCTATGCGCGCAACTTCCTGATCCCCCAGGGACTGGCTTTCGCCTGGTCCAAGGGCGCAGCTGCACAGATCGAGTCCCTGCAGCGGGCACGCCGTGCCAAGTCCATGGCCACCCGTGAGGATGCCGTGGCAGCCAAGACCGCCATCGATGGCCAGACCGTCGAGATCGCAGCCAAGGTGTCTGATTCAGGCAAGCTCTTCGGCGGCATCTCCAATGATGCCATCGCCCAGGCTCTTCGCCCCTTGGCCGATGTGGATCCCCGAGCCATTTCGGTGGAGACCATCAAGACCACTGGCGAGTTCCCGGCCACTGTGGCCCTGCACCCCGAGATCTCGGCCGCTTTCACGGTCAAGGTCGTCGCCGAGTAGTAAATCTGATCTACTATCCCATAACGATTCTTTTTGCAATAGGGATCTGGGCTTAAGCAGGAGGCCTTCCCGCAGCAGATATATGCGCGGGAAGGCCTCCTTATGTGTTACGGCGGTTCGTTCGCCTAGAAATTGCCGCCATTCCAGCCCCAGTCGGTGGTGGCCGTATAGCGGATGTAGGTGCGGTTCTTGGGGATGGACAGCTCAGATTCCAGCGTGTCCATGATGGTCTTGGTCAAGCTTTCCCAGGCGGACTTGGGTACGTCGCTGCCGAAGACGTTGACCTCGACATAGGCTGCAGGCTTGCTGTCGTCACCGCCGAAATAGATGGGCATGTCCGACTCGAAGGGGCACATGAGCCAGCCCTCGGACTTGCCAGGGACAGCGGTGATGGCCTTGCCGTAGGCGGTCTTGATCCGTTCGCGCTGTTCTGCAGTGATGGGTGTGCTTACATGGGTGTGGATGACGGGCATGGTGCTTCCTTTCCGGTCCGTCCGGCATGACCAATCAGAATGATTCGGTTCGTCTGGCGGATGGCTGACTATTCCCGTCCCATAGTAGCCTCGACCGGGCCGGCTGGCTTAGCGCCAGCCGAAGGGACGATGACTCAGGGACCAGGCCCCCAGACGGTGAGCCACAGAACGGGGGTCGACCGGCTTGCCGGGGGCGGGAGCATCCAGCAGCCACTTGCGGATCAGGAAGTTCCAGATAGCCACCACCACGGTGGCTGTGATCTTGGCGATGTTGGCGTAGAGCAGGTAACGGGCGTGCATGGTGGTGATGGCGTCCGGCGGCAGCATGGCAGTGCCCATCCACAGGATCACCTCATTGATCCCCAGGCCGATCACCGAGGAGACCAGAAAGACCGCCATCTCCATCCACCGGGCCATGTCCTCCCTATGCTTGAAGACGTAACGCATGCTGGCCAGATAGTTGAAGACCAGGGAGATCAGGAAGGAGATGGCCCCAGCTAGGACATTGTTCAGGTGCGGCCCCATGATTAGCAGATTCATGATGCCGATGTCAATCAGGAAGGCGATGACGCCCACGATGCCGAACTTGAGCAGCTGTCCGATTAATCTACGCACGATAGCCCATTCAATCATTCCTGCTGTGCTCGCGGGGTAGCGGGAGCCGCTTGTGCGCAAAAGCCTTACGTTGCGCCCTCAGGCGGGCAGTTCGGTCAGAATGGGTTCCTCGGTGCTGTTTCGGATTTGACGGAACCCTACAAAGGCGATGGCCAGCGAGGTCAGAGCCAGAGCAGTGACCACCCCGAACCCGCCTTGGGATCCGTAACGGTCGATGAACTGCCCGGCCACAGCCGAACCCGCTGAGGACCCGATCGAATTCATGGCGCTCAGCCAAGCCATGCCTTCGGTGAAGCGGATGGGCGGCACCAAGTGGAGCATGAGCTGGTTGCCGTTGATCCAGGTGGGTGCCTGGCAGACGCCGATGATCAGGTAGATGATCATGATGGTCCACAGATTCCTGGCGAACATGAAGGTTCCGATGCCCAGGTTGACCACCAGCAGGCAGAAGTAGAAACGTTTCCAAAGGGGGATGGTCCAGTTCTTGGCCCCGTAAAGCAGGGCACCGACCAGGGAGCTGAAGGAGAAGCAGGCGAAGACGAATCCGGTCATCTGCTTCATCCCCTGTTCGGTGGCGAAGGCGATGATGGAGATGGATGCGGCGCTCTGGAAGGCTCCCAGGCCGAACCAGGTGGCGCAGACGGCGATCATGCCGGCGCTCCAGAAGGCGCCACTACGGCCGTTTCCGCCCTCCTGGTCCCGCAGGCGCGCCACTTGCTGAGCCTGGCGCTCCCGGTACTCCTTGCGGGTGATGCCCTGGGCGCGGGCCATGTCCGTCTGCGAGGGCGGCTCGGTCTCTCGGCAGGATAGGAACATAAAGGCCCCGACCAGCACACAGATCCCGGTAAAGGAGAAGGCCAATACGCCTGAAATGACCGCCAGGATGGAGGCCAGCGGGTTGCCGATCACCCACATGGCCTCGTCGAAGACCCCTGACAGGGACAGGGCCTGGTTGGTGGCTCGGTGGTCGCCGCGCAGCAGATGCGTCCACCGACTACGGCTCATGGCTCCCCAGGGCGGAATGGCCGCCATGAACGGGGTGACCAGGTAGAGCACCCAGGTGGGGGCGTGGGCGGTGATGGCTGTGATCAGGACCGTGGCTGCGACGATCCAGACCAGAACCGTGGGGATGGAGACCTGTCGCTGGCCGAACTTGTCGACCATCTTGCCCAGCATGGGGCTGACCAGGGCCAGGGCCACGGCCTGGATGGCGGTCAGGGCTCCGGCCAAGGAGTAGCTGCCGTAGTAGTGCTGCACCGAGATGGTGATGGTCATGCCCACCATGGGGAAGGGCATGGAGGCGATAACCGACCCCACTGCGAACCGTGCCGTGTGAGGCAGTCGCAGGAGCGCCGAGTATCCCCCGAAGACCCTGTGACCGGCTTCGACCAGAGCCGCTTTCAATTGCCGTGGCATGGGTTGTTCACCTCACATTCCTTAAGTGTTTTCGCAGTCCCGAAGCATGTTTTCTCCAGAACCTTCCAGATGCATGAAAGGGATATAGGGCTGCTGGGGGACTGCTACAGTGGTAACCATATCGGCGCCTGATGGGCGCCATTGGGATACTGATAATTCTACCCCCCGCCATGGTCTCTAATCGGGTCTGCCGGGGAGCTTGGGAGGTGGGTCGTGCCTGCGACGACCATTCATTTCGTCCGTCATGGCCAGGTTGATAATCCCGATCATATTCTCTATGAGCGATTGCCGGGATTCCATTTGTCCGACAGAGGCAGGGCCATGGTCGAGGCGACGGCCCATTTTATGGCCGAGGCTCCTGGCATGCGCGATCTGGAAGCCGTTTACTCCTCTCCGCTGGACAGGACCAGGGAGACCACAGCCATCCTGCTTGAGCAGATCAACCCAGCTCGTGTCCAGCACGGTTTGAAACCATTGGAGCCTGTCTATGACCGTCGTCTGATCGAGGCCGGCAACGAATTCCGCGGCAAGCGTATCGGACGCGGGCAGGGGGCCCTCTGGCGGCCCTCCAACCTGCGGCTGATCCTGGACCTGCGCCGACCCAGCTGGGGGGAGTCCTATCGGCAGATCGCCCGGCGAGTGGGGGATTTCGTCCGGCAGGTGGTCCGTAGCCATCCTGATGCGCAGATCCTGGCCGTCTCGCATGAGTCGCCCATCTGGTCGTACCGTCATCTCTTGGAGACCGGCCACCCCGAGCACAACATGTTCCTTCGAGCCACCGCTCTGGCCTCGGTGACCTCCATCACCCTGGATTGTGACACCGGCAAAGTGCTGGGAATCACCTACGCGGACCCGGCGGCAGGCGTGTGAAGACTGCTTGCACGGCCTAGGATGGCTGAGGATACTGTCGTGGATGACTGTCCGAGAACCCGATGAAGGAGCGTGATGATCATGGTGGCTGTAGAGGGAAGCCTGGAGGCCATAGCCGGGCGGCCCGCCGTGGCCCAGGCGGCTGAACAGGGGGCCAGGCTGGTAGACCTTTGGCCCTTGACGAATGCCGAACATCTGGCCAACGACGCCAAGTATGCGGAGGACCTGCAGGTGCGCATCAGCATGGTGCTGGCGCAGTTGATGACGGGAGAGGATGTGACCATCCCCGACGCTGAATACGTCTATGAGGGCGCTGAGGACATTCCTGGTCGTCCGCAGGATCTGGTGGATGCCCTTATGGCGGCCAATGATGCCATCGAGGCGGCTGCACAGGCGCAGGAAGACCGGTCCAAGATGCTTGCGGATTTGGCTGAAACCTTGGGCAGCGGCTGGGATCAGGCTCGGCAGCAGGATATGGCCGCCGGCGTGGCCAAGGTCGAACAGTCCTTGGATGGCCAGAGCACATCCCCAAAATCTCCGCAAAGCAAGGAGGGAGTGGCCCGGGCCCTGGCCACCAGCCTGGCGATTTGCCGTGATCTGCTTCGGCGTGCAGGCGCTGACCCTGATCACGCTGCGGCCGCTGCGCCAATACTGGTCTATGTCAATGAGCTCAACGAGCGGCTGGGCATTCCCCGGGCTTTCCTGTCCAGCGAGGATGTCGTCCAGGCGCTGGGATTATTGGATGATCCGGAGGCTTTCGCAGACCTGCTGGCTCCTCTGGCAGGTGCCGAGTGGGACCATCATCGTCAGGAGGTGCTCTGGGATCCCGAGGAGGCCAAGCGCAAGGCCAAGGAAGATGACGAGCGCAAGAGCCGCGAAGCCCTGCAGGCCAAGTTCGCCCATGTGCCCGAGGATCCCAACAAGCCTCCTGTGGAGCTCTGAGACCTTCTGCCCTTCGCCTTGCTATCGTCCAAGGCGAAGGGCTGGCTGGACTCAGCGATCGAAACGGGCTCCTCGTGGATCGCTGGGTCGGGCCAGCAGAATGATCCCGGCGACGGTTCCGGCGATCATGATCAATGCGCCCAAGCCAAGCAGGGAGAGCGAGGATCCCGGATGCCCGTCAATAATAGCCACGATGGCGAAGACCAGAGGGATGGCGCCCACCAGCTCGCTTGCAAAGGGCAGGAGTATCCAGTAGCCGGACATGTTGGTGTCGTGAAGCCGCCGTATGCCTACAGCCAGATTGGGTATGAAAAGTCCAAGGGTGACCAGGAGAGACAGAATCCGTCCCACAAAGATGGATCCTGAGGTGATGATCGAGATCGCAAGGTCGATGAAAAAGATCATTAGAACAACCCACCAGAATTCCCCGCGGGAGGCCCTCCCGGAGAAGACGGAATATTTGACGAAGAAACGCTTGCAAGCGTTTACGAAGTCAATGCCGTACCAGGGTGCGTTCAGTGGCGGCTCGCCGTTGAATCCGGCATCCGCATAGGGGTAGGCCGGATACTGCGGGACCTGGGGGCCGGGTTGGTAGCTGGCCTGTGGCCAACCCGCGGGCGATTGATAAGGGTTGCCCGGCGCATAGCCAGTCGGAGGGGTTGCGCCATTGGGCTGACCATTGGCCTGGCCGGGATTCGGCCCTTGACCATAGGGTGCCTGCTGCTGCCCGTAGTACTGCTGACCATAGGGCTGTTGCTGGTTGTAGTCTGGCTGTTGACCCTGCGGCTGTTGACCGTATGGCTGCCCTTGGTACGGCTGTTCCCGGCGGTAATCGTCGGCAGGTCTTTGGGCTTCGCTGATCGGATGGTACACGTCGCTTTGGTCTGAAGCTGCCGGCGCATGGCCGGATTGTCCTGGCTGAGGCTGATTCAGGTAGACTGCGGGCCCTGAGCCGGTTCCGTCTGTGTGGTCATTCTGGGGCCAGCCGTTGGCCGAACCTTGGTCATTGGGGGTCTGGTTCCCGTTGTTCGTATCATCTGGATGGCTCATGGATGTCGTCCCTCTCATCTTCTATTGATATTCCTGAATCTGACTTTTCCGTATGTTCCTATTATGGCAGGCCGGTTCTTCCGCTTGATAGCCATGAATAGTGCAGGGGATGGGGGACTCTTCACTCGTCGTCCGGATTGACCATATGATCATCGCCGGCATCGCCCAGCAGTAGCCGTTCGGTCAGGGTGATCAGGGCCAGTAGGACGGCGGTCAGCAGGATGATGACCAAAGTTGCTGAGAAGATCAACGGGGTTCTAAAGGAATTGAAGGCCGACTGCAGCCATATGCCCAGGCCGTTTCTGGCGCCCAGATACTCTGAGGTGGCCGCTGTGGCGAAGACATAGGCGGCGCTGATGCGCAAGCCGCCGAAGATCTGCCCGGCGGCCACCCGAAGCTTGACGTGCCAGAGGGTCCAGGTCCGAGTTGCCCCGCAGTTCAGGGCCACGTCCTGGTAGAAACGGGGCACGGACTTGAGGCCTCGGTAGGTCTGGACCACGATGGGAAAGAGGGCGAAGACGGCCACGATGACCACCTTGCCCAGTGGCTCGAATCCGAACCAGATCACGAACAGGGGGGCGATGGTGATCAGCGGGATCATCTGGGCGCCGGCGATCAGGGGGTAGAGGGCATCATGCAGGGTGCGCCAGCTGTAGAGTGCCAGGCCGATCACTATTCCCAGGACCGAGGCCAGCAGGAAGCCCAGCAGACCCTCAAGGGCGGTGATGGCGGTAGCGGGCAGCAGATCCTCTCGGGACTGCACTGTGGCAACCAGGATTCGGCTGGGCGCCGGTAGGGCCTGTTCGCTGACTCCTCCCAGGCGGGCTGCCAGCTCCCAGATGATCAAGAGCGCCAGCAGAGTGAGGGTCGGAGGCAGCGCCCGGGTTCTGCCCTGCTTCCCTACCTTCATCGACCGGCTGCTTCCCGAACGTAGCGATCGGTCCACAGGTCAGTGGCCTGAGGGGCTTTATTGGGATCGCCCTTCTTGGCGCCCTTGTAGGTGCCCGCCTTGAACTGGAAGTCCAGATAGTCCTGGGCATCCTTGACATTGATCAGCCCGCTGATGCTCTTTTGATCCGGGCTGTCGACCCAGTACCCCTCCTTGACGATGCTCTCCATGGAGCGCTTGGCCAGGGTCGGGTCGATGGCCGATCCCTTGGTCTCCTTGACCAGGATGTCCGCCGCCTGGTCGGGATGGCTCAGGGCGTAGTCGTATCCCTTCAGACAGGCCTTGACGAATGCCGTCAGGGCGCGACGGTGACCGGCCTGCTGCAGCCAGGAATTCTTGACCACGAAGCCCAGCTGGTCGGGGTTGCCGGGCACTCCCCAGTCGGCCTGGGTGAAGCAGTGCAGAGCCGGGCCCTTGAGCTCGCTCTCCACTCCCTCCCAATTGGCGTAGAAACCGGCGAAGTCGCCCTTGCCGCTGGTCAGGGTGGCGAAAGTGTTGGTGCCGCTGGTCACCCGCTTGAAGTCGCCCTTGCCGCCTGAATAACGGATCATCTGCTTGACTACGGCTGTCTGCTCAGCCGAACCGAAGCTGACGAAGGTCTTGTCGTCGAAGTCCTTGGGGGTCTGGATGTCGGTGCGCGAGGCCAGCGAGCACCAGCGCGCCACGGAATGCTGGCCTATGTTGAAGACTTGCCGAAGGTCGGCTCCCTGGGAGTTGAAGGTGGCCAGGTTGCTCAGCTTGGAGAAGCCTACATCGGCGACCCCGTTCTGGACGGAGGTCTCGGCTCCTGCCTGGGCCGTGGGCAGGATGGTCAGCTTCAGGCCGGCCTTGTCGAAGTAGCCCAGGTGCCGGGCCACGTAGATGCCCACATGATTGGTGTTGGGCGTCCAATCCAGCATGAAGGACAGTTTAGAGCCGTCATCGGCCTTGTCGTCTGCCCCCTTGGCCCCGCAGGCTGCGCTCGTAGCTGCCATGCAGAGCGCAGCTGTTAGGGCGAGCGCCCGCACGATCAGGTTGTGGCCGGGAACTCTCCTGAAGCCACTGTTCCTCGACATGCTCATCACTGTCACCTTGCCTCTCCGGCACCCCTGGTGCCCATCCGCATCGGGGCCGCTACGGGAAGGTGAGGAGCCCGCGCGACGATCCGGTACGGTCTTGACCGATGGAATTCTGCGATATGTGCCACGGCTGCTGCCACCAGCCGCGCGAACAAGACCACTCTAGTCCAAGCCAGCCGATCCTGCCTCGCCGTGATGAAAGGTTGCATCATATGCCTCTATACTGGGAACTCACGAGAGGTTCGTGCAGGCCGGCCGCTGTCGGTCTCGTCCGAAGCAAGACAACCGATCTCGGTAGGGGTCGACGGAGGGTTCCCATGTCGGTGACCATCAGTGATGTGGCCAAGCAGGCGGGCATGTCCGTATCCACGGTCTCCCAGGCGCTCAACGACAAGGGGCGCATTTCGCCGCCCACCAAGGACAGGGTCCGCAGGGCGGCCATGGAGCTGGGCTATATCCCCGACAGCCGCGCCCGTTCCATGCGTTCCTCGCGCTCGCATGCCGTTGGCCTGCTGGTCCCCGACATCCGCAACCCTTATTTCTCCGAGCTGGTCTATGCCGTCCAGGACCAGCTCTACTCGGCAGGCTATGCGCCCCTGATCGGCGTGTCCTCTTGCCAGGCCAGCAGGCAGGAGGACTATTACCGCATCCTTCTGTCTCGGCATATGGACGGCGTTTTGGTCGTGCCTGACGGGCCCACCTCACCCATGTTGCGCACCATGTTGGCAAGGGAATTCCCTGTGGTTTTCGTGGATCGTCCCGACCAGACCCTGCCCGGTGTCCCTTTGGTGGATTCCGATCCTGTGCCTGGCATGGAGGCTGCCCTGGACGCTCTGGTAACAAGAGGAAGCAGACGAGTGGCCTTTGTTCCGGGCCCGGAGAGCCGCTCCTATACTTTTCGCGAGCGTGAGCAGGCTTTTCTGGACTGCGTAGATGTCCGTCAGGGGCTGACAGGATTGGTGGTCCGCCAGGGGTTTGAGGATCGTCCCCGGGCGGCTGCGACCATGCACGGCCTGCTTGGCCAAGGGGTTGACGCTGTCATCTTCGGATACTCGGCTGATGCCATCAAGGCCGTCGCCATGGAGTGGGACGGCGATCTGCGCTCGCGCGTGCCCATGGTCTCCTTCGACGACTTGGAGGTTTTTCAACTGATCAGCCCCCAGGTGTCGGTCATCTCCCAACAGGTGGATCGCATGGGCCGCCAGGGCGTTGATATGCTCCTGTCCATGATCGAGCCGGGGCGGCAGGCTCCGGAGGGCATGGGCGTGGATCGCCGTCTGCGCACTCAAACACTCTTCGTGCCAAGGGGTCTGCTGGCCTAGCAATCTCTTGCGTTCATACGTTCTCTTCTGTTCGTTTATAAAAACCTGACTGTTTGGATATTGTCGGACCGTGCCGTGTCGGGGGGGGGGTAGCTTTTTGCCCTGTGAACCAAAAGGGTTCACGACTCCACGGGATCGAGTGATCTGAAGCAGAGTCACTCTTACGCGGATGGGCGGTGTCGCCCGGGTGCGTTGAAGCACCATCAACCTTATAAGGAGATTTGCAATGAAGTGGCTCTTGGACTACTTGGGTATGTCTCGAAAACAGTTTGGTATTTTCATAGTCATTACCTTATCCACCTGTATCTATTGGTTTTCCAGCATCAAGAGTGTAATTTACGAACCCTTTCGCCAAGCTCTGGGGGTTTCTAATGCCCAGCTTGGATTTTTGCTGGGTCTCATAGGTTTCGTGCAGATATTCGGTTACGCCCTGCTGGGTTGGTTGCAGGATCTGCTGCCTATCCGCAAGCTCATCGCCGTGGATCTATGGGGTTATGGAATATTCGCCCTCATTCTCGGCCTAGTGCCCCATCTGCCATACTGGTTCCTGGTACTGGCTTTCGCGGCCTTCGGCTTTTTCGGCGATGCCATCTATTGGCCAACCATTCAGAAGTCGACTAAGAGTTTGGCCACGGAACGGACGCAGGCTGCCGCTTTCAGTACTCAGGAATGTATCCGTTCCGCCATCGGACTGGTGCTTAATGCCTGCACCTTAGGATTGTTCACTCTCGGCGGTTCGCAGATCTTCGGTGCTCGCATCGCTATGTGCACCTACCCGGTTTGCATGATGCTCTTCTCTTTTGTCGTGCTTCGGTTTATCCCGAAGGACTTCCTGCATGAACAGGCTGGCACAGTCAAGAGCAAGGCCCACAAAAGCAACGGGGCTGCGATGGTCTTGCAGGCTATGAAGCTGCCAATAGTTTGGACTACCGGCTTCGGTGCTGCTGCCACTTATTTGATCTATGTGGCTGCCAACACTTACTTCCTTCCTTTCGTGCAGGCCTCATTCAAACTGTCTGATGCGGCTGCTGGTCTTTTCGGCATAGTCAATTCCGGGCTTATGGGTCTGATCGCAGCGGCTTTGTCCGGTGTGCTAGCCACAAAGAGGTTTAAGACAACTCCCCAGTGGATGGCGCTGCTCTATGTTATTGTTTGCGTCATCAGCATATTGGTCATCTTTACGCCCCGGAGCTCGGCATGGATGATCCCCGTGGTTGTCCTCTGCTGCCTCGTGACTTTCATCTGTGTGGCTTTGCGCGCCGTTTACTATGCACCAATAGGTGAGTACGGGGTAGATTCAGAGATCTCGGCCACGGCCATGTCCATTGCATCCTTCATCGGGTATTGCCCCTCGTTCTTCGCTTACATGCTTTTTGGAGCCATTATCGACAATTTTGATACCCAAAAGGCATACAACCTGATCTTTGGCATGCTGGCGGTCTTCAGTATTTTGGGGATTCTGGTCTGCATGGTCGGCAACAGGGTCATACTTCGCAAACGCCATGCCGAGTCGCATGACGTGTCTGCCCAGGCATGAATATTTACATCCATCACAAAGGAGTATGAGCAATTATGAAATTTGAACATCTAGGGACAGCTGCAGCCGAAAGAATCCCTGGCATTTTCTGCATGTGTGATCTGTGTAAGCAGGCCAGACGCATTGGAGGCAAGGAAATTCGTACCCAGTCCCAGGCTTTGGTCGACGATGCACTCCTGCTAGATTTCCCTGGTGATACTTATTGCCATTTTATTAATAATGAAAACTTTGATCTGCCGGCAATTACTCAGCTCTTCATCACTCATTGGCACTCTGATCATTTTTATGGTGAGGATCTGGCTTATCGCATGGATTCGTATGCTGACGACAATCCCACCCACATGGATGTCTATGGCTCTGAAACAGTCAAAGGCTTTTACGAGCGGGCTTTCTTCCTGGAGGAGCATTACGATTACGACAAGTTGACGTATCACGCTCTTCATCCTGGTGACAGTGTCACAGTGACGGCTGGGAACGGCAGGACCTACACGGTATGCGCTTTTGAAGCCAAGCATGGCCATCATTTCGGCGACTGTCTCTTCTATGGACTGACAGACGGTCAAGTGGGGCTGCTGTATGCGCATGATACGGCCTACTTCTACGAATCAACCTGGAAGGATCTGGCCAAAGCTGGGCTAAAATATGACTACGTTTCCTTGGATTGCACTCATGGGTTGACTGATTTCAGTTCCGATGTCCACATGAACTTTTCTGACAATCTGCGAGTTAGGGATCGCATGGTGAAGATGGGACTGGCCGACTCGCACACTATGTTCGTGTGCAACCATTTCTCTCATCATGGCAATGCCAGTTATGAGCAAATGCAGGAGGCCGCCGTCAGGGAAGGGTTTGTCAGCTCTTACGACGGAATGGTGACGAACATACAGCTCCAAGCAGTCTAAGCGTGGGTTTCGCAGGCGATCCTGACCATTTTGGCCAGGGTCGCCTTTCTGCGTCTGCCCTAGACGGAAGTCGGAGTGGAGACGACGTACGCCTTGTAGCGAGGTCTCGACAAAAGAAGTGCATACCGTGCGGAGTGTCGGGGGGCTGTGTCGTCTCTGTCAATGACCGCTACTGACCTTTCGGCCATTTGCCGCCCTTGTCCAGACCCTGCTATTTGTGACGCAGTTCACAAAACATAAAAATTACTACATGTAGGCAACAAATCATCCTCAGGCACTACATATGGTGGTCACGGCGTGATAGAGTGAGTCTTGTCAGCAAAGAATGACATCCATGTGATTCGCCGTTCCTAGCATGGAATTTGGGAACGCCAAAGCAACTGCACATGAGTAACCGTATGAATCGTATGAGGAGTGACGATGGATACTGAGGTCATGACCGATAGCGTGAAGGAGCGTGGCATTTCGGATCGCGATGCTGTCGATGGCATTCTGGTCGAGAAGCGCGACGGCCGGATCGTCGATTTTGATCCCGTCAACATCATGAACGCCATCGAAGCCGCCTTCAAGGATGTCAAGCACGAGGTCAGCCCTGAGGATCGCCAGCAGATTCGGGACATGGCCCTGACCGTCCAGTCTGAGATCACCGATCGCTACACCAATCCGGTCAAGATTGAGGACATCCAGACCCTGGTCGAGCATGCCCTGGTCAATGCCCACCTCTACGAGATCGCTCGCTCCTATACTTCCTACCGTCTCGACCGCGACATTCAGCGGGCTAAAGCCACCGATGTCAATGAGGCCGTCCACCGCCTGACCAGCAAGGACGAGACTCTGGTGCGCGAGAACGCCAACAAGGACGCCAACGTCTACGCCACCCAGCGTGACCTGCTGGCCGGCGCGGTCTCCAAGGCTTCAGCCTTCGCCATGCTGCCCAAGGATGTCTCCAACGCCCACATGAAGGGTGACATCCACTTCCATGACGCGGACTATTCGCCCTTTACGGCTGAGACCAACTGCTCCCTGCCTGACTTCGGCGATATGCTGGCCCACGGTTTCGAGCTGGGCAATGCCATGATGGACTCGCCCAAGTCCATCGGCACGGCTGCCACGCAGATCACCCAGATCATCAAGGACATCGCCGGCTCCCAGTACGGCGGCCAGACCGTCAACCGTTGCGATGAGATGCTGGACAAGTACGCGCGTCTGGACTACAAGAAGAACTATTCCATGGCTGAGGCCGTCCTGCCGGACGAGGAGCCCATCGATGTGGCCAAGGATGTCGTCCGCGGCCTCAAGGCTCGGGAGGCTGACTGGCTGCACCTGGATGATCGTGCTCCCATCGGCGAGGATGCCCCCTTCGACCTGGACGCTCCACAGATTGTTCGGCTGCGTCAGGTCTATGCCAAGATCCTGACCCGCAAGAACATCTACGACGCCATGCAGACCATGGAGTACCAGATCAACTCCAACCGTGTCTCCAACGGGCAGACCCCCTTCGTCACTGTGGGCTTCGGCCTGGGCACCTCCTGGTTCGCCAGGGAGATCCAGCGGGCTATCTTCCTGATCCGCATCCGTGGACTGGGCAAGGATCGCCATACCGCCATCTTCCCCAAGCTGGTCTTCACTATCAAGCACGGTCTGAACGCGGACGAGGGCGATCCCAACTACGACATGAAGCAGCTGGCTCTGGAATGCTCGACCAAGCGCATGTACCCTGACGTGGTCTTCTACGAGAACCTGGTCAAGATCACCGGCTCCTTCAAGGCCCCCATGGGTTGCCGCTCCTTCCTGCAGGCCTGGACCAACCCCGAGACGGGCGAGGACGAGGAGGACGGCCGCATGAACCTGGGCGTCGTCACCGTCAACATCCCTCGGATCGCGCTTGAGTCCCGCGGCGACAAGGATCGCTTCTGGAAGATCTTCGACCAGCGCATGGAGGTGGCCCATCACGCTCTGCAGTTCCGCATCATGCGCTGCAAGCAGGCCACTCCCATCAACGCCCCAACCCTCTACCAATACGGCGCCTTCGGCAGGCTGAAGCCGACTGACAGCGTGGACACCCTCTTCCGCAACAGCCGCTCCACTGTTTCCTTGGGCTACATCGGCCTTTATGAGGCCACCAGCGTCTTCTACGGCAAGGACTGGATGAAGGACCACTCCTGGGATCCGGAAGGCAAGGAATTCGCCCTGAGCATCGTGCGCCGGATGAATCAGCTTTGCAAGCAGTGGGAGAAGGCCGAGGGATACCACTACTCGGTCTACTCCACTCCGGCCGAGTCGCTGACCGACCGCTTCGCCAGGATGGACAAGGAGAAGTTCGGCGTAGTCGACGGCGTGACCGACCACGACTTCTACACCAACAGCTTCCACTACCCGGTCTGGCTGCGGCCCACGCCCATGGAGAAGCTCAGCTACGAGCGAGACTTCCCCTACCTGGCCTCGGGCGGGTTCATCAACTACTGCGAGTTTCCCTCCATGCAGCAGAACCCCAAGGCCTTGGAGGCGGTATGGGACTACGCCTACGACATCGGCATCGGCTATCTTGGCACCAACACGCCCATCGACCACTGCTTCGTCTGCGGCTACGAGGGCGACTTCGAGCCCACCGAGGAGGGCTTCAAGTGCCCCGAGTGCGGCAACGACGACCCTGACAAGTGCAACGTGACCAAGCGCACCTGTGGCTACCTGGGCAACCCCGTCCAGCGGCCCATGGTTCATGGCAGGCACGAGGAGATCGCCCACCGCGTCAAGCACATGGAGGGCGAGACCGGCCATGTGGTCCTCAAGGACGGATCCACCAAGGAGTGGTTCGACGACAAGGCCGAATAGGCTCTGACAAGACGCAGTACATGGCGGGCCCGGGTAGTTTGCGGCCCGCCATTGTCATGAGGAGGACCAGATGACGGACAAACAGGGGGTCATGAGAAAGACAGGTGGCCACCGTGACTTCGCGGCTGATGAGCAGGGGCGCGGTCCGGGGGTTCCCTCTGCGCTGACCAACAATCCCAGGGCCGGCCAGTGGGACGGTCGCCGGCTCAGTCGGGGAATCGTGGCGGACTACAAGCCTCTGGTCATGACCGACGGCGAGGGAATCCGCTGTTCCCTCTACGTCAGCGGCTGCCCTTTCCGCTGCCAGGGGTGCTACAACGCATCCATCTGGGACTTCGGCGCCGGGCATCCCTATACGCAGCAGCTTGAGGACCGCATCATCAAGGACCTGTCGCTGTCCTATGTGCAGGGCATCACCTACCTGGGCGGGGAGCCCCTGCTCAACACCCCTATGCTGCTGGACCTTTCGGAACGGATCCGGCGCGAGTTCGGTCACGAGAAGGATATCTGGTGCTGGACCGGCTACACCTGGGAGGAGCTGAACCGGCCGGGGGAGACCCCGGACAAGGCCCAGCTGATCTCCTACCTTGACGTGCTGGTGGACGGACGCTACTTGGAGAATCGGAAGAACAGCCTGCTTCAGTTCCGAGGCTCGGACAACCAGCGGATCATCGACGTGCCACGGTCCTTGGAGCAAGGCCAGGTGGTCATCTGGCCTAAGCTGCATGACCAGACCAGGTTCATCCCGGAGACCTACAGCAAGGACC
Organism: Bifidobacterium sp. W8112; assembly: GCF_016101425.1. NCBI lineage: Bacteria > Bacillati > Actinomycetota > Actinomycetes > Bifidobacteriales > Bifidobacteriaceae > Bifidobacterium > Bifidobacterium sp. W8112. The sequence goes on along the minus strand of NZ_JACFQN010000002.1, from coordinate 596,097 downwards.
GGCAGCAGGAGCAGCAGCGGGGCTGATACCGGCTTCCGCTCTGAATTGGTCTACGTCGCCTTGCCGGGGCACAATGGGTGTCATGACTGATGAGCATGATCATGACGCCAAACCCGACCTTCCCAAGGATCTGAGGGTCCGCTTCTGCCCTTCGCCGACCGGCACCCCGCATGTGGGCATGGTTCGAACCGCACTCTTCAACTGGGCCCAGGCCCGGCACTCGCACGGTACCTTCGTCTTCCGCATCGAGGACACCGATGCCCAGCGCGACAGCGAGGAGAGCTACCAGCAGATCCTGGACGCCCTCAAGTGGCTGGGGCTGGACTGGGATGAGGGTGTGGAAGTCGGCGGTCCGGATGGCCCCTACCGGCAGTCCCAGCGCGGCGACATCTACCGCGATGTGGCCCGACAGCTGCTGGATGCCGGCTACGCCTACGAGTCCTACTCCACCGCTGAGGAGATCAAGGAACGCAACCTGGCCGCTGGCCGTCCGGCCGCTTTCGGCTATGACGGCTACGACCGCGACCTGACTGAGGAGCAGCGCCAGACTTTCCGCGATCAGGGCCGGCAACCCGCCCTCCGCATTCGTATGCCTGACGAGGACATCGCCTTCGACGACCTGATTCGCGGGCATATCGAGTTCAAGGCCGGATCCGTGCCCGATTATGTGATTGTGCGTCCCAATGGCGACCCACTGTACACCCTGACCAATCCGGTCGATGATGCCCTCATGCACATCAACGTGGTCCTGCGCGGCGAGGACCTGCTCAGCTCCACCCCCCGGCAGATCGTTCTCTACCGGTACCTGATGAAGCTGGGCATCGCTCGGGCCATGCCCCTGTTTGGGCACCTGCCCTACGTCATGGGCCAGGGCAAGAAGAAGCTGTCCAAGCGCGACCCCGAGTCCAACCTCTTCCTGCACCGGGAACACGGCTTCATTCCCGAAGGTCTGCTCAACTATCTGGCCCTGCTGGGCTGGTCCATCGGCCCCGACCGGGATGTCTTCTCCATGGAGGAGATGATAGAGCACTTCGATATCCGCGACGTCAAGGCCAATCCGGCCCACTTCGACATCGATAAGGCCGTGGCCATCAACGCCGAGCACATCCGCATGCTGGAGCCGCAGGACTTCCTGAACCGGTCCCTGCCTTATCTCAAGCGCGACGGGCTGGTGAGTGCCGAGCGCTGGCAGGATCTGAGCGATCGTGAACAGCGAATTCTGACCGCGGCCGCTCCCTTGGTCCAGCCTCGAGTGCGTCTGCTGGGCGAGGTCTCCGGCATGGTAGGCAGCCTGCTCAGCCAGGAGGAGTACCTGGAACCCGAGCCGGATGCCCGAAAACAGCTCAAGGACTCCGCTGGACAGGTTCTGGACCTGGCCATTGCCACCCTGCAGGATGTGTCAGACCAGGATTGGAAGACCGATCACCTGCACGACCTGCTCACTCAGGCGCTGGTGGATGAGGGCGGCTACAAGCCCCGTCTGGCCTTCGGCCCGGTCAGGGTGGCGGTCTCGGGAAGGCGGGTCTCACCGCCCCTGTTTGAGTCCCTGGAGATCCTGGGCAAGGGCACAACACTCCGAAGGTTGGCCAACTTGCGCCAAAACCTCTGAGCGGGTATATTTCTTTTTTGTTGTGCTACTGACCTGCTGAACCGGGTTCGTACGCGGCGAAAAGTGAAGCCCCCGTCGTCTAGCGGTCTAGGACTACGCCCTCTCACGGCGCCAACACCGGTCCAAATCCGGTCGGGGGTACGACATGTGGCAATCGTCCAAGCGATTGTCGCACAGCCAATTGGGGTATGGTGTAATTGGCAACACAGGTGATTCTGGTTCATCCATTCTTGGTTCGAGTCCAGGTACCCCAGCGATAGAGACATGAAGTCCCAAGGAGCGGAATACCGACACGGTGTTCCGCTCTTCTTATTTACGCATTACCATGGATTCTAGGGATGCTTCTGGTTTGCAAGGCGGCGGTCGGAGGCGTCCACCAGAGTTGCCCACGGTGTGAGCAAGCAAACAAAAAGAGGAGGCCCGGCAGACTGCTATGTCAGAGTTTCCGATGATGGAATCTGATACTTTGAGCATAGAAGCTTGAGTGAGGAACCCAATCATCGGCTGATCGGGCTACATCACCCGGTATATGAATCATTGTACGATTTTTTCGATAAAGGTGTGTGATTATGACGACAATCATGGTGTTGGGAGCTGGTTATGCGGGTCTTCGCGTGGTCAAGAAGCTGGCTCATGCAAAGACCGATGCCCATATAGTCCTGGTCAATCAGAACGAGTACCACTACGAGTCCACCCAGCTGCACCAGGTGGCGGCGGGAACCAAGGAGCCGGCGGACGTGGTCTTCGACCTGCGCAAGTCCCTGCCTGATTCGGTGGAGCTGATTATTGACAAGGTGGTTGGCATCGATCAGGACAACCGCAAGGTCAGCCTGGAACATCACGATCCTCTGTCCTATGATTACCTGGTCAACGCCCTGGGCTTCGAGTCGGAAACCTTCGGCATCAAGGGTGCCGAAGAGTACGGATGGCCGCTCGTTGACGTGGACACCGCTCTGGCGGCCCGCAAGAAGCTTGAGCAAACGTTGGCCCGCTACCAGACCAGCCATGATCCGCTGGATCTGAGCATCGTGGTCTGCGGCGCTGGCTTCACCAGCATCGAGTACCTGGGCGAGTTGGTCTACCGTCTGCCTCAGCTCTCAAAGCGCCTGGGCTTCCCCATGGATCAGGTCAAGGTGGACTGCATAGAGGCTTCGCCCAAGATTCTGCCTATGTTCAGCAAGGACCTGGTCGACTGGGCTGTGGATTACCTGCGCAAGCGGGGAGTCAACTTCCACACCTCGACCCCCATCACCGAGGTCAGGCAGGATGCCGTGGTCTCCAATGACCAGGAGTTCAAGGCCCATACAATCATTTGGACAACGGGTGTGCGTGGTAGCCACGTTATTGCCGATTCCGGGTATAATCAGAAGCGTAACCGTGTAGTGGTCAGGGATGACCTGTCGGTGGAGCAGCATCCAGAGGAATTCCTGGTGGGTGATGTCAGTGCCGTTCCCGACCCCCAATCGGGTCGGCTCTATCCAACCACTGCGCAGATTTCGATGGCCCAGGCTGATACCGCGGCCGCGAATGTCCTCGCCAGAATGCGGGGACAGGAGCCCCAGCGGTTCACCTTCCGAAGCCTGGGGACCGTGTGCTCTCTCGGTCCCCACGACGGGGTTGCCGAAATCGACCGTATGGGCACGCTGAAGCTCAAGGGCAAGGTGGTCTCGGTTCTGAAGTGGATCGTGAACGAGCGGTCGGTCCTGGAATTGGCTGACGTGCGTACCATGTTGGAGAGCAACTGAACCAGCGTCTCAAGGGACGCAAGGGGCTAGACGACGAGGGAGAGGAGGACGAACATGATTCAGGTCATGAGAATGCGGCGCATGTTCGTCCCGTTCCAGCCTCGGATTGGATCGTTCTGGGCGACGATGGCCATCGGCCCTGCGTCCATCGACATCATTGACTACCTCCTGCTCCTCCTCATTCCGGCGAAGACCGTGGCCGACTGTGGCCTCCGCCAGAATGTTGGAGGCCCCCGTGCCCGTGCGCGGATCGGCAGGAGCGAGAGGAGAGTGGCATTAGCATGAGTTTTCTACAAGGTTTGTGGTTCTTTGTCATCGGCCTGCTTTTTGCGGGATTCCTTCTGCTTGAAGGATTCGACTTCGGCGTTGGCATGGCTACCAGGTTCGTGGCCCGCGATGGTGATGAGCGCGCCACCTTCATGAGGGCTATTGGCCCCCACTGGGATGGCAACGAGGTCTGGCTGATCACCGCCGGCGGCGCTATGTTTGCTGCTTTCCCACTCTGGTACGCCTCCCTCTTCTCCGGGTATTACCTCCTGCTCTTCCTGGTGCTGGTCTCCCTGATCCTGCGCGGCGTCTCTTTCGAGTTCGCCTCCCACGCGCTGACCAGCCGTGAGCGTGGTGTCTGGCAGTGGGCCAACTTCATCGGCTCGCTCTTTGCGCCATTCTTCCTGGGCATGATGCTGACCAGCCTGATCCAGGGCATTCCCATGGATAAGAACGGCGATGCGTGGCCCGGGTTCTTCGACGTGTTCAACTGGCTGTCTGTGGTCGGTGGCATCGCTGTCGTCTTCTTCAGCTTCGTTCATGGCCTGCACTTCCTGAGCCTGAAGATGGGGGTCATGGATTCCCGTCGGATGCTCAACGTCAGCGAGAAAGCTTACTGGATCGCCTATCCGGCTCTGGTCGTCTTCGTGCTCCTGGCCATCTTCAACACCGACTTCTACAAGGCTCGTCCGCTGTCCACCTGGCTGATCACCGTCATCATCCTGGCATCGGTTATCGGAGGCCACGTTGCCGTCTTCAAGAAGCGTGGCGGCTACGCCTTCACCTGCTCGGGCATCACCCTGATGGCCATCATCGCTTTCATCTTCAACGGGCTCTTCCCGCGCGTGATGATTGCTGATGATCCGGCTCACAACCTGCTGATTCAGGATGCCTCGGCATCACCGCTGACCATGAAGATCATGACTGTGGTGCTCTGCATCTTCCTGCCCATCATGCTGGCCTACTTCATCTGGAGCTATTTCATCCAGCGCAAGCGGCTGGACACCGATGGTGCCCATCTGACCTCGCCTGTGGCCCCTTCGGCCACCGTGGCTGAGACCGTCTGAGCGCCAAAGGAGGCAGGGGGGCAGTGCTGGCAGGACCGGAGCGCATCCTGAGGATAATGCATTGATTGACAAAAATCTTTTCCGTTTCGACGGAGTCCGGTCTACCTTGGGCCTGCTGGCCGCACTGTCCCTGTTCCAGGGAATAGGTGTGGTGGTTCAGGCCTACGGGTTGACCTTGGCTCTGGTGCGTATTTGGCACCTTCAGAACCTCAAGGTGTTGGTGGTGCCAGTGCTGATCTTTCTGGCTGCCTACACCTGCCGACAGCTCTGCGATGTGGCCAAGGATCGTTGTGCCACTGACCGTGCCGATGCCATCGTAGCTGAGCTGCGGCCCAGCATTCAGGACAAGGTCTTCTCGCTGGGGCCATCGGCTCTGGCTCGGCGTGGCACAGGCTCGGCCGTCACCATGTTGGTGGATGGACTTGATCAGGTACGCACCTACGTACTGACAGTCCTGCCAAAGATGATGGATCTCATTTTCATTCCATTAATCGTTCTGGTGGTGGTTTGGACCCAGGATGCAGGTTCAGGGCTGATTCTCCTGCTCATGCTGCCCCTGCTCATCTTCTTCATGGTCATCCTGGGTCTGGCAGCCAGGGATCGCTCCAGCCGGCAGTATGCCCAATTTCGCAAGCTCAACACCAGGTTCATGGATACAGTCTTGGGCCTGCCGACTCTGAAGATGCTGGGTATTGACAAGGAATACGAGGACGAGATCTATTCGGTCTCGGATCGCTTCCGCAAGAGGACCATGAGCGTTATCCGGGTGGCCATGACTTCCACCTTTGCTTTGGACTTCTTTGCAACCTTGGCCATCGCCATCATGGCCGTCTTCTTGGGCAACAACTTGATCAATGCCAAGGTGGAGCTCTTTCCAGCCCTCTTGGCCCTGATTCTGGCTCCTGAGTACTTCATGCCCATCCGCCAGTTTGGCGATGATTTCCACGCCACGCTGAACGGCAAGAACGCCTTGGACGATATTGCGGATATGCTGGCCCAGCCAGAGCCGAAGCGCATGGAGGAACTGGACTGGTCCGGATGGAAGGAAGACAGCCACCTGCGTCTGGAAGGAATAGACTTCGCCTATCCTGGCCCCAAGCCGGTAGAGAGCAGTGCTTCAGCCGGGGCACAGATGGATGCCATGGCCAAGTCCGAGAGCCAAAAGACCAGCAAGAAGAGCCGCAAGCGCAAGTCTTCCATAGTTCAAGGCGGTAACGGGGGGGCGGTCTCGGCTGAGTCCGGTTCTACAGCACCACAAGGAACTGCAGTCGAGGCGGTCGCGGATTCACGGATCAGTGAGTCCGAGGAGGGGTCGCAAGAGCAGCCTCTGGCTCTGAGCGGTCTGGACTTCAACCTGCATGGTTTTTCCAAGGTGGCCATTGTCGGTCGTTCTGGAGCTGGCAAGTCCACGCTGATGGATCTGCTGGCCGGCTTTGACCAGCCCAAAGCGGGCACCATCGACCTGGATGGTCATCAGCTGGAGCATTGCAACGTGGCTGCCTGGCAGCGGCACATCAGCTATATTCCCCAGAACCCCTTCATCTTCCATGGCACCGTATCCGACAATATTCGCTTTTACAACCAGGAAGCAGACGATGCCCAAGTGGCCCGTGCAGCCGACCGGGCTGGACTGACCGACTGGCTGACAACATTGCCCGACGGTCTGGGCACTCAAATCGGCGAGGGCAACCGCGGCATCAGCGGCGGCCAGGCACAGCGAATCGCCCTGGCCAGGGGCATCCTGGACCCCTCACGCGAGATTCTGTTCTTTGACGAGCCCACCGCTCACCTGGACATCGAGACCGAATACGACCTGAAGCAGACCCTGCTGCCCATCATGGACGGGCACCTGGTAGTCCTGGCCACCCATCGGCTGCACTGGCTGGCCAACATGGACTGGGTGATCATGCTGGAGCATGGACGAATTGTAGCCCAGGGCGATCCGCGCGAGCTGATCGGTCAGGGCGGGCCCTTGGATGCGCTGATCGATGAGATGGGAGGGAACCAGATTGCCGACTACCAGCAGGACTGAAACCGCCGGAAGAGAAGGCGCGGGGACATCGAAGACCTCCCGCCGCGGCCGTGGGTTGTCGGGCTATATGCATATCTGGCACCGGGATCATTGGTTCTGGCCCTACCTGCGTGAGAACAAGGGGCTGCTTGCTCTGATCTTCTTCCTGGGGACCATCACCTTCGTGTGCGCGGCTGGACTGATGTTCACATCGGGATTCCTGATCAGCAGGTCGGCCCGCCATCCCTTCAACATCTTCGCCGTATACGTGCCGGTGGTCCTTACCAGGGCCTTCGGCATCGGACGACCCACATTCAAGTACATGGAGCGCATCAAGAGCCATGACTGGGTGCTCCGGGTGGTTTCCAAGCTGCGGGTTCAGCTCTACCGCACCCTCTCGCAGGACGCAGCCTTCCTGAACGAGCATGAGCGCACGGGCACGGTCCTGGGCATGCTTTCGGACGACTTGGACCATCTGGAGAACTTCTACCTGCGCACCATCTTCCCTACGGTCGTAGCCTACATGATGTGGGTGGTGGTCACCATCGCCGTAGGCGTCTTTTCCTGGCTGACCTCGCTCCTGCTTTTCCTGCTTTTCGCCCTTATTCTGATCCTGGTACCGCTGGTCTCGCTGGCTTATTCAGACGGGCGGTACGACATGGAGAAGGCACGGCGGCAGGATCAGTACACGGCAGTGACCGAGAGCTACATGGGCCTGGGAGATTGGGTGATCACTCGCCGTCGCCACCGCTTCGTGGACACGGCGTCCGGCGACTTCAACGACATCGCCGCCGGCCGCAGAGAGCAGAAGCGGTTCGAACGCTGGCGCAACTGCGGCATCCAGATGATTTTCGCCCTCATGGTGGTGGCTCTGATTGTTGGAGCGGATCTGCGTATGACCAGCTCCACCTCCATTGCGGACTTCGCGGCAGCCGTGGTCCTGGCGGTTTTCCCTCTGGTCGACTGCTTCATCGTGGTCTCCCAGGCCGTGGCCGAGGTTCCCCTCTACACAGACTCGCTGGACCACCTGAATGATCTGACCGAGCGGGTCGAGTCCCGGCGAATTGAGCCGAGCGCCCAGACCAGGCTGGAGGGGCCGATCAAGTCAATCGTCTTCGACCATGTCAGCTTCTCCTATGGTCCTGATGACCCCCTGCTGCTGGACGACTTCAGCCTGCGAATCGAAGGTGGGCAGCGCGTGGCCCTGCTCGGTCCCAGCGGCGAGGGCAAGACGACGGTTCTTCAGCTGCTCCTGGGCGACCTGCGCCCCACCAGTGGCCGCATCCTGATCAATGGAATACCGGTCGATGCCTTGCAGGATCAGCGTCCTGAGCTCTTTGGCTACCTGAACCAGCAGGCCTTCCTCTTCAACACCACCATCGCCTCCAACGTGCGTCTGGGCGCTCCCCAGGCCGATGATGATCAGGTTCGCCAGGCTCTGAAGGCTGTACAGCTGGATCAGGTCGTAGATGACATGCCCCAGGGAATCGACACGCCAGTGGATGAGGCTGGCGGCCGTCTTTCAGGCGGGCAGCGCCAGCGTCTGGCCCTGGCCAGGATTGTGCTCAAGCGCACGCCGATCATTCTTCTGGATGAGCCAACCATCGGTCTGGATCCCATAACCGAGCGGCGGCTCATGGCCATGATCTTCAAGGTCAGCCAGGATCGCACCCTTCTTTGGGTGACCCACCACCTCCAGGGGCTGGAGGAGGCCGACCAGGTCATCTTTATGCAGGATGGTCATATAGCCATGCAGGGTCGACCTGTTGATTTGTACCATGAGAACGCCCGTTTCCGTGAACTTTATCGCATGGATGTCTCGGACGTGGACAATGGTGCCGGTCAAGGGATATACTTAAAGAAGCAGTCAGATTCAGATGGACGGAACCCTGTTGAATGACCATCAGGCTGTTTCCCGAGCAATGAATTTTGCACGGTTGTCGGGTCGCCGATCTTGTTGGATGGCCTCCCGGCCAGTCACCGTGCGCCGTCGGTTCATGGACTGGACGGTGAGGAAACCGGAGCCCGTGGAAGCGACCAGGTCGCGAAGTCGGGGAGAGCTGAAAGGTTCTTGTGGGCACAAGCCTGGTCATATCTGAATCCGTCCGGATTCGACCCGTGTACCCGCGCCCGACGAACCCTGCAGAGATTGGGAGGAACGATGTTCACTGTATTGGGATTGTCTAGATTCCAGTTCGCCATGACGACGATATTCCACTTCTTCTATGTCCCTATGACCATCGGTCTGGCCCTGGCGGTCGCCATCATGGAGACCACCTATGTGGTGACCAAGAAGGATGTCTACAAGAAGATGACCATGTTCTGGTCCAAGATCTTCCTGCTTTCCTTTGCGGTCGGCGTGGTCACGGGCATCATCCAGGAGTTCCAGTTCGGCATGAACTGGTCCAACTACTCCAGGTTCATGGGTGACATCTTCGGCGCCCCCCTGGCCATCGAGGCCCTGCTGGCCTTCTTCCTGGAGTCCACTTTCATCGGCGTGTGGATGTTCACCTGGAATAGGTTCAAGCCGGCCGTGCATGTGATCTTCATCTGGCTGACCTTCCTGGGTTCCTCCATGTCGGCAATCTGGATTCTGGCTGCCAACAGCTTCATGCAGCACCCGGTTGGTTTCGAGATCAACCAGGCCACTGGTCATGTGCGGTTGCGCAGCTTCGGTGATGTCATGTCCAATCCCCAGCTGTGGATCGAGTTCCCCCATGTCTTCTTCGCCGCCGTCTGCACAGGGGCTTTCGTGGTCATGGGCTGCAGCGCCTTCAGCCTGCTGAGAATGCACATGGGGAACAAGGATCAGGCCGTGGCTGCTGTCGAGGCCGACTCCGAGAAGCAGGCCAAGGTCAACCTGTTCACCAAGTCCATTCGTCTGGCCGCCCTGCTCGGTCTTATCGGTTCCATCTGCGTGATCACCTACGGTGATTTGCAGGGCAAGTACATCGTGACTGATCAGCCTATGAAGCTGGCCGCCACCGAGGGCATCTACGAGGACACCGGCGATCCCGCCCCTTGGAACGCCGTGGCTCTGATCAATGAGAAGGATCATAAGCTTGAGGGCTCCGTCGAGATTCCCGGAGCCATGTCACAGCTGGCTTACGGCAAGAAGACAGGCGCCGTCAAGGGCATGAACACCGTCAACAAGGAGTTGCACGAGAAGTACGATGCCAAGTATGGCAAGGACATGAACTACTACGTGCCGGTCACCACCCTATTCTGGGTCTTCCGTCTGATGGTCGGAATCGGGTTTGCCTTTGCCCTGATATCAGCATTGGTGCTCTGGTTCACACGTAAGAAGAAGAACACCCTGTTCACCACACGCTGGAAGCTCTGGATCATGGGTATCTTCACTTTTGCCCCCTTCGCTGCGACGACCAGTGGCTGGCTGGTGACTGAGCTTGGACGCTATCCATGGCTGGTTTATGGTTATCAGACCATTGCCGATGGCGTTTCGCCCACCAGCACGGTGCCGAACCTGCTCTTCACCTGCATTGTCTACTTCCTGCTCTTCCTGGTTCTGGGCGGAGTCATGATCTTCTACACCAGGAGGACCCTGCACCAGGGACCCTTCTACAAGCCGGACGACGGCAATGGACCCCAGCCTGCCAAGGTCCACGGCGCACCAGCTCGGGTGGCCCTGGCCTAATGGTCGGCTGACCTTAAACACTCCCTTCCCCTTCGGCAAATCCCCCGCTTCGGATCGTATGGTCCGGAACGGGGGATTTGCTGTCATAGGGTGTTTGTCATCAGCGGCTGCCAGCTGTGGTGAGATTCAGAAAAGAGAGCAATGCCAAGCATGAAGTGGTAGATATGACGGATGTTCGGCTCGCGGCTGATAGGAGGCTGGTCTCACTCGCTCTAGCTATGCTGCGCCGGTTCCGTCGCGCCGATTCGGTCAGACCTGGGCAGTCAGCTTGCTTACAATCCGCTGCAGTAAGCTGCGTATGCCCTCAGGCATGGGGGAATCCTCCAGGCTGTCTGAAGCCCGCCGCAGATAGTCTTTGGCGGTTTGACGGCTGCTTTCCATCAACTGGGGATGTGCTCTAAGGTAGTCGACTACCTGTTCGGGATCGTCCTGCTGGACCAGGGCTCTGAAGTTCTCATCCTTCTGGAACCCCAGCAGAACCGGCAGAGTGTAGATTCCGTCACGGATATCCTCCAGCTTGGGCTTGCCGGTGTCACGATCCAGATCAAAATCGTTGATGTCGTCAATGATCTGGAAGGCCATGCCTAGATTGCCGCCGAAGTCTCTGGCGGTCTGCTCCAATGCCGGGTCAATTGGCTGGCCGTCAAGGCGGATCCCGGTCAGGCAGGCCAGTCGGAAGAGGGCTGCGGTCTTGCCGGAGATGGCTCTGTCGTAATCGTCAATGGTTATGTGGGTGTGGTGGCGGTCGGACTCCTGGTAGAGCTCTCCACCTACGATCTCGCAGACCGTGCCGGCCTGCTCGCGGATAAAGCCTGTGTCAGGGGCGATGGAGGCCATGATCTCCATGTAGCGGGAGAGGATCAGATCACCTAGATAGATGGCGGCCTTGTTGCCCCGGATGGTGTGGACCGTGGGCTTGTTGCGGCGGATGGGGGCGTTGTCCAGAACGTCGTCGTGGACCAAGGTAGCCAGATGAAGCATCTCGATGGCGGCGGCGCCGGTGATGACGGTATCGTCCAAGCGTCCTTCGATCTGTGCTCCGGCCCGCGCAAAGAGAACCACCATGGCGGCGCGAATCATCTTGCCGTGGTTATCCAGCAGTCGACGGTAATCCTCCTGATAGGGCGCTACATGAGTACGTTCCTGGTGCAGGCGGTCGACAACCCGCTCAAGATCCTTGCGCAACAGGAGCTCTTGTCCTTCTGCCATGGAGGTACGCTCCCTCTATCTCGTTAAGAACCGCAACGTATCCAATATACCAAGACCGGGGCCAGGCCTGAAGATTGTCGGCCCGGTCCTTGCCGTCATCGTAATCACTGTGGTCAAGCTAACATCAGGGTGCCGGCCTGCGGTGGTGACGTTGCGGCCTGAATCCGATTCGTAAGAGGACTGCATACATCGGCCTAGAGGCGAAGTCGGGTGAAGTAGGCTGGATGTATGAGTCAGCATTACCACGCGGATCAGGTCTCCCCACAAGGCGGCGGGGGAGAGCATGATCGACCGCTGTCCGTTTCGGCCCGGCTGGGGCGACTTCAGTTCCATTACTCAGGCAAGTTCAGACTCCTGCAGCTGGCTGACGTCCAGGAGGGTCCCAAGGTCTCTGCGGACACAATCAGGCTGATAGCTGCGGCTTGCGATGCGGCAAAGCCCGATCTGGTGGTCTTCTCGGGCAATCAGGTAGCCGGTTACGACACGGCCTACGAGCGCACCTTCCGCAAGAGGCGCTGGAGCACTCCCCTGGACGGCATCTATTCTGCTGGTCTGAGCATGGGCGGCGCCTTGGGGCTTGGGGGAGCCTCTCTGAAACGCTCTGCCAAGTCCCAGGATGGTCAGGCTGCTGCGGACCGCCGGGAACCAGACCGCAGGGATGCCGAGCGTGTACGCCAGCAGAACATCAAGCACACTGAGGATCTGGTTCGCAGAACCGTTGGCCTGATCACCGGCCCGCTGGTTGAACGCGGGATTCCCTTCGTCGTCACCTATGGCAACCACGACTTCCAGTGTGGGCTGGACACCGACCAGATGGACGCCATCTATCGGGAGTTGCCCGGTTGCCTGAACCCGGAGGCCACAGTCGCCCATCCTGATCGGGTCCATGCGCTGATCGGGTCGGCCCTGCCCTCCCAAACAGCCTTCGTCTGCGCTCCGGGCACCTTCGCGCTGCCTGTAGCGGATTGCGACGGTCACGGGGTGGTCATGGGACTGGTCCTGCTGGATTCTGGTGACTATGCCCGGGCAGGCGGCTATGGCTCACCGTCGGCGCAGGCCCTGGACTTTCTGGCGGCCGCTCCCGATCTTCTGGGCAACCGATCCATCGTCTTCCAGCACATGCCCATTCCCCAGTTCTACGATCTGCTCAAGCCGGTGCCGGCCACCACAGCCTATGCGGTCCAGGGCTACAGAAGTTTCGACTCCCGTTGCTACATCCTGGACGAATCACGCACCTGCCCCGGCTCCTACCTGGGCGAGGGGGTCTCCTGCCCGGATGAGGACAGCGGCGAGTATGACCTGCTGACCCGGGACCGGGGCTATTTCGCCCTCTTCGCCGGGCATGACCATCGCAATGGCTTTGTCGGCCGTAGCGGAGATCTGACGCTGGGGGCCACGCCCACATGCGGATTCGGCTCATACGGTCCGGTGCCCAGCAAGCGGGCGGCACGGCTCTTTGAGTTCGACATCCGCCACCCCCATCATCCTCGCACGCAGCTCCTGGAGTTCGGGCAATTGGTAGGTCGACCAGGATCCCATAAGGTCTACACCTTCGCCATGAGCCATATGCCCACCTCTACCGGGGACGCGGTCAACCTCTTGCGTCGGCCCGGATTCTTGGCGGGCGGCCTGACGGCTCTTGCCGGGTTGATCGCCTCCTGGGGATCAACCAGACGGCGATCAGGGCCAAGGGGCTAAATTCCCGCTCAGACCCTACGACGGGCGGGAGATGAGGCTCGCAGCAGGGCTTCGGTCAGATATTTGCCGGCGGCCATGACCAGGGGGGCGTAGCGTCTTCCCGGCGTGGTGGACATGCGGTTGACTGGCCCGGAGATGGATATGGCGGCCATGACCTGCCCGGATCCGTTGCGGATGGGGGCCGAGATGGAGCAGACGCCTTCTTCCCGCTCGTTGATGGATTCGGCCCAGCCGCGCTTGCGGACCGTGGCCAGGGTCGCTGCGTTGAACTTGGCGTGTCGCAGACCCTGATGGAGGCGCTCAGGTTCCTCCCAGGCCAACAGAATCTGTGCTGCCGACCCGGCCTCCATGGACAGCAGGGCGCCTACAGGGATGGAGTCGCGCAGGCCGGAGGCGCGTTCCACTGCGGCGATGCAGACACGGACTTCGCCTTGGCGGCGGAAAATCTGGGCTGACTCACCCGAACGGTTGAGCAGTGTATGCAGGATGGGTCCCGAGGCGGTCAGCAGTCGATCCTCGCCAGCGGCAGCGGCCAGCTCGGCGAAGCGGGAGCCCAGGACGAAGCGGCCGTGTGCATCCCGCAGCACGAAGCGGTGGCGCTCCAAGGCGATGGCCAGTCGGTGGGCTGTGGGTCGAGCCAACCCGGTGGCGTTGACCAGCTGGCCCAGGGTCATGGGCCCGGTCTCTAGGGTATCCAGAATTCGCACCGTCTTGTCCAGAACGCCGACACCCGAATGAATCTCCTCCTGATGCATGTTCGGATCATTTGCGGAAGGATATCTGTCGTCGTCGTTCATAGAAGGTGTGTCCATGGTTGAATTATGCCATCTCAGTATATGAAATGCAAAAGTTCATAACAGTTGGGCAGTTCCATACTCGGTGGTAGGAGGCCGGCGGGGTGCCGATGAGATTGGTGCCCCGGCCGGTCGTAGGTTTTCAGGAGGCGATATGGGACGCACAATGGCGGAAAAGGTCTGGGCCGATCATTTGGTCAGAAAGGGCCAGGGAGGCGAGCCCGATCTGATCTACATCGATCTGCAGCTTATGCACGAGGTGACCAGTCCACAGGCCTTCGAGGGGCTGCGCCTGGCAGGCCGGAAGATCCGTCACCTGGACCAGGTCATCGCCACCGAGGATCACAACACCCCCACCATCGACATCGATCGGCCCATCGCCGACAAGGTTTCGGCCCTGCAGATCTCCACCCTGGAGCGCAACTGCCGGGAGTTCGGGGTTCGTCTGCATCCCTTGGGGGATGCGGACCAGGGCATTGTCCACGCTTTTGCGCCCGTCCTGGGACTGACGCAGCCCGGCATGACCATCGTCTGCGGCGATTCGCATACCTCGACCCACGGGGCCTTCGGGGCCCTGGCTTTCGGCATCGGCACCTCCGAGGTGGAGCATGTTCTGGCCACCCAGACCCTGAGCCTGAAGCCTTTCAAGACCATGGCCATCACCGTCCGCGGGCAGCTCAAGCCGGGCGTGGGCGCCAAGGACGTCATCCTGGCCGTCATTGCCAAGATCGGCACTGGCGGCGGCCAAGGGCACGTTCTGGAGTACCGGGGCGAGGCCATTCGGCGCATGTCCATGGACGCGCGCATGACCATCTGCAACATGTCCATCGAGGCCGGGGCGAGGGCCGGGATGATCGCGCCGGACGAGACCACCTTCGCTTACTTGGAGGGCCGGCCGCACGCCCCCAAGGGGGCCATGTGGGATCAGGCCCTGGACTACTGGCGTACCCTGCCCACCGATCCGGACGCAGTCTTCGACAAGGAGGTCATCCTGGATGCCGACCAGCTGACCCCCTACGTGACCTGGGGCACCAATCCCGGACAGGGTCTGCCCATTGCCGCTGATGTTCCTGTGCCCGAAAAGATCGCCGACCCGGCCAAGCGCCAGGCAGCCCAGGAGGCCATCGACTACATGGGTCTGAAGCCGGGGATGCCCATCCGGGACATCGCCGTGGACACCGTGTTCATTGGTTCTTGCACCAACGGGCGCATCGAGGATCTGCGCGCGGCGGCAGCCATCATGAAGGGACACCACAAGGCCAAGAACCTGCATCGCGTCTTGGTGGTTCCGGCCTCTTCGCGAGTTCGCATTCAGGCCGAAAAGGAGGGGCTGGATCGCATCTTCGAGGACTTTGGAGCCGAATGGCGCAACGCTGGCTGCTCCATGTGCCTGGGCATGAACCCCGACCAGCTGGTGCCGGGGGAGCGCTCCATCTCCACATCCAACCGCAACTTCCAGGGTCGTCAGGGCAAGGGCGGCAGGACGCATCTGGCTTCGCCCGAGGTGGCCGCTGCGACGGCCATCCGGGGAACCATCTGCTCCCCGGCCGATCTGTAAGCCCATCAATCATTCGTCATCGTCATCGCCATCCAGCAGGCAGGAGGTCATCATGGAGCCACTTTCCGTTGTCACCGGGGTCGGGGTGCCCTTGCGCCGCTCCAACGTCGACACCGATCAGATCATCCCCGCCGTATTCCTGAAGCGGGTGCAGAAGACCGGCTTCGAGGACGCGCTCTTCTACGCCTGGCGAAGGGATCCGAATTTCGTGCTCAACCGGCCCGAATATTCAGGTGCCCGAGTTCTGGTGGCCGGGCCGGACTTCGGCATCGGCTCCTCGCGCGAGCATGCGGTCTGGGCTCTGCGGGACTACGGCTTCCGCGTGGTCATCGCCCCCCGCTTCGCCGATATCTTCTATGGGAACACCGCCAAGAACGGTGTTCTGGCCGCCATCATGCCCCAGGAATCAGTGGAGTTGCTCTGGAAGCTCCTGGAGGAGGACCCCGGCACTGAGATGACCGTGGATCTGGGCGCTCGCACGGTCACCTGCGCGGATGTGACTCTGCCCTTCCAGGTAGACGACTACGTGCGGTGGCGGCTCATGAACGGTTACGACGACATTGATCTGACCCTGCAGCACGAGGATGACATCCGTGCCTATGAGCGTATGCGGGCCGAGCGATTCCCCTTCAAGCCGCGTACTCTGCCGGCCCAGCATATGCCCGAAGAGCCGGTCACTTCAGCCAGGGAGGGTCAAATCGACTGGCCTGGACCCCTGGCTGACCGCGGCATCATTTGACCGACGGGCCGTGAGCCCTCATATGAAAGCCATTTGCTCCCTCTTCGCTTACCATGGAATGAGACAGCCATTGATCGCCTGTGACTAGTTGGCGAGTGAAGAGGAGCGGTTATCATGAGGCACAGCAGCGGCGATGTGCACGACTGGGGCGTTAGACGGGCAGTGAATACCCTAAGTGCTTTTGCCTTCATTTACGTGGCCATCGAGACCCTGGCAGGTCTTGTGGGGGGCAAGGTGGTTCTGCCTGCTCTCTTTCCGCACGCTTCCAAGGCACAGATCAACGGTCCTCTGGGGGACTGGACAGTGGCCACCTCCGTAGTGCTGGCCCTGCTGTTTGCCTTGATCAGCCAGTGGCCGGTCATCGTAGGCCGTGAACGACATGGCCAGGATCAGGTGCGGTGGGTCACTGCGCGCCGATTCAGCCTGTTGGCCTTGATCATCGCCCTGGCCTGCTTCTTCCTCAGTCAGCTCGTAGCCGGGGCGGCCAACTCCGGACTGAGCGCCGTTCTGTCCAGTACCGGGCTGCATCCGCCGTCCGCACCAGGTGATGGCGACATGGAAACGCCGATCATGCTCTTCTATGGCATTCTTTTGGGGCCCTTTGCCGAGGAGCTGGTCTTTCGCGGGGTCATCATGAACGGTCTGCGCCGCTTTGGCCGAGTCTTCGCCATTATTACTTCTTCCCTGCTTTTCGGCTTCATGCATGGTTCCTTGGTTCAGGGTCTGTTCGGTTTCATTTCCGGCCTGGTTCTGGGCTATCTGGCCATGGAGTATGGGCTGGTCTGGTCCCTGCTGGTGCACATGCTCAACAATGCTTTCTCTTCAGGCCTGCTGGCCAAGTACATGCCTCTGGCACCCGAGGTGGTTCGCATCGGCTTGGGCTTTCTCATGATCCTGGTACTGCTGATTGGTGTTATCGGGCTGCTGTTCAAGATCAGGACTCTCCGTGATTACTGCCGCAGCAATCGCGCTCCCAAGGGAATCTACGCTTCCTGGCGGGCGCCCTGGTTCCTGCTCTTCTGCCTGGCATGTCTGCTGATGGCCCTGAGCGAATTCGTACCAGGGCTGGCCTGACCAGACAGTCGGTGGTGCCGGGCCATTGTCGGGATTCTGTCGAAGAAGGGCGGGGTCGGGCTAGACTCGGACATGTAGTGTTGTGATATGAACGTGGGGAAAGGTTCGTGTCGCTGGACGCCCTTGACGGTCGTACGGTAGTGCATGAAGGGGAAGGATCATCGACGGATGAGGGATGATGAGGATCGCGACAGCGGCAGCGAGTCCGCCGATGCCCATAGCGATCAGGGGCGCTGGAAGGTGTCGCGCTCCTCTCTCGCCCTCATGACTGCAAGCCACAGTGCCAGCAAGGACTACGCCCGTCATTGGGATTATGAGGAAGGATCCATCGACCTGCCGCCCTTGAGCCTGCCGGGGGAGGCCGTGGATGATGGCTTGGCCTACCCGGGAAGGATAGCCCATAGAAAGACCGCGGTTCTGGGTGATGAAGGAGCTGGCGGCAAGGGTGCCAGGCCAGTCGGCGAACGACCTTCAGTGCTTCCAGGATCTTATGATTTTTTGGACTCGGTCACCATGGCCAGTCAACCGGGAGTTCCCGCATTTCCTCCTGAGGATCTGCCAGCTGACGGGCACGGCGGAAAGGAACCTGACAAGGAGTCGTCTCCGCGGCGTGTGGTGGTTCATCGAGAGCCGGAGGTTGCCAAAGCCGCGGAGACCTCGGGGCAGCCGGGGCAGCCTGCGGCCAAGGTCGTCTGGTCCTGGACCAAGCCCGAGACGAACAAGGGCCCGGTCTTCTCTTGGAATATGCACAAGCGCCGTAAGCCTTCCGCTGCCAAAACGCCATCCGTTCCCGCTTCTTCTGCAGTCGAACCAGCTGTGCCCAAGTCGGCTACCCCGGCCGGGGTGTCCACGGCCGGGACCCCCCCGGCCTCTGTTCATGCGTCAGCGGCCCCTGTGGTATTCGCCGACCGGCCAGTCGTAGTCCGTCGCTCGGATGCCGACTGGGATTCCCTGGTCACTGGTTCATCGGCTTCTGTGGAGAACGGTGCTGCTGTACAAGCCGCGTCCAGCGAAGCCGATCATCAGGGGCGTCGGGTCTGTTCGACTCCACGGGTAGTTGCCCAGCCTGCTGCAGTCGCCGGTGACGGTACCGGCGGTCGGGTCGTTTCGTCAAAGACTATTGACGGACAGGAGTCGGCTGTCGCACAGAGGGATCATGTCGGCCAGCCTATGCAGACTGGCCAGGCAGAAATTGCCGTTCAGCCTGCCCCATCCGAATCTTCAGAGGCTGTGAAGGCAGCTCCAGCGACGCAGTCGGTCGTCCAGTTCGCGTCTTCGTCGACATCTGTATCCGCTCCAGGCGCTTCTGTGGCTCTCGCCGCCAAGGCTGCCGAGGCTGCAGCAGCTGCTGTGGCCGCCAAGGCCAAGTCCTCAGAGACCGAGGAAGCTGCGACGAACGCAACCAAGCCGACCCGTTCTTCGCATGGTCTTCATTTCGGCCTTTCTGTCAGAGGCCGTGAAAGGAAGAGAGGAGTCCGTCGGTCGTCCAAGCGGCGGGCTGCTCGCAACCGTACCCGTCCTTCAGCCGAGTTGGCAGCCCCGCGGGTCGTTTCCAATGCTTCGGCAGGACCGGTCACAGGAACAAGCCGACCGGAGTCGGTCAACTCGCAGCCGATCGCTGTTCCAAGTGAACTTAATGCGGTCACGCCAGCTGCTGAAGTTGCGGCCCAGCCCCAGCTTCAGGCTCAGGCACGACCGCAGGCGGCCAAGCCCACCACCGGCAAGTCCAACACCTACACAGCCAGTTCCGGGGTCCTCCACGCCGTCAACGGACAGGCTGCCTTCGCCTTCGTCTATCTGGCCATATCGGTTCTGGTGCTCATGGTCGGTTCGGGGATGATCCTGCCAGTCATCATGGAGCAGGTCAAGGACCCCAGATCCATCGCCTTCCTATCCGATGGGATTACTCTCCTGTCAGTCCTGCTGGCGCTGACCTATGCCTGCATTTCAGAGTGGAGCGTCATTCGAGGTGTGGGTCAGCGAGGACAGGACGCCGTCCGCTGGCGAACAGATAGAAGAATGACTCTGGCGGCTCTGCTGGCCCTGGTCGCGGTGCTCCTGCTGGGCCAGGGGATGGTTCATGAACTGAATAAGTTCTTCAATCACTTCGGTCTGCTCCTGCATATTCCCTCCCTGGCCTCGCACAGCCTGCTGGTCACCGGCGCTTCCTCGCCGATGATGGCCCTGTATGCCCTCCTGGCGGTTCCCCTGGCTGAGGAGCTGGTTTTCCGTGGCGTCATCCTCAACGGGCTGCGTCGGTATGGCCGGGTTTTTGCCATCCTGACCTCATCCCTGCTCTGCGCCCTGCTGCAGAGTGACCCGGTCTCTGGGCTTTGGATCTTCCTGCTGGGGCTGGCGCTGGGATACTGCTCCCTGGAATATGGTCTGATCTGGGCCGTCGGAGCCCGTGTGCTCGGTGATCTGCTCTTCAGCGGCCTGCCCAATCGATATCTGATGAGCGCTCCGAGAACTGCTCGTCTGTCGATTTTGGCAGTGGCGCTGGTCTTGGTTCTGGCTGGGTTGCTCATGTTCTTCCTGCACCGCGCCAGCCTCTTGGACTACCGGCGGCGCTATCGAGCCCCTAAGGGCACATACGTTTCCTGGAGGCAGCCTTGGTTCTTGCTCTATTTGCTGCTCTGCCTGCTGCTGACAGTCTTCAAATTCGTGCCTGGTCTGCTCTAGAGCATGACGCATTGATGCCACCGGTGGTGGCGTAAACTTGGACCATCTGGAGGTCAATGCCGGATGGCCAAACCTGCAGAGGATCATGAAAGGGCATGGTGACATGGGGCAGACAGCGACGACAGCCGACGCGTCAGGGACTGGGCAGACTCAAAAGCCCAGACGAGGCATGGCGGATCGCGCATGGATGAGTAAGGCCAGAGGTATGCTCAACCGCCAGGCCGCCCTGCTGCTGGTCTACCTGCTCATCATTAACAGTGTCGGCCTTCTGTTCGGTGTTCTGGCTCAGATGGAGTGGAATGCCGTGTTTGATCCAGTGCCTGCCCACTCGGGATTTATCTATGTGATGAGCCATGCCGACAAGGAGTATGGGGGCATCATCAATCTGATCGCCGCCTGCACCGGCCTCTGCTTCCTGGTTTTCACACGACGTCGGCAGATCTGCGATTCCGGTCCCTTGGGCATCTTCCACACGGATCTGCACCCCATGACCTGGCAGGTGCTGCTGGGATGCTTTGCGCTGACGCTGACCGGGCAGACCCTGGCCGACTGGTATCAGTCAGGCATGGACTGGACCACGGTGCGGCTGGGAGTGCAGCAGTCCTGGACCACGACTGAGCAGATCCAGCAGGCCTCGGGTACCATTCCCATGTTCATCTACGTCAGCCTGCTGGCCCCCGTCATCGAGGAGCTGGTCTTCAGAGGTGCCATCCTGCATGCGCTGAAGCCCTACGGCCACGTCTTCGCCATCGTCACCTCCGCGGTCATGTTCGGTTTCTTCCATGGCGACCTTGGCCAGGGGTTCTTCGCTTTCATCATGGGTCTGCTCCTGGGCTATCTGGCCTGCGAATACTCCATCTTCTGGTCCATAGCCCTGCACGTGTTCAACAACCTGGTTGTCAGCGACGGGCTGGAACTCCTTCTCGGGTTTATGAGCGACAACATGGCCTCCTACGTCAACGTGCTCATGATGCTGGCAGGATTGCTGGCGGCCGTCCTGGTCCTCTACTTGGGCCGTCATCGGATTGTCGCTTTTCTGTGTGAAAACCGCACCTATACGAACGTCTACGGTGCCTGGGCCTGCCCATTTTTCATCATGCTGCTGCTGATCATGGGCTTCACGATGCTGACCCCCTTCGTTTCAGCTGGCGCCTGACCAGTATCTGACTGGGTGGACGCTCTATGCCCGAGGCGACAATTCACGGTGTCCCCACACCCCTTGTGGCAGACTTGCAGATAGGGCCGATGATGTGCCAAAGCCCGGCTCTGAGCAGATATGAGAAGGAAGCCGATATATGCCCAAGGTGAATACACAGAATGATGTGCTGCATGTGGTGGGCGGCAGACCCCTGCACGGTACCATCCAGGTCCGCGGGGCCAAGAACTTCGTCAGCAAGGCCATGGTGGCGGCCCTTCTGGCTCCTGGTGTTTCAGTGCTGAAGAACGTTCCCGAGATCCGCGATGTCCATGTGGTCTCGGACCTGCTGAGGCTGCACGGGGTCAAGGTGGATGTTCGTCCCCAGGAGGGTGTGGTCACCATCGATGCCAGTCATGTGGAGCTGGCCGACGTGGCTGATGTAGACACCCTGTCGGGCTCTTCCCGTATTCCCATCCTCTTCTCCGGACCGCTTCTGCACCGGATGGGGGAGGCGTTCATCCCCGTTCTGGGTGGATGCCGCATCGGCAGCCGGCCCATCGATTTCCATCTGGAGACCCTGCGCAAGCTGGGGGCTAATGTCGACAAGGAGCATGAGGCCGGCATACACATCACAGCGCCCGATGGTCTGCATGGGGCCAAGATTCACCTGCCCTACCCCTCGGTGGGCGCCACGGAGCAGACCCTGCTGGCAGCCGTCATGGCCGAGGGACGCACTGAGCTGTCAGGGGCGGCTACCGAGCCCGAAATCATGGACCTGGTGGCGGTCCTGCAGAAGATGGGCGCGCAGATCTCCGTGGACGTGGACCGGACCATCCGCATCGAGGGTGTGCCCTCCCTCAAGGGATTCACCCATACCTCCCTGCCCGACCGGATCGAAGCCGCCTCCTGGGCCTCCGCCGCCCTGGCCACCCATGGCGACATCATGGTCAAGGGCGCCCACCAGCCCGACATGATGACCTACCTGAACGTCTTCCGCAAGATCGGCGGCCAGTTCGACGTGCGCGACGACGGCATCCGCTTCTGGCATCCGGGCGGCGACCTGCGGCCCGTGGCCATTGAGACCGATGTGCACCCCGGGTTCATGACCGACTGGCAGCAGCCCCTGGTGGTCGCTCTGACCCAGGCCAAGGGTCTTTCCATCGTTCACGAGACCGTCTACGAGAACCGCTTCGGCTTTACCGAGCCGCTGATTCAGATGGGCGCCACCATCCAGCTCTACAAGGAGTGCCTGGGATCCCTGCCCTGCCGCTTCCAGCAGCGCAACTTCAACCACTCGGCGGTCATCTTCGGTCCCACCCCCTTGACTGGCCAGGACATCGACGTGCCCGACCTGCGTGGCGGCTTCAGCCACCTGATCGCCGCACTGACGGCATCCGGCCCCTCCACCGTCCACGGCATCTCCCTGATCGACCGCGGCTACGAGGACTTCCGCGACAAGCTGCTGGCCCTGGACGCGCAGATCGACTGATCCGGCAGGCATAGATGGCTTCCAAAGGCAAACCCTCTCCACGGTCTGCGGTGCCCGCTCTGTCCGACCAGCAGGTGGCGTTGCTGGCGCAGCGGCACAGGTTGATGGATCCAACCCGCTACTATCCCACCGGACACCGCATACCGGCCCTGGACGAGATAGACGGCCAGCACCCTGTGGGGACCACCCGTCTGTTGCGCGGGGTCTCCCAGGTGGTGCGTGACTCCTGCCGGGTCTATGCCTGGGGGTTGGAGCGGGTGCCGGAGACCGGGCCCTTTATCACCGCAGCCACCCATGTGACCCAGTTCGACGTGTTCATTCCCATGATGTCCCTCTTCCACCTGGGTCGTCGTCCCCGCTATATGGCCAAGGCCGAGATGGCCCATTGGCCCCTGATCGGCAGCTGGTTCCGCATGGTGGGCATGCAGCCGGTGGAGCGCAAGTCCGGCAAGGCCAGGTCGATTGAGGAGGAGTCGATCAGCATCATCACCTCGGGCAGGCCCCTGACCATTTGGCCTGAGGGAACGGTGACCCGTGATCCTCTGAAGTGGCCCATGTCGCTCAAGCCTGGTGTCGGATTCATCGCCCTGGAGGCCTCGCGGCAGTTGGGTCGCATGGTTCCCCTGTATCCCAGCATCACCTGGGGGGCGGCTTCGATCAACCACAAGTGGCCCTGGCCTCGGAAGAACGTGGTCATGTGCTATGACCGGCTCTTTGACTATGCCGACCTTCTGGAAGACATGGATCAGTGGGGCGCGGAACCCCCCAAGCAGTCCGTGCATGCCCTCTGTGTCCGCCTGCGCAACCGAATGGAGGAGGTCATGGCCGAGATTCGCGGCGAAGAGCCCCCAGCGGCTGGGTACTTCGACTACGTGACCATGACCCGTCGGCCTAGAAGCGAGCAATAAGGCCGGAACCCACATCCAATTCCCCTGTCCGGCGGTCGTGTCATAGGATGGTAGAGACAAGAATGAGGCTGCTGGTCGGCGTTCCCGTGCGCACGGCATTATGCAAAGGAGAATGATGACGAAGATCGCGGTATTGGGAGCAGGCGCATGGGGAACCGCTTTTGCCCAGGTATTGGCTGACGCAGGCAATCAGGTGGTCATGTGGGACATCGACCCGGATGTCGTGGACGAAATCAACAGTAAGCATTCGAATGCCCGCCGCCTGCCGACCGTGGAGAAGCTGCCTGATGCCATCAGCGCTGAGAGTGACCGGGCCAAGGCTGTCTCGGGGGCAGCAATCGTGATCGTGGCCATAGCCGCGCAGCACGCCTGTGAGGCCTTGACGGAATTCAAAGGGTTGCTGGGTCATGATGCCATTGTGGTCTCCCTGATGAAGGGGATTGAACGGGGCACTGACCGGCGGATGGATCAGGTGGTCTGTCAGACGCTGGACCTGGACCCGGTCAGGTTTGCGGCCGTCTCCGGCCCCAACCTGAGCAAGGAGGTGGCCGCACGTGAGCCCAGCGCTACCGTGGTCGCCAGCGCTGATGCCGATGCTGCCATGAGCGTGGCCCGTGCATGTACGACCGACTATTTCAAGGCCTTCGTCTCTGACGATGTGATCGGCCTGGAGATGTGCGGGTCGCAGAAGAACGTCACTGCACTGGCCGTGGGGATGTCACGGGGGGCTGGGTTCGGGGAGAACACGGCCGCCATGATTCAGGCCAGGGGTCTGGCTGAACTCACGGCCCTGGGGGAGGCCTGCGGGGCCAAGTCCAAGACCTTCGCCGGTCTTGCCGGAGTCGGCGACCTGGTGGCCACCTGTGGTTCGTCCTTGAGCAGGAACTACACCTTTGGCTTTAATCTGGGTCAGGGCAAAAGCATTGAAGAGGCTACCCGCGTCAGCAAGGGTGTCGCCGAGGGCGTGCCCACCACCGATGCTGTCGTCGCCCTGGGCAGGCGTTACCAGGTGGCGACACCGCTGGCTACGGCCATGAGCCATGTGCTGAGTCAGGGTCTGAGCTGCCGGGGCATGATCGACGAGCTCTTCGGCGGGCAGATCACCACAGAGTGAGTCTGGTGGCCGTCAGAACATTCTGAAGGCTATCGAGGGTGCGAAGGCTTTGAAGCCGGTGCTCTCAACCTTCTGCTCGATGATAAACGGTTTTCCAAATCAATCGCGTGTCTGACTTATCTGGTCCTTGCTTCTGCCCCGTTACGTCCGTTCGTGCCAAGCTTGTGGATGAGCGACCCTGACCAGGCCTTGCTGCCCGCCAAGGGGATATTCTGCTGTCTTGAGTGGTGTATCTGCCCGAGCAGATGCGTGAGGTTCGAATGCATGTCCAGGATGAGGAAAGCCGAGGGATGATGGTCAGGAAACGTGTTGTGGTGCTCTATGGCGGGCGTGCTGACGAACATTCCATATCCTGCGTGTCAGCGGCCGGCGTGCTCAATGCCATTGATACCGACCGATACGAGCCTATTCCTATCGGCATCACCAAGGACGGTCGATGGACCATCGGCGGCCAGGATCCCAGGCAGTGGGGTCTGGGCGATGCCAGTCTGCCAACCGTACAGATAACCGAAGGCAGCCGTCCGGTCATCCTCGACATGGCTCGCGGCAGGGATGGGTTTCTGATTGGTGACCATGCCGATCTGGTTTCTGGAGCAGAGCCTTCCAGGACCGTCGGTTCCCTGGAGCCTTTAGGGTGTGTTGACGCGGTCTTTCCGGTGCTGCACGGCCCATACGGTGAGGACGGCACCCTGCAGGGCCTGCTTGAAATGATGGGCCTGCCCTACGTCGGATGCGGGGTCTTCTCCTCTGCTGCATGCATGGACAAGCACTACACCAAGATTCTGCTCAGCCAGGCCGGCATACCTGTGGCTCCTGGCATCACTGTTGACTCCCGTGAACAGCGATCCGGAGCCGACCTGCTGGCCGCTGTGGAGAAGGCAGAGCTGCATTACCCGCTCTTCGTCAAGCCCTCCCGCGCAGGATCCAGCTTTGGTGTGGTCAAGGTAGAAGAGCCCAAAGGCAAAGCCCTGGCTGCTGCGGTCGCCGAGGCTGCAAGGCATGACTGGCGGGTCCTGATAGAGGAGGGCATTGAAGGGCGGGAGATCGAGTGCGCCGTGCTCGCCTCAAGCAAGGACAGAAAGCCCCGTACAGCCTGGCCTGGCGAGGTGGTGCTGGACAAGGCTGATCGGGACGAGGCCTTCTACGACTTCGACAGCAAGTATGTGGACTCCTCCGCCTCTCACGTGGAGGTCCCCGCAGACCTGCCAGAGGAGACTCTTCAGAAGGTTCGCGACCTGGCTGCCAAGGCCTTCAGAACCGTGGATGGCGCCGGTCTGAGCCGTGTCGACTGCTTTGTGACGCCTGAGGGCAGAGTCATTGTCAACGAGATCAACACCATGCCTGGTTTCACGCCTATCTCCATGTATGCCAAGGCCTGGGAGGCCACTGGGATCACCTACACCGATCTGATTACCGATCTGATTGAGGGTGTATCTGCCTGACGCGGAGTCGCCTGCGGAGTTTGAGGCGTCTCGTGAGAGGAAAGATGCCGTTTTGCATTTCTTCCGCAGGATGAGAGGATCATCTGGTTAATACTCAACGTCTTTTGTTTGGAGCTCGGCCTCCTGGACCAGGTAGTCCTGGCCGGCCAAAGCGCGGGTGGCGGCATCCTGCATATCGGCGGCGATGACACCCTGCTTGGCGAACATGACCACCTGGCCCTTGATGCCGTAAGGGGTGAAGCCCTGGAGCTGAACGATGGGTGGGTTGGCTGGCATGGCCATGCCCTTGGTTGCCTGGGCCACCACCTGTGCAATGGAACGGGAGGACTTGGCTATATTGGCATCCCCCCGCAGGGTGAAGGGAACCGTGGTGGCGGCCTCGCCGGCCTCGGTGATCTTCTCAAGCGCCGTGGTGTTGAGGATGGAGTTGGGGATCAGCAGCTGGTTGCCGGTCCTGTCGATGACGATGGTGTGGCGCCAGGTCACGTCGCGGACTGTTCCGGTGGTGCCTTGGATGGTGATGATGTCACCGGGCTGGACCACCTTGCTGACCATGAGCCCGAAGCCGCCGACGATGTTGGCGATTGTATCCTTCAATCCGAAAGAGAGCGCCAGGCCGCTGACGCCTAGGGCGGCGACCACCGTGGATGGGTTGATTCCGAAGACGGGTTGCAGGATTGTGGCAGCGGCGAAGATCCAGATCAGGGCGCGGACGATGTTGACGAAGATGGAGGCACTGGGCAGGTTGGTTCGTTCCAGGGCACGTCGCATGGCCGCCGCTACGATCTTGGAGATCAATGCGGCGCAGACAGCCACGACGATCAGAAAGATGATCTTTCCGAAATTCTGGCGGAACCAGTAGATGACGGCATCGCTGAAGCTGGAAATGGCCTGTTCGGATCTTCCCATGGGATCCTTGTCCGGATTGACGCTTGTGCTGGCAAAGTTGACGGTCTGGTTCATGAGGCTCTGTCCTCTGACTCGCAGCCAGCATTGTTCGTTAGAGGCTTGTCCATCCACATATGCGGGCATCCCTCGTCCTGGTCGTGAATGCCCATGTCCCTATAGCCTAAAGACTTATAGAAGCCTGCTACCCGTTCCTGGGCATGAAGTGTGAGCTGGTCGGCCCCGTGGCTCCGAGCGGTTTCCTCAGCCTTGGCTACCAAATTGGCGCCTAGATGCTGACCGCGGTAGGATTTCAGCACCGCCAACCGGCCAAGGGTCCATGTCTGGCCCTGGTCGGGGAAGACTCGGCATACTCCGACGGGTTCATCCCCTTCATAGGCCACGATATGGAGGCTGGCATCGTCGGTTCGGTCGAATTCGTTGTGAAAGCCCTGCTCCTCTACGAATACGGCCTTACGGATGGCCTTGGCATCCTCGGGAATGGCCTCGCTCACCTCATACCGCATGCTTCCTCCTCGCCATGGTCCTCCGCTGTCTCCAATCTACCAAGCTTGACCCTCGGCATGAACGGATGTCCGCAACCGGACGACGAACGGTCCCTGCGACTGTCGGCTGTCTGACCCAGACGATTACATGGATGAGGACTCTGCAAGCAGTGTGAGCTTGCAGCAATGACACTGAAGTGACGCGGGAACGATGGGATGGCCATGGACGAGGACTCGAAACTGACAGGTGCGACTGCCGGAGTCGCTAAAGGGAATCGGCGCTCGCAGCGGGAGCGGATGCTATCTGGCGAGCTCTATGATGCCTCGGATCCTGAATTGAGCCAGCTGCGGGTCAAGGCCCACGAACTTTGCCGTCTTTTCAACGCATCTTCTGAGCAGGAGCGGGACCTGCGCAGCCGGCTTCTGGATGATCTGGTGCCCGAACACGGTCAGGATGTCGACTGTATGGGGCCCATCTACTTCGACTACGGATGCTTCACCAAGCTGGGCTCCCGCATTTTCGCCAATTTCAACTTCACGGTTCTGGATACCTGCCCTGTGCTGATCGGCGATGATGTGATGATCGGCCCCAATGTCACACTGGCCACCCCCCTGCATCCCCTGCGGTGGCAGGAGCGGAATCTGAGGCGCCATGAGGATGGCTCCCTCTACGACTACGAGTTGGGCGCTCCAATAACCATCGGATCCAACTGCTGGCTGGCATCAAACGTGACTGTGGCCGGGGGAGTGACCATCGGCGATGGTGCGGTTATCGGGGCCGGATCCGTGGTCACCCATGACATCGCACCTGACTCCCTGGCCGTGGGTGTGCCCTGCCGGGTAATTCGTACCATCACCGAGGCTGATCGGATGGAACTGCCAGAGGAGGGCTGAAGGCCTCCTGGTTTGGCGCAGCATCCATGCTGGCCAGCTGCTGGGCTATGGTCTGTGGGTCTCCGCCCGGGCAAGCAGCCTGAATGCGCCCGTCCTGGAGGAAGATGACCCGGTGGGCGCGGGCGGCGACGTTGGGGTCGTGGGTCACCATGAGAATGGTCTGGCCGCTGCGGACGGCCAGGTCGAACAGGTCCATGACCTCCCGCGAGCTATGGGTGTCTAGGGCACCGGTGGGCTCGTCGGCCATGATGATCTCCGGGCTGGCGGCCAGGGATCTGGCGATGGCCACGCGCTGCTGCTGGCCTCCGCTCATGTCAGCTGGATAGGTGTTGGCATATCCCTCTAAGCCGACGTTCGACAGGGCAGACAGGGCCGCTTGGGTGGAGATTTTCCTGCCGCCGAAGAGACTGGACAGCATGGTGTTCTGTAGACAGGTGAAGGCGTTGACCAGGTTGTAGTCCTGGAAAACGAAGCCGATGTGGTCGCGCCGGAGCTTGGTCAGCTCTTTCTCTTTCATCCGGGTCAGGTCCTCCCCGGCGATGGCCACTCTGCCCTGTCTGACCTGGAGCAGTCCCGCGGCGCAATAGAGGAGGGTTGATTTGCCGGCGCCCGAAGGACCCATGATGGCCGTCCAGGTTCCCGCCTGGCATTCCAGACTGATCTCGTCCAGCACCCGGGCGCCCTGCTTCTGCCGCGTTCCGTAGTCGTAGCAGATCTTGTCCAGAATGAGCGGTTGCGCGTATGGATCCTTGATCGCCCGATGCTGCATCGTTGCCTTCCTTTCAGTCATCATCTGCCTGGTTCCTACCTCTATAAGACCATGGACAGGGCTCCTGTCAGGGTGTTTTCAGGGTCGAATCGGGGACGATTCAGGGTTGTGGTCTGCAGGATTCGCATTCCCTCCTGAAGGGTATGTATCGTGAACATAGAGGGGACGTATTGCTTGCCGGAGGGGGGCTGATGGGGATTCAGCGACCACTTGTTTCCTTGGAATTGCAAGGATGCAACCGTCGGTTGACAGCAAATATTGGTGTCTTTGTCGGGTGCAACCCAAAGCTGGTGGCGGTCGGAGCCCTGCACGTTTCATCATGGTCTCGTTGCTGGTTGAATCGGCAATCTGCCGATCTGGAGAAAGAACATTATGAGTTTCAGAACCAATGTGCAATATCTGCGTTCGCAGCGCAACATGACTCAGGAGCAGCTGGCCATGCTGGTGGGGGTATCCCGTCAGGCGGTGTCCAAGTGGGAGTCGGACAAGGCCTATCCTGAGATGGACAAGCTCCTGGCCATCTGTGACCTCTTCGGCTGCACTCTTGATGACCTGGTTCTAGGCGATGTTCGGCATCCGGGTTCCGGGCAGCGTGCGTCCAAGCCTGACCATCAGGATGCCGCGCAGACGACTTCGACAACGCACACGACTATACCTGTTCAGTCTGCTGCGGAAGACGTGACCGGCTACGCCTCCTTCAGCAATGCCTACAGCCTGCGGATGGCTTTCGGCATCGCCCTTATCATGCTGGGACTGGCTTTCGGTGGTCTCTTCGCCGCAGTCAGCCAGCCGACCGACGCACAGAATGGTCTGGCCTTCCTTGCTCTGATGATCGGCATCGTCCTGGGCCTGGCCTGTCTGATACCGGCGGTTTCCGCTAGAAGGGATTTTCGCCGCCGGCATCCCTATGTAGCGGATTTCTACACCGATGAGGAGCGCTCGCGAGTTTACCGGCAGGCAACCTGGGAGCTGGTCTGCGGTCTGGCTGTCGTGCTCTTGGATGTGGGGATCAACTCTGCCGGATACCTGATCTGGGGCTGGTCCGATCAGGTCAGAGGGTTTGTCTTCTTCCTCCTTCTGGCTCTAGGGATCTTCCTGCTAGTCCATGCGGGAACGAGCCATAGAATGATGAACCTCCGGGCCTACAACAGGCAGATTGATTCCGTTGATGACGGTCGCTGGGACACCTATCGGTATGAGCACCGGATAAGCAATGCCATCAGCGGAACCATCATGGGTCTTTGCACGCTGGTGGCCCTGACCATGCTCTTCTCCGGCAATTACGACAACCTCTTCGGGTGGCGCATCCCATTCTGGGCCATTTGGATTATCGGCGGGGTATTTTGCGGAGTGCTTCAGTCCCTGATTGGCATCTTCCGCAAGCCTCCTCGTGCCTGAGACAGCTGATTTGCCTTCTTTGATGGGATGTAGTAGTCTAACAAAGTTGTGTGTTCATCCGCAGCCTTGCGTTGCGGGCAAGAACACCTGGGACGACTTGGAAAACAACGTAAAGGAAGTCAACATGGCAGCTCGTTGCGCGGTGTGCGGCAAGGGCCCGCAGACCGGTTACAGTGTTTCTCATTCGCATATCCGGAACAAGCGCATCTTCCGCCCCAACCTGCAGTCGGTGCACACCACCGTTGATGGCCAGAACGTGCGTCTGCGCGTCTGCGTCAAGTGCCTCAAGGCAGGCAAGGTGCAGCGCATCGCCGCCTGAGTGCGGTTTGTCGGTCGTATTGGGACCCCCGGGGGCAAAGCTCCGGGGGTTCTTGTCATCCTGAGGGATGATGGTCGGCGCATGCGGGAGGTGATCGGGTATGTCGGCAGTGGCTCGTGTTGGTCTGCACAGCACCGTGGCCTCGCTGGTGGCCAACAGGCGTAGGGTGAGTGCTCTCAAGGCTCTGGGCGTGGTCACAGTCGGGGATGCGCTGACCTACTATCCTTTCCGCATCACTGATCCTATGCAGGTCACCACTATTGCCGGCATTCGCCTTGGCGAGCCCTGCGCCTTCGCCGCCCGGGTGGATCAGGTGCGTCTGGTGCCACTGAGTGGCCACCGGGGTTTTCGGCTGGACGTGATGGTGGACGATGCAGCCTTCGTCAGTAGCCAAGGCGGCACTCCGCTGGCGGTCAGACTGGTCTTCTTCTCCCATAAAAAGCCCTATATGGACTGGATGGTCCGTCGGCTGCAGGTAGGGGCGGATCTGGTCGTGGCCGGCGAGCCCGGTGTCTACATGGACCAGCTCCAGTTCACCCATCCGGAGACCCTGGTTGTTGCCGATGCCGATCGGGAAGTTTTGGCAGAGGCTTCCCGACCCGATGCAGCCAGCCTTGACGAGGCCTTGGAACGCGTCCGTCGACCGCGGCCGGTGTATCATGCCAGCTCCCGCATTTCCTCGGACCATATTCACGACGTCATTCTGGGGTTTCTGCGTCTGCTGGCACAGGCTGGTGATTCACCTGAATCCTTGCCTGTAGCGGGTGCCCTCGAAGAGGGGCAGCCCAATGCCGAGGTCCGCATTAATCCGGAAGCCCTGGGCCGAGCCATACCTGATGTGCTGCCCGAGCAGGTCCGTGTCGACCAGAAGCTGATGCATCGTGCCCGCGCCCTCTTGGGCATGCATGCGCCCGACAGCCCTGACGACTTCGCTGCGGCGCGCAAAACCCTGCGCTACGAGGAGGCTTTCGTCTCGCAGACGGCGCTTCTGCAGACCCGTCGCCAGACCCAGCAGCAGCCTACTTATCCATGCGCGGATTCGGGCGCCGACCATCCAGACACCCTGCCTGCCCGTTTCATCGACTCCCTGCCGTTCCAGCTAACCGATGGCCAGCGTCAGGTCATCAATGATATCGGTGTCGACATGGCCAAGGATCAGCCCATGCAGCGGCTTCTGCAGGGCGAGGTCGGCTCTGGCAAGACCGTGGTGGCCCTGGCGGCCATGCTCCAGGCGGTCCAGGCCGGTCATCAGGCTGTCTTGGTGGCTCCCACCCAGGTGTTGGCCGAGCAGCACTATGCCTCCATCGGCGGCATGCTTAAGACCATGGGCACTGATGTGACCGCCACTGCCGTAGAAGGCCGCCATAAGCCTGTGGACAACGTCACCATGATTCGTATGACGGATCAGCTGGTTCTTCCTCTGGTGCTGTTGACCGGCGGTATGAGACTGGCCCAGCGCCGTTCTGCCCTGGCTGTCTCGGCTTCGGGCCGTCCCTGCATTGTCATCGCCACCCATGCGGCCTTCTCCAAGACCTTCCAAGCCCCCAATCTGGCTCTTACCGTCATCGACGAGCAGCATCGTTTCGGGGTTGAGCAACGTGAGGAGCTGCGTCGCAAATCCGAACGCGTTCCCCACCTGTTGATCATGACCGCCACGCCCATCCCGCGTACAGCCGCCATGACCTGGTTCGGCGACCTTGACATCTCTACCCTGACCGAGCTGCCCAGCAACCGCAAACCGGTCCGTACCCACGTCATCGCCGAGTCCGACGGAGCGACCATGGGTGCCATGTTCCTGCATCTGCGCCGACGGATCGAGGCTGGGGAGCGGGCCTATGTCATCTGCGCCCGCATCGACGAGGAGGACGACCTCTCGGCCGCCTCTGACCGACCTGGTCAATCTGGCGGATCCGATGCTCAGCCTGAGCTTCTTGTTGAGGAGGGCCAAGGTGATGGCCAGCGCCCGCCTCTGCACTCGGTGGTCGAAATGAGCCAGCGCCTGGCCGCCCTGCCGCAGTTCCAAGGCATTGCCATGGCCACGTTGACCGGACGAGATGACGATGCCACCAAGAATGCCGTCATGGCGGACTTCGCCTCGGGTCGCACGCCCCTGCTGGTAGCCACCACTGTGGTGGAGGTGGGGGTGGATGTGCCACAAGCCTCCTGCATTGTCATCTTCGATGCCGATCGGTTCGGACTCTCCCAGCTTCATCAGCTGCGCGGCAGGGTGGGGCGCGGCGGCACCGATTCATGGGCCTTCCTGATCTCGCGCGCTCCTGCGGATTCCCCGGCTGCCGAGCGGCTCGAGGTCATTCGCGACACTACTGACGGGGCCAAAATCGCCGAGGAGGACATTCGCATCAGGGGTGCCGGCGACGTGCTGGGCGATGCCCAGTCCGGCGGTCATTCCTCCCTGAAGCTTCTGCGGGTGGTCACCGATGCGCCCATGATCGTCCGTGCAAGGACCCAGGCAGGCCAACTCCTGGAGTCCGACCCCACCCTGGCCGGACAGCCCGAGCTGGCTGGCGCCGTTCTGGATTTCATGAGGGGCAACGAAGGTTTCCTGGTCTCCAGCTGAAAGGACAACAGACCATATGCACATCATCGCCGGCCGCTTCAAGGGATTCCCCATTCCCACAGCCCTCAAGGGCACCCGGCCCACCACCGATCGCACCAAGGAGGCCATCTTTTCCCACTTGGAGTCCGAAGGCCTGCTGTCCGGTGCTCGGGTCCTGGACCTGTTCGCCGGCACCGGGGCTTTGGGATTCGAGGCCCTTTCCCGCGGTGCCCAGAGCCTGGTGGCTGTGGAGTCTTCTGGTCGTGTCGCTGGGCTGCTGTCACGTTCGGCCGCAGGGCTGCGTCACCATCCGGCTTGGGACCCAGCCATGGATATTCGTGTCAGCAGAAATCGTGCCGAGCGCTTTGTTCGTCCCCTCTCTTCTGGCCATGAGGATGCCGGTCTGTCCGAGGCCTGTTTCGACCTGGTCTTTATGGACCCGCCTTATGACCTGTCGACTGAGGATTGCCAAAGTATTATGACCGGTCTGACTGGCCGAGGAATGGTGGACGATAGGGGCATGATCGTTCTGGAACGATCGACACGCACCCCGCCGCCCACAGCTCCTGAAGGATGGGCGATTGATCAGGCTCGCAGCTATGGGGAGACAGCAGTCTACTATCTGACGGCCCGCTGATAAGCCCTGCAAATTTGACGGCTAATCAATTTGAAGGCTGGTCCACAGGTCTCGGATGGGTTTCCCTTGTATCCCAGCCCAGGTCCTCCAAGAGACGGCGGTCATGCTTATCCAGGGTAGGGCAGTCCAATCGGGCGATCAGGTCGGGACGGATCCGACTGGTTCGCTTGATGGCTTCATCGCGTCGAAACCGGTCCACCTTCCCGTGGTCACCGCTGGTCAGTATCGCGGGCACGGTCATGCCACGCCAGGTGGTGGGGCGTGTGTACTGGCGATATTCCAGCAGCGGCTCATCACCTGTGTAAGATTCCTGCACGATGGATTCGGGATTGCCCATGAATCCGGGCAGAAGACGGGTGATCGCCTCCAGCATCACCGAAACGGCCACCTCGCCCCCATTGAGCACATAGTCGCCGATGGAGTACTCCCGGACGTCGACCCCCTGATTCCGGTAGTAGTCGGGGATGCGTGCGTCATAGCCTTCGTAACGGCCGCAGCCGAATATCAGCCTCTTCGCCCGTGACAGCGCGGTCGCATCGGCCTGGGTGAACAGGGGTGCGGATGGGTTGGGGAAGATCAGGACTGGACCGGCCGCACCAGCCTTGTAGCTGTCTGCCGGTGAATCGGCCTCGGCTGCTGTGCCATCGCTTTTCTCGCCGGACCTCTTCATCGCTTCTTTTTGTCCATTAACATCAGCGGTGTTGGCTGTCTGGCCCGAAGGCGGTTGTTGCTGAGTCGGTCCATCTGGCATGCCCAGCAGATCGTCCAGGCACTGACCCCAAACTTCGGGTTTCATGACCATACCTGCTCCGCCGCCAACCGGCGTATCGTCCACGGAATGGTGCACGTCATGGGTCCAGTCGCGCAGATTGTGGGCGCGGATGGTTACCAGGCCTTTTTCCTGGGCCTTGCCAAGCAGGCTGAGTCCAGTCACGTCAAAATACTCGGGGAAGACGGAGACGATATCGATTTGCATGTCATCAACTCTACCCAAGCCTGTTTAGGTCCGAAGTGGACACGGATTGGTGCCTTTGCGGGTGCTACACTAGCTGGGTCTTCAAAAGTCGTGGAGGTGAACCGGCTCGCCGCAGCATGCGGCTGTCAGTCCGGCGCCACTTTGGGAGACGTCATCAACGCAGCCAGAGAGCTATAACCGTTGCGTAAACAGCAATGAGAGCGGCATCTGATGATGCCATGCCGTACGGATCCGTGGTGATGGCTATGCGAACAGTCTGATGCGTGAGGAGCGGACGGTCCATGGTCGACCATGTTGATAAGCGAACACAACTGCTGATTACCGGCACTGCCGGGCTCGCCTTCTGCGGG
Source organism: Bifidobacterium sp. W8112 (assembly GCF_016101425.1). Taxonomy (NCBI): domain Bacteria; kingdom Bacillati; phylum Actinomycetota; class Actinomycetes; order Bifidobacteriales; family Bifidobacteriaceae; genus Bifidobacterium; species Bifidobacterium sp. W8112. Next base: position 560,607 of record NZ_JACFQN010000002.1, on the reverse strand, counting down.
GTCCTTTTGGAGACCTCGCTCAATGTCACCTTTCCGGAGATGACCCGGTACTTCAACACCGGGCTGGGCACGGTCCAATGGCTGACTACCGGCTATCTGCTGGTGGTGGCCTTGACGGTTCTGGCCGCTGCCTGGCTGGAGCATTCATTCACCACCCGCGCATTGATTCTTGCCAGCGTGGGAATATTCCTGGGCAGCGACCTGATGTGCATCCTTGCTCCATGTTTTCCCCTCCTTATGGCGGGGCGCCTCCTGCAGGGCATCAGCACTGGTATCGTTCTTCCTCTGGTCTTTTCCCTGATCATGAAAAAGATACCTCTTCACATCCAGGGTCGTTACGTGGGCAGCGCCGGCATGGCGGTAGCCCTGGCGCCCTCACTTGGGCCGACCTTTGGTGGAGCCGTTATCCAGGCCTTATCCTGGCGGGCCATCTTTCTGATCGTGCTGCCCATCGAGCTGGTCTTCGGGCTCATCGCCCTCATCTCTGTAGACAGGGAGAGCGCCCATGTCGGCCCCTTCGCCTGGCTTCAGTTCCTTCTTCTGGGTACGTTCCTGACCGGTCTGACCCTGTGTCTGAGCACCTTGGATGTGCACGGTCCTATCACCTGGCTGTCCATGTTCGTCGGCGTTTTGGCCCTGGTCGCAGGGGTTTGGATCCTTGGGCATCAGCGCACCAGGCTGATCAACATTGCGGTCTTCCGCAACCGCACTTTCACCCTTGCTCTGATCCTCTACTTCCTGGTCCAATTCGTTCAGATTGGCCTGACGTTCATCCTGCCCAATATGGCCCAGTCCGTCCTAGGGGAGACCTCCACCGTGGCCGGCCTCTTGCTGCTGCCGGGGAGCCTGCTCTCAGCCCTCTGCCAGCCCATCACAGGCGGTTATCTGGACGGTCATGGCCTGCGTGAACTGCTCGCTGTGGGAAGCACGGCCTTCATCCTCTCCGCCTTAGGCTTCATGATCCTCAGTCGGCGCTTGTCTGTCCCCCTGATGGTTCTTCTCTACGCCTGCTACATGGTCGGTCAGGCTTGCGTCTTCAACAACCTGCTTACGGTCGGTCTGCAGCATATCCCTGCGAAACTGGTGCCTGACGGCAACGCCCTCTTCAACACCCTTCAGCAGTATTCAGGCGCGGCTTCGACTGGGGTTTTGGCCGCCATCATCACTGGCGTGCCCAAGGCCAGAGGAATCCATGGCGGCCCTCAGGCCTTCCAGTTCGGAGCCGTCTGGGCTTTCGTTTTCGTCTTGCTCATCGTCCTGGGCATCCTTCTGGTGGCATGGTTCCTAGAGCGCAGCCTGGCCGGTCAGGATAGGGAAGAGGTTCAGGTTGTATGACCGCTGATTCCTTCTGGAAAGCCACCGGTGTCAATTCAGGAATGAGATGCCGACCCAGACGGCCCAGCCCAGTGCAAGGACCAGGTAGGGCCACCAGTGCATGCGGGTGATGGCCACGAACTCTCGGATGAAGGCAGTCGGCCAGTAGTAGCCCTTGGTGTGCGAACCGATGCCGTCGGCATTCAGCCCGACCTTGCTGGCGTATTCGCTGGCCCGGAAGACGTGGTAGTCGCTGGTGACCAGGGCCACCCGGTAATGCTCAGGCCCGGTGCCCGTCTCGTAGCGGTCATCGAGGATCTGCTTGGAGTAGCGCAGATTCTCCAGGGTTGTGGTCGATCTGTCCTCCATGATGATGGCCTCGGCTGGCACCCCGCAGGAGTTACGCAAATACTGAGCCATGGCCCTGGCCTCGCTGATGACCTCGTCCGGGCCTTGCCCGCCGGAGACCACGAAGCGCCCCAGGCGTCCCTGCCGCTTCCAGAGGTCTACAGCCTTGTCCAGCCGTCCGCGGAGCAGAGGGGTGGGTTCTTCGCCGCGCAGGCCGGCTCCGTGGATGATGATGTAGTCGTAGCGGCGCTTGCGGGGCAGCAGCCTGTACAAGCTGGAATAGAGCAGCAGGGCCAGGAAGGAGAAGAAGAACCAGGTGGCTTCCAGGTCGATCAGCCCAGCCAGCTTCTGCAGCCATGAGGGGGCGCCAAACCCAGCCAGGAGGGGCGAAAGAATCATGTAGGCTACCACGGCCAGTGCCAGCAGTCCGGGCAGCAGGGTGGTCAGGGAAATCCCCTCATGCCGGATGACGATGACCGTGTTGGCCAGCAGGAAGGCGACCACCAGCAGGGGCGAGGCAATGAGCAGGATGACCAGGGGCAGAATCAGCCAGCGCATCCCAAACTGCAGAAGAAGCGCTCCGCCCAGGGTCAGCAGCAGGAGCAGGAACCAGATGGCATTGCGGAACTGCCGTGGCTCCTTGTGCAGGTCCCAGAGGAAGAGCAGGCCGAAGATGATGGCGGGTGCATAGAGCAGGAGGAGCTGCAGGTAGTTGGTCATGCCGTGATTCCCCTTCCCGAGGACGAACTGGCAGGGTTGTATTCCACTGTAGCGAATAGATGAGCCGCCGCTCGTCCTTGACATGCCACCGCTTCCCAGCCTGCCGTGGTACCATATATGTGGTAAATCTCACACGTTCAAAAGCTGAGGGTGGGCGATTCCCGACGGTGCGAATTCCAAGTCGAGACCATGATAATGATGGGTCCTCTCAGGATTGCACATCGGTGCCTGCATGGGCGTGGTTGGTCGCAAGGCAGCGATGCGTTGGGAGGATCAGGGGTTCAAGTGATGTTGGGTTCCTCCGCGCTCAGGAGATGGTTCGGACCTGGCGTACAAGGCTGTAGAGAGGTGTGGTAATGAAAGTAGTGATATTCTCCACCTGCGTGGTGGACCTCATGTTTCCGAACGTGGGGAAGGCCATGGTGGAAGTGTTGGAGCGGTTTGGCTGCGACACCTACCTTCCCAAGGAGCAGATCTGCTGCGCCCAGCCCACCTTCAACAGCGGGTATGTCAAGGAGAGCATGCAGGTCATGCGCAACGAGGTCGATGCCTTGCTGAGCGTGGATGCCGACTACATCGTGGGTCCAGCGGGCTCCTGCGTGAATATGCTCAAGGAGCTGCCCTTCCATCTCAAGAACGACCCGGTCTATGCCGCCAAGGCCCAGACCATGGCTGACAAGACCTATGAGTTCTCGCAGTTCCTCTATCGTGTGCTGGGTGTGCTGGATGCGGGCGCTGAGCTTGATACCGTGGCCACCTACCACCGCTCCTGCCACATGACCCGGTTGCTGGGGGAGCGGACCAGTCCCTTCGTCCTGCTTGACCATGTCAAGGGCCTGACCATGATCCCCCTGCCCCATATCGAGAACTGCTGCGGATTCGGTGGCATGTTCTCCATGAAAGAGCCTGAGATCTCCAAGCAGATGGTGGATGAAAAGGTGAACGACGTGCTCAGCACCAATGCCAGCGTCCTCATCTCCTGCGATCCGGGCTGCCTGATGAACATCGGCGGCCGATTCAACCGGCGTGGCGAGAAGATCACCATCATGCACCTGGCTGAGGTGCTCAATCACAACGTGGACATGAGCCGCGTCAAGTACGTGGAAGGCCGCTCTGCTGGCGATGGGGCTGTGGGTTCGGTCAGGGCTGCCAAGGAAGAGGGGGCTCTGGTATGAGCAGCATGGTCAATGGCAAGAAGGCCGCGCAGTATCTGCGGACCAGCAAGGCTCCCTTCCTGACTAGGGTCAAAGAGTCCGAGCAGGACAAATTCGCCCAGCAGGCCGTGGCCAAGGCCCAGGATGCACAGTGGGTCAAGCGGGAGGCTGCCCGACAGGAATTGGGCAACTGGGAACAGTGGCGAGACCTGGGCGAGCAGATTCGCCAGCATGTCATCCGCTACCTGCCTGACTACCTGGAGGAGTTCTCCGACAACGTGGAGAAGCGCGGCGGCCATGTCTTCTTTGCCCAGACCGATGATGAGGCTGCCCAGTACATCAAGCAGATCGCCATCGAAAAGAAGGCCAAGCACGTCGTCAAGAGCAAGTCCATGGTGACCAGCGAGATCAACCTGGATCCCACGCTGATGACTGTGCCTGGCCTGGAAGTGCTGGAGACCGACCTGGCCGAGTTCATCCTGGAGGAGGACGACTGGGACCAGCCCACACACCTGGTCTTCCCCGCCCTGCACAAGAACCGCGAGCAGGTTCGGCAGGTTTTCGAGAAGAAGCTGGGTTACAAGGGTGACAACGATCCCCAGCATATGGCTCGGTTCTCGCGCAAGGTTCTGCGCAAGCACTTCCTCGAGGCGGACATGGGCATCACCGGCTGCAACTTCGCCGTGGCAGACACGGGCATGATCAACCTGGTGACCAACGAGGGCAACGCCGACCTGGCCATGTGCATTCCCAAGACCCAGGTGGTGGTCATGGGCATGGAGCGCTTGGTGCCGACCATGAAGGAGGCCGAGACCATGGACAACATGCTGGCCCGGTCCGCCGTCGGCCAGAAGCTGACCTCCTATTTGACCTACACTGCGCCACGCACCGGCCAGGAGTCGGATGGACCGGACGATGTCTATGTGGTCATTCTGGATAACGGGCGCTCCAACGCTCTGGGAACGGTTTTCGAGCCCATCCTCCAGTGCATCCGCTGTGCCTCCTGTCTGAACGTCTGCCCCATCTACCGGCACATCGGCGGTCACGGCTACGGATCCATCTATCCCGGTCCTGTGGGCTCGGTGCTTTCGCCGGTGCTGGACGGAGGCTACGACGACTTCGGGGATCTGCCCTACGCCTGCAGCCTGTGCGCAGCATGCACGGCCACCTGCCCGGTCAAGATCCCCCTGCATCAGCTCATGATCGAGCACAGGCGGATCATGATGGACGACCAGTCCCAGGCCAATCTGATCGATGACACGGTCATGAGGGTCATGGGTCTGGGCACCGGCCATTCCTCGCTCTTCCGTACCGCCCTAGGGGTGGATCACACCATGCTGACACCCATATCCAAGAAGCAGCCGGAGACGGCCAAGAACCTCTTCGCCAGCGATCGGCACGTGGAGTGGATGCCCTTCGTCTTCGGCGGATGGACCAAGGTTCGTGATCTGCCGGATCCGCCCAAGCACGGGCAGAACTTCCGCAGTTGGTTCGCTCATCACAAGAAGGAGCAGCAGGCATGACCGATCGTGAGGTATTCCTGGACTACCTGGCCAAGAAGAGCGGACGGCCCCGTCACCAGCTCAAGGACCACCCTCTGGTGCCGGTCAACGATCTGCCGGAGACCACCCTGTCAGGCCACACCCAGGACGAGCTGCTGGAGATCGCCCGGAAGAGCAGCGAGGCCGTCCATGTGGACTTCCGAACCTGCACCAAGGCCGAGTTGCCCACCGCCCTGGACGAGTTCATCGATTCGCGCAAGGACGACAGCGACCATGTGATGCTGCCCACCTCCGACCTGTTTGCGGATTTCGGTCTGGAGGAGTGGAGGGATGGTCTGAACCCGCCCGCCACTTTCTGGAAGCCGGGAGCCAGCCGCGAGGAGAATATCAAGACCGCCGACGAGTCCGGTACAGCCATCGCCTTTGCGGACTTCCTGTTGGCTGAGTCGGGCACCATCACCGTAGCTACCACCCCGGGTCAGGGTCGTGCCTTCCACTTCCTGCCGGTGCACTATCTGAGCATCATCCGCAAGTCCAAGATCCTGCCCCGAACCCGGCAGGCCATGGACTACTACGACCCGGCTCTAGTCTCGGGCGAGCTCAAGACCTCCAACATCAACTTCATCACGGGCCCCTCCAACACGGGCGACATCGAGATGGTGATCGTGGTGGGCGTACATGGCCCCCTGGATATGACATATCTGGTGGTTGAAGACATGTAGCTCAATAAGATTTCCTGCTTAGGCAGGGCGCATTTCCCATATGTGGGGGGTCAGCGGCTCGAAGAAGGACGCTGACCCCCCACATACGCTTCTGCTGAAAGACGGGTTCAGACCAGGCCAGGCAGAAGCCCTCCAGGTGGGTCGATGGCCACGTACCCGTTTTCAATGTCAACCTGGGGTACCAGGGCTTCGACGAAGGGTATCAGCCCTTCCGCCTCCTCGTCGTCTTCTTTGGTGGTCATGCGGATCTGCAGCTGCTGCTGGGCTACGCCGTCCAGCACGTCGCTGACTTGGCCGACCACTCGTCCGGAGGGCTCGCCCAGAGAGTTGCCCGGAGCCATGCGAACCTCGAGTCCAATCAGATCCTCGGGATACCAGGCATCCTCCTGCGCCAGCTCCTGTGCTGGATCAGCCTGGACATACAGTTCGAGGCCGTTCAGCGCTTCGGAGGCGTTCCTGTCTTCCACCCCTTTGAAGAGGACGATCCAACGCTGTTTGAAGCGCCGGGAGGAGACCACCGTGAAAACCTGCCCGTCCTTGGTCTGCAACTGGGAGTCGGGGGCGAAGCGCCGCTCAGGCTCGTCGGTGTAGGCATATACGTTGACCTCGCCCTTGAGTCCCTGGGCGCGGCCAATACGGCAGACCCTCAGCAACCTTCGCTGCTGAGGGTCCGGACCCTGCGGGTCGTGATTGGTGGACCGGCTGGGGCTCACCGGCGCACGTCCATGATGTCGACGCGCACCTTGTGGTCTGCCAGCGCTTGGATCACGGTGCGGATGGCGTTGGCGGTCCTGCCGCCCCTGCCGATCACGCGGCCAATATCCTCGGGGTTGACCCGCACCCGCAACAGTTCTCCGCGAGAGTTCTCGTGGGACTTGACCGACACGTCATCGGGAAAGTCCACGATGTTCCTGATCAGGTGCTCAACGGCCTGTGCAAGCATGATAGCCGGTCCTTCCAATCCTCAGTAAATGTGCCTTACTCAGCTGCCTGCTCGGCCTGGGCGGCATCTGCCGACTCATCGGCCTTGGGGGCTTCCTTCTCCGCCTGGGCCTTGGCCTTGGCGTCAGCCTCGGACTTGGCAGCCTTGAGCTTCTGAGCTTCGTTCTGTGCCTGCTCAATGCGGGCCTGGGCATCGATCTCGGCCTGGGGCACCTTCAGAGTGCCTTCCTTGCCGGGCAGATCCTTGAACTTCTGCCAGTCGCCGGTGATCTTCAGAAGGTTGAAGACAGGGTCGCTGGGCTGAGCGCCCACACCCAGCCAGTACTGGGCGCGCTCGGAGTCGATCTTGATTGAAGAGGGCTGGGTGTTGGGATCGTAGGTGCCGATCTCCTCGATGACCTTGCCATCGCGCTTCTTGCGGGAATCGACCACGACCACGCGGTAGAAGGGGTAGAACTTCTTGCCCATTCTCTTCAGACGAATTCTGGTTGCCAAAACGGCTCTCCTTGGTACTTGGTGTGCCCGGCGGCGTCTCCATGTGGGGCATGGTGGCGCTCCTGGCGTGTTCCTCACGGCCGTCGGAATGAGAGGGCTCCTCCGGACATGAATAACAGCAAAAGTATACCTCAACCGTAGGATTAAGGGTCTGCCGGGGCATATGCCTCAACAGACCCTTAATCTGGTTTTCCTCCAACCTGTGCTGACCTAAAGTCTAGGCCTCGGTCTCCCTGTAGACCGGGGCCTGGCTCTTGTCGTCTAGGCTCAGGGTCAAGGTTCGCTCAGGCAGGACCAGTCGGATCCTGCGATAGACAGGCTTGAATCCATGATGGGTCACGGTTACCGAGCACTGGCCCTGGTTCTCCATATGGATCTGATAGAGGTTGTAGGCCCCCTGCTCGTAGTCGAAGCTGTATCCGTCATCCTGATAGTGGGTATAGTCGCCATGTTGGCCGAAGAGTCTGAACGTCATGGACTCCTCGGGCTGGTCGTCCATGTGCTCCACCAGTCGACCCCAAGGCAGCACGGAGTCGGCCCTGACGAAGACGGGCAGTTGGTCCAGAGGGGCCTCAACCAAAATATCTCGGTGGCCGCCGTAAGTGACCATGGTGCGTAGGTCCACCCAATCGCCTTCGGGCAGATAGACCATTCGTGAGACCTGCCCTTGCTCTACCACGGGTGCCACCAGAACCTGGTCGCCGACCATATATTCGTCGTTCAAGTTCCGCGTGCGTGCATCCTCCGGGTAATTCAGGACCAGGGGACGCATAACCGGCAGGCCATCGTTCATTTGCTTGGCGAAGCAATCGTAGAGGTAGGGAATGAAGTGATACCTCAGGTGCAGGAAATGCCGGTAGATGTCCAGGACTTTCGGACCAAAGACCCAAGGCTCCTGGTCTCGTGCCTGGAGAGCGGAATGGTTGCGCAGAAGCGGGCTGAAGATGGCGGCCTCAATCCATCGGGTCAGCAGCTCCGGGGTCGTATCGGCGCTGAATCCACCGATGTCGGCCCCGGCGAAGCTGAATCCGCTCATCCCCATATTGCAGAGCTGAGGGATCGACATCTGCAGATGTGGCCAGAGGCTTTGGTTGTCGCCGGTCCAGACCGTTGAGTACTTCTGCGTTCCCGCGTAGGCCGCGCGTGTGATGACGTAGGGCCGTCTGCCGGTGGCTTTTTTCAGTCCCTGATAGGTGGCCTTGGCCATGTTGTGACCGTAGACGTTGTTCATCCTGGCAAGGTCGGACTTCTGATCTTCATCGCTGAAAACGGTGTCCTCTGGTATCTCTCCGTCGAATACGGCGGGTTCGTTCATGTCTGTCCAGATGCCGGCTGCCCCGCTGTCAACCAGGAAACGGCAATGCCCGGCCCACCAGTCGCGGACCTCGGGTCGACCGAAGTCAGGAAATACCGATTTGCCGGGCCAGACCCTGTTGACATAGACGCTGCCGTCCGGGTTGGTCGCAAAGTATCCCTTATCCAGACCTTCCTGATATATCCGGTAGTCGGGATCCTCTTTGACTCCTGGGTCCAGGATGGGAATGACCCTGACTCCCCGCTTTTTCACGTCTGCCAGGAACCCGGCGGGATCCTTGAAGATGTTCTTGTTCCAGGTGAAGACGCGGTAGCCGTCCATGTAGTCGATGTCGAAGTGGATAGCTTCCAGGGGGAGGTGATACTTGGCAAAGGTGTCGACGATCTGCTCCACCCGGTCCTGGCTCATGCTGTAGCCCCAACGAGACTGCTGATAACCCAGCATCCAACGCTGGGGGAGAGGGACCCGGCCGGTCAGATAGGTGTAGTTGGAGACCACCTCCTTCAAGGAGGACCCGCCCAGTATGTAATAGTCCAGGTTTCCATCCACGGCCGAGTAGAAGTAGTAGTCAGCGTTCTCCCTGCCCAGGTCAAGATGGCTCCGGTAGGTGTTGTCGAAGAAAATCCCCCAAGGGCGGCCTTTTTTCAGTCCGAAGAGGACGGGGATGGACTTATAGAGGTTGGTGAAGGTCTCGATGTGCGGGCGCGGCTCGTCATAATTCCAGTTGTCATAGTGATAGGACCGCTTGTTCAGATAGCCGGTCTTGTCGCCCAGACCATAGAATTGCTCGTCGGGATCCAGGGCCTTGACCACCTGGTAGTAACGGTCCTCGGTTTGGCTGACGCCAGAGACCTCGTGGCCTTCGGCCCGCATGATGCTTTGGTGGGCGGCATCAATCGTCTTGGCGATGGGGCGCCTCTTGCCACGGTAGTCCAGGATCAACGGGTTGCCCTGAGCGTCGAAGACGTCCAAGAGCAGATCAGGCCCGACTGTGACGGTCAGTTGCCCTGTGGACAGTTCCAGATGGTCGCCGACCTCTTTCAGATCGAAGGGAGTCTCTACCTTCTTCTCGCCTTCGATGGCGTAGGAGTTGGTGTGACGGCCCCGGTCCTGGAAGACCCGGATGATCTGGTCCGTCAGTACGGTCAGGATCAATGCTCCCTGGTCGGAGGTCAGGGTGACGGTCTGACCTTTCACGGTGTAATGCAGGTTCATCATGACAGACGTTTTCCTTTCGTAATATTCCTTAGGCCTCGTTGGGTTCGGGTTTCCGGCTCTTGATGATGTCCATCAGGGCTGCGCCGATCAGCCAGGAGATGCCCCCGATCAGGAGCATGGTCGGCATCGATCTGCCCACCAGCGGGAAGATCGCGAAGCTGCTGACTGAGGCGATTATCTGCGGGAGGCAGATGAAGATGTTGAAGAGTCCCATGTAGGCCCCGTCGTTGGCCCCGTCGGTTTCCGTGGTGAAAATAGCGAAAGGCTCGGCATGCATGGTCAGGAAGCAGATGCCGATCAATGTGAAGGAGCCGATCAGAGCGTACTGGTTGTGGGAGAAAGCGGTCCAGATCATTCCCAGACCCCCGCAGAGCAGGCCAATCCGGTACCAGAACTTGCGCTTGTACTGGCTGGTCCTGGATAGAACCAGGAATCCGTAGATGATGCCCACGATGGACTGTACGAAGGTGAGGATGCCATACCAGTTGCCGGCGGCCTGGAATCCGGCTGAGGATGAGTCGGCCGTGTGCCAGACGTTTTGGGCGATGGCTCCGGTGGTGTAGGTCCAGAGGTACTGGACACCGAAGTAGGCGAAGAACTGAATGACTGCAACCTGCCAGAAAGTGCTAGGAGCCTCCTTGAGAAGGGTCCAGTAGGACTTCTGCGGCTTCTTCTCCTCATATTCGAAGTTGTGGTATTGGGCGTAGGTCTTAGGATCGTATTCCTTGACCGAGAGGATGGTGTAGATGGAGGTGGCCAGAAGGACAGCCGCCGCGATGTAGAAGGAGAGCCGGACAGACATGGGGACCACTCCCTTCTTGTCGATGTTGGCTATGCCCAGCCCGGTCAGGAGGAAGGGGCAGAGGTTGGCTAGGACGCCTCCCAGATTGCTGAAGGACTGTTGCCAGGACCAGGCCTGATCCTTCTGCTTCTCGTTGACCATGTCGCCGATGATCATGCGGAAGGGTTGCATGCAGGCGTTGTTGGACAAATCCATAAGGACGATGGCTGCCGCCCCGAAGCATAGAGCAGTCAGGGATCCGTAGCCGAAACCGAAGGAACCGGAATTTGGCAGCAGGACCATGACGATGGCAGCCAGAGGGGCGGCCCAAAGCAGGATGGGCATCCGGCGGCCGAAGCGTGGAGACCAGTGGCCGTCGGAAAATCGCCCCAGAATAGGTTGAATGATCATTCCGATCAGGGGCGGCAGTATGAAGAAGAATCCAAGCTTGCTGGGGTCGGCTCCAAGCGTCTGGAATATGCGGCTCATCTGCGAGGTCTGCAGGGAGAAGGCCATGTTGACGCCGCAGTAGCCGAAGGTAATGGCGAACATGGTCTTCATGGTGATATCGGGTAGCGAATGCCGTTTCTTGGTAGAGGCATCACTCGTCATTTGAGGTGCGCTCAAGGTATCTCCTTTGATCTTTTGTAAACAATTACTGTAAACGTTTACGGTATGAGTATACAGCCTCATTTATCCTTTATCATGCCCGGGCGTGTGGCTATGATGGCCGATGACATAGCAACTGGGTCCGGCATGGGTTCGGCAGAGGGAAAGATGGAGGTCATGGCTGAAGCTTCCAGAGTGACCTTAAAAGACATAGCACAGCGGTTGGGGCTGTCGACGGCCACTGTCTCGCGTTCGCTTTCCGACACCGGTGAACACAGGGATCAGACCGTACGTCTGGTCAAGGAGACCGCCAAGGAGATGGGGTATATCCGCAACACAGCGGCGGCCGACCTCGTACAGGGCAAGAGCCATGCTTTGGCTGTCATCCTCTCCAACACCAAGACCAATTTTGATTCTTCAATCATCGAGGGGATCGAGCAATCGGCTGCGGAGCGGAATTTGGATGTGCTGATCCTCCATGCGGGCAACGCTGATCTGCAAGCTCAGCGGCGGGCTATCACCACTGCGGTAGAGCGTGCCGTCAGGGGAATCATTCTGGTCTCCCTAGAGCTCCAAGAGTCATTGATCGCCACCATAGAGCAGGTGGGGATGGACTGCATATCGCTCTCATCCTTTGTGGGTGGTGGACGGCTGCCCTGCATTACTTCAGACGACTATCAGATGGGGTATGAAGCCACACAGTTTTTAATTGACCAGGGTCACCGACGGATTGGATTGGCTGGCATTCCTCAACATGGGTCAATAACCCTGCGCATCAGCGGGTACCGGCAGTGCCTGGAGGACAACAGTATTCCTTATAGGGAAAGTCTGGTTTTCCGTGGGGGATGTCTCTACCAGGATGGGATAGCCACCATGAAGCACTGCCTCAAGTCGAAGGAACCAATCACCGCCCTTATCGGTGCCAGCGATCTGGTGGCCATGGGTGCCATCAATCAGGCCAGGGACCAGGGGTTGGATGTGCCCAGTGACGTGAGCGTCATGAGCTTTGACGGCACGGACATTGTGGACATGGTCAGGCCGACCATAACCAGCGTCACTCAGGCCTTTCATCGTATGGGGGTGGAGGGGGTCAAGGCCCTTCTGTCCGCAGACAAGCCGAGTTCGCGTTTTCTGCCTTTCAGGATAATCAGCAGACAGTCCACCGGACCGGGCCCTTGCCTGCACGGTGATCATAAGTGAGCAGCCTCTGCTCAGGCTCACAGGCGCAGTTGAGCCAAAAGGCCACAGTGGTCGGTGTGCGGGACTTTCATGACCTTCATTGATGTGATCCTGATGCCTTGGCTGACCAGGATATGGTCGATTTCGATCAGCGGTGGCAACAATGCCTGGCAATGCGGAAAGGTCGGATGCATGCCGCGACTCAAGGACAGGGAGGCATCGCACAGCCTGCCGGACTCCAGCATGGCCCGAAAGGTGGGGTGGTGCAGGTTGGCGTTGCAGTCGCCCATGATGATGGTGAATGCAGGCGATTCCATGTCTGGGGCGGCCGCCAACTTTTCGCTGTTCAGTAATGCCAGGCGCTCGATGCCTAGGCCCCATTGTCTGGCGCCGCGCTGGGGCGACTTGGGATGGACTGAAGCCAGGCGGATGGTTCCAGCTTGGGTATGCAAGAGCATTATGGGGACGGCGGAGGCTTCCAAATCAAGGCCTGCCGGCTGAGACCACATGGGCTCCCGACGAGAGAAGAGGGCGTTCCTGCCGCCATTGTCATTCTGGGTCTGCGGTCCCTCCACGAGGTATGGCATGGTCTGCCTCATCCCTGCCTTCCGCAGACGAGTTAGCAGCGTCGAATTCACCTCCTGCAGGGCTAAAATGTCGACATTCTGGCTTTGAACTTGTTCCAGGATGGACTGCGCATCCGCCTTGCCATAGCGGCAGTTGAGTGTCATGACTTTCAGGCTGAGCGCAGGATCAGTTATATCCCGATTGGACTGATGCGATCCGGGAATGTCGGCATCAGCGTCTGCTTGGTTCTTTGTATCAAGCAGCCCATCTTTGTGCCCCGAGCCCATGGGAGAGGGCAGGTGAAACCTGTATTGCAGTCTCCACAAGGTGACCAGAGTCAGCTCGATCATGGCCAGGGCGGACTGTGGCCAGGCCTGGATCACCAGGGCGCAGACCAAGATGGCCAACAGGGGAACGGCCAACAGGTCGATCAGGGCGATCAGCTCCACCAGAGGGCGGTGCCGGTCAGCTCCGGCAGGCAGGAAGCGCAGGGCCATCCACAAGGCGATGAGCCCCAGGAGAATCCAGAGAAGGGTGTTCACGTGCCATTGTCTCCTGCATGAGGGAGGGGGTTAGCGGCCGCCGAAGAGACCGCCCAGTCCACCGCCAAGGTTGGGGGGCAGGTCAGGCAGGCCTTCAGGCATCTGCGGAGTCTCGGGCCGCTTGGCGAAGGCCGAGCCGCCGGAGGATTTGCCCTTGCCGGACAGGCGCTCGCGTAACGCCTTCTCTTCGGCCTCCCGCTTCATGGGATTGCCTGAACGGGAGCCCTTGCGGCCTTTCTTGCCCTTTTTGCCCTTCTTGCCGCCGCCAGCGCCCATGCCGCCCATGCCTGGGATTGAGCGGCTGCCATTGGTCATCCGCTTCATCATCTTGGCTGCTTGCTCGAACCGCTGCAGCAGGCCGTTGACGGCCGAGACCGTAGTGCCGGCGCCATAGGCGATCCGGGCCCGTCGTGATCCGTCGATGATGCTGGGGTCGCGTCGTTCCTGGGGAGTCATCGACTGGATGATGGCCTGGGTCCGGTCCACTTCCTTTTCATCGAACTGTTCGAGCTCCTTGCGGTGCTGGGCCATGCCTGGGATCATGCCCAGGATGCTCTTGAAGGAGCCCAGCTTGCGAACCTGCTGGAGCTGCTCCAGAAAGTCGTCCAGGCCGAAGCTGCCCTCGGACATCTTCCCAGCGGCCTTGCGGGCCTCCTCCTCGTCGAACTGGCGTTGCGCCTGCTCGATCAGCGTCAGGATGTCGCCCATGTCCAGAATGCGGGAGGCCATGCGGTCGGGGTGGAAGACCTCGAAGTCCTTGAGGCCCTCGCCGTTGGAGTCGAAGAGGATGGGCTTGCCGGTCACCGATGCTACCGACAGGGCTGCGCCGCCGCGTGCATCGCCGTCCAGCTTGGACAGCACCACGCCGGTGAAGTCCACGCCCTGGTCGAAGGCCTTGGCCGTAGCGACCGCGTCCTGGCCGATCATGGCATCGATGACGAAGAGGATCTCGTCGGGGTGGACGGCATCGCGGATATTGCGCGCCTGCTCCATCAGCTCCTGATCCACGCCCAGTCGACCGGCCGTATCAATGATGACCACGTCGTAGAGCTTGTCCTTGGCCACCCTGATCGAGTCGGCTGCCACCTTGACCGGATCGCCAGTGACCTGTCCGGGGGTCGCCAGCTCGGATCCGCTGGTCTGCACGCCTGGCTCGGGTGCATATACCGGTACTTCGGCGCGTTCGCCGACCACCTGGAGCTGGGTGACCGCGTTGGGCCGCTGCAGGTCGGCCGCCACCAGCAGGGGGGTGTGGCCGGCATCCTTGAGCCAGTAGCCCAGCTTGCCGGCCAGCGTGGTCTTGCCTGCACCCTGCAAGCCGGCCAGCATGATGACTGTGGGCGGGTTCTTAGCGAAATTGAGTGGTCGATCCACTCCCGCGCCCAGGATGTCAGTCAGTTCGTCGTAGACGATGGAGACCACCTGCTGGGCCGGGTTCAGGGCCTTGGAGACCTCCTCGCCCAGGGCGCGTTCCCTGATGCGCCCGGTAAAGGAGCGCACAACGTCCAGGGAGACATCGGCATCCAGGAGGGCGCGGCGGATCTCGCGGATTGTGCCGTCGATGTCGGTTTCGGTCAGCTTCCCCTTGGAGCGCAGATGGGTGAAGGCCTGGGAGAGCCGATCGGTCAAAGATGAAAATGCTGCCATAATGCCCCAAGTCTACCTGTCAGCCGGGAGATTGGCCGGTAGCTGCTGGCAATAAGCCTTCCTACCCCAAGCATAAGGCGATAGTGACTGCTTTCTTGTGCTCCTGCTTGTTGCTGGCTGTTGGCTACCTATTGCTTTCGCGGCTGTCTTAAGCGCAGAAAATGAACGTTCTCGAGCTTACAAAACCGTTTGAGCACATCTTGTTTATTGACATAGACCAGGTTCAGACGTTATACTGAATCGAAACGATTCGATATTGTTGTTGCATATTCCGAGGATTGCCATCCTGTGATGTATTCCCCTCGAAAATTTGTTGACATCTTGAATCGTAGTCGATGCATGCGAGGGAGCAGGGAGCCGGCATGAAAGCCAGAAAAAGGCCCGGAATGGCCTTGAGCTTGACCGGATTGTTCCGGAAGGAGATCGGCTACGTTGCTTCTGGTACTTTTCGGGTTTTCCGCTACGGACTTCAGGGCCCGCCTGGAGTCGTTGCCATCATCGTAAGCCTGCAATACCAAGCCGAAAACGGCACGATTACTGGCAGCTTGGGCACAGTCGAACCGAGCAATCTCGTTCGGCACTGCTCATGGCCTGGGTTCCGTGTCATCATTTCTTTTACCATCTTTGTTGAACCACGGACAGTTCCTCTGGCCTCATCGAACGAGTCGGTAATGTCTTTCGTTTTGACCTGTATGTCGACAAAGAGCCGACCAACTGCTTTGGCTCGGTTTCCTCTAGCTGTTGCAGCGAATCGCTCTTTTGGGTACAGCGTGAGGCATGCAGTGCTGCTGGATCGACCCCCTTGACTTTCTGTGTTGCTATGGTACCCAGCTGTTTTCTATGGTATACGGGTCCTTCCCTCCCAGATTGCCTTGAAATCGGCCATTGTTGTGGGTGCCTTGGTAGACTGTCGGCACCTTCTTTATCGTATTTCCGCAAAAGTGTTCACAAGGAATAGTGGAGGGCGCTGTCAAGCAACTCACAAGCTGTAAGTACACTGAACATGGCCGTCCGCTACAAAAGCAGGGGAGAAGAGCAGAGGGCCCGAACACGAAAGGCAACCATAATCATGGGTATGACCATGCCGAACAATGCAAACGGTCTAGAGGCACTGACTCGCACAACCACGGACCGAACTCGCTGCGTCAATGCTGAGAACCCTCAGGGTGGCAAGGGCAGGGCAGCTATGACGGCCAGTCAATTGGGTCCCTCTAGGAAAGGGACTCCCTGTCTCAAAAATATTCCCTCGGGACAGGACGTCATCCTCGCTGACTTGTCCGGTGCGGGAGAGATCCGTCATATCTGGATGACTGTGACCGATGCCACCTCGCCCACCGGACCCAACGTATTGCGTAATCTGATCTTGGAATGCTACTGGGATGGTGAACAGACACCGTCCGTCAGCGTCCCCCTTGGCGACTTCTTCTGCTGTGGCCATGCCCAGGCCTGTCGGGTGGAATCCGTTCCCGTGGCAGTCTACCCGCGCCGCGGGTTCAACTGCTTCTGGCCCATGCCCTTCCATAACGGGGCACGGATCGTCCTGCGCAACCGACACAACGAGCCAATTGAGGCTTTCTTCTACCAAATCGACTATGTGGAAAAGGACGAGCTGCCCGAGGATGTCATGACCTTCCATGCCCAGTGGCGCCGTCAGCGGGTCACCGAACTAGGCCAGGATTACGTCATCCTGGATGGAGTGCATGGTCGGGGCTCCTACGTGGGCACCTACCTGGCTCTAACTGCTCTGGAGAGTCGTTGGTGGGGCGAGGGTGAGGTCAAGGTCTACCTGGACGGAGACAAGGACTATCCTACCTGGTGCTCCACAGGCAGCGAAGACTACTTCGGCGGTGCCTGGAGCTTTGCCGGGCAGGACCCGGATGGCCGGATGCACGAGGCCACCTACAGCGGGGCCTACATGGGCTTCCCCTTCCACTCCAGGCAGTTGGACAACCGCGAATCCCAGTACTGGGATGCCGACACCCCGGTGACTCGGGGGTTCTACCGTTGGCATATACCCGACCCCATCATTTTTGCCAGTGATATCAAGGTGACCTTGCAACAGATAGGTGTGGATGAGCAGGGATACTTCGAGCGTCAGGACGACTTGGCCAGCGTGGCGTATTGGTACCAGCAGGAGCCCCACCAACCCTTCCCGCAAAAGGTGCTGGAGACAGGGGAACGGGATCGTCGGCCTCGTTGAGGGATTCTGATTAAGCCCGATTGTTGGCTTTTCGATTCTGGCATCTGATACAAGCGGGCCTGATGGCTGGGCGCTGCTCCAGGTTGTCTCGGATCGGTCAGGGTACCCTTGGCCAAGGTTCAGGTCAGCAGGCCCGAAGCTTTAGAGCACAGAGGACGGGGGGGGGGTACGTCCCGAAGATGTCCTGCAGTCAAGAGCGGGCTGGGGCCGACCTTGCCTCCTGAAACCGTGACCAAGCCCAGCTTATTGGTAGTCTGCATGATCCGCTGGTAGGTTTCCGGAGAGACGGGACGTTTGCCGGAGAAGGCATAAGATACTGTGCTGACCGAGACCCCGGCCCTTCTGGCGACGTCGCGTATGTCGGACATGGGTTCAGCGGCTCAGGTCCCAGGTGCTGCCAGCGGGTGTGTCCGCCACGGTCACGCCGGCCGCCGTCAGTTGATCTCTGATGGCATCGGCCCGGGCGAAGTCGTGATCCTTTCGCGCCTGATCGCGTTCTTGCAACTGTTGGCTTACCAAGGCATTCAGGGTGTCCAAGGCCCTATTGTCGCGGTTGGCTGCGGCTCCATCCCAGTGGGGATCGAGGGGATCAAGGCCGAAGACATCCAGCATGGCTCTGACCTGGAGCAGGGCATTGGTCAGCCAGTTCCGGTCCAGAGTTTCAGAATGGGCATCCATGGCCGCGTTGGCTTGACGGATCAGCGCATAGAGGGCAGCCATACCGCCTGAGACGTTGATGTCGTCATTCATGGCCTGCACGAAGTCTTCTGGCAGATCATCCGCACTCAGCTCCGTCACGCAGGCGCGCTCGGGCTGCGCTCCAAGGATCCGACCGGCCCGGTCCACAAAGTTGCTGATGCGCTCGTAGGCGCCCTCGGCCTCCTGCAGGGACTGGTCGGACCACTCCAGCATGGACCGGTACTGCACCGACACCAGGGCATAGCGCACCACCCAGGCCGGATGCTGCGACAATACCTGGTCCACGGACAATCCGTTGCCCAGGGACTTGCTCATCTTCTCGCCCTTCTGGGTCACCCAGGCCGTGTGCATCCATCGGTGGGCGAACCCCCAGCCGGCCGCGTGCGACTGGGCCATCTCGTTCTCGTGGTGGGGGAATCGCAGATCCAGTCCGCCTCCGTGGATGTCGAACTCCGCGCCCAGATAGCGGTGACTCATGGCTGAGCATTCCAGATGCCAGCCCGGCCGACCTGTGCCGAAGGGTGTTTGCCAACGAGCTGTGGGCGGATCGGTGGGCTTGGGTGCCTTCCATAGGGCGAAGTCGCGGGGGTCTCGCTTGCCGGGCTCCTCATCGGCGTCGGCAGCCTGCTCATCGGTGTCGATGCTGGGCCCTAGCCGGTCGTTGGCGGCGGCCTGCTCGTCAGCGGGCTGGGTGCCGGTCTGCTGGTGGGTCAGGGCACCATACTCAGGCCAGGAGGCCACGTCGAAGTAGACGTTGCCTGATGGACGGCCCTGTTCGTCAGGCACTACATAGGCATGGCCGCGGTCGATGATGCGCTGGATCAGGTCGATCATCTCGGGGATGTGCCCGGTGGCTCGAGGCTCGTAGGTGGGTGGCAGGACTCCCATGGTCTCATAGGCATGGGTGAATTCGCGCTCGTAAATGTAGGCCCGCTCCCACCAGCGCTGGCCGTTGGCCGCCGCCTTGGTCAGGATCTTGTCGTCGATGTCCGTCACATTGCGGATCAGGGTCACCTGGTAGCCCAGCCTGAGCAGCCAGCGCCTGATCACGTCGAAGGCCAGCGTGGTTCTGATGTGGCCCAGGTGGGGCGAGCTCTGCACCGTAGCCCCGCACACGTAGATGCCAACCTTGCCCGGTTCGATGGGTCGGAAGGGGCTCACCTGGTGATCAGCCGTGTCGTACAGACGCAGACCAGCTGCGGCGAGGCTGACTGAAGCCTTGGAATCATGCGGTTGCGAACTCGTATCCATATCCTTGAGCCTACCAAGGCTTGCTGACCGTCCAAGAGGAAATGCCGAGCCTGCAGACCCGGTCCGGCGGCATGTGTGCAAGAATGGAATCATGGCGAAACCAAGGGTGCTGATAGTCCAGCATGTGGATTGGGAGAAGCCGGGTCGCATTCTCGACAACCTCCAGGAGTGCGGGCTGGACACCGAGATCACCAATATCGTGGACGAGAAGAAGCCCAAGCTGCCGCGCTCGCGTGAGTTGGCGGGACTGGTCATCATGGGCGGGCCCATGTCGGCTGACGATTACGCGCATCACCCTGGACTCAAGGCTGAGACCAAGCTGGCCAAGGCGGCAATGGCTGCCAACAAGCCCATTCTGGGGATTTGCCTGGGTCATCAGATTCTGGCGCGGGCCCTGGGCGGCACCCTGATGCGGGACCAGGAGCCCGAATACGGCATGGGGCCCATCCGGTGGGTGGGGCAGGACGACGACGTGGCCATGTGGAGCAAGAACACAGATGTGCTGCACTGGCACGCCGACCAGGTCACCCTCCCGCCGGGGGCCAAGCTCCTGGCCCGCTCCCAGGCAACCAAGGTTCAGGCTTTTCGGCTTGGATCAGCCTTGGGCCTGCAGTTCCACCTGGAGGTGACGGCGCCCATTTTCGAGGAGTGGATGCAGGTGCCGAGCATGGTCGGCACGATGAAGAAGTCCAAGATCGCTAAAATGCGCGACGATTTTATGAAAGGGATGCCGCAGATGCAGCCCCTGGCCGATGCCATCTTTTCTGCCTTTGCGGCCAGGTGCTCAACCCAGGCCGCCCAGCTGGCCGCTGCCTGAGGCTACTCCAGCTCCTCCCCGATGGTCAGCCACTCCTCCTCAAGCTGGTCCGACTGCTCGGTCAGATCCTTGAGTTTGCTGTTGAGCTCGTTGAGACCCTGATAGTCGCTGGGGTCATGCTCAGCCATCTGTCGTTCAAGATCCTTGCGTTGATCAGCCAGTTTGGCCAGCTTGCGCTCGATGGCAGAGGCCTGCTTGCTCAGATTTCGCTTGGCAACACGTTCGGCCTTGGCCTGGTTGTGATTCCCGGTCTCCTTGGCTGATGCCTGATCCGGTGCATCAGCAGCTTCCCGGTCGGCCGACTCGACCATGTCCAGGTAGTCCTGGACACCGCCGGGCAGGTGAACCACCTTGCCGTTGATCAGCGCGAACTGCTGGTCGGTCACCCGCTCCAGCAGGTAGCGGTCGTGGGAGACCACGATCAGAGTGCCCGGCCATGAATCCAGCATGTCTTCCATGACGGCCAGCATGTCGGTATCCAGGTCGTTGCCTGGCTCGTCCATGACCAGCACGTTGGGCTCGTTCAGCAGGATGAGCAGGAGCTGCATGCGGCGCTTCTGTCCGCCAGAGAGGTCGCCGATCCTGGTCATCAGCTGGGAGCTTTCAAAGCCCAAGCGCTCCATCAGCTGGCTCGGGGACACCTCCTTGCCCTCCACCAGATAGGTGGGCTTGTACCGGCTGAGGACCTCCTTGATCCGATAGCGATCCAGTTTCTCCAGCTCGTCCAGACGTTGGGTCAGCACCGCAAAGCGGACTGTCTTGCCCACCTTGACGTGTCCTGCTGTGGGAGCCACGCTGCCGTCGATCAGACCCAGCAGAGTGGACTTGCCGGCTCCGTTGGCGCCTACGATGCCAAACCGGTCGCCAGGGCCGATCAGCCAGGTCACATCGTCCAGGACCTTGTGCCCGCTGATGGTCAGGGTGTCGGCCGCTGCAGTGCCCGGACGGTCCTTGCCGGGATCGGCGGCCACAGTCACTGATCCCATCAGAGGGCGTTCGGCATGGGGGGAGGGGACCCGGTCGTTCTGGTTTCCGTCGGCATCAGAGTCGGCCCCTGGATAGATCTTGGTCACGTCGACCAGATCCACCACCTGCTTGCCCAGGCGGGAGGTGGCCATCCGCTTAAGCTCCAGGCTGTTGCGCATGGGTGGCACGTCGGCGATCAGCTCCTGCGCGGCCTTGACATGGAACTTCTGCTTGGTTGAGCGGGCCCGGGCGCCTCGGGTCAGCCAGGCCAGTTCCTTGCGGGCCAGGTTGCGGCGCTTGGTCTCGGCCAGATCCGCCTGGCGCTCGCGTTCCACCCGCTGGAGCATGTAGGCACTGTAGCCACCCTCAAAGGGGTCGATGGTGCCGTCGTGCACCTCCCACATGGAGCTGCAGACCTCGTCCAGGAACCAGCGGTCGTGGGTGACCAGCAGGAGGGCTCCGGAATTCTTGGCCCAGCGGTTCTTCAGATGCTCGGCCAGCCAGTGTATGGTGAGCAGGTCCAGATGATTGGTCGGCTCATCCAGGGCCAGGATGTCCCAATCCCGGAGGAGCAGCCGGGCCAAGTCCACCCTGCGGCGCTGACCGCCGGACAGGGTGCCCACCTTGGCCTCCAGCTCCATGCCCCCTAGAAGGGACTCGACGATTTCGCGGGATCTGGGGTCGGCAGCCCATTCGTAGTCTTGTCGATTCTCCAAGGCCGCCTTGCGAACCGTGTCTTCGTCCTTCAGAGGATCACGCTGGTCCAGCATGCCGAAGGTGAGCCCATTGCGCATGGTCACCCGGCCCTGGTCAGGTTCCTGGCTGCCTTTCAGCAGGTGCAGCAGGGTGGATTTGCCGTCGCCGTTTCGGCCCACGATGCCGATCCGATCACCCTCGAAGATACCCTGCGTCACATCCGTAAAGATGGTTTTGGTGGCGAAGGATAGAGCGACGTGTTCCAGACCGAGATCATAGATGGGCATGATTCCCCAATCTACCGCCAACCTTGGATGGAATGAGCTGTGGGCTTTCCAGAGGGAGGGGGTTTATTGGTCCTGGTCGTTCTCCTGGTCACGCTGACGAATTCTGTCCAGGTAACCGGTTCCGTCCGCATCGGTGATAGGTCGCAGGACGGTGCAGGGGTTGCCGACCGCAACTACCTGATCCGGTATGTCATGGGTGACGACAGACCCCGCTCCGATGACGGCTCCACGGCCAATCCGCACTCCTCCCAGGACGACTACGTGGCCGCCCAGCCAGGCTCCCTGGCAGATTTCGATGGGTCGGGCCTGGCAGGCGCCGGCCTTTCGCTCTTCATAGTCCAGGGCATGGTTGGTGCAGAAGAGCCCTGCGCCGGGGCCTATCCACACGTTCCTGCCTATGGTGATCGGAGCGTTGTCCAGCATGACGGCTCCATAATTGATCAGCGTCTGGCTGCCAATTCGTATGTTGCAACCGACTTCGCATCTGAAGTCAGGATTGATGACGACATCCTGCTCTACCCGGCCCAGCAGGTCTTCCAGAATCCGTCGGCGTTCCTGCTTCTGTCCGGGGCCGGTCCTGTTGTATTCAAGGAAGAGATTCTCGGCCCGTTCCCTTTGGCGATCGATGTCGGGATGGGTGTCCTGATAGACCTGGCCGGATACCATCCGCTCCCATTCGATTCGGCCGGTCCGGCTCATTCCCGCCGTCACATCGTCAGTCATGCGCACCGCCTTCCATGATTACAGGATGAGTCAGCGGTCGGTGATCTGGGAGCCCAGCACCTTCTCGCTCAGGGCCCGGGGTCCCCGAGTCACGGCCACGGCGCCCGACCTGACCAGCTCGATGATGCCGAAGGGCCGCAGCAACCGCAGCAGGGCCTCGAGTTTGCCCTCGGCCCCGGTGGCCTCGATGGTCAGGGACTCGGGATGGACGTCGACCACGCGCACACGGAAGAGTTTGACGATCTCCAGCACATCGGAGCGGTTGCGTTCGTTGGCTTTGACCTTGATCATGACCAGTTCGCGTTCCACGGCCTCGTCGCCCTTGAGCTCGACGATCTTGAGGACATGCAGGAGCTTGTTGAGCTGCTTGATGATCTGTTCCAGAGGGACTGCTTCCACATCTGCTGTGACCGTGATCCGGGAGATGTCGTCTCGCTCAGTGGACGAGACGGACAGGGAGTTGATGTTGAAGGCGCGCCGGGCGAACAGGCCGGCCACCCTGGCCAGGACGCCGGGGCGGTTCTCGACCAGGACGGAAAGGGTGTGCCGTTCGGAACCGGGCTTGGATGCTGGATAATTGGCCATGTGGTGCCCCTTTCCTACTTGTTCATGCGACCGGCGGCGTCGCTGGCCATGGCTGCCCGGTCGGCTCCGGTCTGCTCATGCGGCTCGGGCTGCTCCTGCTCAGGACGGATGCCGGCCAGGGGCTGCACGCCCGGCTTGTAGATGATGGTGTCGTTGGAGGCGCCTGCCGGGACCATGGGCCATACCATGGCATCCTTCCAGACGCGGAAGTCGATCAGGACCGGTCGGTCGGTCACTGCGTTGGCCTTATCAATGGCCTCCAGGGCCTGTTCCTGGGTAAAGGCCCGCAGTCCCAGGCAGCCATAGGCCTCGGCCAGTTTGACGAAGTCGGGGATGCCGTTGCCGTCTGTGGGCTTGGCGCCGCCGTCCTCCAGGTTGGTCTGGGAGTAGTGGCTGCCGTAGAAGAGGGTCTGCCACTGACGGACCATGCCGTAGACCGAGTTGTTGAGTATGGCGATGCGGATGGGCAGTCCTGCCTGCCCGGCCGTGGCCAGCTCCTCGGAGGTCATCTGGAAGGAGCCGTCCCCGTCGATCAGCCAGACGGGCCGCGGATCCTCCTCTTCCCTGGTGCCGATGGCTGTTCCTATCGCGGCGGGCAGGCCGTAGCCCATGGTCCCCAGTCCGCAGGAGGAGACCCAGGAGCGGGTGCGTTCGAAGTCGATGAACTGGCTGGCCCACATCTGGTGCTGACCCACGCCGGACACCCAGATGGTATCCGGATCGGCCTTGTTGCTCAGGGTCTGGACCACCCACTGGGGTGCCAGGGTGCCGTCCGGGCTGGGCTCAAAGGTGGTGGGGTAGTCGTGCCGCCAGCCGTCGATCAGCCGCCACCAGGGCTTGAGGTCGGGCTTGCCCCAGGTGCGTTGGGCTGCTTTGAGCGCCGGAATCAGATCGTCCAGCACCTGGCCCACGTCCCCGACGATGGGTACATCAGCCTGCCGGTTCTTGCCGATTTCGGCCGGGTCGATGTCGATGTGGATGACCCGAGCCACCGGGGCGAAGTCCTCCAGGCTGCCGGTCACCCTGTCGTCGAAGCGAGTGCCCACGGCCACTAGCAGGTCGGAGTGCTGGATGGCCCCGTTGGCGGCCACCGTGCCGTGCATGCCGGGCATTCCCAGAACTGCTGGATCGGAGTCGGGTACGATGCCTCGCGCAGGCAGGGTGGTGACCATGGGGGCACCGGTAGCTCGGACGAGTTCCTGGACCTGCCGACGGGCGTCGGACCGGACTGCGCCGCCGCCCACATAGAGGACCGGTCTGTGCGACTGGACCAGGAGCCGGGCGGCATCGTCCAGGACGTGCCCGTGGGCCCGCGTCACCGGGTTGTAGCCGGGCAGAATCATCTCCTGGGGCCAGGAGTAAAGCATTTTGCCGTTCTGGGCCGTCTTGCTCAGGTCCACCACCACCGGGCCGGGCCTTCCCGAACGGGCGATGTGGTAGGCCTCGGTCATGACCCGGGGGATGTCCTGGGCCTTGGTCACCAGATAGGAGTGCTTGGCCACCGGGTAGGTGATGCCCACGATGTCGGCCTCCTGAAAGGCGTCGGTGCCGATGGAGTCCACGCCCACCTGGCCGGTCACCACCACCAGGGGAACCGAGTCCATCATGGCATCGGCTATGGGGGTGACCATGTTGGTGGCTCCGGGGCCGGAGGTCACCAGGCAGACCCCCACCTTGCCCGTGGAGACGGCATAGCCCTCGGCCGCATGGCCGGCGGCCTGCTCGTGGCGGGTCAGTGTGAAGTTGAAGCGCACCTGCTCGTCGATGGCGTCGTAGGCGGGCAGAATGGCCCCTCCTGGAACGCCGAAGACCTGGGTGACCCCCAGATCCTCCAGGGACCGAATCAGCGCCTGGGCTCCCGTCATGGGCTCGCCTTGGGCGGGGACATCCTTGTCGTCATGGTCCCAGTTCTTGGGTACCGAGCTGAATGCTTGCAGAGGTGTCGGCAGACTCATGTTTCCTCTCGACCTCCAGACTGCGCGCCGACCTGCGGCCGTGCATGTCGAAATACGAACCTGTCGGAGCGTCGGCGGGGTGGGCGGACGATTCCCGATCAGGAGGAGGCACCTGTGCTGTTCGTGACGGCGTGCCTCCAGGTTATGCCCATAGTCTAAACAGAGGTCTGGTCGGGGCGTTGGCGCAGTACCGCATGCCGGAATTCCGACAGGAACTTCAGGCTGATTGCTCGGCGCGCAGGGTCGCAAGCAGATCCTGGTCGTCCAGCCGATTCCACCCTTGGGCGGCAGCAGCCAGCTGGGCCTTCCGCTTGCTGCTGGCCCGGCCCTTGCCGATCACGGTCCCGCTGTCCTCCAGGCGCAGTTCGGCGGTGAAGACCTGGGCGTATTCCGGCCCGGAGACCGTCATAGCGTACCGGGGCTCGCCCAAGCCCAGCTGGTGGGCCTTGACGGTGATTGAGGTCTTCCAATCCAGTGCCGGCCCCTCGGTGGCCACCTCGGCCAGGGTGTCGTCAAGAAGGGTATGGACGGTGGTCCTGGCCCCCTCGATGCCGTGCTCCACAAAGACCGATCCGATCAACGATTCGACGGTGTCGCAGAGTATGGAGTCCTTGTCGGCCCCGCCGTTTTCGCTCTCTCCCCGGCCCAGAAGAATATACCGCCCCAGGTGCAGTTTCTCCCGGGCGATGGCCGATAGGGCCTCCTCGGAGACCGCCTTGGCCCGCATCTTGGCCAGCTGGCCTTCGGTCATGTCCGGGTGAACCTGGTATAGGGTCTCGGTGGCCACTAATTCCAGAACCGCGTCGCCCAGGAACTCCAGCCGTTCGTTGTTGGGCATGCCCGGGTGCTCATGGGCGAAGGAGCGATGGGTCAAAGCGTGTACCAGCAGCTCCGGGCTGATCCTGCCGCCCAAGGCCTGGAAGAGCTCCTCAGCCGCCTGGTTGCCGGGATTCGCCTGCTCCTGTTCCTCCTGCTGCATATGGTCTTCCTGATCCTTCCTGGAGTGCCCTGTCTGCATGGCCCCTCTCGCTTTCTCGGCCTTGCCGTCTGATGATATGGAAAAACCCCTGCCACCCGTCGATGGCCGGGGTTTTCTCATTGCGTGTCGATCGCCGATTGGCTCACTTGCTGAACTGCGAGCGAATGGCGTCTCGGTAGACGCGCCCGCGGTACATGCCGCAGCTGGGGCATGCCATGTGCGGCAGCGCAGGAGCCCCGCAGTTGGGGCAGGTCACCGTAGCGGCGGCCTGGGTCTTCCAGTTGGCGCGCCGGGAATGGGTGTTGGCGCGCGAGGTCTTGTACTTTGGCAGTGCCATATTGTCCTCTGTTTCGATCGAATACTTCGAGCTTAAGCGTAGAGCAGTCTACCGCAACCTCCGGTCATTCGCCAGCCTGGCCGTCGTTGCCGGGGTTCTCCTCCTGCTCCAGACGCTGCTTGAGTCCCTCCAGGGCCGCCCAGCGGTCGTCCATTATCTCGTGGTGGTGATCGGGATGATCGTTCAGATCCATGCCGCACTGGGGGCACAGGCCCCGGCAGTCGGGTCGGCACAGAGGTTGCAGGGGCAGGGCCTCCACCAGGGTGTCACGCAGCAGGGCTTCCAAATCCATAAAGGCGCCCCCTCTGGCCAGAGGATAGGTCTGGCCGCTGGCCTCCTCCTGCTCGGCCAGAATCTCCTCCTTGCCATGGGTCGGCTCCGGTTCGGGATCCTTGTAGGGGAAGAAGACCACCGGATCGTCCTGGATGCTGGTATCGACAGGCCTCAGGCAGCGGGTGCATTCGGTCTTCAGCGGTACGCTGATATGGGCCTGCAACAAGAGGCCGTCCACCAGGGAGTCGATGTTGCCCTCCACATGCACGGGTGTTCCTGCCGGGATGCCCACCACCTGGTCGCCGATGCCCTCCGGGGCTGGAAAATCGCGATCCACTCGGGTGCTCTGCCCTGCCCGAGTCGACACCTGGGCCACTGAAACCGCCCAGGGTGAATCTTCCGGTCTGCTCATCCCTGCGTCTCCTTTCCCTGGTCCGAGACTGACGCGTTCATGCTACGCGCTGCCTCCTGCTCACGCTGCTGGAGAACCTCCAGGCCGGCACGCACATCCTGGCTCATCTTGCCCAGCTGGGTGTCAAGCTCGCCCATGACCTGGGCGGCATACCCATCGGCCCCCTGGACCAGACGGTCTGCCTGGGCCTGGGCCGTGTCGATGATGGTCTGGGCCTTTTGTCGGGCTATGGCCACCACATTCTCCTGGCCGGCCAGGAAGCGGGCCTGCTCGCCGGCCTCCTTGACGATGTCTGCAGCCCGGCTCTGGGCGTCGGACATGGTGGCGTTGGCCTGGGTCTGCGCCGTATTCAGCCGACGCTCCGCCTCCCTCATGAGCGCCGAGGCTCGCTCCAGCTGCACTGGCAGCATTTTCTTGAGCTCGTTGAGGTCGTCGGTCAGCTCGTCTCGGTCAACCTTGACCAGTCCCGGACTGAAAATGGGGGCCTTGGCCTCATCCAGCATGGCCTGGATCCGATCGATGATGTCATAGACGGTGGTGAATTCCGATCGGGGGTTCCCGCTCTCGTTGCGGTCCTCCTGCAGGTCGGGCAGGTCCTTCATGTCGACTGCTGGCTTGGGCGCGCTCGCTCTGGTCGAGTCGTCGATAGGCTCGTCATCGTCCCTTTCCTGGGTCTGCTCGTTCATCATTGGCTCTTTTCCGTGTGCGGTGTGTCCCTGTGCAATGTGTCTATCAGTGCATCCACGACGCTGTCAGGGACCATGCCGGTGATGTCCCCTCCATGTCTGGCTACGTCCTTGACGATGGTGCTGGAGATATGCTCCCGCACCGGATCGGCTGGCAGGAAGAGCGTTTCCACCCCGGACAGCTTGCGATTGACCAGGGCCATGCCCAGCTCGGCCTCATAGTCCCCGTTCTGCCTGAGTCCCTTGACGATGACCGAGGCGCCCACTTTACGGCAGTAGTCGGTGATCAGGCCATCGGTAGAGGCTACGGTGATGTTCGGGTATCCGTCCTCGTCCAGGGCCCGGCGGATCATGGCCACCCGCTCCTGTTCGCTGAACATGGGGGTCTTGGCGGCATTGACGGCCACAACCACGTGGACCGTCTCGAAGAAGCAGGCGCAGCGTTCGATCACGTCCATGTGGCCGGAGGTGACCGGATCGTATGAGCCAGGGCATACAGCGATAGTCATGATTCTCAGCGTAGCGCGTCATAGGGAGCGAACGTGCAGCTCGCCGCCGTACCATGGATGTCATGACTGTAAGCAAGAGCATTCGCATGGAGGATCCGGAGCGGGAGCAGAACCCTGACCAGGGCACTGGCACGGCCGTGCTGGACCGTCCGGACACCGAGACCGCCGAGAAGACCCGGCTGAGCGACCAGGGCGACGCTGACCGGTTCGCCCACTACGTCTCCCGTGAGCGCATCGCCGAGTCCAAGCTGACCGGCCGGCCTGTCGTGGCCCTCTGCGGCAAGGTCTGGGTGCCCAAGCACGACCCCTCCCAATACCCGGTCTGCCCGGACTGCAAGCGCATCTACGAGCAGATGACCGGCGGCGGCCACTGAGCGCCACTGAGTGGTCCAGGCTGCTTCAGGACCGCTTGCCCAAGGCGATCCGGTCGATCATTTCCAGCTCTTCCTGGCTGAAGTCGGCCGACTGGACGGCCTTGAGATTGTCCAGGATCTGCTCGGGCTTGGAGGCGCCGATGAGCACCGAGGTGACAGCGGGGTCCCTGAGCAGCCAGGCCAGAGCCATTTCTGCCAGACTCTGGCCGCGTTGGTGGGCCAGATCGTTCAAATCCTGAATCTCCTTCAGCCGCTGGGGGGTCAACGCAGACTCCTTGAGGAAGCGGCCGTCGGCACGAATCCGGCTGTCCTCGGGAATCCCATGCAGGTAGCGATCGGTCAGCAGCCCCTGGGCCAGCGGGCTGAAAGTGATCAGTCCCTTCTTCTCTTTCAGCACCGCCTCTTTGAGCCCGTTGTCCTCGATGGTTCTGTCGAAGATGGAGTAGCGGTTCTGGTTGATGATGAAGGGGACGTGCATCTCAGTCAGGATGGCCGCAGCCCGTGCCATGGTCGGCCCGTCATAGTTGGACAGTCCCAGGTAGAGGGCCTTGCCGCTGGTGACCGCCTGGGCCAGGGCGCCCATGGTCTCTTCCAGGGGAGTGTTCGGGTCGGGGCGGTGGTGGTAGAAGATGTCCACATAGTCAAGCCCCAGACGTTTCAGGCTCTGGTCCAGTCCGGACAGCAGATGCTTGCGTGAGCCAAAGTCCCCATAAGGGCCAGGCCACATTCCATAACCGGCCTTGGTGGAGATGACCAGCTCCTGGCGGTGGCGGCTGAAGCACCGGCGCAGGATGATTCCCATGTTGCGCTCGGCGGCGCCTGGTCCAGGCCCGTAGTTGTCGGCCAGGTCGAAGTGGGTGATGCCGTGGTCGAAGGCCGTCGTGCATAGCTCCTGCATACGGTCCAAGGGCGTGGTGTCGCCGAAGTTGTGCCAGCAGCCCAGGCAGATGGGTGGCAGTTTCAGACCGCTGTCGCCGCAGCGCCGGTAGGTTGTGCAATCATATCGGTTCGGGTCAGGCTGGTAGGTTTCGGATTGTGCGTTCATCAGATGCTCCTCACTAAGGTGGGTAGGACCGGTTCGCCCTTCATCAGGCTGAGGGCGTTGATGGGCATCTCCTCCAGGGCCTTGGCCCGGTGCTCCCGGGCATCCAGGACTGCCTGCTCACCCTGGAACTCTGGCCTGCTCTGGCCATGGTCCACATAGGTGACCAGAAGATCCCGCCAGTCCTGCTGGGGCGTAAAGGCTGCCAGCGCATCCTCAGCACCCGAGATGACGTGCTCGGCGTCGGCCACCCCGTTGTGATAGGAGCGGTAGGCCAGCTTGCGTCCCGGCACCGAGGCCTTGCCCACCGACTTTTTGGCTACGGCCTGCATGACACCGTCGGAGTTCTCGCGCTCGGTCAGTTTGTAGACCATGGCGCAAGTGGGGGCTCCCGAACCGGTGACCAGCATGGTGCCCACCCCGTAGGAGTCCACCGGGGCATCCTGCAGGGAGGCGATGGCGTACTCGTCCAGATCATTGGTGACGGTGATGGTGGCCTTGGTGGCTCCCAGGGAGTCCAGTTGGGCGCGGACCTGCTGGGCCAGCGAGCCAAGGTCTCCGGAGTCGATGCGGACCCCGCCCAGTTCAGGTCCGGCCACCTCGACGGCTGTCCTGACGGCCTCCTCGATGGAGTAGGTGTCGGTCAGCAGGGTGGTCCCCTTGCCCAGGGCCTGGATCTGCCCCTGGAAGGCCTCGCGCTCGTTGTCATGCAGGAGGGTGAAGGAGTGGGCTGCGGTTCCGATGGCCTTGAAGCCGTATCGCTTGGCCGCCAGCAGGTTTGAGGTCCCTTGGAATCCGCCGACTATGGCCGCTCTGGCCGCCGCCACGGCTGCGTATTCGTTGGCCCGGCGCGCGCCCATGTCCATGCAGGGCCGGCCCTTGGCCGCGGTGACCATGCGGGAGGCGGCCGAGGCTACGGCCGAGTCGTAGTTGAGTATGGACAGGACCAGGGTCTCCAGCAGGGTGCACTCGCCGAAGCCGCCTTCGACCTGCAGGATGGGGGAGTCGGGGAAGAATATCTCGCCCTCCCGGTAGCCGCGGATGGTTCCGGTGAAGCGGAAGTGTTCCAGCCAGTCAATGGCGGTCTGGCTGACGATGTGACGGTCGGACAGGAAGCGAAGCTCGTCCTCGCTGAGGTGGAAATCCGCCAGTGCATCCAGAATCCGCCCAGTGCCTGCCACCACTCCGTAGCGGCGACCCGCCGGCAGGTGCCGAGTGTATACCTCGAAGACGGATCGTCGTCCGGCCGTACCGTCCTGCAAGGCGGCATCCAGCATGGTGTATTCATACATGTCGGTCATCAGAGCCGTAGAGGTTCCGGTGTCCTTGCTATTGTTTTCAGCGTTCATATCTTCCCCTTTGTGGGTGGAAAAGCCCTTGGTTGGCCCCCAGTCTAATCCTCTGCCGACCTACTGGCTCGCCCTGCCCTCCCAAGGTCGGGCTAAGCTGATCCGCATGAGATTCGTCGTGGGCATCTACCGATTGCTGATCGCCTTTTTCTGCCTGGGCGGCACCTACGAGGCCTGGCTGCTGGGAATCGGCAACAAGTGGGTCTATTTTACCTTCCAGACCAATATCGCCCTGGGTCTGGTCATGCTCTGGGCCGGAGCGGCCACCCTGCTCAAGGGCATCCAGCCTCCCGCCTGGCTCAAAGGATGTCTGACGCTCTACATCGTCATCACCGGGCTGGTGGCCATCCTGGTTCTGGGGCTGAACAGCACGGACTACCAGCTGGTCCTGGGCATCCGGACCACATGGATGATTCACGTCATCAGCCCCATCCTGGCATCGGTGGACTTCCTCTTGTTCGACCCTCATCGTCGTTTCCACTGGCACAACGTGCTGACCTGGCTGATCTATTTCCCCTTCTATGTAGCCTTTGTGCTGATCAGGGCCGCCATCTGGCCCCATTCGGGACCGGAGGCGGGCGGTAACCCTTATCCCTATGCCTTCTTGGACCTCGGGCACTTGGGATGGGCCCAGTTGACGGTCAACATGGCTGAGTACCTGGTCGTCTTCTTCGCCCTGTCGCTGGTCATCTTCCTGATTGATCGCATCCTGCCGGCCAAGACACCGCTGACCATTGATCGGTAGACGGCTGACGGAATAATAGGGACCAGACCAGGGGAGCCTGGGCGGAACGGGAAAGGATCATCACTGATGGTTGCTATCAAGGACATGCTCCAGGAGGGTGCCGTGCTGCGGCCTGACGGCAGGGCGGCTGATGAGTTGCGACCGGTCGTCATCACCAGGCATTGGACGGAGGCTCCCGAGGGATCGGTGCTGATCGAGTGCGGCAAGACCCGGGTCATGTGCACGGCCTCTTTCACGCCGACGCTGCCCCGTTGGCGCAAGGACTCCGGCCTGGGCTGGGTCACGGCCGAGTACGCCATGCTCCCCAGGGCCACCAGCGACCGGACTGCACGCGAGTCGGTCCGAGGAAAGGTCGGCGGCCGCACCCAGGAGATCAGCCGGCTGATAGGCCGTTGCCTGCGTGGCGTGGTGGATATGAAGGCCTTGGGCGAGAATCAGATCCAGCTTGACTGCGATGTCCTTCAGGCCGATGGCGGCACTCGTACAGCTTCGGTCACCGGTGCCTATGTGGCCATGGTCGACGCCCTCAGATGGGCCCAGGACCACCATCACATCCGCAGTGCCGACAAGGTGACCAAGGATTGCGTCTCGGCCGTCTCGGTGGGCATCATCGATGGCAAGCCCATGCTGGATCTGCCCTATCTGGAGGACAGCAGGGCCATGACCGATATGAACGTGTCGATGACCGGCACCGGCGACTTCATAGAGGTACAGGGAACAGCGGAGCATCGCCCGCTCACCCGTCAGGAGCTCGGCCTCTTGCTGGACCTGGCGACCAAGGGGAACAAGGAGCTGCAGGCTGCTCAGCGCAAGGCTCTGGCATCTGACTGACGCCCGGGGCAGGCATTTCAGCGAGGAGGATCGGTATGGGGCAGGCCAAAAAAGTGGTTGTAGCCACGCACAACGAGGGCAAACTCGGTGAGCTTCGTCGCATCCTCAGCGGTTTCCTGGCCGATGAGGGTCAGAAAATCGAGCTGGTTTCGGCCGGCCAGTTGGGTCTGCCCGATCCGGTAGAGACGGGCACCACTTTTCAGGAGAACGCCCTTCTCAAGGCTGGGCAGGCCGCTCGGGAGTCAGGCCTGCCCGCGCTGGCGGACGACTCGGGGCTGATCGTTGATGTGATGGGCGCCGCCCCGGGGATCCTTTCGGCAAGGTGGAGCGGCCGCCACGGCGACGACCAGGCCAACTTGGAGCTCTTGCTGAACCAGCTGAACGACATTCCCGACGATCAGAGGGGAGGGCGGTTTGTCTGTGCTGCCGCCCTGGTCGTTCCGGATGTGCCAGGGTATGCCGTCCGTGGACGTCAAGTGACCAGGGTCGGAGAGATGCCCGGAAGCATCATCCGCCAGGCACGGGGGGATAATGGGTTCGGCTACGACCCGATCTTCGTGCCCCTTGATCAGCCTCGGCGTGCCAGCGACCAGCAGCCGCTGACTTCGGCGGAAATGACTTCGGATGAAAAGAACGCCATTTCGCATAGGGGCAAGGCCTTGGCGGCCATCATGCCGATTCTCATCGGCTGGGTGCTGGGGGACGGCTACTTTAGAGGCTGATAAATCCTTATAGCTTCCGTGTGGTGAACGGTTGCGACACATCGACGATCATGTTCTGAGTGCCGGTCGCACTTGAAGCATGCGAGGAAACGCGAAGGTGCGATTTTTTTATCTCTATGATACAGTCGGCGGTATTGGGGACAACTTAAAACAAAGCTGATCTGTTCTAGCAGATGATTCCATCGGGATTTGGGGGTTTCGTATTGAAGCGATTGCAAGAACGGAACAATAAGGAATCGCTGCACGTGAACCGTTCGATCATCGCCGTTTTGGTAACCATTCTGGCGACGCTGGCCATGGTTGTCCCGCTAGGGCTGAGTGCTCTGTCGGCCAGTCAGGCCAATGCCGTTGATGGACAGGACGAGACGGCGAGCAGGAAGCCTCTGCTCTATAGAATGATGGCCTTCAACGACAGGATCGATACCTATCAGGATGAGCTGCGCATGGACTTCATCCTGCGCGTGAAACACAACGAGTTCAAGCCGGATTGTGTCGACCTTGGTAAGGCAGACACCGGTGGTAAGTCAAATTGCAATTTATCTTTTGTATATCAGTATGTTGGTTCTGATAACCCTGCAGATTATCATCGTGTAAAGTATATAAACACTATAACTCCAGATGATTATCTTGAAAATAACAAAACTGGGTATGCATATGATGGAGCTACAGCGTGGGCTGATAATCATCTGCAGCGCTTTACTGTTCATAAGATAATCAATTCGGGTTTATACGACTACTTGACTATATCCATCGAAGGCGACATGAACATTGCGGATAAGTCTAAAGATCCCGCAAAGTTCGTGGCTGGTGGTCACCCTGAGCCCTTGAATGTCTTTGCTATCGTTGGTGATCAGAATACCATCCTGTCTTGCGGTAGTTCTTCGTGGGCATGGGGTACCGAAACCTGCTCAACTTTCGATCCAGCCTCCATGAGCAACTTGCAGGATAGATATTCAAATATCACCGCGAGTTTATCGAAGGATAAACAGATGAAAGTGTATATGGGTGACTGCTTGGGTAGCGGAGGAGACGACCTGCAATGCAGCGGCCCATATTCCTGGGTTGGGTGGGACAGCAACCCATATCTCTATCGAAACCATCAGGCTAATTGGGGTATGGTGACCGATTATGGTTTTCCGGCTTATAGCGATGGTACGGTTGGAAATATAAATGCCACAGCCCCGGGCACGGCCCCGGCACGGTCTTTCTTCGTGTATTGGATGAACTTGCGTGGTCCAGGCAACAAAACCAATGGCATATGTTCTGAGACCAGTTCCTATTACTATCAGTGGGTGGCTCTTAAGGACAGCCAGTGGGTGCCTGTTAAGGAACTGACTCCTGAGCCGGTCCTGGTGACAGGCCAGCAGCCGAGTCCCAACACTTTGACTACCACCTACGGACTGCAGGGCATGGTCAATACCAATGGCGCTTATAACGTTAATCCGACCGACCCAAAGTATGCGAATACCACCAACGTGCTTTTTGCGACTGATAAGGATGGCAATCCTATGCCTGCTCAGAAGGCTGATGGCGGGATTGATTTCAAGGAGGCCAAGGAGAAGCAGGATCTTGACGGCTATTTCAAGCTGGTGACCTGGCCTGACACCAGGAATTCTGATGGCACGGAATGTACAGCCGTCAGCCCTGAGGTGTACAGCCCCAAGAGCGCTGGTCTTGTGGGGATTGACGATAACATGTCCGCCGCGCAAAAGGATACGAATCTCTCTGCGGGTTGGACGATTGATACTGCTTTTTATAAGTATAATGTGCCGCGTCCTGATGATCCGACGATCACGAAGATCGAGAATGATGCGGATGCCGGCTTGGATGCTTCTGGAAGCGTGTATACGACCAAGCTTGACCCGGTAATCAGCGGTGAGTGCACGCCTTCCAAGGATGACAAGCATCCTAATACGGTTGTCCTGTATGGAGAGGATCCCACCAATCCGATTGCAGATGGTCAGGGCACAAATGGCGATGACCTGGTGAAAAGCTCGGACACGTGGGGGTTCAGGCTGGGGGAAGCTGTTTGCGAGACCGACACTGGCAGCAAGCAGGGAGGGTCCTGGTGGATACAGGACACCAATAAGCAGTATCCGTCGCCGGATCCCGGCAATAAGTACAACAGCTACAGGCGCTATCACGCCTGGGTGGTTGAGTCCACGTCAGGGTTCGGCCTGACCTCCTACTTCTCGAATGTTGGCACGGCTTATTTCGTCTCGGGCGAGAACGTGCCGGATGCGGCCAAGTTCTCGGTGGCGGTGCCTCATACGGTCAACGGGAGCCTGCCTGTGGATTCGGTGGTCACATTCAAGGGCGAGGTGTCGCCTGTGTATACGGCCTGGTCGTCGGGGAAGCTGGGGATGACTGATTCCAAGATGGCCATTTCCATGAAGCAGAACACTGCCTCGGACTGGACCAGCTTGGTAACTACTCCGGCCAACACTTTCCAGAGGGATGCAGCAGTCGGCACCGCATCTTCCATTTCAGATTCTACGACCGGCCTCACGCTTAGCCTGACCAAGACGGCGGCTTCTACCTGGTCCTGGTCGCTGAACATTCCTGCTGACAAGTTCACTGGTTACGACGGTGACGACGAAACGCAGACCTATGCCTTCCAGGTTGAAATGGTCAACCCGATGAACCTCCGTTCGGGCCCGGCATCCATCGAGCGGAAGGTCGATATGACGCCCACCACGCTGACCATTGACCGCCATGACGTCTTCCAGGTGGCCGGCAGGGCCTATAAGTATGTGGACGGGGACAGGAAGATTCCTGAGACCAAGGGGACCATGGTGCATGTGACCTGGCCTGACAATACCGGCACGGATGTGGCTGTGGGGGGCCAGGGCATTTGGCAGGCGGTTCCTCCTGAGGGGATGAAGCAGGGGGATGTCGCCGTCCAGGTGCTTTCGGATGATGCCGAGGGCCCTGATGCGCAGGGCAGGTTCCAGGGCGGGAACCAGTCAGCTTCGGTGTCGCAGGAGCTGGAGTTCCGGCCTTCGACCTCCTCCCTGCCGCTTACCGGCGGATGGCCGCTTTCCGTGCTCAAAATCCTGTTGCTGATAGCTCTTGGCCTGGTGGGCTTCGTGGCCTGCCTGAGGAACAAGCAGGAGAGTCGCCACTGACCCTCGCGGCATAAGACAGGGCTCGCACTCATCTCTCCAATTCCATGGAGATGAGCGCGGGCACTGTTTTTTTTAATTTCCGTGACGCTGCCGTTGCGTCACTTGCGCCTGCAGCGTGCCCTCCGTAGAAGGCAGCTTGTTGCTTCTCGTTAGCTGATTGCTGGGCCTGGTGGAGTCAAGATTTTGGAAAGCCGCAAAACACCCTATCTGAATCCCAAATCACGCCTTCTATCTCTGTACGATTTGGAGCGGTAATGAAAAATTGAAGATGCATTGTTGTGCTCTATATGCAGTTGTCTTAATTGGGGATAAGTCAAAAGCGGAGTTGATCTGTGCTATCTGGTCTGGGGCATGATTTCATTGTGGTTTGGGGGGGTATTGCATTGAAGCGTTTGCAGGAACGGAACAATAGGGGATCACTGCATGTACGTCGTTCGATCATCGTCGTTCTGGTAGCCCTTCTGGCGACGCTGGCCATGGTTGTGCCTCTTGGGCTGAGTGCGCTTTCGGCTGGTCAGGCCAATGCCATTGATGGGCAGGATGAGACGGCCAGCAGGAAGCCTTTGCTCTATAGGATGATGGGTTACAACAACAAGGTAGATGCATGGCAGGATGAGCTGCGCATGGATTTCATCCTGCGCGTGAAACACAACGAGTTCGACCCTTCCTGCGCCAATGGTACCGGGGGTGCCGACACCCAGGGCAATTGTAGGCTGGCCTTTGTCTATCAGTACAAGGGGTCAGATAACGCTTCCTATTATCGCAGAATAAAGTATCTGAACACCATAGCTTCGGCATCATCCTCGGATAAGCCCTGGTCTGGAGCCTACAAGTGGGCACAGAACAGGGATGAGTACTTCACGGTGCACACGATAATCAATTCCGGTTTATATGATTATCTGACCGTTTCCATTGAGGGTGATCTGGCGTTTAAGAATTCTGCTGATGCACCTTATTATCAACCTGGTGGGGCCGTCGAACCTCTTAATATCTACGCGGTTGTTGGACAGCAGAACGGGGCATTGTCTTGCAGTAGCCCTGGTAATTCGTGGAACTGGTATAGCGGGATCGATGACTGTACCACTTTTAACCCTGAAACTATGATTAATGCCCCGGATAGGGTATCGAATATTACAACATCGTTAGCAGCTGATGGTAAGTACATCAAACTCTTTATGGGCGACTGCCTGGGTAAAGGTGCTGATCTTCAGTGCAGTGGACCGTATTCTTGGGTAGGCTGGGATAACAATCCATTACTCTATGGAGGCAATCAGTCCAACTGGGGCATGGTAACCGACTATGGTTTTCCTAACTATTCGAGCCTTGGCACTGGGGCGATCGCTGGCACTGCTCCTGGCACAGCTCCGGCACGGTCATTCTTTGTGTACTGGCTGAATGATCGTGGCAGTACTATCTATAACCCGGACGGGATATGTTCTGAAACTAATTCCTATTACTATCAATGGGTGGCTCTGAAGGATGGCCAATGGGTGCCTGTTGATGAGCTGACTCCCGAGCCGGTCCTGGTAACGGGCCAGCAGCCGTCTCCCAATACGGTCACCACCACGTCAGGCAAGCAATTTCAAGCCTCTAATTATTCGGCTTTCAACGTACCCAAACAGCCGAAAAACCCCAATGAGATGTTTGCCACTGACAAGAACGGCAATCCTATGCCCGCCCAGAAGGCTGATGGAGGAATTGATTTCAAGGAGGCCAAGGCCAAGCAGGATCTTGATGGCTATTTTAAGATGGTGACATGGCCTGTTACCACCAATCGAGATGGCAGCGCTTGTACCGTCGGTCCAGAAGTCTACAACCCTGATCAGAAGGGTCTCGTCGGAATACGTGACGGCATGAACAGCTCGGATATAGAACGAAATATCGCTGCAGGCTGGACGATTAATAGTGCCTTCTATAAGTATGATGTGCCCCGCCCTAAGGACCCGACGATCACCAACATTCAGAATGATGCAGATGGCAGCTTGGATGCTTCGGGCAGTGTGTATACTTCCAAGCTTGACCCAGTAATCAGTGGTGAGTGCACGCCCTCCAAGGATGCTACGCATCCAAACAAGGTTGTTCTTTACGGGGAGGATCCCGCCAATCCCATCAGTGATGCGCAGAGCCAGAACGGCGGAGACTTAGTGAAGACCGCGGACACGTGGGGGTTCAGGCTTGGTGAAGTTGAGTGCAAGGTCGATCCCAAGAGCAAACAGGGAGGATCCTGGCAGATACAGGACACCAATAAGCAGTATCCGTCGCCGGATCCAGGCAACAAGTACGACGGGTACCGACGGTATCATGCCTGGGTGATCGAGTCCGCCTCCGGGTTCGGTCTGACCTCGTTCTTCTCGAATATCGGGACGGCCTATTTTGTCTCGGGCGAAAACATGCCTGACGCGAGCAAGTTCTCGGTCATGGTGCCCCATACGGTCAACGGAAACCTGCCGGCGGGTTCGGTGGTCACGTTCAAGGGTGTGGCATCTCCTGTGTACACGGCCTGGTCATCGGGGAAATTGGGAATGACTGATTCGAGGATGGCTGTTTCCTTGAAGCAGAATGCTGTCTCGGACTGGACCAGTCTGCTGACTACTCCTGCCAACACTTTCCAGAGGGATGCGGCAGCGGGCACCACGTCTTCCGTCGCGGATTCCACGACGGGCCTCACGATGAATCTCACTAAGACGTCGGATTCCACCTGGTCCTGGTCGCTGAATATCCCTGCCGGTAAGTTCACTGGCTACGACGGCAGCGACGAGACGCAGACCTATACCTTCCAGGTTGAGATGATCAACCCGATGAACGTTCGTTCAAGGCCGGCATCCATCGAGCGGAAGGTCGACATGACGCCCACGGTGTTGACCTTGGAGCGGTACGACGTTTTCCAGGTGGCGGGCAAGGCCTATAAGTATGTGGACGGGGATAGGAAGGTTCCCGAGACCAAAGGAACTGTGGTCCATGTGACTTGGCCCGGCGGCAGCGGCACGGATGTTGTTGTGGGGGACCAGGGTTCGTGGCAGGCGGTTCCTCCTGAGGGCATCAATCAGGGTGGGTTCTCTGCCCAGGTGCTTTCCGATGATGCCGAGGGCTCTGATGCCCAGGGCAGATTCCAGGGCGGGAACCAGTCGGCTTCGGTGTCGCACGCGCTGGAGTTTCGGCCTTCGACATCCTCCCTGCCGCTTACCGGCGGATGGCCGCTGTCAGTGCTCAAAATTCTGCTGCTGATAGCCCTTGGCCTGGTCGGCTTTGTGGCCTGCCTGAGGAACAGGCAGGAAAGCCGCCACTGATCCCGAAAGTATAAGCCAGGGCCCGCACTCATCCTTCCAATTCTATGAAGATGAGCGCGGGCCCTGTCTTTTTTTTTAATTCCTGTGCTGATGCCATTGTCAAAGCAGTATTCGCTACCGATTTGGACCGGCCTGGGAGAAGGCAACTTATCGCTTTTCGTCGGCTGGTTGCCGAGCCTGTCAGCGTCAAGAACTTGAACGGCTGCAAAACACCCGATTTGAATCCCAGATATTGCCCTTAATTTCTGTAGCCTTGAAAAGGCAAAGAAAAATTTAGATGCATTGTTGTGCTCTATGTGCAGTTGCCTTAATTGGGGTAAGTCAAAAGCAGAGTTGATTTGTTCTAGAGCATGATTTTATTGTGATCTGGGGGGTATTGTATTGAGGCGTTTGCAGGAACGGGGCGCTAAGGGTTCACAAGGTGTGAGCCGTCCGATAATTGCCGTTCTGGTAACCCTTCTGGCGACGTTGGCCATGATTGTTCCGCTTGGGCTGAGCGCGCTTTCGGCTGGTCAGGCCAATGCCATTGATGGGCAGGATGAGACGGCCAGCAGGAAACCTCTGCTTTATCGGATGTTGGGCTACAACAACAAGCTTGATTCCTATCAGGATGAGCTGCGCATGGACTTCATCCTGCGCGTGAAACACAACGAGTTCGACCCTTCCTGCGCCGATGCTACCAACGGTGCCGACACCAAGGGCAGCTGTAATCTGGCCTTTGTCTATCAGTACAAAGGCTCAGATGACACTTCCTTTTATCGCAGAATAAAGTATCTGAACACCATAGCTTCGGCATCATCCTCGAATCAGCCCTGGTCCGGAGCCTATAAGTGGGCGCAGAACAGGAATGAGTATTTCACCGTGCACACGATAATCAATTCCGGTTTATATGATTATCTGACCGTTTCCATCGAGGGTGATCTGGCGCTTAAGAATACTGCTGATGCGTCATATTACCAGCCTGGTGGGGCCAGCGAGCCGGTGAATATCTACGCAGTTGTTGGCAAACAGGACGACGCACTATCCTGTCTTCGTCCAGGTAGTTCATGGAGTTGGAGCTCTGGAATCGATAATTGTCGCAATTTTAATCCTGACACCATGATTAATGCGCCGGACAGGGTATCCAATATCACCTCAACCTTAACGGCAGATGGCAAGGATTTCACCCTGTATATGCAGACATGCCTGGGCAAGGGCGCTGATCTTCAGTGTAGCGGCCCGTATTCTTGGGTAGGCTGGGATGGCAACCCAGATCTTTATGGAGGCAGCCAGGCCAACTGGGGCATGGTAACCGACTATGGTTTTCCTGACTATAAGAGCACTGCTACTGGGGCAATCGCCGGCACTGCTCCGGGCACAGCCCCGGCACGATCCTTCTTCGTGTACTGGCTGAATGTGCGCGGTAGCACTAGCGATAATCCTGATGGCATCTGTTCCGAGACCAATTCCTATTACTACCAGTGGGTGGCTCTGAAGGATAGTGAATGGGTGCCTGTTGATGAGCTGACCCCTGAGCCGGTCCTGGTGACAGGCCAGCAGCCGTCTCCCAATACGGCGACTACCACGACCAGCAAGGCAGCCCAAGTCAGTAAGTATTCGGCTTTCAACTTGCCCAAACAGCCGGATAATCCCAATGAGATGTTTGCCACTGACAAGAACGGCCAGCCCATGCCTGCCCAGAAGGATGATGGCGGGATTGATTTCAAGGAGGCCAAGGAGAAGCAGGACCTTGACGGCTATTTCAAGATGGTCACCTGGCCTGTCACCACGAACCGGGATGGCAGCGCTTGTACCGTCAGTCCTGAGGTATACAACCCTGATCAAAAAGGTCTCGT
Organism: Bifidobacterium sp. W8112; assembly: GCF_016101425.1. NCBI lineage: Bacteria > Bacillati > Actinomycetota > Actinomycetes > Bifidobacteriales > Bifidobacteriaceae > Bifidobacterium > Bifidobacterium sp. W8112. The sequence goes on along the minus strand of NZ_JACFQN010000002.1, from coordinate 518,864 downwards.
CGGGATACGTGACGGCATGGACAGCTCGGATATAGAACGAAACCTGTCTACCGGTTGGACGATCAACAGTGCCTTCTATCAGTATGATGTGCCTCGTCCTGATGATCCGACGATCACGAAGATTGAGAACGATGCCGACAGCGCTCTCGATGCTTCGGGGAGCGTGTATACGTCGAAGCTTGATCCGGTGGTCAGTGGTGAGTGCACGCCCTCCAAGGATGCCGCGCGTCCCAACAAGGTCGTTCTCTATGGCGAGGATCCTGCCAATCCGATTGCGGGCGGGCAGCGTTCGAATGGTGAGGACCTGGTGAAAGCAGCGGATACGTGGGGGTTCAGGCTGGGCGAGACTGTCTGCAAGGTTGATCCCAAGAGCAAGCAGGGAGGGTCCTGGCAGATACAGGACACCAATAAGCAGTATCCCTCACCGGACCCAGGCAACGAGTACAGCGGCTACAGGCGTTATCATGCCTGGGTGATCGAGTCTATCTCCGGGTTCGGCCTGACCTCCTTCTTCTCGAATGTTGGGACGGCCTATTTCGTCTCCGAGGAGAACACACCGGATGCGAGCAAACTCGCGGTCACTGTGCCTCATACCGTCAACGGGAGCCTGCCTGCGGATTCAGTTGTTGTGTTCAATGGCGAGGCGTCTCCTGTATATACGGCCTGGACCTCAGGAGAGCTGGGGATGACGGATTCCAGTATGGCGATTTCGATGAAGCAGAAGACCGCCTCGGACTGGACGCCCCTGGTGACCACTCCAGCCAACACCTTCCAGAGGGATGTGGCGGCCGGCACCACGTCTTCCGTGGAAGATTCTGCAACAGGCCTCACGCTGGGCCTGAACAAGACAACGGCATCCACTTGGTCCTGGACGCTGAACATACCCACTGATAGGTTCAGCGGCTACGACGGCAGCGACGAGAAGCAAATGTATGATTTCCGCGTTGAAATGGTTAACCCGACGAGCAGCCGGTCAGAGCCTGCGTCCATCGAGCGAAAGGTCGACATGACACCGACTACGCTGGTCTTGGAGCGGTACGACGTCTTCCAGGTGGCTGGCAAAGCATACAAGTACGTGGACGGTGATACGAAGGTTCCCGAGACCAAGGGCACCGTGGTGCATGTGACCTGGCCCGGTGGCAGCGGCACAAATGCGGTTGTAGGGGACCAGGGTTCATGGCAGGCGGTTCCTCCTGAGGGCATCAACCAGGGTGAGTTCTTTGCCCAGGTGCATTCCGATGATGCCGAGAGCCCTGACGCCCAGGGCAGATTCCAGGGCGGAAACCAGTCGGCTTCGGTATCTCACGCGCTGGAGTTCCGGCCTTCCAACTCGGCTTTGCCTTTGACCGGCGGATGGCCGCTTTCGGTGCTCAAGATCATGCTGCTGATAGCCCTTGGTCTGGCCGGCTTTGTGGCCTGCCTGAGGAACAGGCAGGAAAGCCGTCACTGATTATGGCAGCATAAGACAGGACCCGCCCCCACCTCATGAAGTTGAAAGGCTGGGTGGGGAGGGGGTACTGCCGTTGTCCAACCGACCCCCATCCCACCAATGCAGACTGTGATTAGTCAAGACTCTGGACGGTCGCGAAACACCTTTGTCTGAATCCCAGATCACGCTTTCAGGCTCGGTACTCTTAAAACGTGTAAAGGGAAAAAGAAGATGCCATAAGTGAAGATGCAGCACTTGTGCTCTAGGGTTTCGTGGCCTGCACCGGGGACCAATCAAGCGGGCAGTCCATCTGATCTTGGAGATAGTTGCATCGTGGTGTGGGGGGTAGCGTGTTGAACCGATTGCATGAAAGGGGCAATAAGGGTCCACGGCATGTGGATCGCCCTATAGTCGCTGTTTTGATTACTCTTCTGGCGACCCTGGCTATGGTTGTTCCGCTTGGGCTCAGCGCTCTGTCGGCCAACCAAGCCAATGCCATTAATGGGCAAGGTGAGACGGCCAGCAGGAAGCCACTACTTTATAAGATGTTGGCCTATAACGACAAGATCGATTCCTACCAGGATGAGCTGCGCATGGATTTCATCCTGCGCGTGAGACACAACGATTTCGATCCGCAATGCGTACCGATGCGTGATACTTCTCCCTATGATTCAGTAAAATGCAATTTGTCTTTCGTATATCAGTTCGAAGGATCACAAAATCCGCTCCATTATACCCGGATACGGTATCTGAATACTATTTCGACAAACCCCAATGACCCTACTGGCGGTGCTGAGCAATGGGCGGAAAACGAGGTTCAGTTCTTTACTGTTCATAAAGTGATCAACTCTGGCTTATATGATTTTTTGGCTGTATCCATAGAGGGTGATTTATCTTATATGGATACTTCATCCGATCCAAATTATTATGTGACTGGCGGTTATCCGCAACCTTTGAACGTCTTCGCGATTGTTGGTCAACAAAACAATACGTTGTCGTGTGGAAGTCCCCCATCGACTTCTCCATGGGACTACACCACGGATGACTGCACCTTCGATCCCAGCACTATCAGCAGCAATGTCCAAGACAGGGTTGCCAATATCACTGCAGACCAAGGCAAGGGCATCAAGCTGTATATGGGCACCTGCCTAGGTGATAGTCCTCATCCTAAGTGCAGCGGACCCGGTTCTTGGGTTGGTTGGAACAACAATCCGAGTCTTTATCTTAGCCATCAGTCTAATTGGGGCCTGGTGACTGACTACGGTCTTCCTGCCGATTCCAGTCATGGAATAAAAGCCGTTGGACCCGGAGTGGCGCCCCCCAAGTCCTTCTTTGTGTATTGGTTCAATTTGCGTGGAAATAACAGTGCAGGTGGAATATGCTCCACGACCAACTCCTATTACTACCAATGGGTAGGGCAGAAGAATAGCCAATGGGTGCCTGTAGATGCGTTGACGCCTAAACCGGTGCTAGTAACAGGTCAGAAGCCAGCAGTGAATGGCTTGACCAGTTCCTGGGGTCTTCAATATCAGGTCAATGACAACACTGCGTACAATCTGCCGACAAGTCCGGGCAATTCGAACGAATTGTATGCAACTGACAAGAATGGGAACCCCATGCCCGCCCAGTTGCCTGACGGTTCAATCGACTTCAAGAAAGCTCAAGAGTATCAGCAGCTCGATGGTTATTTCAAATTAGTTACTTGGCCTGTCACCACTAATGACGATGGCACCCAGTGCAAGCCGACGGCAAGCACTCCTGAAGTCACCACTAAGATATATGACCCGCAACAGGATGGTCTTGTTGGGATAACAGACGACATGCCTGCAGCTAAGAAAAATACGAATTTGGACGCAGGATGGGCTATTGACACTGCCTTCTACAAGTATGATGTGCCTCGTCCTGATGATCCGACGATCACCAACATCCAGAATGACACCGACGGTTCCTTGAATGCCTCAGGAAGCGTCTATACCGGCAAGCTTGATCCTGTGGTCAGCGGTGAGTGCACTCCCTCCAAAGATGACACACATCCCAACACGGTTACCTTGTTCGGAGAGGATCCTGGCAATCCTTTCAAGGAGGGGCAGAGCAAGAGCAGTGACGATCTGGTGAAAAGCTCGGACTCCTGGGGGTTCAAGCTGGGAGAGACCGTATGCAAGGTCGATCCCAAGAGCAAGCAGGGAGGCTCCTGGCAGATACAGGACACCAATAAGCAGTATCCGTCGCCGGATCCGGGCAACAAGTACAACGGTTACAGGCGCTATCATGCCTGGGTGACTGAGTCCGCCTCCGGGTTCGGCTTGACCTCCTTCTTCTCGAACATAGGGACAGCCTATTTCGTCTCCAACGAGAATGCTCCGGATGGCAAGCTCTCCGTCACAGTCCCCCATACGAAAAACGGGATTCTACCGGCGGGTTCGGTGGTCACGTTCAAGGGCTCGGTTTCGCCTATATATACGGCCTGGTCCTCGGGAGGGCTGGGGATGACTGATTCCAGGATGGCCATTTCCATGAAGCAGAACACTGCCTCGGACTGGACCAGTCTGGTGACCACACCGGCCAACACCTTCCAGAGGGATGCGGCGGTCAATACCACGTCGCCTTCCGTCACTGACCCCACATCGGGCTCTGTGCTCAAGGTCGTCAAGACAGGGGCTTCGACCTGGTCCTGGACCTTGACCATACCTGCTGGCAGGTTCACCGGCTACAACGGTGACGATGAGACAGAGAAATATACCTTCCAGGTCAAGATGATTAACCCCCTGAATGTCCCTTCGGATCCGGCTTCCATCAACCGGACGGTCGACATGACGCCAACTACTCTGACCCTGCAGCGGTACGATGTCTTCCAAGTGGCGGGCAAGGCCTATAAGTATGTCAACGGCAACACTAAGGTTCCTGAGACCAAAGGCACCATGGTACATATAACCTGGCCCGGCAATGGCAGCACCGATGTCGCCGTGGGAGACCAGGGTTCGTGGCAGGCGACTCCGCCTGAGGGCATCAATCAGGGAAAATTCACCGCTCAGGTTGCCTCCGATGATGCTGAAAGCAGTGATCCTCAAAGTGGCAGCTTCCAGGGAGGAAACGAGTCGGCTACGGTGTCGCATGCGCTGGAATTCCGGCCCTCCACCTCATCCCTGCCCTTCGCTGGAGGATGGCCGCTTTCCGTGCTCAAGATCCTGTTGATGTTGATACTGGGTCTGGCCGGCTTTGTGGCCTGCCTGAGGAACAGGCAGGAGAGCCGATACTGATTCTCCGGCGGGCATAAGGCAGGGTCTGCTCTCACCTCCATGGAATGAGGAGGATGGGAGCAGGCCCTGCTTGTGTTTCCTGTGCGAGATGGGACTCGAGCCTAGACGTCTGAAGGCCACTGGTGGAAGAGTCGCTTGACAGAAGCGAACAGTCGACCTTTCCATGACAAAGTGGCCTCCACCTCCAACCCAGACCAGCCAGATGAAGACCATAAACTGTTGCGCAATACCGGTCGTGACACACCCTATCGGAATCCCGGATAATGCTTGCAATTCCAGTGCTCGTGGAGCATGTATGGAAAAAGCGAAGATGCTATTTTTTTATCGCTATGATAGAGTCGAAGCAATTGGGGACAGATTAAAAGAGCAAAGTTTAGCCAATCTTAAGCATAATTGTAACTTGATTTGGGGGTATTGTATTGAAGCGTTTGCAAGAACGGATCGCCAAGGGTTCGCAGCATGCGAGCCGTCCGATCATCGCCGTTCTGGTAACCCTTCTGGCGACGCTGGCCATGGTTGTTCCGCTTGGGCTGAGCGCCCTTTCGGCCAATCGGGCCAATGCCGTTGATGGACAGGACGAAACGGCCAGTAGAACACCGAAGCTCTATAGGATGATGGCCTTCAACGACAGGATCGATGCCTACCAGGATGAGCTGCGCATGGACTTCATCCTGCGCGTGAAGCACAATGAGTTTAAGCCGGATTGTGTCGGTGTTGGTGGGACTGACACCAAAAATCCGTCACAATGCAATCTATCTTTCATATATCAGTTTGTTGGTTCTGAAAATCCTGACTATTACAGACGCGTGCGGTATATGAACACTATTACCCCGGATGATTACGTAGACAGCAATAAAAATGCGAACGCTTATGATGGCGCCCTAGCCTGGGCCAGGAATCAGGATGAGTTCTTCACCGTTCACAAGATCATCAATTCTGGTTTGTATGACTACCTGACCATATCCATTGAGGGTGATATGAACATTAAGGATAAGTCTCCAGATCCCGCAAAATTTGCGGTTGGCGGTCACCCTGAGCCCTTGAATGTCTTTGCCATCGTTGGTGACCAGAATACCGCCCTGTCTTGCGGCAATTCTTCCTGGTCCTGGACTACCAATAACTGCACAAGCTTTGATCCGGCTTCCATGAGTGATTTACAGGCTCAGGATAGATATTCAAATATCACAGCGAGCATGTCCCAGGATAAACAGATGAAAGTGTATATGGGTTACTGCTTGGACAGCAAAGAGGATATGAAGTGCAGTGGCCCGTATTCCTGGGTCGGTTGGGACTACAATCCAAATCTCTACCAAAACAATCAGGCTAATTGGGGCATGGTGACGGATTACGGTTTTCCTGATTATAAGAGCAATGTTACTGGGCCAATCGCCGGTACTGCTCCGGGAACAGCTCCGGCACGGTCGTTCTTCGTGTACTGGCTGAATCCGCGTGGCAGTACAAATGACAATCCTGATGGCATATGTTCTGAGACCAATTCCTATTATTACCAGTGGGTGGCTCTGAAGGATAGCGAGTGGGTGCCTGTCAATGAGCTGACCCCTGAGCCGGTCCTGGTGACAGGCCAGCAGCCGTCTCCCAATACGGCGACTACCACGACCAGCAAGGCGGCCCAAGTCAGTAAGTATTCCGCTTTCAACGTGAGTCCGAAGGATCCTCAATATCTCGACAATCCCAACGTGCTTTTTGCCACTGACAAGGATGGCAATCCTATGCCTGCTCAGAAGGATGATGGCGGGATTGATTTCAAGGAGGCCAAGGAGAAGCAGGATCTTGACGGTTACTTCAAGATGGTCACCTGGCCTGTCACCACGAACCGGGATGGCAGCGCTTGCACCGTCAGCCCTGAAGTGTACGACCCCAAGAGCGCTGGTCTTGTAGGGATAAACGATGGTATGTCCACCGTGGAGAAGGATACGAATATCTCTGCGGGGTGGACTATCAATACCGCTTTCTATAAGTATGACGTGCCTCGTCCTGATGATCCTACGATCACCAAGATCGAAAACGATGCTGATGCCGGTTTGGATGCTTCTGGAAGCGTGTATACGACCAAGCTTGAGCCGGTAATCAGTGGTGAGTGCATGCCCTCCAAGGATGCCGCGCGCCCCAACAAGGTCGTTCTCTACGGCGAGGATCCCAATAATCCCATTGTGGAGGGGCAGGGCACGAATGGCGATGACCTGGTGAAAGGGACGGACACGTGGGGGTTCAGGCTGGGCGAGACCGTGTGTGAGGTCGACACTGGCAGCAAACAAGGGGGTTCCTGGCGGATACAGGACAGGAACAAGCTGTATCCGTCGCCGGATTCTGGCAACAAGTACAGCGGCTACAGGCGTTACCATGCCTGGGTGACTGAGTCTGTCTCCGGGTTCGGCCTGACCTCCTACTTCTCGAATATTGGCACGGCTTATTTCGTTTCGGGAGAAAACGTCCCGGATGCCAGCAAGTTCTCGGTCACCGTGCCCCACACGGTAAACGGGAGTCTCCCGGCGGATTCGGTGGTCACATTCAAGGGTGAGGTGTCGCCTGTGTATACGGCCTGGTCCTCGGGAGGGCTGGGGATGACGGATTCCAGGATGGCTGTTTCCATGAAGCAGAATGCTGACTCGGACTGGACGCCCCTGGTGACCACCTCGGCCAACACCTTCCAGAGGGATGCGGCGGTCAGCACTGTGTCTTCCGTCGCGGATTCCGCGACAGGTCTTACGCTGGGCTTGACCAAGACGGCGGATTCCACCTGGTCCTGGTCGCTGGATATTCCTGCTGACAAGTTCGCTGGCTACAACGGCAGCGACGAGACGCAGACCTATACCTTCCAGGTTGAGATGATCAACCCGATGAACCTCCGATCGAATCCGGCATTCATCGAGCGCAAGGTCGACATGACGTCCACCACACTGGTCTTGGAGCGGTACGACGTCTTCCAGGTGGCTGGCAAAGCCTACAAGTACGTGGACGGGGACAGGAAGGTTCCCGAGACCAAGGGGACCGCTGTCCGGATAACCTGGCCTGGAAATGGCAACAACAGCACCGATGTCATTGTGGGGGACCAGGGTTCATGGCAGGCGACTCCGCCTGAGGGTGTCAACCAGGGTGAGTTTACAGCTCAGGTACTTTCCGACGATGCCGAGGGCCCTGATGCCCAAGGCAGGTTCCAGGGCGGGAACCAGTCGGCCCCGGTGTCGCATGAGCTGGAGTTCCGTCCTTCCAACTCGGCTTTGCCTCTGACCGGTGGATGGCCGCTTTCGGTGCTCAGGATCCTGTCGCTTATGGCGTTGGGCCTGGTCGGCTTTGTGGCCTGTCTGAGAAACAAGCAGGAAAGCCGGCACTGACCACGGCAGCATCAGACAGGGCCTGTTCTTGCGGGCCCTGTTCTTAATACCTGTGCGCGAGATGGGACTCGAACCCACACGTCCGAAGACACAGGAACCTAAATCCTGCGCGGCTACCATTACGCCACTCGCGCGTACGACATGCCCTGCCGTTGAAAAGGGCAGCTGGTGGAAGAGCCACTTGACAGAATCGAACTGTCGACCTTCTCATTACGAGTGAGACGCTCTGCCAACTGAGCTAAAGTGGCCTTCGCCTCCCGTCCGGACCTGCCGGAAGAAGACAACATGCTACATCATACTGGATGCGCGCGATAAAAACGCCTTGAGCTTCGGGCCAAGGGTGTACAAGCTTCTTGACACAATGGAGGGCATGGATCTCAATGATTTCTATGCCGTCATTCCGGCCGGTGGCGTGGGTACCCGGCTCTGGCCATTGAGCCGACAGAACCGGCCCAAGTTCCTCTACGATCTGTTGGGGTCAGGCAGAACAATGATCCAAGGCACCTTTGACCGGCTGGCTGGCATCTGCGGGACCGATCATGTGGTCGTCTCCACTGGCCAGCGGCATGTGGATCAGGTGCGTCAGCAGCTTCCTGATCTGGCTGAGGACGCGCTCTTCGCCGAGCCTGTTCCTCGCGATTCCACGGCGGCCATTGCCCTGGCTACTGCTGTACTGGCCCAGCGGCACGGCGGGGAAATCATCGTGGGCTCCTTCGCCGCTGACCACGTCATCCGAGACGACAAGGCGTTTGCGGCCTCAGTGGGGCAGGCGGTGGCAGCGGCCCGAGCGGGGTATGTGACCACCATCGGCATCGCCGCCTCCCGTCCCTCCACCGCCTTCGGCTACATCCACCAAGGCCCTTCCCTGGCCGATCGCATTCCCGGGGCCCCTGATGCCCGCCTGGTCAGCGAATTCGTCGAGAAGCCGGATGCCTCTACGGCACAGGCCTACCTGTCAACAGGAGAGTATCGCTGGAATGCCGGCATGTTCGTCATGCAAGCGCAGGTGCTCCTGGACTGCCTGCGTCGTTACAAGCCTGAGCTCCACGCCGCGATCATGGCCATTGCCCAGGTCTGGGATCAGGGCGGGCAAGCCCGCAGCCAGGCCATGGAGGAGTACTGGCCGGGCATCGAGAAGATCGCCTTCGACTATGCCGTAGCCGAGCCCCTATCGGCGGCCGGCGGCGTTGCGGTTGTTCCAGGTGGCTTCGATTGGGATGACATCGGCGATTTCAATTCAGTGGCGGGCCTGCTGCCATCGTCCAACAGGCGCAACATCAAGATCCTTGGGGATGCCGACCGGGTCATGTATTTGGATTCAGCCGGAGACATGGTCGTGCCCGGTTCGGAACGCACGGTTGCTCTTCTGGGTGTGGATGACATGATCGTCGTCGACACTCCCGATGCTCTCCTGGTGGCTCCTAGGGCCCGCAGTCAGGAAGTCAAGGACATGGTGGCCAAGCTGGCCCAGTACGGCTGTGACGACATACTCTGAAAGTGATTCGGCTGTGCTCAGAAGATTGACTGATTTTGTTGTCTTCTGTCTGCTTTTGTGAGTAGTTTGGGGTACAGAACCGGGTGCTCGGTAGACCGGGCATCACCTCATGAAAGGACCCGAACAACCATGGCCATCAATCCTCCAGTGGACGCTACCAGCACCAAGGCCTGGGCGGCCTTGCACCAGCACTTCGACGACATGCAGCGCCAAGGGATCGATCTGCGCGCATGGTTCGCCAAGGACCCGCAGCGCACCGAAAAGCTCAGCTTCGAGCTGGGCGATCTCTATATCGATCTGTCCAAGAACCTGATTCAGCCCGAGACCCTGTCACTGCTGGCCCAGCTGGGCCGCGAGGTCGGCCTTGAGGAGCGGATCGAGGCCATGTTCAACGGCGAGCACATCAACAACACCGAGGACAGGGCCGTCCTGCACACAGCCCTGCGCCGTCCCGAGGAGGATCGCGGCCGGCTGATCGTGGACGGCCAGGATGTTGTCGGCGACGTCCGCGACACCCTCAAGCGCATCTATGCCTTTGCCGACCAGGTCCGCTCGGGCAGCTGGACCGGTCTGACCGGCAAGCGGATCACCACCGTGGTCAACATCGGCATCGGCGGCTCCGACCTTGGTCCGGTCATGGCTTACGAGGCCTTGAAGCCCTACGCGGATGCCGGCATCAGCGCCCGCTACATCTCCAATATCGACCCCAACGACCTGGCTGAGAAGACGCGCGATCTGGATCCGGAGACCACGCTCTTCATCATCGTCTCCAAGACCTTCACCACCCTGGAGACCCTGACCAACGCCCGCCAGGCCCGCGCCTGGCTCCTGAAGAGCCTGGGGGAGCGTGGCCTGCTGTCCAAGGACGGCGAGGACCTCTCGGCCGAGGCCATCCGTCGGCACTTCATCGCCGTTTCGACCGCCCTGGACAAGGTGCGCGACTTTGGCATCGATCCGGACAACGTCTTCGGCTTCTGGAACTGGGTCGGCGGCCGGTACTCGGTGGATTCCGCCGTGGGCACCTCCCTGGCCATCACCATCGGTCCCGAGCGCTTCGAGGAGTTCCTCAAGGGCTTCAACACTGTCGACCGCTACTTCCGCGCCACCCCCCTGGATCGAAACGTAGTTGCTCTGATGGGCCTGCTCAACGTCTGGTATGTCAACTTCTTCGGCGCCCACTCGCACGCCGTGCTGCCCTATGACCAGTATCTGCACCGCTTCCCGGCCTACCTGCAGCAGCTGACCATGGAGTCCAACGGCAAGTCCGTGCGTTGGGACGGCACGCCGGTGACCAGCCTGACCGGCGAAATCTTCTGGGGGGAGCCTGGCACCAACGGCCAGCACGCCTTCTATCAGCTGATCCACCAGGGCACCCGCCTGATCCCCGCTGACTTCATCGCCTTCGCCAACACCCCCAATCCAGCCAAGGACGGGGACCAGGACGTCCATGAGCTCTTCCTGGCCAACTTCCTGGCCCAGACCAAGGCATTGGCCTTCGGCAAGACCGCCGATGAGGTCCGCGCCGAGGGCACTCCGGAGGCCATCGTTCCGGCCCGGGTCTTCACCGGCAACCGGCCCACCACCTCTATCTTCGGCGATGCGCTGACTCCGGCCGCTCTGGGCGAGCTGATCGCCCTCTACGAGCACATCACGCTGACCGAGGGCACGGTCTGGGGCATTGATTCCTTCGACCAGTGGGGTGTTGAGCTGGGCAAGAAGCTGGCCCGCGAGATCACCCCGGCCATCTCCCGGGATGACCAGGCGCTGGCCGAGCAGGACCAGTCCACCAAGTCCCTGATCGCCTTCTACAGGGCACACCGCCGCTGATGTCATGCCGGGCCCCAGCGGGTCCGGTTGGTGGTATATTATTGGACAGTTGTTTGCCGGAAGGGCAGCTGCCGCATGGGCTCCCTTCCTTTCAGGTCCAGCCGGATGCTCCGGCGGATCGGCACCCCCGACGGCAGACCGTCGGGTTCCATCCAGGATCGCCTCCTTTGGTGGTTGCGGTCCATGTCATGGGTCGATGTGCGGCGGCCATGGAGGAACAGCATGAACGCGATTCAGGAATTTGACGCCAGCCACATGAAGCCTGCGGAGCAGATCCCAGACTTCCGCCCCGGCGATACCGTCGAGGTCAACGTCAACATCACTGAGGGCAACAACTCTCGTATCCAGGCTTTCACGGGCGTGGTGATCGCTCGTCAGGGCTCCGGCGTGCGCGAGACCATCCTGGTGCGCAAGGTCAGCTTCGGCGTGGGCGTCGAGCGTCGCTTCCCTCTGCACTCCCCGCAGATTGATTCCATCAAGGTGCTGCGCCACGGCCGTGTCCGCCGCGCCAAGCTCTACTACCTGCGTGGTCTGCACGGCAAGGCCGCCCGCATTGTCGAGCGTCGCGACAACAAGGCCGAGTCCAACAAGTAGGATTCAGCCAGGGCGACCCAGCCCAGGCCTGGCCGCTAACACCCGGGATGTAATGCTCCCGGGTTTTTCCATGCTTGGGTGTGTACGCTATGAGTCATGCGGAATCTGTTTGCGGGCGGGTGCCGGTGGATGACAAGGAGTGGATATGGCCTTTCGGGATGAGGAAGCGTCCTCGTCGGGACTTTGGTATCCGGACGGCAGACAGGCCACCTCAGCCCCGGTGCCGCCCCGCCATGCCTTTGACCGCCCTGGCGGACGCGGCTCCACCAAGGGCAGCCACCCGCGTCTGGGCGAACGCGGTTTCCTGCCTGAGTTTCTGTTTGAGCTGGTTACTCTCTTGGCTGTCGTCGCCGTCCTGCGTATATTTTTGTTCAGCATCTACGTCATCCCCTCCGGCTCCATGGAGAACACCCTTGGTGTCGGAGACAGAATCCTGACCACTCACCGGCTGACCAGGTCCATGATGGCCCCCCGTCGAGGGGATGTGGTGGTCTTTACTGACCCTGCTAACTGGCTAGGCGAAGAGTCCACTCCGAGCTTCCGCGGCAGTCACCTGGTAAAGCGCCTGATCGGCATGCCCGGCGACACGGTGGCCTGCAAGGGTCATGGCGCCCCAGTCACCGTCAACGGCGTCGCCTTGGACGAGAGCTCCTACCTGCACCCAGGAGTGGAGCCCAGCTCCTTTGCCTTCAAGGTCAAGGTGGACCCTGGGTACGTCTTCGTCATGGGCGACAACCGTTCCAACTCCGCCGATTCCCGTCTGCACAAGGATGACGGCCACAATGGCCTGGTCCCCATGGACAACATCAAGGGCACTGCACTGCTGACCTACTACCCGGTGGGCAGCTGGAAGCTGCTCAACAACCAGCACAAGGTCTTCGACGCTGTGCCCGAGCCGACGCAGGACTGAACCGGCTGTGAGGCGGATTCTGCCGACCCTGGCCACTGAGGCTGCCTTGGCTGATCAGGGAGCCGAGTATGTGCTGGGGCTGGATGAGGTCGGCCGCGGAGCCCTGGCGGGTCCGGCCATGGTCGGCGTGGTGGCGGTCCGTTCCGCTGACCTGCCCCATTTGAAGGTCCCTGACGGGGTGGCGGATTCCAAGATGCTGACCCCTGCGCGTCGGCTGGCCATGTACCGTGACTTGGAGGACTGGGCTGCCGGCTGGGCGGTGGGGGCCTGCTCCAATCATGAGATCGATCAGTGGGGCATCGTCCACGCCCTGGGCATCGCTGCCCTGCGTGCACTGGCCGAGTTGGAGCATGGGATGAACCTGGGGGCAGACTGCAATCTGGCTGCCATCCTCGACGGTCCCCATGACTACATCACCCCGGCCGCCGACAGCTTTGACGCCCCCGACCTCCCGGTTCTGCCCGAGGTTTCCACCCAGGTCAAGGGTGATGCCCACTGTGCCAGTGTGGCCTGCGCAGCAGTCATCGCCAAGGTCACCCGTGACCAGCTCATGGTTCGGCTGGCTGCCTCCGATCCTGCCCTGGCCCCATACCAGTGGGAGCACAACAAGGGCTATGGGTCGCCTGCGCATCTGGAGGCCATTCGCCGTCTGGGGCCCAGCCGTCTGCACCGGGTCAGCTGGCATTTGCCTTCATCCGATCCCGGCAGGGGCTAATATCGGAACGGTTGACACGGCTATCGTACGGCTATCGGAAGAAGGTCACATGCCCGCAGGCAGCGGGGGCAGGTCACGGTCCAAGCGCCCCTCCATGTTCGAGGTTGCCCGGCTGGCCGGGGTTTCCCACCAGACCGTGTCCAGGGTCATCAATAATTCCAAGGACGTCTCGCCGGCAACGCGGATCAAGGTCCAGCAGGCCATCAGGAAGCTGGGCTACCGACCCAGCAACTCTGCGCGGGCCCTGGCATCCAGCCGTAGCCGGACCATCGGACTGGTGGCCGGCGGTGTCAGTCTCTTCGGGCCTGTTTCGTCAATCACGGCCATCGAGACCGTGGCTCGTTCCCATGGGCTGTTCATGTCGGTCATGATGGTGGACGAGTCAGCCTGCACCCTTGCCGGATTCCAGGAACTCTGCGGCACCTTCCTGGAGCAGAATGTGGATGCCTTCATCTTTTTGACGCCCACTGACACCATGTTCCAGGCCGCCTGCCAGGTTGAAGTGAGCCAGCCTCGGGTCATCGTCACTTCCACTCATGGCATCACCAGCGTCGAAGAGGCTTTGAGCCGCCGACGCGGCGACGGTCAGATAGCCCTGACCGGAATCGACCAGTGGGGTGCCGTGCAGCGCCTGGCCCGGCTGCTGGTCTCTCGGGGCCACAGGCGAGTGCTCTATATGGCCGGACCTGCGCAGTGGCGGGATGCAGCCACCCGACTGGCCTCCTGGAAGGTGGCCTGCGCCCGCTGCCGCATACGAACGGCCGTGGTCCACGCCCGCAGCTGGGAGGCGGGGGAGTCCTACACGCTGATGAACCACCTGATCGATCAGCGGGGCATGAGCGGCACCTCCCTGCCCTCGGCCGTGGTCACCGCCAACGACAACCAGGCCGTGGGCGTGGCCCGGTCCCTGAAGGAGCATGGCATCCGCATTCCCAGTGACATCAGTCTGGTGGGCTTCGACGACGTGCCTACGGTAGACAACATGTTTCCGCCGCTGGCCACGGTCCGTCCCCGCTTTGAGGATCTGGGGGTGGCCACCATGCGGCAGGTCCTGGCCCTGCTTCACCAAGGGCAGCCGGTGGATTTCCCGGTCACCCATCACGGCGTGGGACTGATCCAGGCGGACGTGATTCAGCGTCGGTCCCTGGGCTACGCAATCAAGCGCCTCTGACCACTGGCGGCCCGCATCCCGTGAGCTTGCCTGATGCTCTGGACTCAGTTACAATCGGAACCAGACTATGTGAGCGTTAACATATCAGGCAAAGGAGCAGACATGGTTGTTGGCGAACAAGGCGTCATCGTGAGCGAATTAAAGGAGGGCGCGACCAGTCTGGGCATCGAATTCGGCTCCACCCGCATTAAGGCTGTGCTGATCGACCATGACTACCGGACACTGGCCACCGGGGATGTTGAGTGGGAGAACCGGTTGGAGGACGGCCTCTGGACCTACTCCATGGACCAGATCCACCAGGGTCTGCAGGCGGCCTATGCGGCCATGGCCGAGGATGTCCGTCGCCAGTACGGGGTGACGCTGACCAAGATCGGCGCCATGGGGATCTCGGCCATGATGCACGGCTACCTGGCCTTCGACAAGGATGGCCAGCTGCTGGTGCCTTTCCGCACCTGGCGCAACACCAACACCCGCCAGGCCCATGAGGAGTTGTCGCAGGCCTTCAGGATCAATATTCCCGAGCGCTGGTCCATCGCCCACCTCTACCAGGCCATTCTGAACGGCGAAGAGCATGTGCCCAAGGTGGCTTACATCACCACCCTGGCTGGCTACATGCACTGGAGGCTCTCCGGTCGCAAGGTCATCGGCATCGGCGATGCTTCGGGCATGTTCCCCATTGATTCCTCCCGCAAGGAGTTCGACCAGGGCCTGCTGGGCATCTTCTCCCGACTACCCCGAGTCCAGGCCCAGCCCTGGGACATTCACGACCTACTGCCCGAGCCATTGACCGCCGGCAGCGATGCGGGGGCACTGACCGCAGAAGGGGCCGCCTTGCTCGATCCCAGTGGTCAGCTGCAGCCCGGCGTGCCCATGGCTCCGCCCGAGGGCGACGCGGGAACCGGCATGGTGGCGACCAACGCAGTTCGCCCCCGCACCGGCAATGTGTCTGCGGGCACATCCATCTTCGCCATGGTGGTTCTGGAGCATCCCCTGCGTGACTTCCACCCCGAGGTGGATCCGGTCACCACACCGGCTGGGGATCCGGCCGGCATGAGCCATGCCAACAACTTTACCTCGGACCTGAACGCCTGGGTGGGACTGTTCGGCGACTTCGCCAAGGCCGCCGGTCTGGACCTGAAGGGGAATGCGCTCTATGCCACCCTGTTCAACCAGGCGCTCCAGGGAGATAAGGACGCCGGCGGGTTGATCAACTACTGCTTCTATTCCGGGGAATTCCTGGCTGGACTGGAGGAGGGCCGGCCCGTCTTTGCCCGCGGCCCCGAGGGACGAATGACCCTGGCCAACTTCATGCGTGCCCAGCTCTTTTCGGCCTTCTCGCCGGTCACCATCGGCATGGATGTGATGACCCGCCAGGAGCATGTCCAGGTGGACACCATGGTCGGGCATGGCGGCATTTTCGCCACGCCCAAGGTAGCCCAGCGGATCCTGGCCGCCGCCTTCAATGCCCCCATCAAGGTCATGTCCACCGCTGTGGAAGGGGGCGCCTGGGGCATGGCCGTCCTGGCCGACTATCTGGGCCATGCCGACCAGACCCTGGCCGACTACCTGGATGCCAATGTCTTTGCGGGTGTCCAGTCCACAACAGAGCAGCCGGATCCGGCTGATGTGAAGGGCTTCAGAACCTTCTTCGACCGCTTCACCAAGGGCCTGCCCATCGAGCAGGCGGCCGTGAAGACCATCCCCCTACAGGGATGAGGCCCGGAGCTGAAAACGTCAAGCGGCCGGATCAGCAGGATCAGGCCGGGAAAAGGAGTTGCAGATGGTGTCCTTGGCTGATTATTCGCCCGAGGTGCGCGACGAGGTGAAACTGGTGCGTGAGCAGGTGGCCACCTTGCATGCGCAGCTGACCAGGTGGAATCTGGTGGTCTGGACGGCAGGCAACGTCTCGCAGCGCCTGCACTCTGCCGATCTGATGGTCATCAAGCCCTCGGGGGTGCGTTATGAGCATCTGACCCCTGGCTCCATGGTGGTCACCGATCTGGATGGCAATGTGGTTGACGGTACCGAGGCTCCCTCTTCGGACACGCTATCCCACGCCTATATCTACCGGCACATGCCCGAGGTCTACGGCGTGGTTCACACCCATTCCACCTATGCCACCGCCTGGGCGGCCACCGGCAGGGACATTCCCTGCGTGCTGACCATGATGGGCGACGAGTTCGGCGGCCCCGTGCCGGTGGGCCCCTTCGAGCTGATTGGCTCCGAGGCCATCGGCAAGGGCGTGGTTGACACCCTCAAGGATCACCCGGGCTGCCCAGCTGTGCTCATGCGCAACCATGGGCCCTTCACTGTGGGAGCCGATGCCGAGGCAGCGGTCAAGGCGGCGGCCATGACCGAGGAGGTGGCCCACACGGTCTGGGCAGCTGAACAGATCGGCACGCCCAAACCCATTGATCCGGCCGACATAGCCAAGCTCAACGACCGGTACCAGCACGTCTACGGCCAGCACTGAGCTGGAAAGCATAAGCAAAGGAGCAAGAAGTATGAGCATGAAAAATCCCTTCGAGGGCAAGGAGCTTTGGTTCGCCGTTGGTTCGCAGGACCTCTACGGCGAGGAGACCCTGCGCCAGGTGGGCGTCCAAGCGGCGGACATCGCCAAGTCCCTCAATGACTCGGGTCGGATCCCGGTCAAGCTGGTCTTGAAGCCCACGCTGAAGGATTCGGATTCCATCCTGAACTTCATGGTCGATGCCTCGTCGAACCCGGCCTGCATCGGCGTGGTGGCCTGGATGCACACCTTCAGCCCGGCCAAGATGTGGATCAGGGGTCTGGAGAAGCTGCGCAAGCCGCTCCTGCAGCTGAACACTCAGCACCATGTGGAGATCCCCTGGGACACCATCGACATGGACTTCATGAACCTGAACCAGTCGGCTCACGGCGACCGTGAGTTCGGCTACATCCTGACCAGGCTGGGAATTCCGCGCAAGATCGTGGTCGGCCATTACACCGACCCCGAGGTTGCCGACAAGATCGGCGTCTGGGCACGCGCCTGCGCCGGCTGGGATGCCGCCAACAACATGAAGGTCTGCCGCTGGGGCGACAACATGCGCGACGTTGCCGTCACCGAGGGCGACAAGACCGAGGCTGAGCGGGTCTTCGGCGTCTCTGTCAACACCTGGCCGGTCAACGAGCTGGTCGAGCATGTGAATGCCGTCACCGACGTTCAGGTCAAGGATCTGATCGAGGACTACAAGCGCAGCTATGAGGTGGCTCCCGAACTTCTGGACTCCCGGTACGACTCCCTGGTGGTGGCCGCTCGTGAGGAACTCGGCATGCGGGCCATGATGGAAGAGGTGGGCGCCACTGCCGCTGTTGACAACTTCCAGGATCTGGGTGGCCTGCGTCAGCTACCCGGCGTGGGAGCCCAGCGGCTGATGGCTGATGGGTACGGATTCTCGGCAGAGGGTGACTGGAAGACCTCCGTTCTGATCCGGATCGGCAACGTCATGGGCTACGGGCTCAAGGGCGGCTGCTCGCTCATGGAGGACTACTCCTACAACTTCGTGCCTGGCCATGAGGAGATCATGGGCGCCCACATGCTGGAGGTCTCGCCCACGCTGCTGACCGAGGGGCGGCCCCGCCTGGAGATCCACCCCCTGTCCATCGGCGACAGGGAGGATCCGGTGCGTCTGGTCTTCACGGCCACCCCCTGCACCGATGCTGTGGTGGTCTCCCTGGCGGATGTACGCGAACGCTTCCGCCTGGTCATGAACGTGGTGGATGTGGTCGAGCCCGGCGGGTCCCTGGCCCAGCTGCCTGTGGCACGTGCCCTCTGGAAGCCCCGGCCCTCGCTCAAGGTCTCGGCTGAGTGCTGGCTGCGCGCCGGCGCGGCCCACCATACCTGCATGACCACCACCGTGGGTCGCGAAGCCTGGGAGGACTTCGCCCGGATGGCCGGCGTGGAGCTCGCTGTCATCGACGAGAACACCGAACCGCGCCGTTTTGAGGCCGATCTGCGAGCCGCCGAGCTCTACCATCGGCTGGACAACCGGCACTGATCGCCTGTTTCAGAAAAGGTTGCAAGGCCCTGCCACTGCACATGTGGCGGGGCCTTTGACATTCGGCTTGTCGGTTTGCGTTGTCCCTACTTTGTCGGTACAGTGATGATTAGGCAATGGGAACAGTGGCATGTCCCAAAGTTGACATATTGCCCACCCCCCTGAGTCGGGGAAGTGATCGGTTGGGGAGGCGAAGATGTGCCTGGCCATCCTGTGCCTATTAACAAAGAAGGGAATGCGTGCATGCACATGCAACGAGATAATGAAGGGATAAGGCTCCCTAAGCTTTTAGGCTTGGCGGTTGCCGGAGCGACGCTCCTGGCGGGCATGGTCGTTTTGCCAGCCACACAGGCTTCGGCCGCTACTGACTATGGATATAATGCCGAAGATGACTTCAGGCCGGGTCCGCTGCAATCAACAGTGAGTCCTAAGCTGACAGTTACCAAGTACCTGTCGCTTATCCCGGGGTATAACCCCACGGGTTCCTCTGTGGATGCTGCAAAAATAAATGCGAACGCTGACATGGTTCCTGCAAAGGACGTTACGTTTAATGTCATGGAGGTCAAGTCTGCCACAGATAATTTGGCTGACATTGATCCAATGAATAATACTACGTACACTGTTCAGAAAAACTATGTCGGTGTGACCGACGGCCAAGGTGTAATCAATAAGTGGTATCCGGCTGCTGAGGACGGCGGTATGCCGGCTAAAGGCACGGCAGAAGCCGCCTTCCCAGGAGGTGCCAACCATTGGTACATTCTGCAGGAAAATCGCGCTAAGTCATGGGCTTTCAACCCGGACAATCCGAACAAGCTTGATGCGTTGAAGTACCAAGATGCGGCGCCATCTTTCTTTGGCCTGCCTTATGCAGCCACTTCGCTCACGGACGACACGAATACTGCAAACAAGGTTCAAGGATACATTTATAATCTGCATCTGTATCCGAAGAACTTAAACTCCACTCAGTTCTCCAAGACTGTGCAGTCTATTACGGGTTCAAATGGCGACGTAAAGACTCAGCGGACTGCCGTTGCCGGCGATACCATCAATTACAAGCTTTCACAGAAGCTCTACAAGGGCGACGCGAAATCTAACGATGGTAAACTTGACGTGACAGAGTTAAAGGGCGAAGGAAACGATGTTATCATTGCCGACCGTATGTCTAGCTCATTGCGACTGGACGGTGATTTCACTGTTGTGCTCCGTTCCGATACCGGTTCTCCTAAAGACGTACCACTGGTCAAGGATACGGATTATACGGAGTCAACTCCAACAGAAAATCCTGAAAGCTTGGTTTCTGGTAAGAAGATGTTTACTAACGATGCACCTACTAGCAATGTCTCTTACTATGTTTTTAAGTTCTTCACTAGTCTTGACAAGGTAAAGGGCTTCGATGCTCCATCCTTCTCGATTGTCATCACCTATAATGCCAAGGTCACTGGAGATGGTGATTCTACTGGCACGGATGGTGTTGCCAACGATGCAGCTTCAGATTTCAGCGAAAACTTTGATACAAGCGGTAACCGTCTAGATCCTATTCCTGAACATACGAATGTGATCAACGGAGTCGTTGCCTTCGGTAATGTGAAGAATGAAGCATCAAAGTATGCGGCTCTGCCAGGGTCCGAGTTCCGTCTGGTTAAGGATCAAACGGAACCCGACAAGTATCTCGGTTCTGATGGCAACTTCTATACTGCCGATGACGCGACTAAGCCGACAAACGTCGAACTCTATAAGGCTACGGCTAACAACAATGGTGTGGTAGCATTCGCTGGTTTGCCCATATTTGGTGATACAGCGAAAGCTGCTGATGGGAGTAAGAAAGTACTGCAAGGTAATTGGTGGCTGGTAGAAACCAAGACCCCCAATGGCTGGCGTAGTCCTGGTGTCCCCTTCCAGAAGGTGACATTTGGGGATGCGGGTAAGACTGAGCAGGAAATTGCACAGCAGTATGGTCCCCATGCTACGGTTCAGCCCACGTACAGTGAGTTGCATTTTGCCAAGTTCGGAAGGACTCCTCAACAGATTACCGATGCTGGCGGTTCGGCGATAAAGTTTAATAATGTGCCAGTCGAAACTTATCTGATGCATTATGCGACTACTGATGGTGATTCACCATTGGCCCTGCCTCTGACTGGTGGTCGTGGCATCCTGCTGCTGTTGGTTGTCGGTGCCCTGATCATGGGTGGTGCCCTTTACGCCCGTAGTCGGCGCAATAACGCCGCCCGGGCCTGATGATCACGGTCACATCAAGAATCATGTGAGGTGACCCGATGGCGGACGGTTCCTCCGTGAATCGTCCGCCATTTTCATACGGACCGTTGAGATCTTCTTCAGTCCGAGTATGTTGGGACGTTGGTTTTGATTCATTTGGACCAGCGGATCTGACGCAATTACGTCGTCGAAAGGCGGCCGGAAGGGAAGGTTTATGAAGGGAATTGCCTTGCCGAAATGCCTCACCCACCGGGTTCTGCCCTGTCTGATTGCGGCCTTGGCCTGTTTAGGCCTTACCGCTTTCGATATGACGCCGGCGGCAGAGGCGGAGACGGTCAACCCGACCCTGACGGTGCAACTCAAGAGAGGGCATTCAGGTCAAGGAGGTCAGAATGACATCCTGCCGAGTGCTCCTGTATCGGCTGGAGCAGGGTATGTGTTTCGTGCCCTGAGGCTGGATGCCAGTACTCTGAAGAGCCGGGTGGAGGCATTAGACCATAATCCTGGCGCTGATAAGGCACAAGCGGCCATCAGCAATGAGGTGGCAGCCAACCCAGATGCTTTCAAGGACAAGGCGCAACCCGCTGAATACTACGGTGTCTCTGATCAGGGAGGCACCATAACCAACTCATCAGAAGCAAAATCTCAAGGTGTTTGGCTTACAGGAGCTCAACTCGATTCAGATGTACCCAGTCTGACAGGCGGAAGTCCTGCTGTTTTCGACGGTGACTATTTCCATGCCTCGTATTGGCTGGTCACTCTGGTGGCCACACCCAAGAATGCAAAGGTAAAAGCCGACCCAGTGGTCGTGCAGTTGCCGCTTTACCGCGAACAGGGTGAAGTCCATCCGCTTTATGATGTGACAATAAGCCCCAAGCTTGTGGACGTGCCTCAGGTCGTGCCAGTAGTGCGACCAGGACCAGGCAAGCTTGCCGCTACCGGCGTATCCATGGTAGCGCCTGGCATTCTGCTTATGATCTTGGCCATGATGGGCCTCTACTTGGCGGTAGTCGCACATTCCTGGAACAGGGATGAACACTAGGTATTCTCCTGCCCATGTCGGTGTGATGCTAGCAAATGGCATCGTAGGCATTTGTGAGGATGCCTAAGGACCGGCGGTATCATATAGGTGCCGCCGGTCTTTGTATGTCAAAAGGTAGTAACGGGACTATTTGAAGTGCTGTGCGAGGAAGGCTATAGATGGACCAGAACACTGACTCCGCTACTATGAGCCCAGTTCATACCGCCGGCAACGGTGATGTTGCATACGAGTCCATTCCGACAGAATCAACCTCGTCAGACATACCTGCTGGGCAAGCAGATATGCCGCCTGCCTATGCTCCAAGTTCCGATATACCACCCTCCTATCCGCCTTCGGCAACACCTGAGGATAGAGGAGCTTCAGCATCGGATGATTTAGATACAATAGCAGCTCCAGTGTCTGTTTCAGGCCAAGCTACAACGTCGGCTCCCATAATTGTAGTTTCAGGACATCATTCCCAGGAAACAAGTCAACAAGGCAACGCTGGTCAGGCAGCTGCGGCAGCCTCCAAACAGGCCAAGAACGGTGGTAAGGCTCGCAAGTCAGGGCGGGGGTTCGGCCTCCTGGAGACCTTGGCCTTCATGATTGGTCTGGCAATCTTCCTCTACCCGCTATTGGCGGCCTATGTAAACTATTCCAAGGATTCCACCGCAGTCGACAACTACGACCAGATCGTGGATGCACTTTCACCTGCACAGCGCAGAGCCATGTGGCGTGATGCCAAGAAGTACGACGAGGAATTAGGCAAGCCTACGCTGAGGGACCCCTTCAAGTACAAGGAAGTCAAGGAACCACTGGGTCGCTACTACAAAATCCTCAATGTAGACGGCAAAGGCATGATGGCCTATGTGGAGATCCCCAAGATCAATGTCAAGCTGCCCGTGCGGCACGGCACCAGCGATGTTGTGCTCAAGGATGGCACGGGGCACATCGCCACGACCCACGTGCCTACCGACAACAGAACCATCCACTCCGTCATTACGGGGCACACCGGCGAAGTCGGCTACATGCTGTTCGACAACCTGACCCAGCTGCGCAAGGGTGATGTCTTCCAGATACGTGTCCTCAAACGGCATATGAGCTACAAGGTGGACCAGATTAAGATCATCTTGCCTACCGATGTCAGTGCACTGCAGCCAGTCCAGAATTCCAACTATGTGACCCTGCTGACCTGCTATCCCTATGGCGTCAACTCCCACCGACTGATAGTGCGTGGTCACTATATCGGCGACGACGTGCCTCCTACCCAGCCTGAGGGGGCGCCCATTTACATGGTCTGGGTACTTCTGGCCCTGTTCCTGGCCTGCCTGGTGGGTTGGTACCTGCTTTCACGTCGCCGGCGCAACTGCCGTCACGAGCTGGAGCAAATGGAGCATCTGGAATCTCGAGCGACGGGACCGGGGACCATGGGGGAGCCGCTGGCCACGATCATGGTCAGCCATGAGCAGGAGACCCGTTCAGAAGCCACACGCCGTCGCCGGTTGATCAAAACCCGACGAATCTGCAGCGCCTTCATGTGGCTGTTGGCTGTGCTCGGCCTCTTCTTCGCCTGGGGCACGGTCGGCATGATGATGAAGATCAGCCTGCTGCCCGTATTCGACCTTGGCTACCATTGGTTCGATACCCACGTGCTGTACTTCTTCAGCATCAGCAAAATCTAAGCCGGTGCATGAGCGGGCAGGTTTGACCACATAGGACTGTTCTGTTTCAACCGGGCTTTTGCCTGGCTCTAGAATGGAGCGAGCATGGCCCGGCAGACGGCTGGGCTACATCCTGGGAAGGTGTGGACCATGACAGCAGTTCCTGACATTCTATTGTCTGTCGGCAATCGCATTCCGCAGGTGGGTCTGGGCGTGCTCAGGATCGACGATGATCAAACCGCTGGAGTAGTGCAATCTGCCTTGGAACTGGGTTATCGCCACATCGATACGGCAGCGGGCTACCGCAATGAAGGAGGCGTGGGCCGTGGCCTCAAAGCCTTCGGTTGCCAGAGCGGACCTGAGCGTGACAACCTGTGGCTGACTACTAAGCTGCGTGATTCCGAACAAGGTTATGACAGCGCTCTGCGGGCTTTCGACCGCCAGCTGGCTCTGCTGGGCACCGACTATGTCGACATGTATATGATCCATTGGCCCACGCCGTTTGATTGGCGGGCCGACCAGGTTTGGCGGGCTTTCCATCGGTTGCGCGACCAGGGGCGGGTGCGGACCCTAGGAGTCTGCAACTTCCTACCCGAGCATCTGGAACGGCTGTACCGGGAGACGGGGGAGTACCCTGCCGTGGATCAGATCGAGCTGCACCCCAGCTGGCAGCAGCGCACGGTAACGGCCTTCTGCAAGGAGCATGGCATAGCCGTCCAGGCATACTCGCCATTGGCGCGTGGCGCAGACCTTACAGCCGGCGGCGGAAGGCTGGAGCAAATCGCCCAGGCCCACGGGGTCACGCCGGCCCAGGTGGTGCTGCGCTGGCACATCGAGAACGGGACCATCATCATCCCCAAGTCCGTCCACCGGGAAAGGCAGGCGGAGAACCTGGACCTGTTCGGCTTCAGCCTGACCCCTGAGGAGCATGCCGCCATCGATGCCATGGACTCCCCGGTGCGTGCAGGACACGACCCGATGACCTACGCCTACGCCTGACCGCTATGATGGATGATTCATGCAAGCAGTCGACATAGGAGGTATCGGCGGTAGATGACCGGTCCGAGACGCAGAAGATATCGGTATCGAGGCCGCAGCCGGTATGGTTCTGTCTGGCGCAATCCCGCACCGGCCCGCTTCCGTCGCGAATCGCTCACGGAACGGGTGCTGATTCTTCTGGTGGTGGCTGTGGTCCTAGGCATCACCATCGGCCTGATATTGCCAAGGGTCAACGGTGGAGTCGGACGGCTGACCGGCCGATATACGGCAACCGGCGATGCGGCCCAGACCCTGCAGGGTCTGACTGTTGATGATCATGCCCGCCCTGGCCACCAGTACCGGCGTGATTCCTTCGGCTTCAAGGAGACGGATGAGGATGGCAACGGCTGCAATGTACGCGAGGATGTGTTGACCCGCGACCTGACTGACCTGCGCACCACTACTCCCGGCGGGTGCAAGGTGGCCGGCGGTCGTCTGCAGGATCCCTATACCGGGCGAACCATCGAATTCGTCAGAGGGCCGAAAACCAGCTCGGCCGTGCAGATCGACCACGTGGTCGCTCTGGAGAATGCCTGGCGGTCAGGAGCCAGCAAGTGGGACACGGCCCGCCGCTATCGTTTTGGCAACGACCCCTACAATCTGCTTGCTGTGGACGGCCCGGCCAACCAGGCCAAGGGGAGCGCCTCGGCCGACTACTGGCTGCCCGAGAACAAGGACTATCAGTGCTCGTATGTGGCCCGTCAGATAGGAGTCAAGGACAAATACTCCCTGAGTGTCACCAGCTCGGAAAAACAGGCCATGCTGGCTGTTCTGCATACCTGCCCAGGTCAACCTCTTCCGCAGGATCGCTGATCGCCGGCTTTTGGAGGATAGGCAGAATTGAACGCTAGGTAAGTGTTTATTCGCATAGGAGCTCTATAGTCCGACTTCTGCATTGAGTTGGATCGTTTAGGTTGTGTTAGTATTATTGCAGTTTGATACACAGTTGTATCAACTGCATAGATTTCGATTTGATCAGGGTCTATGACCGCAACCATCAGCAACAGAGAGGTTGACTATGAATGAGAATATCGGCTCGGATATACCCGGAAACGGAAACCGTATTCGGGATCATACGCTGGCAAGGCACAGATTGGCCGTTCTTCTTATCGTTCTAGCGATGATTCTGGGCTTGTCCTTTGGAGCGCTAAAGGCGGCTGCTGCTCAAGGAGCAGGGCAAAAGTCCGATTCTGCAGGCGGAAGCGGGCTGATCGTCAATGACCGTTTTTGGGATGACGCTGACGGTAATCCAATGTATATGCAGGGCGGAGGAATTTTCGATTTCCCGGATCCCGCGACGGGGAAGGTCTCTCATTTTTGGTACGGTGTTCACTTTTCCCAGGCTGAAGCTTATCGACAGGACCCAACCCATGCGCTCACTGGCAATGATTTCATTTCGGTGGATGCCTATAAATCCGCGAATCTGACCGATTGGCAGTATCAAGGCGTGGCGTTGGACAGGGCGCAGGCTGATGCATTCTCCAGTGACTTTGGTGGCCGTAGTGCGGGTTGGGTATGCAGAATGGGAGTTGCTTATGTCCCTGAGTTGCACACTTATGCCATGCTTATCCAACATGAAATGCCAACGGATGCAACGGGTCGCAATTTCGACAAAAAGGTGATGATCGCTACAGCCGATTCGCCTGCTGGACCGTTCAAAGCCCAGAGGCGTATTGACATGCGCGATTACGGGCTGGGCACCAGCAATACCGGTGACCAGAGTGTCTTCCAGGATGAGGACGGCACAGGTTATCTGATTTATTCCTATGGCCGTGGCCGTGGCAGTGTCTGGGCGGCCAGAATAGGCGCTAAAGGGGGTCAGGTGGATCTGCTTGAACCTACCAAGCTCTACCAGGGCTTCGGGCGTGAAGGCAATGCGCTCTTCAAGTATGCTGGCCGGTATTATCTGGCTGGTTCCGATCTATTCGGGTGGGATGCATCCCGAATTCATTTTCAGGTAGCAGATCATCTGTTTGGTCCCTATCAGCCCGTCAATCAGACGGTGATCATGGATGGCAGCCGAGCGGATTTCGGACACATCACTCAGACCGGTTTTTACTACACCTTGCACGGCAGCCGAGCAGAGACCGTCATTCACTGCGGCGATCGATGGGCTGACTTTGCGGGTAATGGGCTTGGATACAACCAGTGGAATCCGCTGAGTTTTGATGATTCCGGCACGCCTCGCTTCAATTCCATGAGTCGGTGGAAGCTGGATGCCGATACCGGCCTTTGGTCGGTTGACGATGCCAATGACTATGTGCTCAATGGTTCCTTCGAAGCGGACAGGGTTTCGGTGGGTGAACAGGGGTATCGGGACAAGGACGGCAAGGTGATTGCCGATATCGCCGGATGGCGGCGGGTCAATCCAGATGCCGTGAACAATGTAGCCGATGCCTATGGGCGAGTGGGCGACTATGATCTGCGATTCGCCCCTGGACGTTCCCGGAGCGCCTCCATTGTCCAGGATTTGGATGAACCAGGTCATGTTCCCCTGCACGCCGGCCGTTTCCTTTTGAAACTCTCCTATGCGAACCCTAAAGGCATGGATCATGCCAGGATCGCGATTGAATCCGGCGGGAAGACCTCGGAGATTGACCTGGCTGCCTCTACCGGCACAGACTGGAAGCAGGCCTCCTTGCCGGTCGATCTGCCAGGCGGGCATACCAAAATCACTATTGAAGCCTCCGGCAGTTTGGGCCAGACCCTGCATGTGGATGACGTGTCCCTGACAGGTGTGCCTGAAAAGGGCGATGAGACCAATGACCTGGTCGATCACGACGGAAATGGTACGCCGGCAGGCCCTGGAGGGTCCGCGTCCGGTTCTGTGGAGCCAGACAAATCCCTGCCTGTCCGTCCTGTCGCTGGCAGCGGCGGTCTATCCTCCACTCTGGCTGCAACAGGCAGCGCTATCGGCCGTGCTCCAACTCTCGTAGCGAGCTGCCTGGCGGCGGGCATTCTGTTCATGGTCGTGGCCGTCTACGGTCGGCGGCGTCTCATTGAACAGAATTGACAATTCAAAGCTACGGCTTATACTGAATAACACGTTGGTACACAGTTGTATCAACAGTCGGAAGGAGCAGGGCGTCAAAACCTTATCAAGGACGTGGTTTTTACAAACATCGAAAGGTTCATCATGAAATCTGCAAGGAAAATCCTGACCATGGGCGTCACCGTGGTCGCCTTGGCCTCGTTCGCTGCCTGTGGAAGCAGCGGGTCTGGATCAGCAACGAAGCCAGCGGACACCAGCAAGGCCTCTGGACGTATAGTCTTCTGGGGCTGGGGCAATGGTATCAAGGAGACCATTGCTGCTTTTGAAAAGGACAACCCCGGCATCACTGTGAAGTACAACAACACCGGCACTGCTGGTGACACTCAGGTGGCCTTGTCCAACGCAGTCGCTGCAGGCAAGGGCATCCCCGATGTCAGCATGCTGGAGGATCCTACCGTCCAGCAGTTCGCGATTGAAGACAACTTGGAAGACCTGTCAGGGTATGGGGCGGATAAGTTTGCTGATGACTT
The DNA here is from genome assembly GCF_016101425.1 of Bifidobacterium sp. W8112. Classification (NCBI taxonomy): domain Bacteria; kingdom Bacillati; phylum Actinomycetota; class Actinomycetes; order Bifidobacteriales; family Bifidobacteriaceae; genus Bifidobacterium; species Bifidobacterium sp. W8112. The sequence goes on along the minus strand of NZ_JACFQN010000002.1, from coordinate 490,638 downwards.
CGCTCCGGGACCCTGGAACAAAGTCCAGTATGACGGCAAGCCCTATGCTCTGCCCATTGATGCCGGTCCCGAGGTTTTCTTCTACAACAAGGCGGTCTTCGACAAGGCTGGTATTCCCGAGCCCCCAAAGACCTGGGATGAGTACTATCAGGACGCCAAGAAGATCCGAGCTGTGGGCTCCTACATCACCAACAATGCCGGTGACAAGGGTGCCTATCAGCCATTCACCGCACAGGCTTGGCAGGCTGGGGCCCACCCATGGAAGGTCGATGGTGACAAGATCACCATCAACATGACCAAGGATGCCGGCATGAAGCGGTATATCGACTTTCAGCAGAAGCTGATCGATGAAGACCTGCTCGATACCAAGACCGCCAACTGGTCCGATGACTGGAACAGGGCGCTTAACGATGGATCGGTGGCCTCGCTGACCATCGGTGCCTGGATGCCCACCAATTTGGAGTCCGGTGCACCCGACCAGAAGGGCAACTGGAGGGTCGCGCCTCTGCCTCAGTGGAAAGAGGGAGACAGCGTGTCCGCAGAGGACGGCGGTTCGGCTCTTGTTGTGCCCAAGAAAGCCAAGAACAAGGCGGCCGCCTGGAAGTTCGCAGAATACCTGACGCACGGCAAGGGAGCTCAGGTCATGGCCGACCAGGGCAGCTTCCCCTCGCTGAAACGCATCCTGAGCTCGACTGAATTCACCAGCAAGAAGAACGAGTACTTCGGAGGTCAGGAAGTCAACAAGGTTCTGACCGAGGCAGCCAACCTCAAGGTCTCCAAGTTCCAGTATCTGCCATACAACCCCTTCGCCCAGTCGACCTATGGAGATTCCATCGGCAAGGCCTACATGAAGCAGACCACACTGGAGAAGGCTTTTGAGGACTATCAGCAGAAGCTGGTGGATCACGGCAACCAGCAGGGGTATCAGGTCAATAAGTGAGTGATTATGGAGGCGGCTGACCATGGCCGTCTCCGGGCAGCGACAGGAAAGAAGGAGAGGCATCATGAGTGAAGTCGAAGGTTCGACTGTGCGGGTTCCGGCCCCCGCGCGGGCTCAAGGCCCTGGCGGAACCAGTGAGAGTCGCACTGGGGAGCGGCCTCACAGGCCCGACTGGCGTGGATGGAAGTTCATGGGACCCTTTGTCCTGGTCTTCGTATTCGTTTTCGTCCTGCCGGTGCTCTATGCCATCTACCTGAGTCTGTATGAGAAGCGCATGATCGGAGGGAACGTCTTTGTGGGTCTGGCCAATTACGCCAGGCTGATCAAGGACGGGCAGTTCTGGTCATCAGTTGGCCGTGTGGCGCTCTTCACTGTGGTTCAGGTGCCCATCATGCTCCTTCTGGCGGCATTGATGGCGCTGGCCCTGGACTCGCTCAAGCTGCACGGCACGCGCTTCTTCAGAATCACCACCTTCTTGCCCTATGCGGTGCCTGCTGTGGTGGCGGCTCTGATGTGGGGGTTCATCTACGGCACCAAGTACGGAATGGTGGGTTCCTTGAATCAATGGCTGGGCACGCATATCGATGTTCTGCAGCCCAGCGTGCTTCTGGCCGCCATCGGCAACATCAATACCTGGGAGTTCACGGGCTACAACATGCTGATTTTCTATTCCTCGCTGTCGACTGTGCCGCACTCGCTCTATGAGGCAGCGGCCATCGACGGGGCCTCGGAGTGGCAGATCGTGCGCAGCATCAAGGTTCCTGAACTCAAGAGCTCCCTGGTCATCACGGTCATCTTCAGCATCATCGGCAGTTTCCAGCTCTTCAATGAGCCCTCGGTCCTGCAGACCATGGTTCCAGGAAATGCGATCACCACCTATTACACCCCCAATATGTATGCCTACAACCTGAGCTTCATGGGCGGTCAGAGCAATTACGCGGCGGCCTTGGCCATCGTCATGGCCATCATTACCATGGTCGCTGCCTACGCCGTCCAGCTCAGGGGAATGAAGGAGCAGATGCAATGAGCACGGTTGATTCGAGGACTACCGACGGGGCCAAGGCTGAGCGTATGCGTGCTCGACGCGTCGCACGTGATGAGCGCGCGGAACGTCGAAGGGCAGCTCGAACGGGATTCTCCAATCCGGACAATCCGCGGCGCAGCTGGCTGTTGACCCTGGTTGCGGGAATCTTCGCGCTCTATTGCCTGTTTCCCCTGATCTGGCTGGTCATCAATGCCACAAAGACCCAGTCGGACTTCATTGGCACCTTCGGCTTGGCCTTTGGGCACAAGTTCGCCCTCTGGGACAACCTGCGCGAAGTGTTCACCTATGAGGGCGGGATCTTCGGGCGCTGGCTGCTCAACACCCTGCTTTACGTGGTTGTGGGAGCCGGTGGCGCCACCTTGCTGGCTGTGCTGGGTGGATATGCCCTGGCCAAGTTCCGCTTTCCTGGCCGTCGCCTGGTCTTCGCAGTAGTCATCGGAGCCATCAGCGTGCCGGGCATCGCTCTGGCTGTGCCTCAGTTCCTGCTCTTCGCCAAGATCGGACTGACCGATACGCCTTGGGCCATGATCATCCCCAGTCTGATCTCGCCCTTCGGCCTGTACCTGATGTGGATCTTTTCCGACCAGGCAGTGCCTACTGAGCTGCTGGAGGCAGCCCGAGTCGACGGGGCTGGGGAGTTCCGTACTTTCTGGCAGGTCAGCCTGCCTCTGCTGGCCCCCGGCATCGTAACCACGGCGCTTTTCACTATTGTGGCCACTTGGAACAATTACTTCCTGCCCTTGATCATGCTCAAGGATTCCAATTGGTATCCGCTGACAATCGGGCTCAACAATTGGAAGGATCAGGCATCGACAGCTGGTGCCCATGCCATTCAGAACCTGGTGGTGACTGGCAGCCTGGTCACCATCATTCCCATCATCGTCGCCTTCCTGCTGCTGCAGAAATACTGGCAATCCGGCTTGGCTGCTGGTGCTGTCAAGGAATAGCAGAAACACGCAGACGGGATTAGGCATGAGCAAAACGGACCATCATGACCGTCGGCAGCCCCAACCATATAGACCTTACCGATGGCCGAAGGAGCCCAACGGTCATTCGGGAGGAATCTGGTTCGGCGGGGATTACAACCCGGACCAATGGCCAGAGCAGGTATGGACCGAAGATGTTGCGCTGATGAAACGGGCCGGCGTCACCATGGTGACACTGGGCATTTTCTCGTGGGCACGTCTGGAGCCCAGCGATGGAGTCTGGGATTTCGGATGGCTGGATCGGGTGGTGACCTTGCTAGGAGAAGCCGGTATCGCCGTGGACATGGCTTCAGCTACAGCAACGGCCCCATACTGGCTCTACCAGGCACATCCTGAGGTGTTGCCCGTGGAGGCGGATGGAACGCTCGTTCATCCGGGAGCTCGACAATCCTGGAGGCCCACCTCTCCTGTTTTTCGACGTTATGCCCTTCGCCTTTGCAGGGTCATGGGAGAGCACTTCCGCGACAATCCGACTGTGGTTGCCTGGCATGTAGGCAATGAATATGGATGGAACAACGCTGCTGACTACTCGCAGGATGCCTTAAAGGCCTTCCAAGGCTGGTGTCGCCGCCGCTATGGCAGCATCGAGGAGCTGAACCGAGCCTGGGGCAACGATTTCTGGTCCCAGCGTCTGCAGAACTTCGATCAGGTTCCCCTGCCTGAACATGCTGGCGTACGTGATGCCTTTATCAATCCGGCACTGCGTCTGGATTTTCGTAGATTCTGCTCAGACGCGCTGATGGATTTTTTCTGTGCCGAACGTGATCAATTGCAGGAGCTCACCCCTGATAAACCGTTGACGACCAACTTCATGGTTTCGACAGACCAATGCGTCCTTGATTATGAGCGTTGGTCCCGCCAGGTCGATTTCGTGGCCAATGACCACTATTTCGCCCATGGACCTGGACACCTGGATGAGCTGCTCTGCTCGGATTCACTGGTGGATGCCTATGCCCAAGGTCATCCTTGGTGCCTGATGGAGCATTCTACATCAGCCGTCAATTGGCGCAATTTCAACGCTTCCAAGCGTCAAGGTGAACTGATCCGGGATGCTCTGGCCCACGTGGCCATGGGGGCGGATGCAGTCAACTTCTTCCAATGGCGGCAGTCCGCCTTCGGAGCGGAGGCCTTCCACTCGGCCATGATCCCCCACGCAGGGCCAGATTCGGCGATTTATGCACAGGTTGCCGATTTGGGAAGTATTCTGCGCACACTCTCCAGCAGTGGACTGGCCGGGACCCAATTGGAACCCTCGTCCATTGCCCTGCTCTTTGATGCCGACTGCCAGTGGTCTATGGCTGATTCAACTCTGCCCGATTGTTCTGTAGATCATTGGCAGCAGGTCTATATCTGGTATCAGGCACTGCTCGAAGCTGGATACAGGGCGGATGTAATGCCACTGAAAGGGCAGTGGGAGCGCTATGACGTGGTGGTGTTGCCGGCCCTGATTCTGCTGGATCAGAAGCAAGCCGACCGTCTGCGAGACTATGTGAGCGGCGGTGGCCGGCTGGTGGTGGACTTCGCCAGTGGCATTATGGACGACCATATGCACGTCGGCCTGGGTGGATATCCTGCGGTTTTGCGTGATTTGACAGGTATCGCTTCCCAAGAGATGATCGCCTTGGGTACCAGTGACCAAGGTGGTGGATCCATCCTGGTGTCGGAGGGCATTGAGGGCCGTATATGGGTTAACGAGCCCTTGCGCGTAGAGGACTCGGTAAGGGTGCTGGCTCGTTACCAAGGGCGTCGTTCCTATGATCTCGACATGGCTGGGAAACCTGCGGTGACCATCCATGGGTACGGTCAGGGCTGCGTTCTCTATCTGGGGACGGGCTTCACCAAGGAATCGCTGGTTTCGGTGATCAACCGGATTGTTCCTTCTGATTTCCTCACCGGCGCAGCAGGGGCAGGGTTGCATAATGGATGTGACGGCGACCCGCGGTTGGTGCACCTGATCAGATCCGGGCCACAAGGCCGTTATCATTTCTATTTCAACCGGGGGTCGGCAGTTGTCAGAGATGTGTCCACCATGGGTGAGGCTTTAGTGGTTCAACGAGCAGCCCGGTGCAGTGGGGGTGGTTTATCTGGCAATCGGTACACTATAGGAGTGCATGGTGTGGTGGTCACCCGTCAGTAGATGTGATCGCCATAGTGCCTTGGAGGTTGTCGCATTCTAGGGGGTGTCTATGGCTACGGATGAAGGACGTCCAGGTAAACGGATCACCCTGCGCGAGGTGGCCAGCAAGGCGGGTGTCTCGCTGAAGACCGCATCCAACGTGATCAACGGCAATGGCCGTATGTCCAATGCGACCCGTGCGCGAGTGCAGCAGGTGATCGACGAATCGGGATACAAGGTCAATGCTGCGGCCCGTAATTTGCATCGGAACAAAACCGGTATCATTACGCTGGCTGTCCCTTCGCTGACACCTCCCTATCTGTCCGAATTGGCTAATAGGGTCATCGACAGCGCTCGCCTGCGGGACTATGCAGTCTATGTCAGCACATATGCCGAGGGGTCTGCCAAGGGTGCGCATGAGATTTTGGCCTCCTTTAACAGCACTATCAGCGACGGCATCATCCTATCCATGTCGGAGCTTGAGCGGTTCGCCGTGGAGGATCTGGATGTGCGCTATCCCTTGGTTTGCGTAGGCGCACGGACTACCCATGGGGTGGCGGATCATGTCATGGTCGATGATGCCGAGGCAGCTCGGATGGCCACAGAGTATCTATTTGATCGGTCGGTGCGCTCGCTGGCGGTCATCGGCCTGCATGCGCCGCTCGACCAGAATCAGTTGGAGGCTGCAATCGAAGGCAATGCCGAGTTAAGGATGAAAGGCGTGCTTAAGGCGGTCCATGCCAGGGGACTGCAGCTGGATGACCGGCTTCTGGGTGTAACCGGTTATGACTGGACCTTGGGCAGCGGGTACCTGACCATGCAACGGATATTAGAGGCGGGCGTGCCCTTCGATGGGGTGGTTGCTCTCAATGATCAGCTGGCTATCGGCGCACTCTCGGCTCTGACTGCTTACGGCAGAGCCGTACCCGACCAGGTTCAGATCATCGGGTTTGACAATATCGAAGAGTCGGCTTATCTGCAGACTCCGCTTACTACCATGGATTCCTGCTTGGGATGGATCTCGCGAACCTGTGTCGACCGCGTCCTGGGACGTATCGGAGGCAGAGCTACGGCACCCCAGGATCTTGTCGTCGGATCACAAGTCATAGCCCGCAAAACCACCCGGTGATCAGTCCTGGGTTTCGGAGTCGGCGGTGGAGGCTGTGACGGCAGGAGCATCGGTGTGGATGATGTGCATGTGGCGCAGGAGCATGCGGGTCATCTGACGGCCGGAGCCGGCGCCGTTTCCACGAACGCCGAAGTAGACCAGCAGAACCATGCCCAGGCAGATCAGTGCCGAGATGCGCAGGGCCCACTGCACGCCGAAGATGTTGGCTGCGATCTGGGTGGAGTGACCGCCGCCCATGGCGTTGTGGCGCAGGGTGGTGATGGTCTCCATGAGGATGACCAGGATGGGTGCGCCGACAGCGCCGGCGATCTGCCGGGCCGTGTTGGTGACGGCCGAACCAGCTGAAACATCCTTGGGAGCCAGGTTGTTCAGGGACCATGTGGTCAAGGGCATCAGGGTGAAGCCCATGCCGATCTGGCGGATGAACTGGCAGATGGAGACCAGGCCGATCCAGGTATTGGCGCCGATCAGGCTCATGGCGATGGTGCCCAGCAGCAGGACCGAGCAGCCCGTCATAGCTACGGGACGTGCACCCCAGCGGTCCAGCAGCCGGCCGCCAAAGAACTGGGCGATGGCGGTGCCGATGGCTCCAGGCAGCATGACCAGGCCGCTCATGGTGGCTGAGAAGCCACGATCCGTCTGGATGTACATGGGCAGGATGACGGTGACCGAGCTGAAGGCGAAGAAGGACATGGAGGCGATGATGGTGCCCACGGTGAAGTTCTTGATCCGCAGCACATGCAGGTCCAGCAGGGGCTTGTCGTGGTGGAGCTGGCGCAGAACGAACCAGATGATTCCAATCAGGCCGACCAGCATGAAGGGCCAGGTCATGAAGGAGGTGATGGGGAAGTTCTCGATATTGGTGAAGCCGAACATAAGGCCGCCGAATCCGAAGATGGACAGGGCCACCGAGAAGAAGTCCGCCTTGACGCTGGTGTCGCGCTGGCCGAAGTTGCGCAGGCCGAAGATGGACAGGAGCAGCGCCACGGCCCCGCAGATGCTCAGTGTCAGGAAGATGGAACGCCAGCCGTTGGCGTCGGTCTGCCAGCCGCCCAGGGTTGGGCCGATGGCCGGGGCCACGCTCATGGCCAGGCCCACAGTGCCCATGGCCATGCCGCGCTTGGACAACGGATAGATGGAGAAGACGGTGATCTGCAGAACGGGCCACATGGTTCCCGTGCCTATGGCCTCCAGGATGCGGCCCAGCAGGACCAGGGCGAAGGTCTGCGACTGCCAGCTGAGCAGGGACCCGAGGGTGAAGACGGCCATGGAGGTGATGACGATCTGCCTGGTGGAGAAGCGCTTGGTCAGAAAACCGGTCAACGGCACCATGACGCCCATGACCAGCTGGAATACCGAGGTCAGCCACTGGCCGGTGGTCAGGGTGATGTGGAACTCGTCCACAATGGTGGGCAGGGCCGAAGCCAGCTGCAGCTGGGTGAAGTTGCCCAGGAAGGTGATGACGGTCAGGATGGCCAGCGACAGGAAGGCCTCATGGGTGAGCTTTCCGTTGACGAAGGCTCCATCCTTGCTGAGGGTCCGCCCTTGCTTGGCGAGCTCCTGCTTCCTCATGCACCACCACTTCCTTTGGGTTAGTCCTCACTGCGCATACCGCTCCCCGCGGTGCCGTCCTAGAAAGCAAATCAGGGCATACCGATACCGGTGACACTATGAAAAGAACAAGAGAGCTAAGCGTCTGACAATGAACTTATGATATACCAGTCTGCGGATTGCGATTGGGTTTTTCCACATGGCTGACGCGAATGTCGCGACCTTGTTCGGCGGTCAGCGTTTCCAGTATGCTGTGTGAGGCGAGCTTCGGTAATGTGAGTACGGGAGGATCCGACACGGGCTGATGAGGACGGACGTTTGAAATGCAACGGCGGTCGAGGTAGGTAGCATGCATGCACATGGTCATGGTCGTGGCAGAGTCCCGGCCCTCCTCATGTCCCTGGCAATGATGATTCCCTTGGCGGCCTGCGGTGACAACGTCCCTGCCGCAAGCAGCGGATCAGGCAATACTGCAGACCAAGCCCTCTTCCAAGGCGAGTTCGCCGGATCTGGTGCATCCTCCCAGCAGAGTGCTGACGAGGCCTGGATAGCCGGATTCCGCAAGCAGCATCCGGGGGGGCGCATCTCCTATGATCCGGCAGGCTCCGGTGCTGGTGTCAACGCCTTCCTGTCAGGTTCGACCATCTGGGCCGGCACCGATGCGCCGTTGACCGCCGATCAGCTTGAGCACTCGCGTCAGGTCTGCGGTTCCGGTACGGCCATTGACCTGCCCGTTTACGCCACTCCAATCGCCGTAGCCTACAATCTTCCTGACCTGTGGCCCAAGGGCTCAGGCGGCCATCTGCGGATGGATCCGGCTCTGATCGCCATGATCTTCTCCGGAAAGGTCACCAATTGGCGGGATCCGCGCATCGCAGCCCTTAATCCGCGAGCCAATCTGCCTGACTTGGACATCACCGTGATCCATCGTTCGGACAAGTCCGGCACCACGAAAAGCTTCCTGTCCTACCTGCACGACACAGCCGGGTCTGCCTGGCCTTATCCGGCTGGCGAGAATTGGCCCAACGACCTGGGGCAGGGCGCCAAGGGCACTGCCGGCGTGGTCATGACCATGAACCAGGCGGAGGGCACCTTTGGCTATGCGGACGCGGCCCAGACCACCGGGCTGGGCACGGTGGCCGTCCAAGTGGGGAAGACCTGGCAGCCGCCTACAGCCAAGACCACAGCCAACCTGCTTGATCTGGCCCAGCGGGATCCCCAGGCCAGCCAGCCAGGACGGGTGGTCCTGGCTGTGGACCATCGCACCAGCCGGGAGCATACCTATCCCATCGTCCTGGTCTCCTACGATGTGGTCTGCACCGCCTATCGACATGATCCGGACGGATCCAAGGCCCGGTTCGCCAAGGCTTGGCTGACCTATCTGCTGAGCGAGCAGGGCCAGCGCATGGCTGCGGCCAATGCGGGCAGCGCCGAGCTGGGGCAGGGGCTGCGCAGCCAGGCCATGGCCTCGGTGGAGACCATCGGGGGGAAGGCATGAGCGAGAAACCGGACGAGACCGCAACCCTGCACCAGGCCAAACGGGTGGATCGAATCTTCAAGGCCTGCGCCATCGGGGCGGGCGTTCTGATCCTGCTGGCTCTGGCTGCGGTCACCCTCTTTCTGATCCTGCGGGCCTTTCCGGCCTTCACCGGGGACCCGGATTCCCGCACCCAGGCCATACGCTCCCTGAGCGGTGGACGGGCAAGCAGCTTCCTGGGCTATGTGGGCCCGCTGGTCTTCGGCACCATTCTGATTGCCGGCCTGGCCCTGCTCTTGGCCTTCCCAGTCTCCCTGGGCATCGCCCTTTTCATCGGCTACTACGCCCCCGCCCGCCTGTCTACGCTGCTCAGCACGGTGATCGACCTGCTGGCCGCCGTGCCCTCGGTGATCTACGGGCTCTGGGGGGCTCTGGTCCTGGTTCCCAATATCACCGGCTTCTGGCGTTGGCTGTCTGTTCATTTGGGATGGATTCCGCTCTTTTCCGGACCCGTTGCAGCCCCGGCCCGGTCCGTGGCCACCGTGGCCCTGGTGCTGGCGGTCATGATTCTGCCCATCATCACCTCGGTCACCCGCGACATCCTGATCCAGGCCCCTCGACTCCAGCAGGAGGCCGCCTTGGCCCTGGGCGCCACCAAGTGGGAGATGATCCGGCTCGCGGTCCTGCCCTTCGGTCGCTCGGGGATCATTTCTGCTTCCATGCTGGGGCTGGGCCGCGCCCTGGGCGAGACCATGGCGGTGCTGATGATCCTCTCGCCGGGCCTCAGCTACTCCCTTCGGCTGCTGCAGGCTTCCACCAGCCAGACCATCGCCGCCAACATCGCCGCCCAGTTCCCTGAGGCGGACTCCCAGGGCGTGGCCCTCCTGGTGGCCACCGGTCTGGTCCTCTTCATCATCACCTTTATCGTCAACTATCTGGCGCGCAGGATCACAGCAAAGGCGGGTGCATGATGGCAAGCCGAACTGATCGCGGACCGGTTATCGATTTTGACCGCTTCAGGCCAACCAGATCCTCCATCCGGGCGCGCAAGCGCAAGGACCGGCTGATGACCGTCCTGATCGGGCTCTCCTTCCTGGTGGCCCTGATTCCGCTGGTTTCGGTGCTCTGGGTCAGTCTGTCCAAGGGGGTGCGACGGCTGACGCCGGACTTCCTCACTCATAACATGAGCGGTGTGGTAGGGGGCAACCCCACGCCGACCGGAGGCTATGGCGGCATCTTGCACGCGGTAATCGGGACCCTGGAGATCACCTTTGGATCCATGGTCATCTCCATTCCAGTGGGTGTCATGTGCGCGGTCTACCTGGTCGAGTACGCCCACGGAGGCCGCCTGGCCAAGGCCATCAGTCTCATGGTGGACGTGATGAGCGGAATCCCCTCCATCGTGGCCGGCCTCTTCGCCTTCTCCATGTTCGCCCTGGTGGTCGGACCGGGCACAGTCAACGGCCTGGCTGGTTCGGTGGCCCTCTCCCTGCTCATGCTGCCCACGGTGGTCAAGACCTCTGAGGATATGCTGGCTGTGGTGCCCAACGACCTGCGCGAGGCCGCTTATGCCCTGGGGGTGACCAAGCAGCGTACCATCACCAGCATTGTTCTGCGCACGGCCCTGCCCGGCATCGTCTCGGGCACCATCCTGGCTGTGGCACGGGTCATCGGTGAGACGGCGCCCTTGCTGATCGCTTCGGGCTTCATCGCCACCACCAACCCCAACCTCTTCTCCGGGAGGATGACCACCCTGCCGGTCTTCGTCTACAACGAGTATTCCCAGGGGCTGGCCGTCTGTGGACCGAGCGCCGACCCGGGATGCCTGACTGATATCCACATGCAGCGGGCTTGGGCTGCGGCCCTGGTGCTGATCCTTATCGTCCTGTTGCTCAACCTGCTGGGGCGGCTGGTCTCGCGCATCTTTGCTGTTGGGCGGACCCATTGAGTGCCGCCATGAGAGAAACGGAGGCCGGAACATGGGCCAACGCATAGACATCAGCCATCTGAACGTCTACTACGGCGACTTCCTGGCCGTTCAGGACGTGAATATGCAGATCCAGGCCAACAAGGTCACCGCCTTCATCGGTCCCTCCGGCTGTGGCAAGTCCACGGTTCTGCGCACCCTGGACCGCATGCACGAGATCACTCCGGGGGCGCATGTGAGCGGGCAGGTGCTGCTGGAGGGTCGCGACCTCTATGGACCGGATGTGGACCCGGTCGAGGTGCGGCGGGATGTGGGCATGGTCTTCCAGAGGGCCAACCCCTTCCCGACCATGTCCATCCGGGAGAACGTCCTGGCTGGTATCCGGCTCAACAAGAAGCACATCGCCAAGTCGGACGCCGACGACCTGGTGGAGTGGGCCCTGCGCGGGGCCAACCTTTGGAACGAGGTCAAGGATCGTCTGGACAAGCCGGGCATCGGGCTCTCGGGCGGTCAGCAGCAGCGGCTCTGCATCGCCCGTGCCGTGGCCGTCCACCCCCAGGTCCTGCTCATGGACGAACCCTGCTCGGCCCTGGACCCCATCTCCACCCTGGCTGTGGAGGATCTGATCAACGAGCTCAAGCGGGACTACACCATCGTCATCGTCACTCATAACATGCAGCAGGCCGCCAGGGTCTCGGACTATACAGCCTTCTTCAATCTCAAGGCCCTGGGTCAGCCCGGCCATCTGGTGGAGATGGACGACACCACCACCATCTTCTCCAACCCGCACGAGCCGGACACCGAGCGCTACATCTCCGGTCGCTTCGGCTGAGACAGAACCGGTCTGCGCCTCCGCCCGTCAGGTATCATGGTTCCGGCATCCACGGAAGGAGCGAGGGCATGGGAGTACTGCTGGAACCAGCCACTCTCTTGGGCATCATCCTGGTGGGCTACCTGTTCAAGCGCTTTGGTCTCTTTCGCCCACTGGACTATCGGGTGCTGCAGACCGTGGTGTTCGACCTGGTCCTGCCGGGGGCTATCATCTACTCCTTCGCTACCAACCCTCACGATCCCAGCCTGCTGCTGGTCTCGGCCTTCGCCTTTGTGGCCTCGCTGATTCCGCCCCTGGCCATCTTCCTGACCAGCAAGCATCGGCCTACGGCTCAGCGGGCTTTTCTTATGCTCAACGGATCGGGTTTCAACATCGGATGCTTCTGCTTCCCCATGCTTCAGTCGCTGCTTGGCACGGCGGCCCTGGTTCCCGCCGCCATGTTCGACATCGGCAACTCGGTCATGGTTTCCGCTGGAACCAATGTCATGACCCAGGGGCTTCTGCATATTCGCCCCGGCCAGTCCCTGGATCCCGATGCAGGAGAGCCGGTCAAGCTGGATGACCCTGATGCGCGCAAACTCCATCGCAAGGCGGCAGCCATCTCCATAGCCAAGGGTTTCCTGAGCTCGCCATCCTTCGACACCTACATGGTCATGGTGGGCTTTACGCTGGCCGGGATCTCGCTGCCAGACTGGTCGGCCCAGATCACCCGTCCACTCTCGGCAGCCAACGCCTTCTGCTCCATGCTTATGGTGGGCATGCTCATGGACTTGCCTGGCGGACGGGATGATGTCAAGTCCGTATTGCAGATTCTGGCCTGGCGACTGCCCTTCGGCATCCTGTTCGCGACGGCCGCATGGTATCTGCTGCCCTTCGAACCCTTGATCCGTCAGGCGGTGGCCCTGTGCTGCCTGGCTCCTACGGCGGTTTTCGCCACCATGTTCACCGACAAGGTCCTGGGCAACGCCCGTCTGGCCGGATTCACCTTGGCCCTGACTGCGGTGATCGGTGCGGTCCTCATGGTCTTGGCGCATCTGCTGATGGGCGCCCTCTGAGGATTCAGTCCTTCTTCTCGTCCTTCTTGACGTCTGTGCCCTGGTCGCGGCGCGCCTGCTCCTGGCGCAGGGTGCGGCCCTCACGGGTGCGCTGCTTGTTGACCGTCGCTGCTGCAATCCGCTCGGCAGCACGTTCATCCTGTCCGCGATCGACTTCGCTGTCGTGGACATGCTGATACTGCTTCTGATCGTCCTGGTCCCAGTGATTGTTCCTGGCCATATACCCCTCCTAGAAAGCGCCGTGCCCTTCAACTCATCCCCAGGTAAGGAAGGCTTCAGGGCCCTGCCGGTATGCCGATTATAGGTGGGCGGACAGCTCTGCGGCGGTATTGGAACTCGGGCTATACGCCAAAATGTGTGCGTTTTTCATCCTCTAAGCCCTTATCGGGGTGGGGCTAGAAGCATCCAGTAGATGCCTGCTCTCCTTAGAAAGCATGAAGACACCGAATTGCCTGGTCTGGGCACTACCAGCACAGGTCGCACCCAGTGGCGGTGCTAGCGGTGCGGGGCCCCGATTCCCACGAATAACAATCTGCTCGAATCATGAACTAACGACTGCGCGCCTTGCCCAGGAACCACAATGGGCTGGGCTCGGAACACGAAATCAGAGCCATCTGCCAGCGGGGTCATCAACACGCCGCCGACCCCCAGAGAGATGTCCGGCCGGCCACCCACACTTGCAGTGACCAGAATTTCGAACGGTTGAACGACCTCGCTTGGCAACACAGCCAACAAGATCTGCACCAAGCCACCGCTATCGACTAGAACGAACTGCACACCCCCGTCAGATACCCCAGCAGCACCGACTAACCTGCGAATATTTTGGCATATGACCCAAAAAATACGACGCCCCCACATCTCGCGATGTGAGGGCGAAGAACTTATTGCTCTTATATAGTATCATGGCCTTATGCAGACTGCAACTCACTCGATTATGGATCTGGCGATATCAGAGAAGCGCTTGGAACCCTATAAGAACGAGGCTCGGAAACACCCGGGAGTGGAAGCCGCGGACTTATACCGTTGGAATACCTTATTCTCCGGAGTGGCAGTCACGCAGATCTCCTTTGTCGAGATGAGTGTGCGCAATGCAATGGACAAGGAGCTGATGCTTTGGGCTCATGCTAACGGATTCGACGACTGGCTTGGGGAAACGCCGCCGTCCGAATGGTTCGAAGGTCATAAGACCGCTCCTTTGAGCCAGGTGCCGCCTCTTATTGAGGAACTACTGGGCGCAGGCCATATAAGGAAGCTGTGGGACTCATGCCGCAGGGTATACCGGATATGGGAAAAGAATCCTAATCACAAAAAGCATGGCCAATACCCGAACAGGAATGATGCATTCGCGCAATTGATGTTCGGAGGTTGGCAACGGTTACTCGGACCTACGGATTTCACAAGCAAAGACCCAACAGTCCTCAAGTGGGCAGCGGATGCACGACAGCTCTGGAAAGAGGCTTTGTATAAGGCCTTTCCGGAGATGACCCATAACAAGGTCAATGATCGACAACGGGTGAAACTCCTGCTTGACATCGATAGAATTCGCCGCCTACGTAACAGGGTCTCCCATGGCGAGAACGTCCTAAGTATTCAAACGGACCAGTATCTGGATAAGATGCTCGCAGTCCTGTCGGCCATCGACCCCCACATTAGCGACTGGGTCATGGGCCAAACAGGCCGCACCTACCGGACAGTGGCCAAACTCAAATATTACCCGGGGCTGCTGCAGTCCTACCAGCAAAACGATCCACTCCCCTCTAGTAAGGAAATCGTGGCCTACAAGCTGACCTCCAGTGGTTCCTACAGCGGGGCAGAGGTCATTGAAGCCCAATTGGAGAACTCACAGAGTCATGGAGGACGCACCTTTATGACCGTCGGGAAACCACCGCTAGAAAAGAACAGGTCCCAGCTCAGGGAAATCCTCCTGGTTGATGCTGGAGGCAAGAAAGCGGCCGTAGGTGAAATCGTCGCCTACGGCTATGGGAACAACGCACAGCCGCCGAAAGGATACGAGCCTCCGGCATACGAGAAGCGGTATCAAAAGCGAAAGGCTTGGTTCGCTGTGAGGAATCTATACGAAGTCGACTGCCAAGGCGGACGGGTCATCGGTTACCAAACCAAAGACGGCCAGAAGGTGCCCGGCTGTTTCACAGGGCAGGTAACAATGAGATATGTCTGCCACGACTAATAGTCCTAACACTCCTATTCCCAAATCAGACTAACCTCATAGCCTCATATGTTTCCTGCATGGCTTAATGGAACTATAAGAACGTTGCAGGCGCTTTCCCAGAAGGCTCCATAAGTCATCACCCCTTATCTCAGGTTTTTAACCAACACTAGGATTTCGGCCTTCCAGACCAAACACAACGAAGCCCCCATGCTTCCTCATCCACGGCAGCCTCTATTAATTTCCAGTCTCAGATCATGCAAGCTGCTGATAGGTACCGAGATTCCGTTCAGAACGTGAAAGAATCCGTAGACTTCAACACCACGGATTCAACTGGAGCAAAGTGCTGTGAATTGTAGGGTCATACCTTGAAGCATGGCGATAAGGCGCACTCTGCTTAGGCGGTAGCCTTTCGCATATTGCACGATTAGTCCGGGCCATACTGGGTATGGCTTGTGGTCATATATTAAAGGAGTCTGTGAATCACAGATCAGGATACGAGTTAGAACTTCCTGGTTTCGTTGGAAGGATCCGAAGCCGATTTAGATCAAATCATGTACCCGGCAACACGGTCCTTCATCAGCAGCATCATTTCACGAGCCAAGCTGCAACAGTCTGGACAGGCATCGCACAAACTCTGTATTTCATGGAAACAAGTTTGCGCACCATTGAAAACAGAGATGAAAGCTAGAACACTTCTGTCGTGGAAGCTTTTGACATCCCAATAGCTTCTGATTTCACTAGCACAACACCTAGGCACCGCCAGTGACTGGACCGAATCCCACATATCAGTCAAATACTCTGAAATCGCAGACTAACGTGCACAAATCTTGGCGTATAACTCTAGAGCTCAATAGGGTGGGGGACTTGTAACAGAAAAAGCCGAGTGCTCGTGATATTCTTTCCTTGTCTCATCGCCAAATAAGACAATAAGGAATCGAATATGCATAAGCTATTTCGGCTTTCGGATAATAATACCACAGTCTCTACGGAAGTGGTAGCAGGCATCACCACCTTCTTCGCCATGGCCTACATCATCGTGGTGAATCCCTCAGTGCTCTCTACAGCGGGCATGCCTTGGGGCGCCGTTTTTCTCGCCACTCTGATCGCTGCCATCATCGGCACTCTGATCATGGGGCTGGTGGCCAACGTGCCCTACGGCGTGGCGCCAGGAGTCGGACTGGATGCCTTCTTCACCTTCACCGTGGTCAAGGGGCTGGGCTTCACCTGGCAGCAGACCATGTGCATGGTCTTCCTGTGCGGCCTGATCAACATCCTGGTCACGGCCACCAAGCTGCGCAAGATGATCATCCAGGCTATTCCGCCCCTGCTCCAGCACGCCATCGGCGGCGGCATCGGCGTCTTCATCGCCTATGTGGGTCTGCTCAATGTGGGCATCATCAAGTTCACGCCTGACAAGACCTCGGCGGCCGGCGCCAACCCTGGGCTGACCACCTTCAACACCCCCGGGGTCATCCTCTTCGTCATCGGCTTGTTGCTGACCGTCTTCCTGCTGATCTTCAAGTTCAAGGGCCATCTGGCCTTCATCAACAAGGGCGCCTTCGTCATCGCCATCATCGCGGTCACGCTCCTGGGCATTCCCATGGGGGTCACCAGCATGGCCAAGTCGGTCGATCTGGGTCAGGCCTGGTCACAGTTGCCGCAGACCTTCCTGGCCATTTTCAGTCCGGAGGGCTTCCCTGCGCTCTTCTCAGACCCGGCCAAGCTGCCAGTGGTTCTGGTGACCATCTTCGCCTTCTCCCTGTCGGACACCTTCGACACCATCGGCACCTTTGTGGGCACCGGCCGGCGCTCAGGCATCTTCTCAGCCGAGGACGAGCAGGCTCTGGAAAGCGGCCGAGGCTTCAGCTCCAAGATGGATAAGGCCCTGTTCGCCGATGCTACGGCCACCTCCATCGGTGCTCTCTTCGGCACCTCCAACACCACCACCTACGTGGAGTCCGCAGCGGGCATCGCAGCTGGCGGCCGGACGGGACTGACCTCGGTAGTCATCGCCGCCTGCTTCGCGCTCAGTGCCGTCTTCGCTCCCTTGATCTCGGCTGTGCCTTCGGCGGCCACTGCGCCCGTCCTGGTCATTGTGGGCTGCATGATGATGAGCTCCTTCGCCGAGATTGAGTGGGGCCAGCTGTCTGAGGCCATACCGGCCTTCTTCACGGCCATTTTCATGGGCTTTGCCTATTCCATCTCATACGGCGTGGCCGCCGGCTTCATCACCTACTGCCTGACCATGGTCTGCAAGCGCAAGGGCAAGGAGGTTCACCCCATCATTTGGGCGGTCTCTGCCCTCTTCATCCTGGACTTCGTGCTCCAGGCTGTTCTCTAAGCCAGTTTTAGAATTACGAGCTCTCCACAAGCAGCATTCTTCAGGACCATTGCTCAGCAGTGCGGTTCGTCGTCATGCTGTTGTCAGGTTGACCTGACTGTTTGAGGGTGCGCAGAGAGCAAATCAGGCACAGAGACCGCAGCAGGGCCCCGCCACCTTTGTAGTGACGGGGCCCTGCTCGTTCGTGCCTGTCAGTGCTTGTGCCGAGCGGCTGCTTTTCCGCCTTGTGCGCTTTGTGCTTCAAGGCGTTGCCGGTTGGCGGCCAGGCCAGCGACTGCGGCCAGCAAGCCGGTTAGAATGGTCACTAGGATGCCTTCCTCTCCGGTCAGGGGGAGGATGCCATAGTGGATGAAACGGAAGGCATTGGTCTCATCGTTGGGTTGTGGAGCCCCATTGAGCGTCCAAGCGATGCTGACAGCCGTGTCGCCGGCCTGGTGGTTCGGCGTCAGCACAGTCCAGGCGCCGTCCTTCTGCCCCGTGGAGCTTAGGCTGGTTCCTGAGGTATCTCCGAATTGCACTGCAGACGGAGTACCGAGTCTGAAGGGGAAGAGCACATTGACAGGAGAATAAGTCGTTTGTGTCGCGTTGTTCCCCAGCCTTCCTTGGCTGTTGTTTCCCCACCCCAATGTGCTGCCGTTGGAGGCGATGGCCAGGGTGTGGCCAGTGCCGGCGCTGACCTTGACGAAATGGTCAATGCCTGATGGATTGCTCATCCTGGTTGGTTTGTTTAGGCTGCCTGTGCCTCCAGTCCCCAGCATACCTGTTGAGTTTTGACCCCAGCCCCAGATGTTTCCGTTCTGGTCCAGAGCCAGCGAATTGCCGCTAACTCTGCTGCCTGTCAACTGCGTGAACGTGCTGACGTTTGCAGGCATGGCTACCAAGGATGGGGCAGTCCTTGTGGTGGTGTCGCCCAGGCCGAGCTCTCCATTGCTGTTCCCGCCCCAGGTCCATAGACGTCCCAGATCATCAAGGGCGGAGGAGTGGCCGTTGCCGGCAATGATCTGAACAGGCTTGAAGCCGCCTGTCGGATTGGTGCCCGGCTTGGCCTGGACAGGTGTGAAGGTGTAGCTATTAAGCGCCACATCGCTCGTATTGCCCAGGTCACCGTTCTGGTTTGATCCCCAGCCCCAGGCACGGCCCTGGGTGTCGGTCGCCAAAGAATGTGAGCCGCCCGCACTGACCTGTGCATAGCGGAATCCCGTCGTCTCACCTTGCGGGGTTGCGACCTGGACGGGTCTGGTGGTGATTCCTGTCATCGCCACAGTGCCAGAGGAAATACCCAGTTTACCGAATTCATTGGACCCCCAACCCCAGGCTCTGCCCTGCCCGTCTACGGCGAGGACATGAGTGATTCCTGCACTGATGCCGGTGAGGCTGAAGCTTGTTGCCGTCATCCCGCTTGGGGCTTGCACGCGAATCGGGCTTGAACTGTATGCAGATGAGCCATTGGTAGCAATGGTATTGTTGCCCAGCTGTCCGGAGCTGTTAAGACCCCATGCCCAGACGTGGCCCTGGTCATCCAAGGCCAATGAGAAGGCTTTTCCTGCACTGACCTGTGTGAATCGGTTCACGCCTGTCGGCTTGGGAATCTGAACCGGGGTCAAGCGGTCCGTTGTGGTCCCATCGCCAAGCTGTCCGTATGTATTGGCACCCCAGGAATAGACATTTCCATCCGATCCGAGAGCCAATGAATGATCATCGCCGGCACTGACTTGGCTGAACCTAATGCCTCGCGCTGCAGGTGGAACCAGGGTCACCTTGGTCTGACCACTGTCGGGACCCTGCTTGGGAGAGATGTTCCATTGCCCGGTGCCTGCCGTCCAGTGGGCTGTCAGTTTCGTGGAACCCTTGACGGGGGAAGAAAAGTCGTAGGCCGCATCGCCGTTGAACCAGCCATCAAATAGGAAGCCGGGACGGGTCGGGTCTTGATCCGGTCTGGAAGCCATCTGGTCTTCGATGACCGACTGACTGGTGGGCTGGCTGCCGTCGGCCTTGTCGAAAGTGACAACATAGGTGAGCGGGTCATAGGTGTAGTCCAGGATCTCATCGGGCTGCGGACCATAGAGATTCCAGGTGATGGTCGCTTTTACTTGACCCTTCCTATGAGCTGGCGTTGCCACCTGCCAGTTTGTACCCGATTTTTTCAGATTGCTGCCCAGGGTTTGATCGAATTTGACCGCAGTAACATCCGGTGTAAGAGGGAAGGCCGCCAAACCGGGAGTCAGCCTCCTCGCCTGGCTATTATCGCCTATGGGAACGGCTGGATCACCTAGCTGTCCGCCGTTGTTCCATCCCCAGGTGTACAGGTTTCCATCTGATCCTAATGCAGATGATTCTCTCCATCCTGCATTGATCTGAGTCCAAGTGAATTTTTGGGCAGTTGAGGTAGTTGATTGATCGACAATATGCGGTCTATTGATGTACGAACCATCGGTGTTTATATCTTTGATCCCTAGTTGGCCGTATTCGTTAAGTCCCCAGGAATAGAGATTGCCGTCCGAGCCAATGGCCAGGACGTGATCGTCTCTCACCATGACTCGAGCCCAGGTGAATCCTGCCGATGCCCCGTCGGGCGGGGATATGAGAGTGGGCGTCTTTCTATCTTCAGCATTGCTGCCATCTCCTAGCCGTCCGTACCCGTTCCATCCCCAGGCGTAAAGATCCCCATTCGTGCTGATTGCGAAACAAGATGTATCTCCTGCGCTGAACTGTGAGAAGATAACGCCGGCGGGTTGGTGGACCGGAACAGGAGTAAATCGCTGAATCTCGGTTCCGTCACCCAAGCGGCCGCTGGCGTTTAAACCCCAGGCGTACAATTGCTTATCTGAGCCTAGGGCCAAGGAATCATACCGTCCAGCACTTAACTGAGTGAAAGTGACTCCGGCTGGCGTGCTGACAAGTACAGGCTTGCTACTGTACGCAGCTAGATTATCGCTGCCTGTAGGGATGCTGGTGTTGCCGAGCTGGCCGTACCCGTTCCAGCCCCAGGCGTACAGATTGTGATCTGAGCCTAATGCCAGGGTGTGATCCCATCGGGCGCTTACTTGTGTCCAGGTGAATCCATTTGAAACACCTGCAGGCTTCGGAACCTTGACAGGAGCCAACTTGTTTTCAGTAGTTCCGTCACCAAGTTGTCCACGGGTATTGTTTCCCCAAGCGTAGAGATTTCCGTCAGAACCGATAGCAAGAGAGGAATGGTCGCCAGCGGCAATGGTAGTGAATGTGAATTGGTCCGATGTATTGGCCGGCTTGTTTATTTTCACTGGAGTTTGTCGCAAAGTGGTGCTGTTATCGCCCACTTGCCCTGAACTATTATCACCCCAGGCATAAAGACTTCCATCCGACCCAAGAGCCAAGGAATGGGTTGCTCCTGAAGTAATTTGAGAGAATTTGATGTTACGGGTCGCTGGGGGAGTCAGTGTCACTGTGGTGCCTCCCAATGCAGTTCCGTGTGCAGGCGCCAAGGACCAATGGCCGTCGCCAGCTGTCCATTTTGCGGTCAACTTCAAGTTGCTGGTGACGGGCTGGTTGAAGTCGTAGGCTACTTGACCGATGAACCAGCCATCGAAGAAGTACCCGTGCCTGGTTGGATCGGTCGGACGTTTTGCCAGACCTCCCGAAGGCATAGTCTGAGTGGCAGGGGTCGCTGTGTCAGCCTGAGTCGTGTCAAAGGTGACTGAACATTGATTATTGGCGCAGGGGCTTGCCGACCGGGTGGAAGTGGCAGAGCTTGCTGAGGTTAGTGCAGTGGGGGATGGAAAAGTAGGGGAGGGTGTTGTTTGGATACGGAAATCTGGCGTTTGGGCCACTGTTGGCGTGGGAGTATTAGAGGGAGTTTGAGTTGAACCAGGTATGCTTGGGATCAGCCCCCCCCCCCCCCCTGATTTTCTTTGCTTTGCGATGCCGTTGGGGATGCGGTAGCATCCGCTTGTGCCAGGTCGATTCCAGAGAGATTTGCCAATACGAGCCCTGAGGCGATAATAGCTGCAAGAGAAGCTATGCAGCACGCACGACTCCTAGATGAGGATTGCATACAGTCTCCTTCGAAAGCAACAGTGCATGCAACGTGGCACCTGCGTCCCCGACTCAATCCCCAAGACCAGCTTGCATGACGTTCAATCGGAATTAGTCTATCACTGCCTTGGAATATAGGGGTTTCATCCGGGCTTTGCTCTTGCCTTTACGATCGAATTGTAGGCAGGTAATTAACTGATTGCTTCTTAGGCAAAAAAGAACTTCCAGCAAACTGAAGAAGCCTGCCGGAAGTTCCTGATTGAGTTTTATGAAAAGGGATCAGTACCAGTTGGATGACTGGGATTGGGCCCACGCGCCACAGGGATTCCCGTAACGGCCCTGGATGTAGCCCAGTCCCCAGACGATCTGGGTGTGGGCATCGGTCTGCCAGTTGGGGCCAGCCGAGGCCATCTTGCTGCCGGGCAATGCCTGGGGAATGCCATAGGCGCCTGAGGGGTTGGCTGCGTTGGTCCGCCAGCCGGACTCCTTGTTCCACAGCTGCACCAGGCAGGTGAATTGGTCCTCGCCCCAGCCGCGGGAGGTGACCAGATCATGGGCGATGCTCTGGGCTTCGCCTACAGGGGTCGTGGTGGTGGTCGAGCCGGACTGCGCAGGGGTGCCGCCGCCAGTGCCCACCAGGATCACCTTGTCCACGGGGACGGTCTTGACGAAGGATGCGAAGATGTTGCTGGTCAGGTGCTTGTTGCCGGCTGCGGTGACCAGGCTGGTGGTCTCCATGACGCCGTTCTGTCCCTCGGTCTTGACCTTGGTGGTGCCTGCAGGCAGGGAGTCGGTCTTCTCCTCGATGGTGTTGAAGGGGATGGGCGATTCATCCGTCTTGACCTGCGCGTTGGCCCGGTCGATGCGGATGACGGTCTTCTCGCTGACCCGGCTGGTCAGCGAGGGAGTAATTTGGTCGCCCGGCTGCAGGGTGATGTCTCCGGCCTCCAGGACCGATTTGACATTGGTGAAGCCGTTGCCCAGCACCACCTTGTTCTTCCCGTTGATCTGCACATTCACGTAGGAGGTATCGGAATTGGCACCGCCCGCACCATTGCGGATAGCCTGTCTGGTGCTCCCACGGGACACTGTGCCCAGATTCTGGGTAGCGGAATAGGAAGTTACGCCTGACTTGGCCGAGCTCTCAGTGGATGTATAGAAGTCGCGCGAGACGAAGCCTGCGCCAATAACCATGCCGAGAACGGTAACGCCGGCGGCTAGCCGCAGCCACTGACGCTTGGTCAGAGCCTTGACCGCACTCATCCGTCCTCTACGGTGGTTCGCCATTACTCTCCTCTGTTGGACCGACAGATCCTCAGTGATCAGTCGACTGGTCAGTTCCTATCGACCGCACGCTTCCGGCAGTGCCGAAAGGGTCACTGGACACACACGGCTCTACTTTAGTGCAAACCTGTTGTGGAACCAACTCGACTGACTCAGACCTGTGCCGGGGTTGACAAATCGGCCTTGCGTGCCTGGTCGATCAGGTCATCCAGATCCGAAGACCTGAGCGCGCCGGCCTGCTTGAAGATGATCTGCCCCTGCTTGGTGATCATCAGGGTGGGCACCGCCTGGATGTCGGCGGCCGCGGCCAGATCCTGGTTCTGGTCGATGTCTACCTTGCCGAAGACGATGTCGGTGTTGGCCTGCGAAGCCTTCTCGAAGATGGGGCCGAAGGCCTTGCAGGGTCCGCACCAGGTGGCCCAGAAGTCAATCAGCACCAGATCGTTGTCCTTGATGGTCTGCTCGAAGTTTTCCGAGGTAATAGTCGTGGTGGCCATGATAACGCTCCTTAAAGTAGTTTGACTGTCGCGCGGGAAGCTCCCGTGCTTAGCAACCGCTTTCAATCATCAGCATTCCATCAAGGCTGGAGAAAGCGCCCGAATATGCTCTGGGTGGAGATGTCCGGCGGGGTCCCGTGGGCAGTCAAGCCTGGTACGGATAATGGAACCATGCCAGTGCTGAACGACGAGATTCCCGATGATGACGACTTCGATGCCGATCGCGACCGTGGTGCCTTCTCCCACATCACCCCGGAGGACTTCAACCGAGGCTTTTCGGGTTCGAATCCCCCTGGATGGCTGGATCGAGACGCCATCGAGCGTGCGCGGCGCTGTCTGCCCATGCCCTACGTGGAGGTAGTGCCGGTTCGCGTGGATGAGATGAGCGCCGTCACCCAGGTGGGCACCCTTCTGCGCATGGATGATCAGGGCAACATCGAGCGCACCCTGATCACCGGGCGGATCCTCTACCATGAGACCATCAGGGAGGCTCTGGCCAGAAATATCGCCAAGGATCTGGGCCAGCTGGCCCTGCCTGTACTGCCTGCCAGCCCCCAGCCCTTCACCGTGGCTGAGTTCTTCCCCACGCCAGGGGTCTCGGAGTACTACGATCCGCGCCAGCATGCCATTGCTCTGTGCTATCTGGTGCCGGTGGCCGGGGACTGCAAGCCCCAGGATGAGACCCTGGATGTGGAGTGGATCGATCCCAAGGGTGACATGCTGGAGTCCTTCATTAGCCAGATGCCCGGTGGGCACGGCAAGGTGCTGATGAGCGCCCTGACCTGGGCCGGTGCGCTGTGAGCCGCGAATCCTTGGAGGCGAGCATGGCCATCGCCAATACCGTATATCGCCATGGGGAGGGCTTGCCGCTGGTGTTGGTCCATGCTTTTCCTGTGGACCACCGCATGTGGGATCGCTGTGCGGCCTCGCTGATCGCCCAAGCGGACCGTGCAGGCATGGCACCCTTCCCTGTCTATGCTCCGGATATGCCCGGGGCAGGCAATTGCCCCCTGCCTGAGCCGGCGTCCTCTGGTCCGGCTGACTCTGATGGCGCCCTGCCTGGCGCCCTGGATGCCATGGCTCAGGCCTTTGTAGACATGATCGCCGCTACGGGGACGCAGAAGGCCATCTGGGTCGGACTTTCCATGGGAGGCTACCTGGTCGAGGCCGTGGCCAGGCTTTATCCGCAGACGGTGGCCGGGCTGGCCCTGTGCGACACCACCATGATGGCTGACCGTCCGGCCTCCAGGGCCAACCGCCTGCAGATCGCCAGAACCTGCGAGGTGGAGGGGACGCTGGATCCGGTCATGCACTTCGCCAGGCCCCAGGAGGGCGATTCCACGGTTAAGCGCTCGCCCGCCTTCGTGCAGACCATGACCGAATGGATACAGTCCCAGGACCCCCGGGGCATCGCCTGGCGGGAACGGATGGCTGCAGGCCGCCCGGATCAGAGCGGCCTGGCCGGCAGCATCAGAGTGCCCGTGGCCCTGGTCAGCGGCCGCTGCGATCCCTCCAGCCCTCCACACGCCATGGAGCCTCTGGCTCAGGCCATGCGCCAGGCTGGAACCGACGTGACTTTCACCGCCATCGATGACTGTGGCCACTTCAGCGCCGTCGAGCATCCAGATCAGGTGGCCGCTGCCCTGCTGGACCTGGTTGATCGTGTAAGGAGGCAGGCATGAGCGATCCTGAAACGGTCTTTTCCCCGCTGGCCCTTACCGGGCCCTTGCCCTTCCTGCCCCTGGTTCAGGGGGACGTGGACTATGACACGGCATCGCGGCAACAGCCTGGGCTGCTTGACCGCCTGCTGGACCAGGAGGGCACTGGGGTCATCCTGGTGCGGGGCGAGAAGGTGGCCGTGCCTAGGGGCAAGGGGGCCTTGGCTGGTCGCACCGGGGCCAGCATCCGTCTGGCCACCCTGCCCGCTGCCTACTTGCGGGGTCCTCTGGCAGGCTCGACGGGCCAGTTTGAGCCGCCCTGCTACTACCTGGGGACGGCCGACCGTCAGGCCTGGCTGGCTCTGGATCTGGATCTTGCCTGCGCTGGTCGGGCTGTCCAGGACCCTCTTCGTGACCTGGCCCAGGCCGCGGACCAGCGCTTCGATTGGCTCGCCCTGCGCGAGTACGCCCCTCATGGCCGTCCGCGGCAGGTGGGCCTGGCAACCTGCGCAGTCGCTCTGTCCGTGTGGCATGGACGCCAGGTCTTCTGCCCACGCTGCGGCGCTCCGGTCCATCCTTGCCAGGCCGGATGGGCTCAGATCTGCCAGGGGCGTGCATCAGGAGACAGGCACACGCTCTTTCCCCGCATCGAACCCGCGGTGATCATGGCTGTGGTGGACAGCCGCGATCGGCTTCTGCTCCAGCACAATCGGCAGTGGGCTCCAGATTTTCGTTCAGTCACTGCCGGATTCGTCGAGGCGGGGGAAAATCTGGAGCATGCAGTCCGGCGGGAGACCCTGGAGGAGGTGGGCCTGAACCTGGGGGAGATGCGGTACCTGGGCTCTCAGCCCTGGCCCTTCCCATCCTCCCTGATGGTGGCCTTCAGAGCCAGATCCTTGAATACGGATATCCGGGTGGATGGTCAGGAGACCGATGACGCCAACTGGTTCACGCGGGAGGAATTCGGCGCGGCCCTGGCCTCAGACCGGTTGCGCATACCCCAGGCAGCCAGCGTAGCCAGGTACATGATTGCACAGTGGTACGGCAGCGAGCTCTGACCCGTTTGGCAAGTCCCGTGCTTTCGGACCCGGTCCTGTCGTAAGATATTGCAGGGAACTGTATGCAGCGAAAGGTGTGCTATGGCCATGGAGGGGCAAGAAGAGCCTCGTATCTCGGACGTCGACCAGGCCGAAACTGTGACCATGCCGCCGACGACCGGCGACGGGCCCGACCCTGTGGACCTGTCCGCTGATCAGCAAGCAAATCGGGCACTGGGCGCAGGTCCTGCCCACGAGGCCTCGTCGGGCCGTCATCGGGGGCGTACCATCCTGGCCCTGCTGCTTCTGGCTGTGTTGCTTCTGGTAGGGTGCTGGCTCGGTGCTCGTGCCTTCTTCCGTGATCGGGTGGCCCCCGGCGTCACCTTGGGCGGAAAGATGATGATGGGCCGGACCAGCGACCAGGTCCGTCAGATCGTCGATCAACAGGTGCGTGACTCCCAGGTGGAGCTCAAAGGCGAAGGGGCCTCCGCCCGGGCCGGGCTAAAGGACTTGGGTGTGAGCGTGGATCAGGATGCCACGGTCACACGGGTCATGACTGCCAAGGGCTCTGCAGGCCTCTCCCGGCTCAACCCCTTCCATAGCGAAGCTGTACCCCTGGTGGCCGAGCGGGACCAACTGGCCATGAATAAGTATCTGACCGAGCACTTCATCGACCGCCAGGACCGTTCCGTCCCCTCTACCATCGTCTTTGATTCCGGCGCCCACGCTTTCAGGGCCCAGGAGGGGCGTGGCGGCAAGGGGCCCGAGCTGGGCCGTGTGCAAAATGCCGTCTCCTCCCTGATAGACAAGCCCGGCAGGCGGCTGGCCGTAGGGTTGGTCTACAAGGACGTGGGCATGCCCATCAGCCTGGATACGGCCAATCAGGTGGCTTCTCAAGCCAATCAACGGCTGGCCAAGGACCTGGTCATCAAGGGGACCGATGACGATGTCATGACTGTTCCGGCCGCCACCGTGGCCACCTGGGTCAAGCCGGTGACAGACCTCGGCAAGGGGACCATGGAGCTGGGCTTCGATCGGCAGGCCATCCAGCAGTATCTGGACCAGGAGCTGGCCCGGCATCTGGATCGGGATATGGTCACCGCCGTCAACGTCAAGAACACCAAGGGTGAAGTGGTAGCAGAGACCACCAAGGGTGTGGACGGGGTCCGGGTTTCGGATGTACCCGCCACAGCTGATCTGGTCGTCAAAGCCTTGGTCCAGGGTGACGCGAACCCGGTTCAGGCGCGTGCCGAGGTCACCCCGCATAAGGAGCAGACACGTGTGGCCCGCTACGATGTGCCTGACGGCGACACCTGGATCCGGGTCAACCTGAGCGATCAGACCGCCACCGCCTACCATGGCACCACCGAGGTCAAGACCTTCCCCATCTGCTCGGGTAAGCCCTACGATGGGGACCAGTCAGATACCGGCACCTTCTTCATCAACGTGCGTTACACAGTCCAGACCATGCGCGGCCCCGGCTACGTCTCGCCCAATGTCAGATGGGTCTCCTACTACAACGGCAGCGAGGGCTTCCATACGGCCGACTGGAACTACGGGGGCATCGCCAAGGGCGACCCCACCCACTACGGATCCCACGGCTGCATCAATATGTACGAGCAGGATGCCAAGTGGATCTACGACAACGCCCCGGCCGGGACCATGGTCAAGGTGGAGGGGCAGGTTCCGCCGGGTCCGGCCCGGTAGATGCACCTGTCGCGGCAGACGGTCGAGTAGGCTGGAACCATGAGCGATGAACACAGTGATGGAACCTCCCGTTTGGACGTGCCCGACCACCTGCGGTATTCCCAGGATCACGTCTGGATCGACCCCAGTCAGTCTCCTGCGCCCATGGGCGTGACCGAATATGCGGCGGACCAGTTGGGAGACCTGGTATTTTTGGATCTGCCCGAGACCGGCACCCACGTCGATGCTGGCGACGAGGTCATCGAGCTTGAGTCCTCCAAGGCGGTGGAGCCGGTGGTTTGCCCAGTGGCGGGCACCATCGCCTACGTCAACAGGGCGGCCTCGGACGATCCGGAGGTCATCAATTCCGACCCTTATGGGGAGGGCTGGATAGCCAAGATCGACCTGGAGGATGACGAGCCCGATCTGATGAGCGCCGAGGAGTACGGTCAGCTGCTGAAGAGCCTGAACTGACGGTTCGGATATGACCAGGCGATCCGGCCGTGACGGAGGGCCCCTGCGGGTTCGATCGGTCAGCACCACCTTCGATTCAGCTACGCCCGGGGAGGACATCCAGAGCAGACCTGCTCCGGTGCGTCTGCTGAGGCATCTGGTAACGGGCGCCTTCGACCTCTGGGTGGGGCTATCCATCAATATGACCGGTCGCATGGGCTGGTCGGCCGACGTCCAACCCTATGTGGGTTATGGCACTGAGTCATACTCCCGGCTGATCTGTCGCACTATTCTGACCGACGGCCGCAGACGCGAGGATCCGGCCATCCGAGGCATTCGCGGTCTGCTGACCGTACCCGCGCCCCGGACCAGGGTCAGGCTGGCCATCGACAGCACCGCCATCGGGAGGGTCCAGGTGGGCGATTCCTCGGTCTACGATGCCGTCGATCCCAGCCGCAGCCTGAGCGCGGATGCGGTCTTCTCCGACCGATCGGGCTACCTTGATCTGGTGGCCGAGCATCGGCTGACCCCAGGCGTGCACCGGGTCTCCTACCAGGTGCGGGGCCGCAGGCCTGTGGACGCGCCGCTGTACATCGTGCCCGGCCAAACGCCGGTTGGCGTC
Source organism: Bifidobacterium sp. W8112 (assembly GCF_016101425.1). NCBI lineage: Bacteria > Bacillati > Actinomycetota > Actinomycetes > Bifidobacteriales > Bifidobacteriaceae > Bifidobacterium > Bifidobacterium sp. W8112. The sequence goes on along the minus strand of NZ_JACFQN010000002.1, from coordinate 461,818 downwards.
ATATCCGACGTGGACGACACCATCATGATCAGCCAGGTGCCCAATCATTGGAAGGCTGCTTGGAACCTGCTCCTGTCAAATCCGCACCGCAGGTCCTCGGTGCCGGGCATGGCCGTGCTCTACAACCGCATCCGCGACCTGGATCCCCGGATGCCCTTTTTCTACCTGTCGGCCTCGCCCTGGAATGTGGAAGGGTCCATACGCGGCTTCATTCGCGACCACGGCTTTCCGGCCGGCCCCCTGCTGCTGCGGGATCTGGATCCCAGGCCCAAGACCTTCGTGCCCTCCATCGTGCAGCACAAGATGGAGTTCATCCACCAGCTCATGGCCGACTTCCCTCGGATGCGCTTCGTGCTCATGGGCGATGACGGGCAGAGCGACCCCGCCACCTTCGCCCAGGTGGTGCGCCAATATCCGGACCGGGTCCTGGCCATCGGCATCCGCCAGCTGAGCCCCCAGGAGACCGGGTTGGGATCCTTGTTCAAGCGCACGGCCACCCAGCCGATGCCGGTGACGCAGGTGCCGGTCTTCTACGGGACCACGGGCGCCAACCTGATGCGAACCCTGCTGCCCTATCTGCGTCGTCGCGCCAGAATATAATCGCCCCATGAGTTTTTCGGCCGTCAATCCCGCGCCTCCTCATGCACAACGCCGTCCCGCTGATCGGTGCTTCCATGGGGACCACTTCGAAGATCCCTATGAGTGGATGCGCAACCGGGAGGATCCTGCCACCCAGGCCTATGTGCGCGACCAGAACAGCTACTGCCAGGAACGGCTGGCCGGCCAGAAGGGCCTGCGGGCTACCTTGCTCAAGGAGTTCACCGACCGGGTGCAGCAGACCGACATGTCTGTGCCAACCCGGATGCACGGCTACTGGTACTTCTCACGGACGCTCAAGGGCCAGGAGTACGGGGTGCAGTGCCGTCTGCCGGTGCGCGGCCAGAATGACTGGGATCCTCCAACGGTTCAGGCTTCATCGGCGCCCGGGTCCATGCCGGGCGAGGAGGTCATCTTCGACGCCAACGCCGAGGCGGAGGGCTACGACTTTTTCTCCTTAGGTTGCCTGGATCTGAGCGCCGACGGTCGATGGATGCTCTACGGACTGGACACCAGGGGCAACGAACGATACGACCTGCGCATCCGGGATCTTTCCCAAGGTCGAGACCTGCCTGATCGGATCGACCAGGTCTCCTCCGGGGCAGTGCTGACCCCCGACGGCCGATGGGTCTTCTACACCGGCCTGGACAAGGCCTGGCGTCCGGACACGGTCTGGCGGCATGAGGTGGGCACTTCGGCCGACCAGGATGTCCTGGTCTACCAGGAGGGCGACGAGCGTTTCTGGGTGGGGCTGGGCCTCAGCTACGACGAATCCGCCATGCTGATTGCCACCGGGTCCAAGACCACCAGCGAGGTGCTCATGCTGGACCTGAAGGATCCGCAGGGCGAGTTTGTGCTCTTGATCCCCCGCAAGGAGGGGGTCGAGTACGACATCAGCCTGGCCAGATTCGAAGATGCCGGTCCGGCAGGGGAGGACCTGCCGGTGGCTGTGGTCTACCACAATGTAAACAACCCCAACTTCGAGGTGGATCTGATCGATCTGCGCAGCCACCGTCCGCCATTTCGACTGGGAGAAGGGGTGCGGCTGGCACAAGGCAGCCCCTATGGCTGCGAGCGCTCCGGAGACCTGGCCTCCCTGCCGCCCGAGAAGCCCTACCATGACCCGGGCAATCCCGCCATTCTTCAAGGCGCTCGCGGGCTGGGAATCGAGGGGCTGGGCATCCACCGCAGCTTTGTGGTTCTGACCTACCGGGCCGACAGCCTGCCTCATATGGCTGTCATCGCCAAGGATCAGGCACTTGAAGATCTGCGGGCTGGTCGGCCCTGGCGCTTCCATGAGGTCCTGCCCGGCCAGGCCAGGGACGGCATTGACCGTCTCTACAGCATCGGCCCCACGGACAACCCCTCCTACCAGGCCCCCGGGCTGCGCTACATCCGGGGCAGCTATGGGACCCCGGCCGAGCTGCGCGAGCTGGACCCGGTCCGGGGCGTGGACCGGTTGCTCAAGCGGGCCCGGGTGCTGGGCGACTTCCGGCCCGAGCACTACGCCGAGCGTCGGGTTCTGGTACGTGTGAGGGATGGGGCTTTGGTGCCGGTGTCTCTGGTCTGGCGGCGGGGCATGCATCCGGAGCTGGATGCCTGCGGGAGGACTGGGCCCGACGATACGGTCATCCAGGCTCCCGGAAACCCTGAACGCCGCCCTTGGCCGGACCATGATCCTGGCAGGTCCGCACCCATGTTCATCACCGGGTATGGAGCCTACGAGATCAGCCAGGATCCGGGCTTCTCCACCGGTAGGCTCAGCCTGCTGGACCGAGGCGTGCTCTACGCTGTTCCCCATGTGCGCGGCGGCGGGGAGATGGGCCGCGCCTGGTACGAGCAGGGCCGGCGGCTGCACAAGGTCAACACCTTCCTGGACTTCATCGACGTGACTGCCGCCCTGCAGGCCCAGGGTTGGGCGGATCCACGTCATACGGTGGCCAACGGCGGGTCGGCCGGCGGGCTGTTGATGGGGGCCGTGGCCAACATGGCCCCTCAGCTCTATGCCGGCATCGAGGCGGATGTGCCCTTCGTGGATGCGCTGACCAGCATCCTGGACCCGGACCTGCCGCTGACCGTGACCGAATGGGACGAATGGGGAGACCCCCTGCATGATCAGCAGGTCTACCGGTATATGCGCTCCTACTCGCCCTACGAGAACGTGCCTGACGCTGATAGCAGGCGCCGGCTCTTCGGCAGCGACCACTTCCCTGCCATCCTGGTGACCACATCTATGAACGACACCCGGGTGCTCTATGTGGAGCCGCTCAAGTGGGTGGCCAGGCTGCAGGAGCCGCAGGTGGGGGCCGATGCGCTGATCAGGATCGAGGTCCAGGCAGGCCACGGAGGCATCAGCGGACGTTACCGGCAGTGGGAGGAGCTGGCCTTCGAGAACGCCTGGTGTCTGTCCATCATGGTCCCTCAAAGCTGCTGAACCTGGCCTGTCCGGGATTCGGTCGGGGTCGGGAAAGGGCCCTGGCAGGCTCGTTATGCTCGGGGTATGACAAATAGCAAGCAGAAAACATATCACATTGCGGTCATTGCCGGTGACGGCATCGGCAAGGAGATCGTTCCCCAGGCTCAGGCTGTTTTGGAGAAGGTGACCCGAGGCAAGGCTGATATCCGCTATGAGGACTTCGACCTGGGCGCTGAGCGCTACCTGCGTGATGGAGCCGTTCTGCCCGACGAGGATCTGGACCGGCTCAAGCAGCAGGATGCCATCCTCCTGGGGGCCATCGGCGACCCCCGGATCAAGGCCGGCATTCTGGAGCGGGGACTGCTGCTCAAAATGCGTTTCGAGCTGGACCAGTATGTCAACCTTCGTCCATCCAAGCTCTACAAGGGCGTGGTGTCGCCCCTGGCCAATCCGGGTGACATCGACTTCGTGGTCGTGCGGGAGGGCACCGAGGGGCTTTATGCCGGGGCCGGAGGCTCCATTCGCCGGGGCACCCCCCAGGAGGTGGCCACCGAGGTCTCCATCAACACGGCCTACGGGGCGGAACGGGTCATCCGCTACGCCTTCCAGCTGGCCATGAAGCGTCGCCGTCGCCTGACCTTGGTCCATAAGAAGAACGTGCTGACCAACGCGGGAGACATGTGGCAGCGGCTGGTCGACCAGGTGGGCCAGGAGTATCCCGATGTGGAGCGCGAGTACCTGCACATCGACGCCTCCACCATATTCCTGGTGACCGAGCCCAGCCGCTTCGACGTGATCGTGACCGACAATCTCTTCGGCGACATCCTCACGGACGAAGCGGGGGCTGTGGTGGGAGGCGTGGGCTACTCGGCCTCCGGCTGCATCAACGCCTCGGGCACCTACCCATCCATGTTCGAGCCCATCCACGGGTCCGCCCCCGACATCGCCGGCAAGGGGATCGCCAACCCCACGGCGGCCATCCTCTCGGCCGGGATGCTCCTGGATCATCTGAGCTTCGAGGATGAGGCGGCCAGCATCGAACGGGCCGTGGAGGACGACATCGAACGCTCCGGCTCCACCCAGCGGAGCACGGAGCAGATCGGCAGGGATATCCTAAGCCGTCTGTGATCGGGCCGGATGGCGGCTAGACTGGAGGGCATGACTATGGATGATGTCCCCCAGCCGGACGACCGGCAGTCCAGCGATATGCCGACAGGGAATCCCGGCTTCGGTCCCTCCCCGTTCCCGCAGGTTCCGCCCGAGCATCAGGAACCTGCCGGGGAAGATGCCGCTGCCAGCGCAGCCCAGCCGGGCCAGTCAGGTCCAGATGCAGCCGACGGGCAGCAGCAGGATTCGGGCTATCCAGCTGGCCATGATGTCGGCGGGGGGAACCAGAGCCCCTATCAGACCGGGCAGTTTCCCGCCAGTCAGTATCCCCATGATGGGTATCCGACAGGGCAGAGGGGCAATGCCAGATACCCGTTTGCCCCTCAGGAGGGCGAACAATATCCTGGGGCGTATCAGGCAGGGCCCTATCGGCCCAGTCAGTATCCGACGGCCGGGTATCCAGCTGGTCAGCAGTATCCGACCGGTCAGCAGTATCCTGCTGGGCAGTATTCCGGTGGCCAGTATCCTGGGGGCCAGAATCCTCCAAGTCCCTATCAACCGGGACCGGGCTATCCCGGCCAGTACCCATCTGGCCAGTACCCACCGAGTGGGTACCCGGGCAATCGATACCCAACAGGCCAGTATCCAGGCAATCAGTATCCTGGCGGGCAGTATCCGCCGCAGGCTCCTATGCCTTGGCCCTACCCGGGCATGCCCCAGGGCGGGTATCCCGGGGCTATGCCCAGCGGCAGGAGTCCCTATCCGATATCACCCACTCCGCACAGCAAGTTGGCAGCCGGACTGCTCAGCATCTTTCTGGGCTGCTTCGGCGTGGGCAACTTCTACCTGGGCAGAACCGGCCGGGGTGTGGCTCAGCTCATGCTCACCCTGATAGGGTTCCTCTTCTTCTTCATTGGGCCGACCATCGCCATAATCTGGGGGCTGATCGAAGGTATCCTGATTCTGTCATCCTCAACCGGCTCCTTCTGGCATCGTGACGCTCGCGGGTGGGAGTTGACGGATTGAATCCGGCCCTTCTGCGCGGCGTCGGCAAGCAGATGGGCGGTAAACTTGCGGCCGTAACCCTGACCTTGGGCCAGGGGCCAGACTCCCGTCCAGTCATTGCTTCCTGCAGGATTGACGGCGACTTCTTTACGGAGCCGGCCCCGGCAGCCTCCCGTGAATACGAGGAGGATCATAGGCCGGTATCCCGGCTGGAATCCGCAATTTGTGGTATCCCGCTGCCCTTGGATCCTGGTCTGGCGCTGAAGAGGCTGGACAAGGTCATGGCAGAGGGGGATGGTCAACGAGTAGTCGGCGTGTCCCCATGGACCCTGGTGACCGCACTGGAGCGCGCCCTGCCGGATGGCCTGGTCAGCCATGGGCGCGAGGAGCCCGAACAGACGTCTTTTCAACAGTCGCAGCTGGACGAGGTCGAATGCCGCCGCCGTTGGTCCGGCCTGAAGCTGAATCTGATCAGGGACCGCCCACGGGAGCCCGTCATGCAGATGGCCATGGATCAGGCTCTCAATGATGCCGTAGCCCAAGGCCGGCTGCTGCCCACCCTGCGCATTTGGAATTGGTCGGCGCCGGCAGTGATCCTGGGGCGCTTCCAGTCCCTGAGCCAGGAGGTCCACGCGGATCGGGCGCGCAGTCTGGGCTTTACCCTGGTTCGCCGATGCACCGGCGGTGGCACCATGGTCATTCAGCCCGACCGGGCCATCACCTATTCGCTCTATCTGCCCCTGGACTTCGTCAAGGGGACCGATCTGATCGACTCCTACCGGATCTGCGACTACTGGCTGGTTCGCGGTCTGCGCATGCAGGGGATTCAGGCCGGATGGCAGGGCATGAATGACATCGCCTCCCCGCGGGGCAAGATGGGGGGCGCCGCCCAGCGCAGGCTGCCGGCAGGTTCCCGCGGACCGGGCGGACTGCTCCACCACACCACGCTTTCCTACTCAGTGGATCCTGATCTGATGGCCCAGGTGCTTAATGTGGATCCGGCGAAATTCCACGACAAGGCCGTGGCCTCGGTCAGAAGCCGGGTGGATCCCATCGACAGGCAGACCAGTCTGTCCCGTCGATCCCTGATCGATGCCCTTCTGGACACCCTGCCCTCCCTGGTGTCGGATCTACGCATATCAAGTCCTCCGCCCGAGATTGAGCAACGGGCCCGCACTCTGGCCCGGCAGCGCTACGGCCGTGGGGAGTGGACCGCCCAGATCGCCTGACCGGCAAGGGGGGTTGATGTGTGTGGGTATAATCGTGCTCAGTCGCGTCGAACCCGGCGCGAGGTCATCAACCATGCGTGAGTCGGTGCAGACCCGCCAGACATGGCGAAAAGGAGTGCGGAGTATGGCGGTTCACAAGCCCAACGAGATTCCCGATGACGGGAACGCCCTCAGGCAGACCGCCCTATTCAAACAGGTGCCCAGGCAGGACGCCGACCAGCTTTTGGACACCATGCACGAGTCCACTTATGCCAAGGGGTCCACGGTCTTCCGGCAGGGGGACACCGACCATCGGATGTATCTGCTGGAGGAGGGCAGGGTCAAGCTGGTCCGCCAGTCGCCCGACCGCCGCATCCAGCTGCTCAGCATCCATGGGCGCGGGGAGATCCTGGGCGAGATTCCCGTCTTTGACCCCTCCGGCGGGCCGCGTACCGCCTCGGCTGTGGTCATGGTCAACAAGACCAAGGTGGCTGCCTTGGATCACGATGCCCTCTTCGACTGGCTCAACCAGCATCCCAAGGTGGCTGTGGACATGCTTCAGGTGCTGGCCCACCGCCTGCGGACCGACAACGAGCGCATCTCCGACCTGGTCTTCCTGGACGTGCCGGCCCGTCTGGCCAAGACCCTGCTGGATCTGGCCACACGCTTCGGCGAACCCTTCGAGCAGGGGCTGATGGTCCCTTACGATCTGACCCAGGAGGAGCTGGCCCAGCTGGTCGGTGCCTCACGGGAGACCGTCAACAAGGCCCTGATGGACTTCTCCAACCGGGGATGGATCTCTCGCAAGGGCCGCACCATCATCATTTTCCAGCCCGGACCTCTGATTCGACGCTCACGCATGTGAACGCCGCTGCCCGGTAGAGCCGACGGCCTAGGATAGAGACCATGCCCGAACAAAAGAAATCCATGTCGGTCAGGCGCTTCTTCACGCTGCTGCTGGCTTACCTCATCTTCTGCGTCGCAGGTGGCGTGGTCGTCTCTGGTTTCCTGTTCCCCGCAGTCTTCGGCATCAACGCCGTCTCCAGGAATCTGATGCCCGCCCTGAAGACGGAGAACATCGACTTCAACGTCAACGATCTGCCCCAGCAGTCCCGCCTCTACGCCTCCGACGGGCATACCGTCATCGCCACCTTCTATGCGCAAAACCGGATCGTGGTGCCCATCAAGGACGTCTCCGACTACATGCAGAAGGCCGTGGTGGCCCGTGAGGACCGTCGTTTCTTCGAGCATGCAGGCGTGGATACCCAGGGCGTGCTCAGGGCCTTCATCCAGACCTACATCAAGCAGGGCGACACCCAGGGCGGTTCCTCCCTGACCCAGCAGTACGTCAAGAACGTGCTCATGAACCAGGCCGAGGAAAACAACGACCCCATCGCCGAGTACCACGCCCAGGAGGAGACCATAGCCCGCAAGATGCGGGAGATGCTGATCGCGGTGCAGATGGAGAAGAAGTACTCCAAGGCCGAGATTCTTCAAGGGTACTTGAATATCGCCCAGTTCGGAACCAACGTCTACGGGGTTGAGTCGGCTGCCAGGCGCTACTTCAGCAAGTCGGCCAAGGAGCTGGATCCGGGCGAGTCGGCCACCATCGCCGCCGTGACCAAGAATCCCGCACGCTTCGACCCCACCGTCAATATCAAGGCCGCTCAGGAGCAGCGGAACATCGTCCTGGATCTGATGAGGCAGGAGAACTACATCAGCCAGCGCCAGTATGAAGAGAACAAGGCCAAGCCGCTGGATCAGATGCTGCATGTGCAGTCTGCGGACGCCGGCTGCCAGGCGGCCGGGGACGCGGCCTTCTTCTGTGACTACGTGACCAAGCAGATCCTCAACTCCAAGGAGTTCGGCAAGAGCCAAGAGGATCGCAACAAACTCCTCAAGGAGGGCGGCCTGGACATCTACACCACCATGGACGTCAATGCCAACGCCGCAGCCATGAAGGCGGCTCGGGACACCATCCCAGTGGATGATCCGACCGGCTTCGAGGTCACGATGGCGGCCATTCGCCCGGGCACCGGCGAGGTTTTGGGCTTCGGCATCAACCGCATTTACGACGCCACCCAGAACTCCGGCGGCGGCACCCGCACGGCCATCAACTATGCAGTGGACCAGCAGGACGGCGGCGGCTGGGGTTTCCCCGTGGGCTCCACCTGGAAACCCATCAACCTGGTGGCCTGGATGAAGGCCGGCAAGTCCATCAATCAGCCCCTGCGCACCTCTACCAGCTATCCGCAGACCGCCTTCGCCTGCAAGACGGCTGACGGTACCTCCTATGGATTCGGCACGGGCAGCTGGCACGTTGAGAACTCGGGCGGCGGCACCACTTCACCGGAGAGCCCCCTGCAGGGCCTGATTCGCTCGCACAATACCACCCAGGCCTCCATGGCCCAGCAGATTGGCCTGTGCACCATAGCGGATACAGCCAAGGACATGGGCTACCACAATTCGCCCAAGGACCAGATGGACATCCACTCAGACAACAGCTTCCAGCCGCCCATGACCATCGGATCGGTCCAGGCCTCACCGCTGACCATGGCCAACGTCTACGCCACCATCGCCGCCAAGGGCGTGGCCTGCAGCCCTATCGCCATGACCAAGGTGATCGATAAGAATAAACGGTCCATCAAGGTGCCCAAGGCCAACTGCCATCAGGCCATCGACCCGGGCATCGCCGAGACCACCGCCTATGCCCTCAACCAGGGCGTGGTCCAGCCCGGAGGTGAGGCGGCCGTGACCCAGCTGGACGGGGGTCGCAAGACCTTCGCCAAGACGGGCACCCATGAGGACAAGTACATGCTGACCGGCGGATTCGTGCCCCAGGTGGCCTCCTTCGTCACTGTGGGCAATGCCGAGGGCCAGGTCTCCTTCAATGGCAAGGTCATCAACGGACGGTCCATGGGTACCTGGTACGGCATGTACATCGCCACCCCGGCATGGAAGGAGTTCATGAACACCTACCTGGCCGCTGCCAACATTCAACCGGACAACTCCTATGGCAATCCCGATGCACGCTTCACAGGCGGGGTCCAGCCTCAGCAGCCGGCTCCGATGCAGCAGCGTCAGGTGACCCGTGGCGTAGAAGCGCAGGAGCCGGAGATCGGGGAGTTGACCTCGGAAGAGGCTCAAACAGTGCCCGCGGCCGACTAGTACCTGGCTGGATGACTGCTTGTCGGGCCTCGGCTGGGATCCGAGCGAGGCTGTGCCTACAATGGAGACCATCAGGGATTCGTCGACGGGCGGGACCACGAGGGGTACGGCCGTCCGCCGGGAGAGGCAGGAACAGATGGTCCAGGAATATTCAGAGCTGGATGACAAGGCCCCTCGGGCCGACGGCCGGGTTCATGAGGATCAGGCCATGCCGGGGCCGGTGAGCGGCTCTGGCAGGTTGGATGTGTCCAAACCGATCTGGTCCTTTGAGTCGGATGCCGCCGACGGCAAGAAGAAGACTGGCAAGGCTGCCAAGGGGATCAAATCGTCCAAAAAGGACAAGAAGGCCAAGAAGGCGAAAAGCGTCAACAAGGCCAGGAAACCAAAATCGGGAAGAAGACGGGAGAAGGCCCTGCCTGCGCTCTTCCAGCCCATGGAACTGCGCGACCAGCACATCCGCAACAGGATCTGGATGCCGCCCATGGACACTTATTCGTCCCTGCGGCATGACGGGGTTCCTACCAACTTCCACTATCAGCACTATGTGTCCAGGGCCCTGGGCGGCTTCGGAGTCGTCATCGGGGAGGCCACGGCCGTAAACCCCCAGGGGCGGATCTCTCCCTGCGACGTGGGGCTGTGGGATGACGAGCAGACCAGGGCCTGGCAGGGCATCGTCCGGGATGTCAAGGCCGCTGGAGCCGTCCCTATCGTCCAGCTCAACCATTCGGGGCGCAAGGGCTCCTCCGGGTGCTCCTCCATGGGCTATATCAACGCCACCGTGCCCGTGGCCGAAGGAGGCTGGCAACCTGTGGGCCCCAGCCCCATCGCCTTCGGGAGGATGGCGGTCCCGGTCCAGCTCTCGCGGGCGCAGATAGCCTCCATTGTGGCCGACTTCCGTTCCGCTGCCGTGCGAGCCGTTCAAGCCGGCTTCCTGGGCGTGGAGCTGCATGCCGCCCACGGCTACCTGCTCTCCCAATTCCTGGATCCACTGATCAACCGCCGCAGCGACGAGTACGGGGGTGACCTGTCCGGCAGAATGCGCCTGCTGATCCAGGTGACCGATGCCGTGCGCGAGGTCATTCCCTCGGGCATGCCCCTGCTGGTGCGCATGTCCGCCACCGACTGGGCCACTGGCGGATGGGGCCTGGACGAGACCATCCGCACCGCCAAGGTGCTCAAGCTGCACGGGGTGGACCTGATTGACGTTTCCACCGGGGGTCTGGTGCCAGGCGTGAATATCCCAGCCGCTCCCAACTACCAGGTGCCCTTCTCCTACCAGGTGCGCAGCCAAGTGCTGATTCCCACCACAGCCGTGGGGCTGATCACCAAGCCCAGGCAGGCTGACCGGATCGTACGCAAGGGTCTGGCCGATGCGGTCGAGATCGGTCGAGCCAGTCTGCGCGACCCCTACTGGCCGCTCAGGGCCGCCTACAAACTGGGGCTGTCCGCTCAGCAGGCCCCCTACCCTGAGCCTTACCGGCGCGGGGCCTACGGCGTCGCACGCTGAGAGCGGCCATGGACGCTGTTGGTGGCAGAGCAGGGACCATTGTGGTCATGCCCACCTATCAGGAGGCCGACAATATCGGGGTGATCCTTCCGCAGCTCTTGGCCTGCTGCCCGGAAGTCGATGTCCTGGTCGTCGACGACAACTCGCCGGACGGCACCGGTGCCAAGGCCGAGGACATGGCCAAGCGCGACCCTCGCGTGCACGTCATCCATCGGCAGGACCGCCGCGGGTTGGGCCCTGCCTACGTGCAGGGTTTCCGCTGGGCTTTGGGGCATGGCTATGGCCTGATCTGCGAGATGGACATGGATGGTTCCCATCGGCCCCAGGATCTGGCCAGGATGCTGGCGGTGGCCCGAGGCAAGGCGCATCCGGATCTGGTCATCGGCTCGCGCCGGGTGCGCGGAGGCTGCACCCAACATTGGCCCTGGTATCGGGACCTGATCTCGCGTGTGGGATCCTGGTATGCCCGCACCGCCCTGGGATCCTCCGTGCGGGACATGACCGCCGGCCTGCGGGTCTATCGAGCGGATGTGCTCAGGCGGATCGACATGCGAAGGGTCCGCTCCAGCGGCTACGTCTTCCAGGTGGATATGCTGCGTCGGGTCCAGGCCATGGGTCTGAGCGTCGTCGAAGTGCCTATAGTCTTCGTGGAGCGGGTTCGCGGCAGCTCGAAGATGGATGTCGGGATCGTTCTGGAGGCCATGGTCCAGGTGACCCTATGGGGACTTGAACGGTTGACCCATCGAAACTGACATTGCATCGCCATCGTGTTCGCTTTCTCGGGCGACCCCGCAGGCCCTTGTGGGCGACTTGGAGACAGAATGTGCCATGGCTGACCGATTGCCGCAATAGCCGCGGCAGGCCTCTGGCGTATGGAAGAATGGTCGGGGTATCGAAGAAACATCGATTGTTCGCCCCTGCTTTTGGACGGCGACCGCAGTCCCATGGCCGGCTTGCCAATTTGGGCGAATGTGTGCGATAATGTTCGAATGATATCGTCACAACGCCAACACCTGATATTGAACCGGTTGCGTACTCGTGGCGCAGTCCGTATCACCGCCCTCTCCAAGGAGTTGGGCGTTTCCGCCATGACCATCCGTCGGGACATTGCCGACCTGGCGGACAAGGGCCTGCTCAAGAGGGTCCACGGAGGGGCCGTCACCACCAGCTCGCTGCTGGCTGAGCCGCTCTTCTCGGTCAAGTCGCAGATGGACATGGGCCTCAAGGACACCATCGCCCGTCATGCCATCGACTATGTCTCCCCGGGCGACGTCATCGCCATCGGCGGCGGAACCACGGCCTATGTCTTCGCCCAGCACCTCCTGGAGAGCCGTCAGTGCGCCGGCGTGACCCTGCTGACCAATTCCATCCCTGTGGCCGAGCTGGTTCAGGCCATGGAGAGCAAGGACGTCGAAGTCATCGTCACCGGCGGCGTCATCACCCGATCCAACTCCCTGGTAGGCCCCATTGCGGATAAGGTCATCGCCTCCCTGCGGGTCAACACGGTTTTTCTGGGGACCCACTCGGTCTCCATCCCACGCGGCTTCCTGATGCCCAACTCCCTGGAGGCGGCCACCGACATGGCGCTCATGGACATCGCCGACCGGACCATCATCCTGACTGACCATACCAAGTGGAGCTGCACCTCCCTGTCCCTGTTCGCCTCCTTCGACCAGGTGGACACCGTCATCACCGACGACCAGCTGGACCAGGAGTCGGCCGAGGCCACCCGCTCCCTGGTCAAGCGGCTGGTGTTGGTGCCGGTCAACCCCGAGGAAGGCCAGGCTCAGGACGGAGCCTCAGACGGGTCTGGGGACCAGGTTCAATGAGAGGTAGGTCACACAGGGGTGTGCGGGTTGCCATAGCTGGTTGCCATGGATTGTCAATCATCACGGACGATGAAGGAGCAGCATGAAGTCAGAGCAGTATGTCCCTCAGCGGTATGTTCCTGGCGACTACGCCAGGGAGCACATCCGCATCACCCCCACCAGGCTGGCCGACGGGCGCCGGTTCTTCTACCTGGACGACGATCCTGAGTACGTCTCCGGCCGCAGGACCAGGCGTCTGGACGATCCCCGTCCGCTGACCGACCGGTTCGCCCCCCATCAGGATCAGGAGGGCAGGACGGTGCCCTTCCAGCCGCCGCAGATGCGCCGGGACCCTCTGACCGGCGACTGGATTCCCATGGCCACGGCCCGGATGAACCGGCCCATCACCGCCGGACCGCAGGCCACCGCCAAGGGCAACCCTCTGGCAGCCAGAAAGCCCGGGGACCCCTACCAGGACGGGGAGATCCCCGATGTGGACTACAACGTGGCGGTCTTCGAGAACCGTTTCCCCTCCATGATGCAGGTGCCCAATACCCAGGCGGCCGACCAGCCCTCCCTGGTGGACGGTAACCCCCTCTGGCCGGTGCGCGAGGCCAACGGGCGCTGCGAGGTGGTCTGCTTCGACCCTGACGAGCACGCGTTGCCTGCCGATCTGCCGGTTTCCCGTCTGCGGACGGTGGTGGAGGCCTGGGCCTTCCGGACTGCTGAGATCTCGACCATGGAGGGCATCGAACAGATTTTCCCCTTCGAGAACCACGGCCAGGAGATCGGCGTCTCCCTGGCCCACCCTCACGGACAGATCTACTGCTACCCCTTCATAGCCCCCCGGCTGGAGCAGGAGTTGAGGCAGTGCGCCGACTACCGGGAGCGCACCGGCGGCAACCTCCTGGCGGACATCCTCAAGGCCGAGCTGGACTCCGGACGGCGGGTGGTCTTCCGCAACGCCACCTGGGTGGCCTATGTGCCTGCCGCCGCCCGCTGGCCCCTGGAGGTCCACGTGGCCCCCATCCGTGACGGGATCCTGAGCCTGGATCAGCTCAACGACCAGGAGCGCTGGGACCTGGCCGTCATGTATTCCACCCTGCTCAAGCGGGGCAACGCCTTCTTCGACAAGGGCGACGGCAGGGGGATGGATCTGCCCTACATCGCCGCCTGGCACCAGGCACCGCTGCACGATCCGCGGCGGGAGGACTACCGGCTCAACCTGCAGTTCTTCTCCTTCCGTCGAGCCGTGGACAAAATCAAGTATCTTGCCGGATCCGAGTCAGGCATGGCTGCCTGGGTGTCGGACACCACCCCCGAGCGGATCGCCGACCGTTTCCGCCAGCTGGGACCCCTGGATCTGGAGAATGGAGAGAATCAATGACGACGACAGTGGAATTCATGCAGGCCTGGACCCAGGGCGCCGACGGCCAAGGCGCTACCAAGGCCCGGGAGCTCTTCCAAAAGGTCTATGGGGAGGATCCTCAGGGCGTCTGGAGCGCGCCTGGCCGGGTCAACCTGATTGGCGAGCACACGGATTACAACGCTGGACTCTGCCTGCCCATCGCCCTGCCCACTCGTACCTATGTGGCCGCCAGCCCCAGGACGGACAGCCGGGTTCGCCTGGTCTCCACCATGGATCCCGAGCATCCGGTCCAGGCTGATCTGGATGGGCTTCAGGCTCGAGGGGTGAGCGGATGGGCGGCTTATCCGGTCGGCGTGGCCTGGGCCCTGCAGCGGGATGGCTTCCCTCAGGTCCAAGGCTTTGACCTGGCGCTGGCCTCCTGTGTGCCCGTGGGGTCCGGGTTGAGCTCCTCGGCGGCCATGACCTGTGCCGTGGCCCTGGCCCTGGATGACCTGTTCGCCTTGGGGTTGGGAGGCGACGAGGCTGGCCGGGTCAGGCTGATCCAGGCCGCCATCACTGCTGAGAACGACATGGCTGGCGCTTCCACCGGCGGCATGGATCAGAGCGCCTCCATGCGCTGTCGATCAGGCTGCGCCCTGCGGCTGGACTGCCGGCCAGAACTGGATGCCATGAGCAATGTGCGCCAGGTCCCCTTCGATTTGGAGGCTGCGGGGCTAGAGCTGCTGGTGGTCGACACCAGGGCCCAGCACCAGCTCAACGACGGCCAATACGATCAGCGACGGGCCACCTGCGAGCAGGCTGCACACCTGTTGAGAGTAGCCAACCTGCGCCAGGCGGCAGACCAGGTCAATGGTGCCGCTGATCCCCCATCTGCCCTGGCTGCCCTGCTGGAGCAGCTGCCGGATGAGACCATGCGTCGGCGGGTACGCCACGTCATCAGCGAGATAGGACGGGTGGACCGCTTTATCGAGGCCTTCGGCAGGGGCGATTACGTCCTGGCTGGTCGCCTGTTCAACGCCTCCCATGACTCCCTGAGGGACGACTACGAGGTCACCTGCCCGGAGCTGGATGAGGCCGTGGATGCGGCACGTCAGGGCGGGGCCTATGGGGCTCGCATGACCGGCGGCGGGTTCGGCGGATCCATCATCGCCCTGGCTGATGCCGGCAAGGGCTCCGATCTTGCCCGTGAGATAGCCGAACGATTCGTCTCCAAGGGATTCAAGTCCCCCAGAGCCCTGATCGCCCTGCCCTCCTCGGCGGCCGCGCGCGAATCCTGAATCGGACTGCAGACTCTTACGACCCCGCTTCTCCCGGCGCTCCTCTAAGCTGGGGGAGCGGGGTCCCGGTTTTCAGGGGTCCAGTCAAGGGCGAGGTGGATGAGGAGGACGGTCATGGACAAGGCGATCATCACAGTGGTGGGCAAGGATGCCATCGGCATCATCGGCAAGGTCTGTACAGACCTCTCCCAGCAGGGGATCAATGTGCTGGATATTTCGCAGACCATTCTGGATGGCTTCTTCACCATGATGATGATCGTGGACTGCACCGCCTGTAAGGATGATTTCGACGCGCTGAGCCAGCGGATGGATTCTTTGGGAGAAGAGATCGGGGTCTCCATCCGTTGCCAGCGCGAGGAGATCTTCACCAGGATGCACCGGGTCTGAGGAGGCGGCCATGATCACACGCGACGAGGTCCTCGAGACCAACGACATGATCGACCGGGAGCGCCTGGACGTGCGCACCATCACTATGGGCATCAGCCTGCTGGATTGTGTGAGCGGTGATGTGGACATGCTCTGTCGGAACATCCATCGCAAGATCGTCTCCCTGGCCGGCGATCTGGTGTCCACAGGCGATGCCATCGCCCGTGAGTACGGCATTCCCATCGTCAACAAACGCATCACCGTCACTCCTATCTCTCTGGTGGCCGCCGGCGCCTGCCACACGGTGGAAGACTATGTAGCCGTGGCCAAGGCCCTGGATCGTTCGGCCCAGGAGGTCGGGGTCAACCTGATCGGCGGCTACTCGGCCCTGGTAGGCAAGGGCATGACCCCGGCTGAGCGGCTGCTGATCAAGTCCCTGCCCAGGGCGCTGAGCCAGACGGAACGCGTCTGCGCCAGCGTCAACGTGGGCTCCACCAGAACGGGCATCGATATGGATGCCGTCGCCCTCATGGGGCGGGTCGTCAAGGCCACTGCTGAGAGCACCGCCGACTCGGACAGCTCTGGCTGCACCAAGCTGGTGGTCTTCTGCAATGCTCCGGACGACAACCCCTTCATGGCCGGTGGTTTCCATGGGGTCAGCCAGGGGTCGGCCGTCATCAACGTGGGGGTCTCCGGACCCGGCGTGGTCAAGACCGCCCTGGAATCAGCCAAGGGAGCAGACTTCGGGCAGCTCTGTGAGACTATCAAACGTACGGCCTTCAAGATCACCCGCGTGGGGCAGCTGGTGGCCCAGGAGGCCAGCCGTCGCCTGGAGGTGCCCTTCGGCATCATCGACCTGTCCCTGGCGCCCACCCCAGCTGTCGGAGACTCAGTGGGGGAGGTCCTGCAGACCATGGGCCTGGAGCAGGTGGGCGCCCCCGGGACCACTGCGGCCCTGGCCATCCTCAACGATCAGGTCAAGAAGGGCGGCATCATGGCTTCCAGCTCGGTGGGCGGGCTGTCCGGGGCCTTCATTCCCGTGTCGGAGGACGCCGCCATGATTCAGGCTGCACAAGAGGGGAGCCTGACCCTGGAGAAGCTTGAGGCCATGACCTGCGTCTGCTCGGTGGGGTTGGACATGATCCCCATCCCCGGCGACACCTCTGCCGAGTCCATCTCCGGCCTGATCGCCGACGAAGCGGCCATCGGCATGATCAATCAGAAGACCACTGCAGTCAGGGTCATTCCTGTCATCGGCAAGCAGGTGGGCGAGTGGGCCGAGTTCGGCGGGCTCATGGGCGGCGGGCCGGTCGTGCCCGTCAATACCCGTTCCTGCGCGGACTTCGTCAATCGAGGCGGACACATCCCAGCGCCCATTCACAGCTTCAAGAACTGAGTGCGCTCGCGGGGTTCAGCGACCGCCTTGGAATCCCAGTTGCCGCCAGGCCTCGTAGATGGCGATGGAGGCGCAGTTGGTCAGGTTCAGGCTGCGCAGGCTGGGCCGCATGGGCAGCCTGACCTGCTCGGCTACATGAGGGCCGGCCATGATGTCCATGGGGTCGGGGATGTCGCCCGGTTCGGGGCCAAACAGGAGGATGTCGTCCGGCCGGTAGCTGACCTCGGTGTAGAGCTTGTCGGCGTGGGCGGTGAAAGCGATGATCCGGCTGTCGGGCATGGAGCGGACCAGGTCGTCGAAGTCCGGGTGCAGGACCACGTGGGCCATGTCATGGTAGTCCAGGCCGGCCCGGCGCAGCTTGGTGTCCTTGAGGTTGAAGCCCAGGGGCTCTATCAGATGCAGGATGGTCCCGGTCACGGCGCACAGGCGGATGGCCGAGCCGGTGTTGCCGGGGATCCGCGGCGAGTAGTAGCACAGGTGGGGCGTGGAGGTCTTGACCCGGCTGGCCTGATCGGCCTTCATCATGGCATCCACCACGGAGATGGGGTTGCCGTGGGCGTCGGTGACCAGCTCGTCAGGGCCATAATTCGATTTGCGGTATCCGTACTCGTACATGCTTTCGACGGCCTTTGATGGGTCGCCGGACCGCTCCTGCTCCTGCCTGTTCATGAGGCCAACCTACCGTCGCCAAACGACAGGCCAGGCAGTGACGGTCGGCACCGTCGGGCAGAATACGGCGGTTGAATGAGGCAGGATCCAATGGCGAAGGGCGGTGTGACCATGGAGAAGACGGAAACGGCCTTGGCGGAGACTGAGCCCATCCGCCTGCGGCTATTCGACTGGTGGAGCCGGTATGCCCGCGACCTGCCCTGGCGCTTTGGACGAACCACGCCTTGGGGGGTCCTGGTCTCCGAGGTCATGAGCCAGCAGACCCAGATGAGTCGGGTGGTGCCCTACTGGACGGCCTGGATGAACGCCTGGCCGGATGCGGCCTCACTGGCCGCCGCCCCCAAGGCTGAAGTCATTACGGCCTGGGGCCGGCTGGGCTACCCGCGCCGAGCCCTGCGCCTGCAGGAGTGCGCGCGGCAGGTGGCGGGCCAATATGCAGACCGGCTGCCTCGGGATTACGACCAGCTGGTGGCCCTGCCCGGCATCGGCGACTATACGGCCAGCGCTGTCATGAGCTTTGCCTACGGCGAGAGAATTGCCGTCATTGATACCAATATCCGCAGGGTGCTCTCCAGGGTCTTTCTGGGGCGTGAATCCACCGGGGGTGCTGCCAACCGAGAAGAGCGCCAGCTGGCCTGGCATGTCCTGCCCGAAGACGAAGATCCAGGGGCTTCCGGTCATCGCGTGACCGGTGATGACCGCTTGGGAACGGCTGATCCGCAGATCCCTTCTGCGGCTTGGCGGGAGCCGCCTTCGGCCCGTTGGAACCAGGCCGTCATGGAGCTGGGCGCCACGGTCTGTGTCGCCCGCAAGCCGGCCTGTGACATCTGCCCTCTGGCCGGTCACTGCCGTTTCCTCAAGGCTGGGCTGCCCGGTCTGGGCGCAGGCAGGACCAGACCCCGGCAGCGCTTCGCAGGTACCGACCGGCAGATCCGCGGATCCATCCTCCAGGCGCTGCGGCAGGCTTCGGGGGCGCCCGTCTCCAGGAAGGATCTGAAATCCCTGTGCGACGACGAAATCCGACTTGATCGGTGCATCGCCTCCCTGGACGAGGACGGCCTTCTGGAGATCGGACAGGACGGCAGCCTGAGTCTGCCGCAGTGAAGGCCGCCCTGGCGATTAGAGTGGAGAAGTATGGCCAAGCGACGCATGAGCGAGAAGAAGCGGCGGATGTACCGTCGCCGGAGGATTGCGGCTGCTCTGCTGGCGGTGCTCTTCCTGCTGGTCTGCGCCGGTCTGGTCTGGGGCGTGGGGGCCGGCATCAGAGCACTGCGTGGAGGCAGCGGGGCCCAGGGAGCCTCGACCAGCGCCCAGCAGCAGACTCCAAAGACCAAATCCAAGGACAAGGACAAGCAGAAGAAGGATCAGAAGAAGGACTCCGGCAAAAAGCGTTCTTCTGGAGCTCCTGACTGTGGCAAGGGGGACCTGGCTCTGGAGCTGGCCGCGCCCGATCCAAGCACTGGGGTCGGCGGATCCATCGACTTTACGGCGACCATTCGCCACAAGGGAACGGGGTCCTGTCTGGTGGACGGCTCCGACGGCGGCCGGGTGCTGATCATCACCAGCGGCCAGGAGACCATCTGGCGTTCCGATGCCTGCCCGGTTGGGGCGCGCACTCTGCTCATGGCCACCGGCGACAAGGACGTGCAGACCATCACCTGGAATGCTGACAGCAGCCAGGACAGCTGCCTGCCCGACGATCAGCTGCCTCGGGTCAATGCCGGCTCCTACCAGGCCAAGCTGGTCCTCAAGGCCAATCCCCGGGTGGTTTCCCAGCCTGTGCCGGTCATGGTCCAATAGCAGCTTTCCAAAGACGACACGCCGATTGCATCCATGGTTCTTGTCTGCTATAGTTTTGTCTTTGCATGAGGTGTGTCATATAGCGGGCATGCATCATCGAGGAGATGCCCGCGAATAGGCATATGGCGGCCATTCGGCATCTCCCTGGGGTAACAGGAATGATCGAGTACGGCGAGCGATAAGGAACGTCCATTTTGGCTGCCAATAAAGCTGTAAGAAGTATCACCACTACGCAGGCACGCGCTGACGAACACGACATCAAACTGCACAAGGCCACCGACCGTGTCAACTTCGGATCCATCCGCGAACCCATCGAGGTGCCCTACCTCCTGGGTGTGCAGACCGACAGCTTCGACTGGCTGGTCGGCAACGACCGCTGGAAGAAGCGGGTCGAGGAGGATCAGGTCAACGGAACCCATACCGTGGCCCCGGTCTCGGGCCTGGATGAGGTTTTCCAGGAGATTTCTCCCATTGAGAACTTTGCCCAGACCATGAGCCTGACCTTCTCGGATCCCTACTTCGAGGAACCCCGGCACACGGTCCAGGAGTGCAAGGAGAAGGACTATACGTATTCCGCTCCTCTGTACGTGAACGCCGAGTTTGAAAACGGGGACACCGGCGAGATCAAGTCGCAGACCGTCTTCATGGGCGACTTCCCGCTGCAGACCCCCCACGGCACCTTCATCATCGGCGGCTCGGAGCGCGTCATCGTCTCCCAGCTGGTCCGTTCCCCGGGCGTCTACTTCGACCGGACCCAGGACCGCAACTCCGACAAGGAGATCTTCGGGGCCAAGATCATCCCCAGCCGGGGCGCCTGGCTGGAGTTCGAGATCGACAAGCGCGATGTGCTGGGCGTGCGCGTGGACCGCAAGCGCAAGCAGTCCGCCATCGTCTTCCTCATGGCCATCGGCATGACCAAGCCGCAGATCCGCAAGGCCTTCAAGGGCTACCCGCTGGTGCTGGACGCCCTGGAGAAGGAGACCATCGAGACCCAGGACGAGGCCCTGACCGACCTCTACCGCAAGATCCGGCCCGCGGACACCGCCTCGCCCGAGGCCGGCCGCAACCTGCTGGACTCCTTCTACTTCAATACCAAGCGCTACGACCTGGCCCGTGTCGGCCGTTACAAGATCAACCGCAAGCTGGGCCTTGAGGCCGACTTCAACGATCGCAGCCTGCATCCCGAGGACATCATCGCCACCCTGAAGTACCTGGTGACCCTGCATGCCGGCGGGCAGACCTTCCCCGGCCGCCGCAACGGACAGGACATCGAGCTGCGGGTGGACGTGGACGACATCGACCACTTCGGCAACCGCCGCATCCGCCAGGTGGGCGAGCTGATCCAGAACCAGCTGCGCACCGGCCTGAGCCGTATGGAGCGCGTGGTCCGCGAGAGGATGACCACCCAGGATGCGGAGGCCATCACCCCGCAGTCCCTGATCAACATCCGCCCGGTCAACGCCACCATCAAGGAGTTCTTCGGAACCTCCCAGCTGAGCCAGTTCATGGATCAGAACAACCCGCTGGCCGGCGTGACCAACAAGCGTCGTCTCTCGGCCCTGGGCCCCGGCGGCCTGTCCCGCGACCGTGCCTCCATGGAGGTGCGCGATGTGCACCCCTCCCACTACGGACGCATGTGCCCCATCGAGTCCCCTGAAGGCCCCAACATCGGTCTGATCGGCTCCCTGGCCACCTTCGCCCGGGTCAACCCCTTCGGCTTCATCGAGACCCCCTACCGCAAGGTCATCGATGGCCAGGTGACCGACGACGTGGTCTACATGACCGCCGACCAGGAGTCCGAGCACACCATCGCCCAGGCCAACCAGGAGATCGACGAGACCGGACACTTCGTCGAGGACGAGGCCCTGGTGCGTGACGCCGAGGCCGAGGCCAAGGATGTGCCCGTCTCCCAGGTGGACCTGATGGATGTCTCCCCCCGGCAGATGGTTTCGGTGGGCGCCTCCTTGATCCCCTTCCTGGAGCACGACGAGGGCCACCGAGCGCTGATGGGCACCAACATGCAGCGTCAGGCCGTCCCCCTGGTCAAGTCCGAGCGTCCCCTGGTGGGCACCGGCTCCGAGTGGCGCTCCGCCATCGATTCCGGTGACGTCATCCTGGCCGAGAAGCCGGGCGTGGTCACCTACGTCTCCGCCGACATGATCCGCGTCATGAATGACGACGGCACCCAGTCCTCCTACAAGCTGGCCAAGTTCCAGCGGTCCAACCAGACCACCTGCTACAACCAGGTCCCGCTGATCAAGGATGGGGAGCGGGTCGAGGCCGGCACGGTCCTGGCCGATGGCCCCGCCACCCAGAAGGGCGAGATGGCCCTGGGCAAGAACCTCCTGGTGGCCTTCATGCCTTGGAACGGCTACAACTACGAGGACGCCGTCATCATCTCCCAGCGTCTGGTCCAGGACGACACCCTGAGCTCCATCCACATCGAGGAGTACGAGACCGACGCCCGCGAGACCAAGCTGGGCGCCGAGGAGATCACCCGCGACCTGCCCAACGTGGGCGAGGACGCAGTGGCCAACCTGGACGAGCGCGGCATCATCCGCATCGGTGCCGAGGTCGAGGCCGGAGACATCCTGGTCGGCAAGGTCACCCCCAAGGGCGAGACCGAGCTGACCCCCGAGGAGCGGCTCCTGCGGGCCATCTTCGGCGAGAAGAGCCGTGAGGTGCGCGACACCAGCCTCAGGGTGCCCCACGGCGAGACCGGCACGGTCATCGAGGTCAAGGAGGTCACCCGCGAGGATGCCGAGGAGGACGGCGACGAGCTGCCCAACGGCGTCAACCGGATGATCAGGGTCTACATCGCCCAGCACCGCAAGATCACCCAGGGCGACAAGCTCTCCGGTCGCCACGGCAACAAGGGCGTCATCTCGAGGATCCTGCCCGAGGAGGATATGCCCTTCATGGCCGATGGCACCCCCATCGACATCATGCTCAACCCCCTGGGCGTGCCCTCGCGTATGAACCTGGGCCAGGTCCTGGAGCTCCACCTGGGGTGGATCGCCCACTCCGGCTGGGACATCAGCCTGGATCCCAACCTGGAGGCCGAGTGGAAGAAGCACATTCCGGCAGGTGCCGAGAAGGCCGAGCCCGGCACAGCCGTGGCTACACCGGTCTTCGACGGCGTACGGCAGGATGCCCTGAACGGCCTGCTCAAGACCACTCTGCCCAACCGTGACGGCGAGCGCCTGGTGGGCGACGACGGCAAGGCCGTGCTCTACGACGGCCGCACCGGCGAACCCTTCACCAAGCCGATCTCCGTGGGCTACATGTACATGCTCAAGCTCCACCACCTGGTCGACGACAAGATTCACGCCCGGTCCACCGGCCCCTACTCCATGATCACCCAGCAGCCCTTGGGCGGCAAGGCCCAGTTCGGCGGCCAGCGCTTCGGCGAGATGGAGGTCTGGGCCCTGGAGGCCTACGGTGCCGCCTACACCCTGCACGAGATGATGACCACCAAGTCCGACGACGTGGACGGTCGTGTGCGGGCCTATGGAGCCATCGTGCGCGGGGAGAACCTGCCGGCGGCCGGCATTCCCGAATCCTTCAAGGTGCTGCTCAAGGAGATGCAGTCGCTCTCCTTGAACGTGGAGGTGCTCAACGCCGAAGGCAACGTGATCGAGATGAAGGACGAGGACGACGACCCCAACGCCGCCTCCGACGACCTGGGCTTCAACATCGGCGCCCGCCCGGACGCCGCCGCCAAGGCCGACCAGTCAGCTCCCGAGCCGGAGTACCGCTGAACCACCAGTCACAGGGATGCCCGCACTGCGGGCATCCCGCTAAAAGGCAAACTTCAGAGCAGTTACAAGATCAGAGACAGGACATAGAGTGCTGGACGTCAATGCATTTGACAAACTGAGAATCGGACTGGCCACGGCCGACGACATCCGCGGCTGGAGCTATGGCGAGGTCAAGAAGCCCGAGACCATCAACTACCGTACCTTGAAGCCCGAGAAGGACGGCCTGTTCGGCGAGCAGATCTTCGGACCCACCCGCGACTGGGAGTGCGCCTGCGGCAAGTACAAGCGCGTGCGCTTCAAGGGGATCGTCTGCGAGCGCTGCGGCGTGGAGGTCACCCGCTCCCGCGTCCGCCGCGAGCGTATGGGCCACATCGAGCTGGCCGCCCCCGTCACCCACATCTGGTTCTTCAAGGGCGTGCCCTCCCGGCTGGGCTACCTGCTGGACATCGCGCCCAAGGACCTGGAGAAGGTCATCTACTTCGCGGCCTACATGGTCACCAAGGTGGATGAGGACAAGCGCCACAAGGATCTGCCCGACCTGCAGGACGAGTTCGACAACGAGATCACCCAGCTGGGGAAGAAGCGCGACCTGGAGATCGACAAGCGCGCCAAGAAGCTGGAGGAGGACCTGGCCGAGCTGGAGAAGACCGACGAGGTCAAGGGCTCTATGAAGGCCCGTCTGCGCAACGGGGCCGAGCGGGACATGACCGCCATCCGCAAGCGCTACGACGACCAGATCCAGAGGGTCACCGCCGTCTTCGACCGCTTCAAGACCCTGAAGCCCGGCGACATGGAGGGCGACGTGGATCTGTGGCGGGAGATGCAGGACCGCTACGGTGACTACTTCGAGGGCTGCATGGGCGCCGAGGCCATCAAGAAGCGCCTGCAGGACTTCGACCTGGAGGGTGCCGCCAAGGAGCTCCGCCACGAGATCGACACTGGCTCCGGCCAGCGCAAGGCCCGTGCCCTGAAGCGGCTCAAGGTGGTCTCCGCCTTCCTGAACACCGGCAACAAGCCCGAGGCCATGGTCCTGGACGTCGTCCCGGTCATTCCGCCCGACCTGCGCCCCATGGTGCAGCTGGACGGCGGCCGCTTCGCCACCTCCGACCTCAACGACCTCTACCGGCGCGTCATCAACCGCAACAACAGGCTCAAGCGCCTGATCGAGCTGGGCGCCCCTGAGATCATGCTCAACAACGAGAAGCGCATGCTCCAGGAGGCTGTGGACTCCCTCTTCGACAACGGCCGCCGTGGCCGTCCCGTCACCGGTGCATCCAACCGCCCCCTGAAGTCCCTGGCAGACATGCTCAAGGGCAAGCAGGGCCGCTTCCGTCAGAACCTGCTGGGCAAGCGCGTGGACTACTCGGGCCGTTCCGTGATCGTGGTCGGGCCCTCCCTGCGCATGCACCAGTGCGGCCTGCCCAAGCCCATGGCCCTGGAGCTCTTCAAGCCCTTCGTCATCAAGCGGCTGGTGGACCTCAACTACGCGCAGAACATGAAGAGCGCCAAGCGCCTGGTCGACCGTGGCGACCCCGAGGTCTGGGGCGTGCTGGAGGAGGTCATCTCCGAGCATCCCGTCCTGCTCAACCGTGCGCCTACGCTGCACCGTCTGGGCATCCAGGCCTTTGAGCCGATCCTGGTCGAGGGCAAGGCCATCCACCTGCCCCCGCTGGCCTGCGCGGCCTTCAACGCCGACTTCGACGGCGACCAGATGGCAGTCCATCTGCCCCTGTCGGCAGAGGCCCAGGCTGAGGCCCGTTCGCTCATGCTGGCCTCCGACAACATCCTCAAGCCCGCCGACGGCCACACGGTCACCATGCCCTCCCAGGATATGATTCTGGGTCTGTACTACCTGACCACTGTGGTTGACGGTGCCAAGGGCCAGGGCCGGATCTTCTCCAGCCTGGCCGAGGCCCGGATGGCCCTGGACCTGGGTGAGATCGACATGCAGGCCAAGATCCTGCTGCGGGTCCCCGCCGACTTCGTCATGCCCAAGGATTGGGAGCCCGGCGACCTCAAGGTCATCGACCCCGAGCCCGGCAGCCCCGACGTGGTCAAGGAGGAGGTCTTCAAGGACGGATCCAGGCTCTTCGCCACCAACTACGGGCGGGTTCTGTTCAACCGGACGCTGCCTGTGGACTACCCCTTCATCAACGAGCAGGTGCCCAAGGGCAAGTTGTCAGGCATCGTGGACGACATCGCCACCCGGTACTCGACCGCCCAGGTCGCGGCTACCCTGGATGCCCTGAAGGATCTGGGCTTCACCCGGGCCCAGTGGTCCGGCGTGACCATGGCCTTCTCCGACATCGTGGTGCCGCCCGAGCGCAGCGAGATCGTCAACGAGTACCAGGGGCAGGCCGCCAAGGTCAACTCCCAGTACGACATGGGTCTGCTGACCGACGAGGAGCGCCGTCAGGAGCTGATCAACCTGTGGACCGAGTGCACCGACAAGGTGGCTGATGCCATGCAGAAGCACTTCACTCCGGACAACAACGTGAACATCATGGTCCAGTCCGGGGCACGAGGCAACTGGATGCAGATCCGCCAGATCGCCGGCATGCGAGGCCTGGTGGCCAACCCCAAGGGCGAGATCATCCCTCGACCCGTCAAGTCCAACTACCACGACGGCCTGTCGGTGCTGGAGTACTTCATCTCCCAGCACGGCGCCCGCAAGGGTCTGGCCGACACCGCACTGCGCACCGCCGAGTCGGGCTACCTGACCCGTCGTCTGGTCGATGTCTCCCAGGACGTGATCGTGCGCGAGGAGGACTGCGGCACCATGCGCGGTCTGACCATGAAGGTGGCCGAGCGCGACGAGCAGGGCAACCTGGTTCTGGTCAAGGCCGCCGACGGCGGACCCTACTCCAGGCTCCTGGCCGCTGATGTCATCGATCCCAAGGATGGCAAGACCGTGCTCTACAAGCGCGGCGACGCCTTGTCCATGGATGTCCTGCGCGACATGGTCGCCCACGGCGTGGAGGAAGTCAAGGCCCGCTCGGTCCTGACCTGCGAGTCCACCCGCGGAGTGTGCGCCAAGTGCTACGGCTGGTCCCTGGCCACCAACAAGCTGGTGGATGTGGGCGAGGCTGTGGGCATTGTGGCCGCCCAGTCCATCGGCGAGCCCGGCACCCAGCTGACGCTGCGTTCCTTCCACTCCGGCGGTGTGGCTTCGGCCTCCGACATCACCCAGGGTCTTCCCCGTGTCACCGAGCTCTTCGAGGCCCGTACCCCCAAGGGCGAGGCTCCCATCGCGGAGTTCCCCGGCACCGTCAAGGTGGAGGACACCGACCGCGGCCGTCAGGTAACCCTGACCCCGGACGATACCTCTGTGGAGGCGCTGACCTACCCGGTCACCCGCCGTGCGCCCATGATGGTCAAGGACGGGCAGCACGTCGAGGCCGGCACCCAGCTGATTGAGGGCTCCGTGGATCCCAAGAAGATCCTGCGCATCCTCGGCCCGCGCGCCGCCCAGGTGAACATCGTCAACGAGGTGCACACGGTCTACCGCTCCCAGGGCGTGGACATCCACGACAAGCACATCGAGGTCATCGTCCACCAGATGCTCCGCCGTGTCACGGTCATCGACTCGGGCGACACCGACCTGCTGCCCGGCGAGTTGGTTGACCAGGCCAAGTTCAAGGCCGCCAACATGAAGGCCGTCAAGGCCGGAGGCAAGCCGGCTGCGGGACGCCCCGAGCTCATGGGCATCACCAAGGCCTCCCTGGCTACCGACTCCTGGCTGTCGGCCGCATCCTTCCAGGAGACGACCCGCGTGCTCACCGAGGCCGCCCTGAACCAGAAGGTCGACGACCTGAAGGGCCTCAAGGAGAACGTGATCATCGGCAAGCTGATCCCTGCCGGCACCGGCCTGGCCAGGTACCGCAACGCCACTGTGGAGCCCGACAAGGCCATCCGCGACACCATCTACCCCAACTTCGGTCTGGGTGGCGGCGACGTGGATCTGAGCGACGCCGACCTGAACGATGTGGACTTCTCCAACATCGACTTCGGGGATCTGAAGCTGGGCGACGACTTCAACCCTGACGACTTCCTCAACGACCAGGGCGGCCAGAGCCATCTGGATACCCCCAACGTGCAGGATCCGTCAGCTGAGACCGGCGATCAGACGGCTGCCGCGGGCACCGGATCTTCGGATGCCGCCGATGGCAGTGACTCCGATCAGAAGCCGTCCCAGCAGCCTGGTTCGGCCACCTTCTCCTCCTCGGAGGACCAGCACTCCAACCAGTGAGTGCATGCACGGCCAGTAGCCGCTGATCCGCTTGGGCCGGATGACCCGGCCCAGACGGATTCGGCCGCCGGATATGTGATAAAGGATGAGGGCCCGTACGATCATAGCGATCGCACGGGTCCTCATCTTGTTTTTCTCGCGGTCTAGGTTGCCGGAAGACAGTGGCAGATAGGTCAGCGCAGGTGCCTAGGGGAAAGCAGGGTCCGCCAGCGTCGGGTTCGTGGCAGGGATGCCAGGATGGCGGATCGCAGCTTGTCTACCAGCTGCCAGCAGTCTTCGACCTCCTGCTCATCTGAAGGGTGACGGTCGAACGAGGCCTGATCCGCCATGCTGCGCAGTCGATTCAGATCCCGACGCAGCCCAGCCGACGAGGACCCTGGGGGGTCGGTCAGCAGGGTCTGGGCGATCAGGGCTGCCTGCTCGCTACGGGTGCCCTCCAGGGACAGGCCGGTCTGTCTGCCCAGGTTGCCGATCTGCCGCCAGCCGGCGCGGATGCGTGTCTTCGGATCGCCGGTCGACCGGGCCCGTCGGCGCAACCAGGCCTTGACGGCCAGCAGGGCCAGAACCAGGAGAGCCGGCAGCCAGAGCGGCATGGTCCAGAGCGTCACTCTGGCTATCAAAGGTCCGTACCGTTTCCAGAAGGAGGGTGAAGATTGTCGCGATGCTTCCTGTCCGCCGACGGTAGTTCGACCCTGGGTGGCCCGGTCGTCGCGGGGAGGATTGACCAGTGGGGGCGGCGGCTGGCGGACCAGGGTGCGCGGATTGGGTGGCGTGGAGTCCAGGGACCTGTCCGGGGTCTTGGTCTCCGGTGGCGTGGGATAGAAGGGGACCCATCCTAGACCCTCTAGGTTGACCTCCACCCAGGCCTGGGCATCGCGCCCTGTGAAGTCGACTCGGGTGCTCCCGTCCGCTTGGGTCTTCGTCCGTGCCCGGCTGATGGAGCCATCGCGGTTCTTGGGCAGGAATCCCAGTACCACCCGGGATGGCAGACCCATCTGCCGGGCCAGGAGGGCCATGGCCGAGGCGTATTGTTCGCTGTCGCCCACCATGGCCTGACCCTGCAGGAGCTGATTAATCCGATAGTCACCATGGCCGGATGCCGAGGGGTAGTCGCCGGCCAGACCGTGGGAGAACCACCCCTCCCGGTGCAGCCGTTCCTCGATGGCCAGAGCCCTGGCACCGCCGCGCACCTGCATGGAGGTCATGGAGGCAGCCGCCTTGGGCAGGCTCTCAGGAGCATCCGCCAGGGGAGGCACCTGCACATCGCCCGGATCGCTGTCGGCGATGCGACGGGTTGCGGGTCTATCTTCGGCCACGCCGTGCACTGTATAGTTGGTCCCTTTCTGCAGGGTCTGATCGGTCAGGGCGGTGTCTGTGGCCTTGTTGAAGTAGAGGTCCTCCCGTTGCAGGCCCTTAGCCGTATCGATGCCGTTGACCTGTCCGGCGGAAGGCAGCCAGGCGTGGTTGAATCCCTCTCGAATCTGGAAGGTCGCTGTAAAAGGTCGTCCGGTCGATTTGGTGTCTTTGGCCTTCTCCTGGTGTGTTTCTGTCCGGATCTGGGCGCCAATGCGCCGATAGTCGGCGGCTCCTGCGCCTGAGGAGTCGGACAGATTCCAGACCTTGCCGTCATAACGGTCCATGACGGCCATGCGGACCGGGGTGCCAGCGGGCAGGTTGCGGACCGTGACCAGGGTATCGTCGCGGTGGCGTTTGATGTAGGCGCGGTAATCGCTCAGAGGGCTGGTGAACTGGTAGGGGTCTATGGGCGGCTGGTAGTGGTCGCGAATGACCAGTCGGGTCGGGGCAGTCAGGAGTCCAGCGGAGCAAATCAGTCCGGCTGCCAGGACTAGGGTCAGGAGGGTGGATGCGGGCCCCTGCAGACGCAGTAGCCCCAGCCCGCTGGCGCACCAGATCAGCAGGAGCAGCCAGAGGATGCCACCTGTCAATGCCGGATAGAGGCCTCTGCTGGTGCCTAGGGCTGCTGACAGAGCCATGGTGGCCAGGATGGGCAGGGTGGCTGTCAGGACGGCTACGGGGTGCGCTGGCCGTCCCAGGTTGCGGCCCAGGCCATGGCGGGCCAGCAACACGGCCAGGTAACAGGTCCAGAGCATCAGCGTCCACAGGGCCATCAGTCCGCCTGCCTCCTGTCCAAGGGGCGGATCGATGGCTGCCAGGGTCTTGAACGCGCCGAAGGTGGCGGACCACCCTTGTGTCAGAGTTGCCCAGGTGGGCAGGACATGGGCCAGGGTGGTCCCGTTCAGAGCGAGGATGGGCCCCAGCAGGAACTGGGCTGCGATCAGCAACAGAGGCTGCAGGAGGGCAGTGGCGATCCCACGGCGGGGGAGCATGGCGATCAGCAGTCCGGTCAAACAGGCGGCGGCTCCCACTGTCAGCCAGAAGGGCAGGCTGCCATAGACCGGCAGCAGCTGGAGTCCGGCCAGCAGATCAAGTGGGGCCAATGCGGCGACCAGAATAGCGGGTGAGCGGCGCCTGGTCGGATCGACAGTGGATTGCAGACCAGACCGGTCGATCAGGCGGATAGGTTTCCTCTGGGCTTGGTCCATCCATGATGCGGATGTGCTCATGGCAGGTTCTCCAAGAGGATGGGAAGGTCCTTCCTGTTGCCCACAACAGTGTTGACCAACCCCGGTTGCGTCTGCAGGCTTGGATTGGCATCCAGGTCAGCAGCTAGCAGCATGACCGGGGATGCGTTCTGGGCCGATCCGTCCGCTAGGACTGAGGGTTGGCGGTCACCCAGCGAACCGGTCACCAGGATGGTCAGACTGGTTTGCTCGGGAGTATCAGCCAGATCGGGCTTGTCGTAGCTGTCCTGGCGGGGGCGGATGGCGCTGCAGGCATCCAGAAAGCTTCGGGGATCCTCCGTGGGCAGGGTGGTTCCATGGGCATCGGGATCGTCCGGTTCCGGGGCCAGCGCTTGCAGCCGACGGCCGTCAAGCAGGCATCGGCAGCCCAGAGAGGCATAGATTTCGACTGCCAGCTCGAACTCATCCGCGTTCCGGTAGGAGGCAGCCTGGCCGTCCAGGATCAGTTTGATTCTGGTGCGCAGGGTGGGCTCGTACTGGCGGACCATCAAGGTGCCGGCCCGGGCGGTGGACAACCAGTGGACCCGTTTGATGTCGTCGCCTGGAACGTAGGGACGCAGGGCATGGAATTCCAGATCGTCGTCGACAATGCCGGGGCCAGGGTCCCCCTCCAGGTCGCGCTCCAGCCCGGCTTCGAGGGGCGGCAGTGCCACGGTGCGGGGATGGATGTAGAGTTTTCGGGCGCCGGTCAGAATTCGGCGGCGACGGATGAGCCCCAGCGGATCGCCGGCCTCCATGGTCACCGGGCCCAGGTCAATCACGCCACGGGACCTGGCTTCCAGCTTCAAGCGGATCTGGTGACTCTGGCCGGGGGCCAGGGCTGGCAGGGGCGCAATGACCGTTCCTTGGCCTAGAGCCAGACCGATTCGGCCGCGACGGGTGGAACGGCTGCCTGGGTTGGTCAGAATCAGAACCAGCTCGGCCTGGCCACCCACCTCCAGATGGCCTTGGTTCAGACTCGTTTCAGCGTTGCAGGACAGGTTGCCCAGGCTCGTCAGCAGCCCAAACAGCAGCATGCCCGCGCCCAGCAGAGCGCCCGCCAGCAGTTCACGCCAGCCTGTAGGGACGAAGGCCAAAGCGCACAGAAGCGCGGCCAGAGCCATAGCCCGGCCCAGGGCAGTGATCGACTGCCATAGGCCGACGGCCCGGGATCGCAGGCTCTGTTCGGATCCTGTCGAGGATGCCGGTCTCGCTTTCGGGGCAGTTCGGCTGGCGAAGGCGGTCATGGCTCACTGCTCTCCTGTGGGGACGGGGACCTTGGCCAGGGCTTCGGCCAGCGCCTGGTGTTCATCCATGTCCGCCAACCTGCTCTGGGAGGTCAGGATCAGCCGGTGGGCCAGGATGGGGTCGACCAGTTTCTTGACATCATCGGGGATCACGTAGTCGCGGCCCTGGGCGCAGGCCCGGATCCTGGCACAACGGACCAGAGCCAGCCCGCCTCTGATGGAGGAGCCGACCTGGATGGCGGGACTGTGCCGTGTGGCTTCGATGATGTGGATGACGTATTCCATGATGGAGGAGTCGCAGAAGACCTCGGAGGCGCAGGCGGCCATGGCCTCCACCTGGGCGGCGTCGACCACCGGTTCCACCAGGCCTGCCCGGTCGCGGATGTCGGCCTCTTCAAGAATGCGCATGCTGGCATCGTGTCCAGGCGCCCCAAGCGAGGTGCGGATCAGGAAGCGGTCCATCTGAGCTTCGGGCAGGGCATAGGTGCCCAGCTGTTCGATGGGATTCTGAGTGGCCATAACCATGAATGGCCGGGGGAGGCGGTAGGTGCGGCCATCCACGGTCACCTGACCCTCCTCCATGACCTCCAGCAGGGCCGATTGGGTCTTGGGGGAGGCTCGGTTGATCTCGTCGGCCAGAACCAGGGAGGCGAAGACCGGGCCGGGCCGGAAGGAGAATTGTCCTTGAGCCTGGTCATAGAAGGTCACGCCCAGCAGATCGGAGGGGAGCAGGTCCGGGGTGAACTGGATCCGCTTGCAGTCCACGGCGATGGAGGCGGCCAGGGCGCGTGACAGCTGGGTCTTGCCAGTGCCCGGATTGTCTTCCAGGAGCACATGGCCTCCTGCGATCAGGGCGGTGACGCACAGGGCGATGGTATCCTCCTTGCCCAGCACCGCCTGGCCGACGTTGTCCACGATGGAGCGGAAGAGGTTGGCGAAGGTCGACACATCCACTGCGGCCTGGCCGGATCGTCTTGGCTGCCTTGTCCCTGCTGCCTGATCTCCTGCTTCGGTGGAAGACCGCCTGTTCTGTCCTGTCTGGTCTACCTCCCCTGGTTCGTCGGTCCTGACTGCGTAAGTGGGGGTCGAGGTCTTCTCCAGCGGGGGGCGACGGGACTGATTGGTGACATCGACAAGGTCAGGCCTTGCAGGAGCTGATGAGGGCCGGTTGAACAGGTCACGGACCGGCTGGCGGCCGGGGATGGTCCCGTCTTCCACCATGGTGCGGTCCGATGGGATGGATTCCGTCCCGGACTCCTGAGTCCTTTCCTGCCTGGCAGCCACAGGGATGTGACCGGGCCGGGTCCGGTCATCGCTCACCGCCGGAGTGGATTCCTGCTGGCCCAGACCGGCCATGAGGGCCTGGCGCTGTCGCTTGAGTACATCCAGTCGGTCGGCAGGGATCCGTCGGCTCTCGCTGCTCTCCTCGCGGGCGGCTTTGGGGGTACTCCTCCTGGTCGCGTCATCCGGGATGGTGCCGTCCTGCTGGATGGGTTCCTGCGCGTTTCGATCATCCATGGTCATTCATCCTTGTCTGCTGAGGGGACCCCTGACGGGTATGAGTCTTGTCGCTTGGCTTGTCGGCATCCTTAGGCAGGGTCAGCTCCTTGGTGGCAGCGGGCGAATGGCCTTCAGACCCCACTCCACGGATGCGAGCGACTGCCCGGAAGGTCAGCGTGTCACCTGGCTTGGCGGATCCAGCAGGCAGGGTGATGACTTCACTGACCTCCGGCTGGTTGCAGGGCAGGGTCCAGGAGGCCTTGTCGGAGTCGAGGCCATCGATGCTCACCTGGATGTCTGCGCAGGACCGGCCGTGTTCGCCCCCGGGGGCAAGGACCAGCTTGACCTGGTCCTTGCCCTGGTACTCCAGAGTCTGGAATGTAGGGGGATCCGGATGTGACCAGGTGGCTCCAGAGGCTGAGGCCACAGGTCCTGATCCGGCCATATTGGACGGGGTCACGCTCACTGTGCAAGTGCCGCCTGCCTCGTCATGGCCCACATCGAAGACCGCCTTGGTGGCGGTGGCCGACCGCCATCGTGGCGAACCGCAGCCTGAACCCTCGCCGTGGACCGTATAGCCCTGGATGGGTGAGCCGTGATTCTCCGGTGGGCGCCAGGTGACGGTCAGGGTTTCCTTGCTGCCGCCGTCCACGGTCAGTGCCTGCACGCCTCCTGGGATCGCGTCCGGCCTTGCTGCTGCCGGCGAGGAGGCGGGGGACCAGCCCACCTGGTTGTGGGCTTGGACAGTAAAGGAGTAGTCATGGCCGTTGGCCAGCCCGTCGATTCGGCAGGTGACGGCATTGCCGCAGGAGCGTTGTCCTGAGCCTGCCGATGAGGTGTAGGAGACTCGATACTCGTCCACCGGACTGCCGTTGGCTGCACCCGGCTCCCAGGCCAGGAGAACCGTTCCGTCGCCTGCCTGGGCCGCGCCCGCCAGCATTCTGGGGGCCTGCGGGCGGTCGATGATGCCCACGGTGATGGTGGCGCTGACCCGGCGTCCCGGGTCACGGCTGCCATCCTCGACCGTGGCCAGAATGGTGTTGGTAGAGGCGCCGATGTCACGATCGGCTTTGATGGCGATCCTCCCGTCGCCCAGGTTGCTGGCTGTCAGACGTGAGGTGTCGTCGCTGACCAGGCCCACCAAGCGCAGCGGAGTGTCGGGGAAGGGGTTGAGGGCATCGTCGAATAGGTTCAGTTCCAGGCTCTGCCCGGCCTTGAGCCCCACATGACGTGAGGGGACCGAAGCCAGGGGCCGAGTGGTGGCGATGATGCGGAAGGCCAGGACCGTATGCGCCTCGCCGGATGAACTGGCGATGGTTACCGGCAGGGTGGCCTTGGTGCCAGGTGTTGCGGTCTTGTCGGCGGCCACGTTCAGTTGCCCCCGAGGACTCAGCTTGGCATGGATCGGCCCCTGGGGGTCCCCGGAGGAGAAGGTGCTGTCTGCCGGGTCGCTTCCCTGGGGCCAACGGGTCATGGCAGGCAGGGATATGGTCTGTGCCGGCTCCCCGGCCACCAGATCGATGACCGGTGCCGAGAGGACCGGCGGGGCTGCTCTGCCGCCCACCACGGTGATGGGCAGGGTCAGCACTGACTCGTTGACGATGGCCTGACCGCCCGGATCCCCGTCACGGACGGCAAAGGTCAGTGAGGCTGGACCGGCATAGTCCTTGGCGGCGGTGAACCTCAGGGTGTGCTCGTCCACATAGGGGTCGGATCCGTCGGACTTGGTGGCCGAAACGGACTGGCGGGAGGAGATCCGTGCGGTCTTGCCTGCGCCCACCCTGACCTGATCGGCGATGTCGATGGTGATGCTCTGACCAGCCCGCACTTTGAGGGCCGGAGCGCGGGGTCTTAGAACCGGAGGGAACACCCCATAGGCGGGGACCTTCACAAAGGCCATTGAAGTGATCTTGTACCGGGTATTGGTGACAGTGTAGGGCACGGCCTTGGCCTGGTCGGTCAGGTCGATGACCAGCTTGGTGGAGCCGGCTTCGCCTGCGGTCCTGGCGTGGGCCCTGGCTCCAGGATGAATCCCAAGGCGCAGGTCATCGAGGGTGCCGGATGGATTGCTGATGGAGTCGGCCAGATTGACTTCCACGCTGCGCTTGTCCACCGTGTCCTCGGGAGCCACCTGGTAATCCTGGGCTATGGGCGGCTGGATGGGGGCTTGAGGATCCGAGATCACGGTCAGGGTGGCCTGGTCGCTCAGTCCCGCCCGGTTGCGTGCCCGGTAGACCAGATAGGAGGTGCCTGGCTGTGAGGGGGCAGTCAGCCGGATCATATCGTCCTTTACGCTGGCTTGGTCCAGGCCCTGGCACTCCAGGTGGGGGTCCAGACTCAAGGAGTCGTCATCCCCAGAGATGTCGTTGAGCAGGACCGGAACGTCGGCCACGGTCCCGGGCCGCAGCCTGACCTTGTCGTCCCGGGCGAAGACCCCGGTCACCGAGGAGTCAGGGAAGACGCCGATGCGCACGTGTGCCTGGGCGCGCTGCCCCATCCAGTCCTCCACGGCGTAGGTGAACTCGTCAGTGCCATGCGAGTCGGGATAGGCCTCATAGATCAGGTAGTCGGCCCCGGCTTTGACGATCCTGCCCAGCCTGGGCGCCTGGTTGCCCAAGCCGGACAGGGTATCACAGTCTCCGTCCGGGTCGATGCCGGTCAATGGGACGGGGATGCGCACCTTGGTCCCGGCAGCCACCTGGGCCCGCAAATCCTTGGGTGTAGGCGCGGGCTTGCTGGCCGGGTCGGAGGCATGCACCCGGAAGGTGATGGTGCCTGAGGCCGCGTTGCCCAGATCGTCCCTGACCGTATAGGTGGCCGGGAAGTCCCCGGTGCGCTCGCTGGCCTGATATCTGACCGTGTCCCCGGATACGAAGGCCAAGCCCGCAAAAGTCTGCTGATCCGTAGCCAGCTGCTGGTCCAGGGTGACGCTGGTCCCGTCAGCGTGAGCGACCTTGTCCATGACCGAAACCGTGACCAGGCCCGATGAGCGGACCCCAACCGTCAGATTCGGGGCCTTGGGCGCCGAGGCCGCCCTGCTCAGGGAGGGGGGCTGCAGGACGATGGTCCCCTGAGCCGTACCATCGGCGTTGGCAACTGTGTAGGCGATGCTCAGCGACCGTGTGGGGATTTTTCTGGCAGACAGGTAGACCCGGCGGTGGTCCACGATGCCGACCTTGATGCCGGAGTCCGGATCCACGCGCACATCGGTCAGGGCCAGCACTCCGCCCATGGGATCCAGGTCGTTGTCAAGCGGATCGACGATGGCGGTCTGGTCGGCCCCCAGCAGGGCTACGTCGTTGACAGGAACCGGCAGCGCGGATCCGCCCTGGCTGTGTTCTACCTCCAGCCTGACCAGCCCCTGGGTCTCCTGGTCACCCTGGGCCACCCGGTAGGGGACATAATAGGTGCCCGGGTTGGCGGCGGTGGCAGTGAAGGAAAGGCTTTCGGCGTTGACCTTTACCTGGATTCCGTCGGGCTTGTCGACCCGGACCAGGCGGAGTGGCTGAGCGGCATTGGCGTGTACGCTCCTGCTCAGGTCCACGGTGGCCTCTCGGCCGGCAGTGGCCTGGCGTATGACCGGATCGACCAGTGGAGCCAGGGTATTGACAGGTTTGACGGTGAAGTAGATCAGTCCCTGACCGCTCATGACTCCGTCCGAAACAGTGACTTTGACAGCCAGCCGACCGGAGGTGGCCGACCCGGCGCTCATGGTCAGCTGTCCGTCAGCCCTGGTGGACAGGGATATCCGATCGGAGTTGACCGGTTCGGCGCCGGTCAGGGTCAGCGGATCCCCATCAGGATCCTCGAAGCCGGCCAGGGCATTGACAGTGGTCGTGGCGCCCTGCTCCACTTCGTATTCGGGAGGGGTGTCGTTCTGGACCGGTGCCTGGTCGCCTCGGTCCATCTTGGCAGGGGCGATGTTGAGGTCGATGCCAGCCGAGGAGACCTGGCCGCGTCCATCGGTGATGGAGTAGTTGATTCGGGCTCGGCCGACAGGTGCGTCGCTGGCATCCACCTGCAGGTAGCGGCCGTTCATGACCGGGGTCAGGCGCAGATTGCCTTGCGAGCTGCGCGCATCCTCGATTCGCAGAACCGAGCAGTCGGTCTGGCGATCGTTGCGCAGGGGATCCAGCAGGGCTCTGGATCCGGCCCGAATGCCCAGACTGTCGTCCTCGGCCTGGATGGGTTGGGATCCTGATCGACAGGTGGCCGCGAACCGCTGACGATTGTCGGCCGAGTCCTGACGCTGATCGGTCCTGTCCGCGTGCTTGACCTCCATGGTCTGCCACTGTGGCCGAATCACCTTGGTGGAGGTTCGGGGATTCCAGACATCGCCAGTCAGTACGTCGTTGAGGATGACCCTCCGGTGGTTGGCCCGGAAGACCAGATCCGAGGTGGGACCGATGGCCTCCAGAGTGGAGGGACGCGGCTGCGGTGACCGAACCTGTGGCATGGCTGTCCCTGTTGCGCACAGTCGCAGGAAATTGTTCCCCGAGGAGGCCCAGGCCGTCCACAAGCATCCGCCCGAGGAGACCGGCTGGGCGGGTTGGCCGCTGCCGCCGGTGCCTAGAGTCTCAACCTGATTCCGGGGGTGATCCAGATCAACCAGGTGGACGCTTTCTTGGTCGGTCAGGCCCACCCAGGGCCCCTGGCGGTCCATATCCACTGGAGTGGACTGGAGCTGCAGGTCTCCCCGGTGTGGAATCCGGATGGATCCTTGGGGCCAGTAAAGCCGGTCGCCTGCCAAGAGGACGGGTCTTCCGTCGATGACGCTGAAGGCAGTGGCCCGGACGGGGGTGTGGTCCGTCAGAGAGTCAAGCTCACGATGGGCCCGGGAGTCAGGTCCGTCGATCCTTAACACGACCCCGTCCGAGGGCCGGTAGGCGTAGACAGCTCCGGAGGCATCCACAGTGACGGCGGCCCCGGAGCCCAGGGTCAGCACAGGGTCTCGGCGCTGCGGGTCCAGATCTCCCGGCGAAGCGGCCCGGCCTACCCAGATTTTGCCGGTCCGAGCCTGGAAGAGAGTCAGGGTGGGCCCGTTGACCATCCGCTGGACCCTGGCATCCGAACGGGTGGTGTCCCCAAGGGTGGCGGTGGAGGCCGCTATGGGTGCCATGCCTCCCTCCCGACCCAGGATGACCGCGTATCCGCTCTGGGCCAGATCGAAGTGGTCGGTGCCCGTCGACAGGGCCACATCCGCCTCTCCGATGTCGGGTTTGAACCGGGCGACCTTGCGTTCATTTTGGGAGGTGATCCAGATGCTGCCGTCATCCACCTGAACGGCACGGCGGTTCACCCCATGCATGAACAGGGCTCCGAGGATGAGCAGGACCAGCGCCGTCAGCGTGATGGCCAGGATGGCGGCAGGGTTCCTGGCGCGGACGGCCAGAGCACGCCGCAGGCGCAGCCCGGCCCGGCGCATCCGCAGGAATCGTCCCTGCAAGTCCATAATCCCCTGGGTTCCTTTCCTGTCCTGCCACACAGGCTTGGCTTCTTAACTCGTCCCGGACCGCCGTCAATGCTCTCTCTGAGGACTGATTTTAGCTGGTTTGCAGGGTCTTGGCGGTCTGTGAAAGTCGGGGTGGTCGAATGTGAAAATTCATCCACCGAGGGTTTACTGAACGGCGCAGATGATGGTCGGTTCCTGGGACATGCTCCGGTCGGCCCGCACCAGGGTGACGCTGATGCAGGTCTGGCCCCCCTGCGGATCGTCGATGCGGGCGGTCGGCTGTCGGGTCTGCACGCTGCGGCCACGGTCGCCGCTGCCACCCTGGTCCAGGGGATGCCAAACATAACTGTCTCCCGGTTTGGGGTCAGGATTGGACCAAGTGAAAACTGCCGTGGTGCCCTGGTAGTGGCCCTGACCCTGGGTGGGCGAGGGAACTGAGCCCTCCTGCAGGTCATGAGGGTCGCTCGAATCCGTCGGGTCCGGGGACTGCGCCTGCTGGGTTTGGACCGGGGAGGAACCTGCAGTCGGCTGTGAACCTCGCTCGGATCCGTTCGGCAGGCCGACAACCAAGGCCCAGACCAAGGCAACGGCCAGGACGGCAGCGAGGATCAGCGCCAGAAGAATCACACGGCGGCGGCCGGCAGGAAACCGCTTGGCTTGGCTGCCTGCATGGTTGGCCTCCGCCTCTCTGCCCGGTTGCAGACGCGATTCGGAGCTGACCCCGGTCCCGGTTCGGGCGTGCGGGCGTACATCCCCCTTGGGATAGGGGTCGATTCCCTCGCCGATGAAGGGCGTCGCATGGCCGTAGAGCTGCTGCTGGACCTCCTGCAGGGCGCGGCCGAACTCCAGCGCCGAGTAGTAGCGGTCGTCCCGGTCATGGGCCATGGCCTTCTCCAGAACCGCAGCCAGCATAGGGGAGGCCTCACCCATGTGCAGAACCGGGGTCTGCGCTGTCAGGATCAGCTGTGCCAGGTGATCCTCATCCCGGGCCCGGTAGGCGTACTCGTAGGGGGAGCGGCCGGCCAGCATGCCAAAGAGCGAGGCGCCCAGGGAGTAGATGTCGCTGGCCTCGGACCCTCCCGAGCGGTTGGCCAGGATCTCCGGGGCCGCCCAGGGTATGGAAAGCCCGCCGGTCCGTTCGCCTCCATAGATGCCAGAGGAGATGCCGAAGTCGGCCAGGACGGGCAGGCCCTGGTCGGTGATCAGAAAGTTGCTGGGTTTGACGTCCCGGTGCAGGATCCCCCGCTCATGGGCGCAGCAGAGGGCCGAGGCCATGCGCACTCCCAGGTCCAGCACGTCCTCCTGGTCCATGCCTCCCTTGAGCATGATGGTCTTGCAGCTGCCTCCCGGAGCGTATTCGAGCACCAGGCAATCCCGTCCGTCATCGCTGACCAGGGCCTGG
The DNA here is from genome assembly GCF_016101425.1 of Bifidobacterium sp. W8112. Taxonomy (NCBI): domain Bacteria; kingdom Bacillati; phylum Actinomycetota; class Actinomycetes; order Bifidobacteriales; family Bifidobacteriaceae; genus Bifidobacterium; species Bifidobacterium sp. W8112. The sequence goes on along the minus strand of NZ_JACFQN010000002.1, from coordinate 421,932 downwards.
TGGATGCTCAGGATGCAGGGATGGGTGGAGAGCTTGGCCAGGGTCTTGGCCTCGCGCAGAAAGAGTTGATGGGTCTGCTGGTCCATGCTGCCTTGGAGGGCCACCTTGACCGCCACAGGTCGGTTGAGCCCCTCCTGCTCGTACAGATAGACGGCGGCGGTGCCTCCCAGGTCCAAGGGTCGCAGGAGCCGCAGCCCGGACAGCGTCGGCGCCTGGTCCATGGCTGGAACCGCACCCGGGCGCCGGGCCTGGGAACCATTCTGCTGCAAGGGACATCACCTCCTGGGGACTGCCTGAGAACTGTAATCCACGATAACAGCACGCCGTTCCCGATCAGGCATCGATTGAGCCTCTTGCGGACGGTTCCGGATCAGCTGGTTCCGGGGCCTGTAGATGGACCATGCCGGACCCTATTCTTGTAGCTATGAGCAAGCAGCCACCGGTGGATCCGCAAGAGGCCATGGAACCGGTCCGCGCCCTTATCGGCGATCGGCTCCAGAACGAGGAGGGTCGGCCCACCCGGGTCCTGGTGGTGGCTGGTCCTCCCCGCAGCGGCAAGACCAGGCTGGCCACCCAGGCCCTGCTGGCAGGCATGGAACGGTTCGGTGACGGTGCCAGCATGGCCGTATCAGGTCGGACCGCTGCCGACCAGGTCAGCCGCCAGGTCATTCTGGAGAGGGGCAGCGCCGACCGCACCCGACCTGTGGGCACCCTGCAGGCTCTGGCCTTCCGTATGCTGACACGGTCCAGGCTGGCCCAGGGAGGCCACGATCCACTCCTGCCCAGACTGCTGAACGGCGCCGAAGAGGATGCCCTGCTCAGGCAGGTCATGACCGTCCATCTGGAGCATGTACAGGCCGGGGATGACTGTGCGGTCTGCCGACTCCTGGAACGCTACTTCCGCAACGGGGCAGGCTGGTCGGCCGTCCTGGTCGGCGACGGTCAAGGACGGGTCGTAGGGGTCGCCGACAGGTTCATCGCCCAGCTGCGGGACATGTTCGCCCGCATGACGGAATTAGGCCTGGACAGGGGTGACCGGGACCAGCTTCTGGATGCCTTGGCCGTACAGCCCATGGATCCTGACCGTCGCGACCGGCTGGGCCTGCAGTGGCGGCTGGCCTTCGCCCTGGAGGACGAATACCGCCAGAGCATCACCGAGAGCTACCCGGACGAATTCCGTCTGGATCCCTCCATGCTCATGGTCGAAGCCTCCCGCAGCCTAGGCGGGCTGGCTGATGGCGATCTGCCTGACCTGCTGGTCGTAGACGACTGGCAGGACATCACCCTGGCCGGGATGGGCCTCTTGCAGGGCTTGAACCAGGCTGGCTGCCGACTCCTTCTGGTGGGCAACCCCGATCAGTCGGTCCAGTCCTTCCGCGGCTCCTATCCTGAGTTTCTGGCCACTCGCCTGACGGCCCTGTCCAAGCCCATGCCAGGCGTCGCCGCCCCCCTTCTGGCCCAGGACTTCGCCTGCCTGGGCGCTGCCACCGTGACCCTGAAACCCCGGAGGATGGTGGTTCCTGAAGCGGCCGCAGAGCATGCCGAAAGCGTCCAGGGCTCTTACGCCGATCTGGTGGCTGCCAGGGTCAGCCTGGGCATCGCTGGGGTTGAGGAGAACGACACCCCTCTGCCCGACAGACCCGGCAAGCTGCCCGCCTGGCCCGGCGCCGGCCCGGTGGCGCCCCTGACCGCCGGCGACAGTCTTATTCACGACGGCAGCGTGCAGACCAGGCTCTTCCACTCCCCTGACCAGGAGGACGATGACCTGGTTTGGCAGATCAAACATGAGTTTCTGGCCAACGAGCGTGACTGGAACGACATGGCCGTCATCGCCCACGACAACATGACCCTGCGCACCCTGGGCCGCAAGCTGCGCGTCCAGGGCGTGCCGGTGCGCTTCTCCTCGGTGACCCGTCCGCTCAGCCAGGAGCCCGCCATCCAGGGTCTCTTCGCCCTGGTCGAGCTGGCCCAATCGGTGCTGGACCCTGGCACCGCCGGAAGCGACCCGGACGATCCTGACCAGGTGGCCGCCTGGATCCGTTCGCGCCTGCGCACCCTGATGGCTGGCCCGCTCTTCCGAGTTCCCGCCACAGCCGCTCGTCAAGAGCGTCCCGTCAGGATGGAACGCCTGGAGTCCATCATGGAGACCATGGCCGCCTTGGCCCCCTTGTCCGGCCAACAGGGGAGCCATCCGGACTCATCAGGCTCCTTGGACGACCTGCCGCTCCTAGGACAGGCCTGGCAGACCTGGGTCGAGGATCTGGCCGAGCGGCGGGCTCAACAAGAGCGTTCATCCGGCATCAGCGTCGACGATTCCCTGCTGGCCAGGCACGATTCCGTCGAGCCAGGGGGCGGGTCCGGCCCCTTCTCCACTTCCTCGGCCCCCGACCAGCCGGTGGATCTGGGCGACCGGGATGCTCAACGGCCAGCCCTTCTGTCTGTTCAGGCCCTGGAGACCCTGCTGGTGCTGGACCCGGATGACCGATCCTCGGGAATCATTCTGGAGGCCATGACCGCCATCGCCGGAGGCCGCCGTGAGGATCCTGACGTACAAGCCCTGGACAAGGCCCTGCAGGTTCTGCGCCTGACGGCCACCCGTATCAGCGCCCTGGAGGACCGTCAGCCCCAATACGTGCTCTGGGAGGCCTGGCGGAGCCTGAACCTGGCCGACGACTGGCAGCGGCGGGCCCTGATGGCCACCCAGGAGGGGGAGGAGGCCAACGACCGTCTGGACGCGCTCATGCGGCTCTTCCAGTACGCGGCTGGCTCCCGTCGTTTCCCCACGGTCGAGGCTTTCATGGATCAGGTGCGCACCATGCAGATCGAGGCCGATTCCCTGGCGCGGATCGGGCCCATCGAGCACGCCGTCACCCTGACCACACCAGCCGGTGCCGCCGCCCTGGCCACCGACTGGCCCCTGGTCTGGCTGCCCGCCGTCCAGGACGGGGTCTGGCCCAATCTGATTCCCCGCGACACCATGTTCGGCGCCGAGGAGCTGGCCGACCTGGTTCTGCACGACCGCATCGGCGACCCCCTGGCGGACACGCTCAGCCATGATCCTGCCCTGCGCTCCATCCTCTATGCCGAGAAGAAGGGCTTCCTGGAGGCGCTGACCCGGGCCCAGACCCAGGTGCGCATCAGCGCGGTCTGGAACGATGACCTGGTTCCTTCGGACTTCCTCTACGGCTACCTGCCCGAACGTTATCCGCACACCGCCGATATGAGCCAGGCCGAGTTCAGCATGGTCGGCGCTGGCTCAGGCGGCAGTGAGCGCTACGGAGGGCTGGAGGTGTCTGCCAGGGGCCTGACGGCGGCCGCCCGGTCCATCCTGGCTGTTCAAGCGCTGCTCCCGGAAGATCAGGTCGACCGTGAGCGAGTGGACGATGCCGTGCAAGCCCTGCGGCTGCTGGCCGACCAGGGCCAGGATTCGGCCGATCCCAGGCATTGGCCCTTCCTCTATGACTATGGCCAGGATGGCGCTGCTGAGCCGGCCTCGGAGGAAGAAGTTCATACTGCACAGGCCGCCGCCTCAGGCGTCGCATCGGTTGCTGAAAGGGACCGTGCTTCTCGGCCCGCACCTGTTGCCGCCGGGCAGGCTGAGCGATCGGATCGGACCCACGACCGTGACCATCGCCATGAACGCCGGTCCGACCGCCAGGTGGTCCTCCTTTCGCCCTCGGCGGTCGATGCCATCTGGAACTGCCCCCTGGAGTGGGCCCTAGGAGACCAGTTCTCCGGCCCCTCCCCATCCAGGGTGCCTACGGAGTTCGGCTCGCTGATTCACAAGGTGGCCAGCGAGGGCACAGCCCAGGGTCTGGATCGCCCTGGCCAGGGCGATCCAGATGTCCGCCAGCAGCAGGTGCGGGATGCGCTCCTGGACATCTATCAGGAACTGGCTCCCCAGGAACAGCGCCTGCGGGACCCTGACGAGCTCTATGACCAGCGCGGCCGCAGCAGCCGGGTGGAGTCCATCCTGGACAACCTGGCCTCTTATTTCGTCCGCTCCTCGGATTCCGAATACGGTGTGGAGGGCAGGAGCCCGGTCCCGGTCGGCGACCTGCTGGGGGTCCAGAGCGAGCGGTCCTTCGACGTCAGCCTGTCCGTGGAGGACCTGGTCCCACTTTGGAAGGCCACCTTCCCTGACAGGCCTTTGGATGCCGACGGGCTCTTCGCCCTGATGTCCGGCCTGGTCGACGGCTTCCCCACAGCCCTGGATGCCAGGACAACGGTCAGGCTGACCGGCCGCATCGACCGTCTAGAGGTCAGGTCCCTACCCGAGGGCATCCGTCTGCGGCTGGTGGACTACAAGACCGGCAGAGTCCCCTATACCCAGGGGCAGCTCTTCAACGACCTGCAGCTGGTCTGCTATCAGCTGGGACTGGCCTTCCCGCCCACGCCCGGCAGCAGTCCGGAGGTGGGGGCGGCCTGGAGCCTGTCGCAGGCCCCCGACCTGGAGAGGACCGAGGGGATGAAGCTGAGCCAGTCCCTGCTCCTGCAGCTGCAGGCCCCGCCCAAGGATGCGCAAACGGGGCTGCGCCGGGAGGAGATGGCCTACCAGCCGCCCCTGTTCGAGCGTGACAGGCTGGTCACTGTCGCTCAACCGAGAACCGGCATGCCCTCCCCGCTCAAGTCCAAGGCCGAACCCACGGACCTGCCTGATCAGGTGCCGCCCGGGGTGGATGCGGACCTGTGGGCCATGGTTCGAGCAGCCAGGGTCTCCTCCCAGGCTGTATGGGGGCTGACCATGATAGCCAGGGTCTTTTTCGCCGCCGGGGTCAAGCTGACGGCTGGCCGGGATGACGCGGTCTTCGATCCGGCCCGCTGTCATCGGGCCGGCAATGGTCAGGAATGTCAGGCATGGCAACTGGTGGCGCCCAATCTACTGGAGGATCAGGAATGAAGCAGACTGCCGAACAGTCCGCCATCGTCGATGCGGATGTCAATGAGGATCTTCTGGTAGTGGCTGGGGCCGGCTCGGGCAAGACCATGACCATGACCAGCCGGATCATTGCCCTGATCCGTCGGGGCGTGCCCTCCGAGCAGATTCTAGGGCTGACCTTCACCCGCAAGGCCGCCTCCGAACTTCAATCCAGGGTGGGGGCGGCGGTCATTCGACGCGACCAGGGCAGAGGCGCCTCGGCCGTGGATCCCGAACGCAACTTCCTCAAGCCGACCGTGTCCACCTATGATGCCTTTTTCCAGTCCATCGTGCGCCAGTATGGCCTGCTGGTGGGCATGGACCAGGACACCCGTCCCCTGAGTTCGGCAGGGGCCTATCAGCTGGCCTCCCAGGTGGTCGCTGACCATCTGGATCTGATCTTTCCCGCTGGTTCCTCGGCGCAGGATGGCCAATCCGACGACCTGGGCTCCGCGACCTTCTCGACCACCGTCAACCGGGTCCTGGGGCTGACCGGGGCGGTGACCACCTCCATGATCAGCAGCGACTGCCCTGATTTCGACCAGGCTGTGGAACGGATCCGTGCCTGGGACCGCGCCTTTGTGGATCGTGCGGACCAGCTCATCGGCGACCAGCCCGTGCCGGCCGCCGAGCCCAGAGCCAGCCAGACGCCGCCCAAGCGCAGCAAGAAAGAGACCGACGAGCACTATCAAGGTAAAATCAAGGCCTTCCAAGACAAGCGGCAGAGCATTCGCCTCTACCGGGTGGATGCCATGCGACGGGCGGTTCTGACACGCGAGAAGCTGCTGACCCTGGTCCAGGACTACCAGCGTGCCAAGAGGCAGGCCAACATGGCCGAGTTCGGCGACTTCACCCTGGCCGCCTTCCAGCTGGTCGAGCGTTTCCCCTCCATCAGCGCCCAGCTGCGACGCCGCTACAGCCACGTCTTTCTGGACGAATACCAGGACACCTCCACCACCCAGGCCCTGCTGCTGGCGGCTATCTTCCATCCACAGAATCGGCAGGAGGATCAGGGGAGTGCGGACCAGGCTCCCGGCAGGTCGGCCGTGACCGCCGTGGGCGACCCCTTCCAGTCCATCTATGCCTGGCGCGGGGCCAGCCCCGGGGCCTTCCGCACCTTCCAGGCCCAGTTCGGCATGCTGGCCGACCGGCCCGCATCCGGCAGCGGTCCCTTGTCTGGAGTGACCGCCTTTGGGCGCTCGCAGGACCAGGACCCGCTGACTCTGTCGCGCACCTTCCGCAACTCCAGCTGGGTGCTCAAGGCCGCCAATCAGCTGACCGTTCCCCTGCGCCACCGGGACCAGGGGAGCCGGTCCGAAGCGGAACTCCGCGAGGTGGACGTGGCCAGGCTCCGTCCCCGTGAGGACGCCGACTCGGGCACCGTGGGCCTCCTGGGCTACAGCACCGGCGGACAGGAGATCGACGGCGTGGTCAGGTTCGCCCTCAAGGCACGCGAGCTCTATGGCAATCACGGCGATGCGCCGCACGTGGCTGTTCTCTTCCGTTCCAAGGCCGCCCTGCCCAGGTACCGCCAGGCCCTGGAGGCTGCTGGGCTGAGCTGCCAGGTCGTCGGGTACTCCTCCCTCTTCGACCGGCCCGAGGTCATGGACCTTAGAGCCCTGCTCTCCCTGGTCTGCGACCACACCGACAGCGATTCCCTGATGCGTCTACTGGCCTCGGCCCGGTTCGGCATGGACGCGGCCGACCTGAGCGCTCTTGCCTCCCTGGCCGCCAAGGTCAATGAGGACAGCCAGTACCGGGCCCTGGTTAGGGCCGGCCTGGTCGAGTCCGACCCCGACCCGCGCCGCCGTCGCGAGGATCTGCACCGTTACCGTGACCAGGTTCCCAACGATGTCTTCCTGGTGGACCTGCTGCTGCGCGACGATCTGCCAGACCTCTTGAAGGGCTCAGGCCTATCCGCCAGGGGGCGGGTCCTGGCCGCCGAGGCCGCCCGGGTCATCTGCCAGGTCCAGGCCGAGTCATCGGCCCCCCTGCGCCAGGTGGTCATCGCCGCCATCCGTGCCTTGGATCTGGACGCGGACCTGGTGCTGGCCCGCTCCCTGGCCAATCCTGAACGGCCTCTGGAGCCCAGTCAGGCCAAGGCGGGCATCCAGGCCCTGCTGGACCAAGTGGATGTCTACCTGTCCGAGCTGCCACAGGGTCTGGGGCCCAGCCTGCGCGGGTTCGTTTCCTGGCTGTCCTCCCTGGACCAGAGCCCCGAAATGCCCGCTGATGGGGACGACCGGCAGGCTGACGTGGTCCTGATGACCGTCCATCAGGCCAAGGGACTGGAGTGGGATGCCGTGGCGGTGGTCGGGCTCAAGCGGGGAGCCTTCCCCAGCAGCCAGGGCGACCGGCTCGCGGTCAAGCCCGCCTTGGACAAGCCGGTGGTCCAATCCCCGGACGGCCCGGTCTACCAGTACAGCTGCACGGCCCGTACCTGGCTGGTCGATCCCGAGTCTGTGCCGGTGCCGGTGCGGGCTGATGCCATGATCCTGCCTCGCTTTCCTCACGACGCTCCCTTGGGAGCTGACCCTGAGGATCTGCTGGGTCGTCTGGATCTGGCGGGTCTGGAGGAGGAGGCCATGGGCCTGTCTCGGGAGAGCGGGCTGGACGACCAGGCCCGCCCGGTCAGGGCCGATGCCATCGCCCCCTCTCAGCGCGAACAGTACGGCCGTCGGCTGCTGGACGACGAGCGACGGCTGATCTATGTGGCGGCGACCAGGGCCCGGCATGATCTGCTGCTGACCTTCAGCCAGGATTCCCAGGCAGAGTCGGCGGCCCTGAATACCCCGGCTCCGGACCCGGATAAGGCCTCCAACTTTTGGAGCGAGCTGGTGGAGCTCTTCCAGGAAGAGCCTGATGCGGTCAAGCTGGAGCAGGCAGAGGATGCCCAGGAGGGCCAGCCAACGCCGCCCTTGGGGCTCTTTGTCGGCGAGCATGCCCAGTCCTACCGTCAGGCCATCGTCGACCGTGCGCTGGATCAGGTGGATCAGGTCGCTGCTCGAGACGGTCAGCGTGACCAGGCGCTTTGGCCGCCGGTGCTGAGTGTGCGCACTCGTGAAGCCCTGAATCGTTCGGCCGCCTGGGTGCGCGCCGGGCAACCCGGCGATCCCGTAATTGATGAGGAGGGCGATGACGGGCTCTACGCCAATGCGGTCCGCGTCCTGCAGGTCAGCACCGGCCGCCTGGGGGTAGCTGACGACCAGCTGCTCACGGACCTGGATCTGCTGCGGCGCACCGGCCGTCGGATCCTGGGGCATGGGGCTAGCAGCGTCACCGCCATCCAGGCCGGCTCGGCAGGGGGCGATCCCAAGATGGAGAGGGATTACTGGCAGGGGCTGGTCAGACCCATACCTCAGGTGGCCTCCCCGCAGGCCGAGGCGGGCACCCGCTTCCACGACTGGGCCAGGCGCTTCATCCTGCCCGATATCTCCGCCCCTGAAGGACTGGTGGACCTGCCCGATCAGGCGGAAGCACCGAATCTGCTCGATGGTCCGCTGGGTCCCGGAGCCATGGCCGAGCGGGCCCGCATGCTGGCTGAGCTTGACCAGGAGCGGGAGTCCCTGGACCCCCAGGCCGACCCCGTGCAGGCCCGTCTGCTGACCTGGGAACAGCGGCTGGCCGAGTCTGACTGGGCCCATCGCACTCCTGTCTGGGTGGAACGGCCCATCGTGGCGGTGCTGGCAGGCCAAATCGTCAAGGGCAAGCTGGACGCGGTCTTTGCCGGCGGACTGGACCCTGAACGCACGGACCTGCGCTACAGCATCGTGGACTGGAAGACCGGAGCCCGACCGCGCGGAGAGGAGTCGACCAAGCGCCGTCTGGTCCAGCTGGACTTCTACCGGCTGCTCCTGTCACGCTTGGAGGGTATCGGCCTGTCGACCATCGACGCCTGCCTTTATTATGTAAGCGAAGACCGGCCCCAGGATCGACTCATCAGGGCCCGTGCCAGGACCGAAGAAGAAATTCTCGCATCCCTGGCCGAGGGCATACCCGAGCAGTCGGACGAGGACTGAGTCTGCGGCAGACCCCGCCAGATAAGGCGATGGGTGCCGCGCATCAGCAATCATGAACAGCAGGCGATCGGCAGACGGCCAAGTGCCGTCGTTGGGCCGGGCACGCCCGAATGGAGCAATGAGACAGATGACAACGTCCAGTATTCACGACCAGGCCTCCCGGCGGAGGGGGAGCGTGGCGATACGACCTATGGTCTGGGCGGATATGCCCGACCTGGTGGGGACTTTCGACGCTACTTGGAAGGTGCAGGAGGATCCCGAGGGCACCGTGTCCCGGCTGAGCGCTGCCCACTTCATCCTGCACTACCTGGTGGGCGCCACCAGGGCCCGGATAGCTGTCGATGGGCAGGATTTTCTGGGGGTGACCCTGCTTGCTGAGGGGCGTGGCGAACTGTGCTTCCCTCAGGCCGAAGAGGAGCTGGAGCAGGTCGATCAGCAGCTGTCTGCCACGACCTTGGGCGCCCAGACCCTGGACCGGGCGCGCCAGTGGCAGCAAACCGAGGTCAAGCTGGAGGAGCAGTGTGGTCTGGCTGTTCCGCCCCAGGCAGAACTGAGGCTCTTCCTGGTCTCCAGCCGTGCCCGGGGACGAGGCGTGGGCGGCGCCCTATGGCGGGACACCCTGGAGCATCTGGACCAGGCGGGGATCGAGCGCTTCTACCTGCACACGGACTCCTCCTGCGACGTCGGCTTCTACGACCACCAGGGCATGGAGCGGCTGGCCGAGCTCAGGGGGAGGGACCATGCGGCTTTCGCCGGGCGCGACCCCTCTGACGATCCGCAGTTCTTCGAGGGTATCGACGACATCTTCATCTACGGAGGCCGTGTGAGCGACCAGCTGGGCAAGGACGGTGATCATGGCGGCCGCTAAATCCCCCTTCCTGCGCCTGTTCACCTACCCGGGCGCCGCCGGCTTCTGCCTGTCGGCCGTCCTGGCCCGCCTGCCCCTGGGCATGATGGGTCTGGGCATTGTACTGGCCTTGAACAACATCTATGACAACTGGACCTCAGCCGGGTTGATGAGCGCCGTCTACACGCTCTGCGCGGCCCTGGTCACCCCCTTCTACGCCCGTCTGTTCGACCGGTTCGGCCAGCGTCGGGTCGGAGTGACCGCCCTGCTCGTGCAGGCCCTGGCCATACTGGGATTTGCGGTGGGTGCCATGCGCCGGGTTCCCTTGGGGGTGCTCTTTGTGCTGGCGGCCCTGATGGGCCTGACCCAGTTCGCCTTCGGAGCCCTGGTGCGCACCCGCTGGGCCTGGGTGCTGCGCGACGACAAGACCAATCTGCTCAACACCGCCTACGCCCTGGAGTCGGGCCTGGACGAGTGCGTCTTCATCCTGGGACCCATCCTCTCCGCCTACCTGGCCACCTCGGTCAGCCCGGTCTCCCAGCTTTACCTGCCTGCCCTGGCTCTGCTGGTCGGCGGGCTGACCTTCTTCGCCATGCGTTCCACCGAGCCTCCGGCCGTCGTTCGCATGGAGGCCGTCAGCCAGTCTGCAGCGGATCATTCCCCGGTGGACGCCCATGGGGACGTCCTGCCAAGCGACACTGACGGTCACCAGGGTTCTCGTTCGGCTCTGGTCTACCCGGGCATCCTTCTGCTGGTGGTGATCTTCGTCGTCTTCAACATGAGCTTCTCGGCGGTGGACGTCTCGGTGACCGCCCTGACCAAGTCCATGGGACGAGAGGGTGCGGTAGGCCTGCAGCTGGCCCTGTTCGCCCTGGGCTCCCTCTGCGGAGCGCTGATCTTCGGCTCGGTCAAGCTCAAAGGATCCCGCTGGCGCTATCTGACGACCTTCCTGGTGCTGCTGACCCTGGGCTACGTGGTCTTCCGCCTGGTCATGGACAACCTGGTCCTGCTGGGTCTGGCTGAGGTGCTGACCGGCCTGTGCGTCTCGCCCATCTTCGCCACCGGCAACCTGATTGTACGCGAGAATGTGGATGCCCGTGCCCTGACCGAGGGGCTCTCCTGGCTGTCCACCGGCGGATCCATCGGCACCTCCCTGGGATCTACCCTGGCCGGAGTCGCCCTGGATCAGTTCGGGCCCCACGGCGGCATGACCATCCCCGCGGTGGTCACCTGCTGCGCTGTTCCTCTGGCCCTGCTGGGCTGGGCCAGGAGCCGCAGGAGGGGTATGGTCGTGGAAAAGACCGAAAATGCATAGTGAATGAACAGTCGAGAAGGAGGCAGCCGATGATCCGCGTATCGGTGCTGGGCGCAGGCGGACGCATGGGAACCGAGGTGGTGCGTGCTCTCAAGGACGCGCAGGATATGCAGACGGCCCTGTTGCTGGGGCCGGATGACGATCCGTCGTCCATCAATCCGAGCAATACGGATGTGGCGGTCGACTTCACCAGCCCCGATGCCGTCCTGCGCAACACCCTGACCCTGATAGGGCAGGGGGTCCATTCCGTCATCGGCACCACCGGATGGACCAAGGAGCGCCTGGACCAGGTCAGGCAGGCCCTGGACGGGCATCCTGGACTCAGCGTCTTCATTGCTCCCAACTTCGCCATCTCCGCAGTGCTGGCCGACCGGTTTGCAGCCATGGCGGCCCGCTACTTCGAGTCGGCCGAGGTGGTCGAGCTGCACCATCCCGACAAGGTCGATGCCCCCTCCGGCACGGCTCTGGGAACCGCTTCCGCCATCGCCGAGGCCCGCCGTCAGGCTGGGATGGGTCCCATGCCCGACGCGACCCAACAACCTGATCCCTCCAGAGGCCGGGTGGTTGACGGTGTCCATGTCCATGCCGTCCGGCTGCGGGGACTCAATGCGCATGAGGAGGTGCTCATGGGCAACCCCGGCGAGCAGCTGACCATCCGCGCAGACAGCTTCGAGCGTGTCTCCTTCATGCCTGGAGTTCTCCTGGCCGTGCGCCGTGCTGGAAGCATCCCCGGACTGACCGTAGGCTTGGACCACTACCTGTTCTGATATTCGCAAGAGCGTCCCCATCTGCAAGTAGCGTGAAGATATGACTGAGACCGTTACCCATCTGCTTCCTTCTGCACCCTTCGGACGGGTGATCCCCGCCATGATCACGCCTATGAATAAGGACGGATCCGTGGATTACGAGGCTGCCGCCAATCTGGCCCGCACCTTGGTGGCCGATGGGGCCGACGGCATTCTGGTCAACGGCACCACAGGCGAGTCTCCCGTCACCCATATGGAGGAAAAGGTCAACCTGGTCAGGGCCGTCAAGGATGCTGTCGATGTGCCCGTCATCTCCGGAGCTGGCTCCAATGACACAGCACACACGGTACGCATGGTGGAGATGACCCAGGAGGCCGGGGCCGATGCCCTGCTGGTGGTCATGCCCTACTACTCGCGGCCCTCCCAGGACGGGGTGGTGGCCCACTTCCGCTCGGTCTGCCAGTCGGCTCAGCGACCGATCATTCTCTACGATGTGCCCGGACGGACCGGACTGCACGTCGAGCTGGACACCTACCGGCGGCTGGCTGAGCTGGATGGGATCGCAGCCGTCAAGGATGCCACGGGCGATCTGGCCTCCATGACCCGCAAGCGCCAGGAGACCGGCCTGACCTGGTATTCAGGCGACGACGGGCTCTATCTGCCTTTCCTGGCCCTGGGCGCGGTCGGCGTCATCTCGGTCATCGCTCATGTGGCATCCGGGCCCATGAAGCGTCTGGCCGACGACTTTGATGCCGGCGATCTGAATGGCGCAAGGGAACTGGCCGCACGTCTGGATCCGCTGGTCCAGGCTCTGAACGGTCAGGGTCAGCAGGCCGTCATGGCCAAGGCCGCTCTGAAGGTGGCAGGCAGACTGGATCAGACGGCCATGAGGCTGCCCAATCTGGGTCCCGATGAGGACCAGGTGGCTCTCGCCCGCAAGGGAATGAAGGCCGCGGGGCTGATCTGAATCAGTCCTGAAAGCAACGTCGCCCCTGTATAGGCAGGGGCACAGATGATAGAAACACAAGTGACAATGGCAAGAAAACAAGAAGAATCAAACGCGACCGGCAAGAGCAGAAATCGTCGGTCCTCCTCCAAGAACGGCAAGCAGGGGTCAGGCAGGTCCCGGGGCGAATCCCGCAGCCGCCGCAATGGCACCATCGCCCGCGGCAAGGGCACTCAGACTGAGCAGCGTCTGGTGGCGCCCCCAAAGTACCGCAAGGGCTCCATGCGCATCGTCCCCCTGGGTGGCCTGGGCGAGATCGGCCGCAATATGAATGTGATCGAGTACAACGGCCACATTCTGCTGATCGACTGCGGCGTGCTCTTCCCCGAGGAGGAGCAGCCGGGCGTGGACCTGATTTTGCCCGACTTCAGCTACATCAAGGACAAGTTGGACCAGGTGGATGCCCTGGTGCTGACCCACGGGCATGAGGACCATATCGGCGGCGTGCCCTACCTGCTCAAGCTGCGTCCGGACATCCCCCTGATCGGCTCCAAGCTCACCCTGGGATTCGTCGATGCCAAGTGCGAAGAGCACCATCTCAAGCCCACCGAGGTGGAGGTCAAGGGCCGCGACAAGCTCAAGGTAGGCCCCTTCAACCTGGAGTTCGTTGCGGTCACCCACTCCATTCCTGACGCTCTGGCCGTCTCCGTGCGCACCCCGGCAGGCCACATCATCGACACCGGCGACATGAAGATCGACCCGCTGCCTCTGGATCACAGGCTGACCGATCTGCGCGAGTTCGCCAAGCTGGGCGAGTCCGGCGTGGATCTGCTCATGGTCGATTCCACCAATGCCGAGGTCCCCGGCTTCGTCAAGCCCGAGATCTCCATCGCCCCCGCCCTGGACAAGGCCTTCGCCGAGGCCCAGCGCAAGATCATCGTGGCCTCCTTCTCCAGCCACGTCCACCGGGTGCAGCAGGTGGTCGACGCCGCCCACAAGTTCGGCCGCAAGGTGGTCTTCGCGGGCCGGTCCATGGTCCGCAACATGTCCATCGCCTCCGACCTGGGCTACCTGCACCTGCCTGAGGACACCGTGGTCGACCTCAAGGATGCCCACAGCATCCCGGACGAGAAGATCGTCTACATGTGCACCGGCTCCCAGGGCGAGCCCATGGCGGCTCTGGGCCGCATCGCCGACGGAACCCACCGCGACATCACCATCAATGAGTTCGATACGGTCATCCTGGCCAGCTCGCTGATCCCCGGCAATGAGCATGAGGTCTACAAGGTCATCAACAAGCTGGTGCGCCTGGGGGCCAAGGTGGTCAACCGCGACAACGCGGCCATCCACGTCTCCGGCCACTCCGACGAGGGCGAACTGCTCCACTTCTACAACATCGTGCAGCCCAAGTGCGCCATGCCCATCCACGGCGAGAACCGGCACCTGGTGGCCAACGGTCTGATCGCGGTCAAGACCGGCGTGGACCCGCAGAACGTGGTGCTGGCCGAGGACGGCGACGTGGTGGATCTCTACCATGGCCAGGCCGCTGTGGTCGGATCAGTGCCCTGCGGGTACGTCTATGTGGACGGCGACTCCGTGGGCCAGCTGACCGACGACGAGCTGGAGCAGCGCCGGATTCTGGGCACCGAGGGCTTCGTCTCCGCCTTCGCCGTGGTCGACACCGAGACCAGCAAGGTTGTCTCCGGCCCCAAGCTCTACCTGAACGCCGTAGCCGAGGACGAGAGCGAGTTCAAGTCCATCAACGCCCAGATTGTCGATCAGCTTGAGGATGCCATGGCCAAGGGCACCACCGGCACCTACCAGCTCCAGCAGATGATGCGCCGCACCCTGGGCGGCTGGATCTCTCGCAAGCTGCACCGCCGGCCCATGATCGTGCCCGTGGTGGCCGACATCGCCACCGACGTGCAGCCGCAGGACTGATGCCACTGCCTGCATACTGATACCGAAGGCTCCGGTCGCCCAGATGGACGGCCGGAGCCTTCAGTGTTATCAGTAAAAGGGAGCGCTTACATGCTCACGATGATCTTGACGTGGTTTTCCGCGTCCTCACGCAGCTGACGGAAGCCCTTGTCCACGATGTCCTCGACCTTGATCCGATCGGTGATGAAGGTGGACAGGTCGATGTTCCGGTCGTGGATGAGCTTGATGGCGTCAGGATGGTCGTTGGCGTATCCCATAGTACCGCGGATGAACTTCTCGCCGAAGCCCAGCTCCTTGGTCAGGTTCAGCGTAATGGGCTTGCCATGCAGGGCTACGACCATGAGCCCGCCAGTGGCCTTCAAGGCCTCCAAAAGCTGGTGGTCGACCGGTTCGGCTCCAGCTGCATCGAAGGCCAGATCAGCCCCGGCTCCGTCGGTCTCGTGGCGGACCCGCTCCGCCAGGTCCTCCTTGCTGGGATCGACCACAATGTCGGCCGAATGAGACTGCAGGGCCTTCTCCTTACGGGCCGAGGAGAGCTCGGACATGATCACCCGGACTCCCTTCGCCCGCAGGATGGTGCCGATGAGCAATCCTACGGGCCCGGCGCCGCCGACCACTGCGGTCTGTCCTTCGTGGGGATCCATGGCGCGGATGGCGTGGTGAGCCACGGCGAAGGGCTCGATCATGGCAGCCTGATCCAGAGGGATGTCGCCCACGGGGAAGACGTGCTCTGCCGGAACCACGATGTGCTCGCTGAGTCCGCCGCCGCCTCCATTGATGCCGATGCCGGCCAGCTTGTCGCAGTCATTGTAGTTGCCGGCCTTGCAGGCTGGGCATTCGCCGCAGGCGATTTCGGCCTCGACCACCACCGAGTCGCCCACTTTCATGTCAGTGTGCACGTCGTCGGCGATGGCCTCGACGGTACCAGAGATCTCATGGCCGAAAACCACCGGCAGGGTCTCTCCCGTCAGAGGATGGGGATGGTCGGGCGAATTGCCTCCGCCGTTGACTGCTCCGTCGTAGTACAGATGGACATCGGAACCGCAAATGCCGGTGAAGGCGGGGTGGATCTTGATGGTCCCGGGTTTGAGCTCAGGCTCGGGCACGTCCTCCAGACGCACATCTTCCTTGCCGTAGTACATCAATGCTTTCATATCGTATATCCTCTCTGATATGCGTAAAGGTCCTGCATGGACGAAGTTGAATACCCAACATGACATCCTTGCGGGTGGGTGACGCTCCCTCGTTGGAGACCGCCCGATTCTCATATTACCGCTGATATGCAGCCGCAGTAAGGGGAGTTTTGGGACGGTTCCCGATGAAGGGATCGTCCCAAAATGCAACAGAAGAAGCGTCGTCTACTTGACAGCGCCTGCTACGATCCCTTGGTTGAGCTTGCGCTGGAAGATCACGTAGAAGATGATAGTCGGGATGATGCTGAGCAATGAAGCTGCAGCCAGGGAAGTAGCATCCATGGTGTGCTGTCCCTGAATGGTGGCCAAGGCCAGAGGGACGGTTTGCACTGAGTCGTCCATGAGGAAAGCCATGGGAATCATGTACTCGTTCCAGGTCCATACGAAGAAGAACACGAACAGTACGCTGATGGTTGGCCACGAGATGGGAAGGACGATCTTGCTCAGCACCTGTCGGCGGTTGGCGCCATCTATGGAGGCTGCTTCAAGAATGGCTTGTGGGAAAGTGCCATATACCGCCGAGAGAAGATAGGTGCCGTATGCGCTCTGAATCACGGTGAAAATGATGATTATGGAGAGCTGAGTGTTATAGAGACCGATGTCTTTAAAGACGGTATAGAGCGGGTAGAGCAAGGACTCTTGAGGCAGCATATTGGCCAGCATAATCAAGAGTATGATCCACCGGTTACCTTTGACGCGCCCGATGCCCAGGGCGAACGAGTTGAGAACCGAGAGCACAACCCCCATCACTGCGACAACAAGAGAGATAACCAAGCTGTTGACAAATTTCATGGGGAAGTTGCTGCTGACCCAGAAAGATGTGATGCCGCTCATTGTCGGGTGCGCTGGAAGAGAGAGCGGCCCTGTTGCGTTATAGTCTCCGATGGTCTTAAAGGCATTCATGGCCAAGATGAGCAGAGGGAAGAGCATGATGACCGCGCCCAGAACAAGGAGGATCAGAGCCAGCCAGTTGCCCCAACTACGAATATGCTTGCTTTTCTTGTCATTGGATGTGATTGGAAGTGTAGAGCCTGACTGTTCGGTTACCATTTCCGCATTTGCTTGTGTCATGGTTTCCCCTCTCTAGTCCATGTTCTTTTCGACGCGTCCCTGAATCAGGGTGAACACGATAGAAAAGACGATAATCACAATGGTCAGGGCTGTGGAGATTGCAGCACCGTAACCCACTTGATGAAGTTGGAAGAACTGATTGTAGGAGTAGTAGGAAGGCACAATGGTGCTTGTGCCGGGTCCGCCCTTGGTCAGCAGGTAGACTGGCCCGAAGGTTTTCAAGGCTCCAATGGTGGCGGTCAGAATGACTACCAGGAGTTCTGGGATAATGGATGGGAGGGTTACTACTCTGAACTTCTGCCACCAGTTGGCCCCATCTAGGCTGGCGGCTTCGTAGAGTTCGGGGTCAACGCGCTGCAGCCCGGACATGAAGATGACAATTGGGTAGCCCAGCTGTATCCAGATCAAGATGAACATGAGTACGGGTAATGCGCTGCCTGGGTCTCCCAGCCAGTTGTGCTGGAGACCGCCAAGTCCTATTTTTTGTAAGAGTGCGTTGAACGCGCCATCCTCCGGCCGGAAGATCCAACCCATAATGATGGAAGCCACGGCCACTGGAAGCAACTGGGGAAGATAGTAAAGCGCCCTGATGAAAGAGGCACTGCCGGAGTTGAACTTTTTCTGAATCACATCTGTCAGGACAGAAGAAATAAGTAGGCCCAAAATAGTGGGAATGACGACTATTGCCACGATGATCCAGAAAGAGTTGATGAACGATTTCCAGAAAGTCGCGTCACCGATCAGCCGTTGCCAGTTGTGCAGGCCCACGAATCGAACGGGGCCGACACCCCGCCAGCGCGTAAAGCTGAGATAGATATTCCAGATGAAGGGAACAATGATGATTACAGCCAAGGACAATATCCCTGGAATCAGATAGGGGATGAACTTGGTCGATTTGTTGCCGGGCAGTCTTGACGCTGTCGACTGTTTACTGCTAGCGCCTTGGGACATGGCAGCCTCCCGATCTCCTTATTTGCTAGTTAATATTGGGAAGGATGGACGGTGCTTTCCGAACATGACAAGCACCGTCCAGCCCAGATAATGATTGGATTGCGTGGAGCCTAATCCTTAACGTCCATGTCTTTGACGCCTGAAGTATAGGCATCCTTGATGGCGTTCAGGGTTTGATCCGGGTTCTTGGTGCCATTGACAAGCTCCTGAAGGGCGGCAGGCATGGCATCTGTCAGATTGGCAGCAGGGTAATCAGGGTAATAGGAGAGTGCGTTCTTCTTGGAGAATTTTGCGTACTCTTCGGCCATGGCCTTGTTCTTGGGGTTGTCGATGCTGTTGTTATCTGCGGCAACAGGGATTCCACCATGCTTGGCGATTCCATTCTGCTCTTTTTTGGACAGGACAATGTCGATCAGCTGAGCGGCCAGTTCCTTATGCTTGCTCTTCTCAGGAATAGTCAGCAGATTGCCGGTGCATCCCTGTGCGAACTTGGAACCAGGCAGAATAGAGGCATCCCAGTCGAAGTTCTTAATCTGCTCCACAAAACGACCTTGGTTCCAAGTGCCGGTCTGGTAAATCGGGTAATCGCCCTTGATGAAGGAAGTTGTGGTGTCCTCAGCCTTGAGACCGGTGGCATTACGGGAGATGTATCCTTTGTTCAACCAATCATTCAAAGTCTCAGTGGCATAGGACAGGGCTGGATCTTTCCAATTTACCGGGTGCTTATACATCTGCCAATCTTGAATCAAGCCCTTATCTGCCTTGGTAGAGACCAGCTGCCACCAGAGCCAGAGCACGCCGAACTCACCGGCATCAGCTGCGATGGGTGTAACGCCTGCATCCTTGAACTTTTGGCAGGCTTCCTCGAACTCGGCTAGAGTAGTCGGTTCCTTGATGTTGTGCTTGGCAAACAGATCCTTGTTGTAATAGACGCGCTGGTACTCGGCATAATTGGGGGCACCGTACCAAGTGTCGCCGTCCATGACACCTTTGTCGTTGTACCTGGCCATGGAGGAATCTGCTTTGGTCACTTTCTTGTCCCATCCATACTTCTTGACATAGGGACCCAAGTCACTGAGGAGTCCCATGGAGGAGAGCATGCCAGCGCTGCCGTTTCCTCTATTGGATTCCATAATGTCTGGAGCTTGGTCAGAATTCAGGAATTGGCTGCTATTCTGTGCGATCTGGGCGAAGGACTTGACTTCGAATTTGACCTTGACCCCTGTCTTCTTTGTAAAATCGGCTGCAGCCTCTTTCCAAGCCATGGTTTGAGCGGAGGTCTCTTTGTCATAGTGCCAGAAGGAAATGCTCTCAGGCTTTTGCTCTTCCGACTGACTTCCACCGCTCCCGCATGCTGCCAAGGTCGCTACCGTCGATGCGGCAACTAATAAAGTGGCTAGCGCTTTCTTCATTCTCATATTCTTCACTTTCCTTTTTGCGTTTGACGAAAACTACTCTGTGATCGAAACGTTTCGATTCAAAAAAATATACCTCCCTATTTGTGATATTTATGGACATAAACTTGTGAATGTCGGTCGGAACTTATAAGACTGAGGAGCTTCATCGCTTTGCCTCGTTGATGCAAGGAGCTGATTGATTATTTCATACTGTACCTCCTTCAGTGATGGACCGAACACTGGCCAAGGAACCACGATCGACCAGTTTTGGTTCAAATAGACGGACAGCCCCCCGTATATCGCGTTTATCCTCGATAGCATTCCGCAAAATGCTGACGGCTCCAGTGCACAGTTTGCCAGGGGTAAATGGGATTTCACTGATGGGCTGATGAACAAGTTCCTTTTCTAAGTAGGTTCCACAAGAGAGAACAGAACAGTCATCTGGTATAGAGATTCCGGCATTCTGCATGGAATCCAAAACGGCATTGAGTATATCCGAGCCGGACTGATTGATAAGGGCTGTGGGATGTTCTGGACCATTGATAATCCTTTGGGTAAATTGATTAGCATCGAAGTTGTGATGATCCACCTTTTCCGATTCGATCAAAGTAATACCTAGAGCTTGTGTCTCCTTGAGAAGTGCTTCGTAGAACAGAATCATGTAACCTGCACCGCGCTGATAGTCCTCTTCCAGACCCCTGAGAAAGGCGATGGTACGGTGTCCAAGGCGGTAGAGGGTTTGCGCGGCCATTTGTCCCATTTTAGTGAAGTCAATGTCAATACAGGCACAGTCCTGATGCTCGACAGGGTAGCCGATGGCCACACATGGTTTGCTATACAGATGAGCTAGCGCAGCCCGTTGATCGTTGTGCATCAAGTCGAGAAGGATTACCCCTTCGACTAGATTGCTGCCCGTCACTCGTTGGATGTCGATCACAGCCTCTTCACTGGTCAATATGAGTACGTCGTACCCAGCGTCCTTAGCCTGTTTGGCAGTTTCCAGAAAATACGCATTGTATTGGGTCTGGTTCATTTCATCGCGGATGGGCTCACTTATAGCAATGATCCGATTATGTCCGCCCCGCAGGCGCTGCGCGCTGGCATTCGGGATGTAGCCTAGCTCTTCTACTGCTTGACGAACTTTTTCAGCGGTTTTTGGAGAAATGGAGCGTTTGCCTGAAAAGACATACGAGACTGTGCTCACGGATACTCCAGCCAGTCGAGCCACATCCTTTATGCCAGGCATCTCCACCTCGTTGTTTATGCTTACGATCATCGTCGAAACGTTTCAACAAGTTACCATAGCATAACTTTCCGTAACAAGTCAATATGCTTAGAATCATGCTTGTGTTGACGTGAAATAGCCAATTTATGGCTGAGGCATAGAAAGATCCCAACATACGTGTCGAGAAGAGCACTGTGGCAAACGAGGTTGGTTCTATGCTCCTCACGGGGCATGTGGCTTTGGATGGATTTAAAGCGTCGATTCATGACGATGCCGAGCAGGTAGCCCTGTTTCTCATGCGCTGATTCCTGCTCGGCATGGTTGGCTAAACTTGTTCTACATGAGCAGTGATTGGCTCGGAGGAGCCTCGGCCCCCTTGTCGGTCCATACGCCTAGCGGCACAAACCGCATAAAAGGAAAGGAACCTATGCCTGGAGCAAATTTGACTCGTGTGGAAGCCGAAGAGCGAGCCGTCGTCGTATCCAATGTCAGCTACAAGGTCAATCTGGACCTGACCAAGGGGCCTGCCACCTTCCCCTCCACGGCCCTGATCGACTTTGATGCCCGGCCGGGGGAGCCCACCTTTGTGGATCTGATCGCCGACCAGGTCAGCCTGATCGAGCTCAACGGCCAGCGCCTGGACCCGGCCCTGGCCTTCCGGGACGACCGGATTGAGCTTAACGACCTGCACGAGCACAACCAGCTGCGGGTGGAGGCCCTCTGCCGTTATTCGCGCACAGGCGAGGGGCTGCATCGCAGCGTGGACCCCTCGGATGGCAACGTCTACCTCTACTCCCAGTTCGAGGTGCCTGACGCCCGCAGGGTCTACGCGGTCTTCGACCAGCCGGACATCAAGGCCGTCTTCGACTTCACCGTGGACGCCCCGGCGTCCTGGACGGTCCTGTCCAACATGCCTCCCGCCTCCCATCAGGACCTGGACAGCCGCACCGCCGAGGGAACCCTGGAGGGCGGCCGCATCGAAGGCGTGACCCGCTGGGTCTTCCAGACCACACCGGTCATGAGCTCCTACCTGACCGCCTTCGCCGCCGGACCCTATGCCCAGTGGACCAGCGAGTATCAGAACGAGGATGGGCGGACCATCCCCATGGGCCTGTACTGCCGCCAGGCGCTGAAGGACTCCCTGGACGGGGACGCCGAATACCTCTTCGATGTGACCAAGAAGGGCTTCGCCTTCTACGCCAAGACCTGGGACTTGCCCTTCCCCTGGGCCAAATATGACCAGATCTTCGTGCCCGAATACAATGCGGGCGCCATGGAGAACATCGGCCTGGTCACCTTCCGCGACTCCTACGTCTTCGAGTCCAAGGCCACCGGTGCCCAGATCAACCGCCGCGTGGAGACTGTCCTGCACGAGCTGGCCCACATGTGGTTCGGCGACCTGGTGACCATGAAGTGGTGGAACGACCTGTGGCTGAACGAGTCCTTCGCCGAGTTCATGTCGACCCTGGCCACTGCCGAGGCCACTGAGTGGACCGACGACTGGGCCACCTTCTGCTCCGGCGAGAAGAGCTGGGCCCTGACCGAGGATCAGCTGCCCACCACCCATCCTGTTGTCGCCCCCATCCGCGACCTGCACGACACCGAGGTCAACTTCGACGGCATCACCTACGCCAAGGGCGGTTCCGTCTTGAAGCAGCTGGTCGCCTACGTGGGCCGTGAGCGCTTCTTCCAGGGCATCCACAACTATCTGACGGCTCATGCCCATGGCAATGCCACCTTGAAGGATCTGCTGACCGAGCTGGAGAAGACCAGCGGCCGCGATCTGGGCAACTGGTCCCGGCTCTGGCTTGAGGAGGCCGGCATCACCACGCTGACCAGCCGGGTGCAGACCGACGAGCAGGGGATCATCACCGCCATGCGGATCGACCAGACCGCCCCCGAGGAGCATCCGGTCCTGCGCCCGCACCGTCTGGCTGTGGGCTTCTACGACGAGGCTCAGTCCGGCAAGGTGGTGCGTACAGACCGGTTCGAGCTGGATCTGGAGGGCCAGGGAGCCGAAGTGCCCCAGGCTGTTGGCAGGAAGCGTCCGGCCCTGATCCTGATCAACGACGATGACCTGACCTATGCCAAGCTGCGCCTAGACCGGGACTCTCTGGAGTATGCCACGCAGAACCTGTACCGGATCGAGGATCGCCTGGCCCGGGCCGTGGTCTGGCTCAGCCTGTGGGACATGACCCGGGATGCGCAGTTCCCTGCTGAGCGCTTCATCAGCCTGAGCCTGAAGGCCCTGGCCACCGAGCACCAGTCCACCACCTTCCGCTACGCCCTGTCGCAGATCTCCACGGCCGCCCACCACTTCACCGCCTCCCGTCGCCGCCAGCCCATGCTGCAGCTGGTGGCCAGCACGCTCTGGGATCTGGCCATGAAGGCCCAGCCGGGTTCTGACGAGCAGTTCCAGCTGGTCCGCGCCTACCTGGGCTATGGGGACGATGCCGACTTCGAGGATCACGCCCGTGGCCTGCTGAGCGGCGACCTGAAGCTGGAGGGGCTGACCATCGACAACAACACCCGCTGGCTGATCATTCACGCCTTGTCCGCCCACGACCTGCTGGCTGACGGCGAGATCGACCGGGAGCTGGCCGCTCGAGACACCACCGAGAACCGCGAGTTCGCCATGGGCGCCCGGGCCGCCCGCCCGACGGCTGAGGCCAAGGCCTGGGCCTGGGATCAGGCCCTGCACAACGAGGATCTGACCAACTCGCAGATCGAAGCTGTGGCCGACGGCTTCTCCGGCTCGGGGGACCAGGAGCTCTTCACACCCTACGTGGACCGCTTCTTCACAGCCGTGGACGAGGTATGGGCCCAGAAGACCTTCCACATCGCGGAGACCCTGCTCAACCCCCTGTCTGCAGGCGGACTCTACCCGTCCAAGGCCGATCCGGCCGCCCTGGTCAAGGCGGGCGATGCCTGGCTGGCCGACCACGCCGAGGCTCCCAAGGCCCTGCGCGGGATGATCATCCAGAACACGGAGTCCTCCAGGCGCATTCTCAAGGTCCGCGAATACAACGAGCGTCTGCGCTGAACACCCTGCCTGCCCCGATCCGAGTGGCGACGGGTCAGGGGCGGGGCCATAATGAATCTGTCGCCTGTATGCAGAATGGTAGGTTCGGAGGAGAGCAATGCCCAGATTATTCGGTACCGATGGTGTACGCGGTTTAGCCAATAGAGACCTGACTGCACAGCTGGCCCTGGATCTGGGCGATGCAGCGGTCCGTGTCCTAGGTCGTGGCGCGGATCGGTCCGCTGGTCGCCGACGGGCCCTGATCGGCCGCGACACCCGGGTCTCCGGGGACTTTCTGGCATCAGCCTTGGCTGCCGGTATGTCATCAGGCGGCTTCGACGTGATCGATGTGGGCATCATCCCCACTCCGGGCATCGCCTACCTGACCAGCGTGCTGAACGTGGAGATGGGTGCGGTCATCTCCGCCTCCCACAACCCCATGCCCGACAACGGCATCAAGTTCTTCGCCCGGGGCGGCTTCAAGCTCCAGGATTCCAAGGAGGACGACATCGAAGCGGTCCTGGGCCAGGATTGGGAGCGTCCGGTAGGCGAGGGCGTGGGCCGCGTCTCCCATGACACCGTGACCGCCACCAACATGTACATCGACCACCTTGTTGAAGCAGTTGCCCCTGTCGCCCCCGACAAGACCCAGACCAAGCCCTTGGATGGTCTGCGGATCGTGGCCGACTGCGCCAACGGAGCCACCTCGGTGGTAGCCCCCGAGGCCCTGCGCCGGGCCGGGGCGGACGTGGTGGTCATCAACGCCTCGCCTGACGGCTACAACATCAACAAGCACGCCGGATCCACCCATCCCGAGCAGTTGCAGGCCATGGTCCGGGCCTCGGATGCGGTCATGGGCGTGGCCTTCGATGGGGATGCCGACCGCTGTCTGGCGGTGGACGAAGAGGGTCACATGGTCAACGGCGATCAGATCATGGGCATCCTGGCTCGTGCTAAGCAGCGCGAGGGGAAGCTGGCCAACGACACCCTGGTGGTCACTGTCATGAGCAACCTGGGACTCAAGCTGGCCCTGAAGCAGATGGGCATCGTCACCGTCCAGACGGCTGTGGGCGACCGCTACGTCCTGGAGGAGATGCTGCGCGGAGGCTATACCTTGGGCGGCGAGCAGTCCGGGCACGTCATCAACCGGGAGTTCGCCACCACCGGCGACGGGACCCTGACGGCCCTGACCCTGGCCAAGGAGGTTGTGCGCTCGGGCAAGAGCCTCAAGGAACTGGCCGCCGACTTCCCCCAGCTGCCCCAGCAGCTGATCAACGTGCCCGGGGTGGACAAAAACGCGGCACGCACCAACGCCAAGGTTCAGGATGCGGTCGAGGCGGAGGAGCGGATGCTGGGCAGCACCGGCCGGGTTCTGCTGCGGCCATCGGGCACCGAACCCCTGGTCAGGGTCATGGTCGAGGCGGCCACCCAGGAGCAGGCCGACCAGGTCTGCCAGCGGCTGGCGTCGGTCGTGGCTGACGAGCTGGCCATCTAAAGCGACGAACCAGAAAGGCGGAATCATCCATGTTCGGCAGAAAGGCGGCCTTCGACGCCGACCTCAACCACCGGGTGGAGTCCATGCTGGCCGAGGCCGGCAAAGAAGAGCTCCTGCCCATCGTGCAGATGGGCGAGCCCGTCCTGCGCCAGCAGACTCAGCCCTACCAGGGTCAGCTGGCAGCCAAGACGCTGAACAGGCTGCTCAAGGCCATGCGCACCACCATGCTTGAGGCCCCGGGCGTGGGACTGGCAGCGCCCCAGGTGGGCCTGGGGCTGGCCATCGCCGTCATCGAGGACCATGTCCGCGACGACGAGGATGATCCGCGCCAGATCGACGAGTTGCCCTTCAGGGTCATCATCAACCCCTCCTATGAACCTATCGGGCAGGAGACCGCGGCCTTCTATGAGGGATGTCTGTCCCTGGAAGGATTCCAGGCGGTCCGGCGGCGTTGGCTGGACATCACTGCCAGCTGGGAGGATCGTTCCGGGCGCAAGCACCGCCAGCACATGCACGGCTGGCCGGCCCGCATCTTCCAGCATGAGACCGACCATCTGTCGGGCGAGGTCTACATCGACAAGGCCGAGATTCGCAGCTTGTCCTCCGACGACAACCTGAGCGAGTACTGGGCCTACGACCCGGTCCCCACCGAGGCGGCGCGGGAGCTGGGATTCACCATCTGAATCCTACAAACCTTCTAAATTTTCTTCACCCTCTGATCCAGAGCTATATCCTCAGTCAGTTCCGGTCCGTCACCCTTCAGGGGTGCCACCGGGTGCATGGTCAGTGTCTCGGAGGCATGGCGGCCAGGCTCCACGGCTTTGGGCAGGATCTCCTGGCCTCCTATGCTCGGATCCAGCCAGGAATCCAGATTCTCACCAGTGATCAGCAGGGGCATCCGATCGTGTACCCGGGCGGCATCTGGCGTGGCTTGTGTCGTCAGGATGGTGGCCGTCAGCAGCCAGGGCTGGCCAGGTCTGGCGCGCCACCAGGAGTAGAGGCCGGCGATGCTCAGGGTGTGGCCGTCGGGAGCCTGGAAGTAGTAGGGCTGATGGTCTGGTGTCCACTCGTAGTAACCGCTGGCCGGAATGATGGCCCGCTGATTTCTGGCTGAATCCGCATAGGTCCGCTTGGTCAGAGCGCTCTCGACTCGGGCGTTGTGGGTGGGATAAGACATCTGATCGGTGTCCGACCAGGAGGGGACGAGGTTCCAGCGGGCCGTATGCAGGTGTCGCTGCCCATGTCGGTCCTGGGCCACCAGGGCGATGACCGACCCGGGGCTGATGTTCCAGGAGGGCTTGGGCAGTCCCGGAGCCTGCCGGGCACCGTAGTCTTGGGCCAGACTGGAGTAGTCCAGGTCAGCCGCGAATCGTCCACACATGAAGCCCATTCTATGGATGCTTGGAGCCCCCGTCGAGGAAACGCCGGAGGCCTCTTCCAGGGAAAGTTTGCATGGTAGTTCAGGCCTTTCCCTGCTACCATAGAAAGTGGTCTGCAACAATGGTGTCTGCATTGAAGACCGCTGTGGCTGCAGTACAGTATTCAACGATATATATATTTGTCCTGCCGGATGGAACCGGCGGGAACATGGTTATTAGGAGATGGCTTATGCCTCAGAAGATCAAGGCGTCGATTGCTTACGGTATCGGCAAGGGATTCGCCCAGCCCGAGGAGGTCATCATTGACGACCCCATCGGCGCGGAGGTTCTGGTGGACGTGCAGGCCTCGGGTCTGTGCCATTCGGATCTGCATCTGGTCGAGGATGACGACAAGTTCTTCCCATTCCCGGCTGTGATCGGCCATGAGATCTCGGGCATTGTCGAGGCTGTGGGCCCCGAGGTGTCCGGCATCAAGGTCGGCGACCACGTGGTGGCCTCCCTGGAGCAGGTCTGCGGACACTGCGCCAACTGCCTCAAGGGCCAGCCTCAGTCCTGCACCCAGCAGCAGGAGTGCGTGCGTGGCGCGGATGAAAAGCCTCGTCTGTCCTTCCCCGACGGCCGGCCCATCACCCAGGCTTTCGGCGTCGGCGGCTTCGCCGAGAAGGCACTGGTCCACGAGAACCAGCTGGCCGTGGTCAACAACCAGGTCAAGTGGGATGAGGCAGCCTGCATCGGCTGCGCCACCATCACCGGAGCAGGAGCAGCCATCAACACCGCCCATGTGCGCCCCGGCGATACCGTGGCCGTGATCGGTACCGGCGGCATCGGTCTGAACATCATCTCGGGAGCCCGGATTTGCGGCGCCAAGCGGATCATCGCCATCGACCTGCTGGACAACAAGCTGGAGTTTGCCCGTAAGTTTGGTGCTACCGACGTCATCAACTCTAAGAACGAGGATCCGGTGGCCAAGGTGCGCGAGCTGACCAACGGCGGCGTGGACAAGGCCTTCGAGGCCATCGGTCTGCCCGTCACCATGAAGCAGGCCTGGGACATACTGGGTGTGGGCGGCACTGCCTACCCGATCGGCTTGGCCAAGCCGGATGCCACGATCTCTCTGGAGATCAACCCGGCCGACCTGCTGGTCCATCAGCGTGGCTTCAAGGGCGTGTGGATGGGCTCCACCAACATCAAGCACGACATTCCTATGTATGCCGACTTCGCTGTGGATGGACGGCTGAACATGCATGACATTGTCAGCCAGCACATCAAGCTGAGCCAGATCGACGAAGCCTACAAGCAGCTGGTCAACGGCGAGGTCATTCGTTCGGTCATCACCGAATTCGACTGATCCCTTCCAACTTAACGGCATGACTGCTGAAGGTTATGCCGAACAGATTACAGGGGCTCCGGGTGCGCAAGGCATCCGGAGCCCCTTTGTTGTTCTGCTGATCCGAGAGCCGGATCAGGCCAGGAGCCTGCCGATGTTCTCGGCCACTGCGGCGAGATTGTCGGCGGCCTTGGCCATGGCCTCCTCAAGGCTGACGGCTCCGGGGCTGATGCTGAAGATGGCGTCGATGCCCAGCTTGTAGAGCTCTTCGGTTCCTGCGCCCACGCTGCCCGCCAGGGCGATGACCTTGCAGCCGGGGGAGGACTCCTTGACGGCCTGGGCTGTGCCCAAGGGGGTCTTGCCGAAACCAGTCTGGAAGTCGATGCCGCCCTCGCCGGTGAAGCAGAGGTCGGCGCCGCGGGCCAGCTCCTTAAGACGGGTGGTCTCCACGACAATATTGACGCCTGAGGCCATGACGGCCGGAGTGAAGGCCAGGAATCCTGCGCCCAGGCCACCGGCGGCCCCCGCGCCCGGCTTGGTTTCCACCTCCCGGTGCAGGTCCTTGCGAATGACGGCTGCATAGTGAGCCAGGGCCGCATCCAGGGTGGCCACCATGGACGGGTCTGCTCCCTTTTGCGGGCCGAAGACGGCCGAGGCTCCTTCGGGGCCGGTCAGGGGGTTGGTCACGTCCGAGGCCAGACGAATGCGGGTGCGGGCCAGACGGGGATCCAGCCCGGAGATATCAATCCGGTCCAGCCGGGCCAATGCCGCTCCTCCCTGGGTCAGCTCATGTCCGTCAGCGTCCAGGAGCCGGGCTCCCAGGGCCTGTGCCATACCGGCGCCGCCGTCGTTGGTGGCCGAGCCTCCAAGGCCGACGATGATCTCTTGTGCGCCTTGGTCCAAGGCCTTGACGATCAGCTCGCCCGTGCCGTAGGTGGTGGTGATCAGAGGGTCGCGAGTCTGTTCGTTGACGAACTGGATCCCGCTGGCTGCAGCCATCTCGATGGCGGCGGTCCGTCCGTCGCCCAGGATGCCGTAGCTGGCCATGACGCTCTGCCCTAGAGGTCCAGTGACCTGGGCCTGGATCATATGGCCTCCGGTGGCATCGACCAGGGACTGGACCGTGCCCTCGCCGCCGTCGGCCATGGGTACCAGGACCGTTTCGGCCTTGAGGGGGCTGCGTCGCAATCCGCGTTCGATGGCCTCTGCAGCCTCCTTGGCGGTCAGGCTGCCTTTGAAAGAGTCGGGTGCAATGATGATTTTCATGGTTGTGACCTTTCCTGACCCGTCGTTTCAGAAGACCAGATAGACCAGCATGGCCACCAGAGTCATAGTAAGGCCTACCCGCAATTCAAAGGGGGCCGCCCTCACCGTGCTCGCCCAGGTCATGTTCAAGGACTTGGTGAGGGAGCTGCTGCCCAGGATGACGCTTGTGGAAGTGGCGGCGACCATGAGGATGCCGGCGATGGGTGACAGCATGGGTTCGGGCACGACCATGGAGCAGATGAGGTTTACGATCCGCTTGGGCAGGTATGGACTAGGTCAGACTAGGCCTGGCTCGGCCCTGCAGCTTTCGCTGCCTGGTTATCGGCGGAAAGCTGTTTCAGCTCGGCGCGGACCTTTTGGAGCTTGGCAAAGGCTGTGTTGCGGTCCTGGGTGGTTTTGGCCCGGCCATGGTCTCCGGTCAGCTTGACCTCCTGGGCCTTGAGCAGCTCGATGCGCTCGCGGACGGCGAGGCGGCTGTCCAGATCCGTACCGTCGGTCTGGTCCAGGGTCACCTGGGCGCACAGGCTGTCCCAGAGCTGGTCCATATTCTTGCCGACCAAGGTCAGACTGGTCTGATCAGCAGGGCGGGGCCTGCCCAGGTGGAGCGTATGCCTGGTTTCGTGACCGGCCTTGGTGGGCAGGGCCCGGCGGATGGCCGGCGTGCAGACGAGTCCCTCTTCACCCTGGTGAATGGTGATGAACACCATGCCTGATGAGCGCATGGCAGCGATGTGTTCCAGCACGTCCTCCGGCACATCGGGGGTCTTCAACCCGATGGCCATGACCAGCACCTCATGGCAGTGTGCGCCATCCGCTGCAGGGATGGTTCCGGGCCGCAGCAGGGCCAGCATGACAATCTTGTCGACGCTGGTGGAGAAGTGCTGACGCAGCCGTGAGGAGACGGGCGGCCGCGTGGTGAAAGCGCGTATAGGCAGTTCGCCCCTGGCTGCCGGAATGGCGGTGGTGGGCGGCAGGCCCAGGGAGCGCGCGGATACGCCTTCGTAGCTTGCGATTGTCATCCTTGGCCTTTCTGTCGCTGTTGCCGTTATTCTACCGGCAGGAGTGCGACCAGGGGCAAGAGTGTCCGTCTGCCGGCAATGTATATTGGCTGTAAACCCGCAGGACCGGATGCGAGGAGCTGTGCGGGTTGGAGTGATGAGGGCTGAATGATGAGCAACGATGCAGAGATGACGGTAACCGACGAGGAACGTGAACTCCTGGAGGGCTGGACCGAGGTCGACGGGGACCTGGAGGGCTGCAGTCCGGATATGGTTCGGGCCGTTCTGGGGTCCCGGCTGACCTTCGGGCGCATGGATGCTCCCCGCTCCCGTCACTGGCAGGTGCCCGAGGGAGTGGACTGCTTCAACGACATCGCCTATGTGGACGATGGTTTGCGCGCCCACAAGCTGGATCTGTACCTGCCTCATGATGCCCTGCTGCGCAACGGCAGGGTGACCCCGGTTTACATCGATATCCACGGCGGCGGGTTCATGTACGGCTACAAGGAGCTCAACCGGAACTTCTGCACCCACCTGGCCAAGCGTGGCTTCGCGGTCTTCTCGGTCAACTACCGGCTGATCCCCAGCACGGACTTCATGGGCCAGCTGTCTGACGTGCTGATCGCTCTGACCTGGATAAAGAACCACCTGGACGAGTATCCGGTCTCGCCCGACCGGATCTTTCTGACGGGAGACTCGGCCGGAGGCACCCTGGCACTCTATACGCTGGCCGTCGAGTCCGATGATCAATTTGCGCAAAGGCTGGGTCTGAAGCCTGCCGGTCTGCGGCCTCGGGGGGCTGCTTTCGTCTCAGGCCTGCTTGATCTGACTCCTTACTTATCGGTGGATTTGGAAGACTTCCATCCAACCGGTTCGCCCACCGATGACCTGACAAGGGTCGCACCATCTTTCTTCAGGAGCTTCGTGCAGGCTGGGGGCGATCAGGTGGCCGACCTGAGGACTATGGTCGACATGGTCCACCTGCCGCCGGTATTCCTGAACACCAGCGCCGACGACTTCCTGCAGGGTGATGCGCTTAAGATGGCCGAGATTCTGTGCAGGAAGGGCCGCGACTTCGAGCTGCACGACCTGAGGCCCAACCGTTTGCAGACCCTGGGACACGTCTATCCGGTGGCCATGACCTGGCTGGAGGAGAGCCGGCAGGCCCTGGACCAGATCCACGATTTCTCCTACGACCTGATTTGAGCCTCTGTGCGCGCCCGGTTCATCCGGTTGCTGGCTATGATGGGAGGAGAAAGGTGGGCATCGATGGCGCAAGGCCCCCGGTGTCTGCACCGCCGCTTACAGAGGAGTGATTCATGGACGAGAAGACCTTGGTAGAGAAGCTAGGCAACCTGGAGACCATCGACCAGCTGGTTGATCTGTCCAAGGAGATCGGCCAGCCGCTGTCGTACAACGACGCGGACCAGCTCTTCGGCAGGATCAACCAGTGCAAGAATGATGTCGCACAGCTGGGCGGCGACACCATCGCCAAGCTGGCCAAGAAGGCCTTCAACATCTGAGGCATCAGAATCTGAAGTATCAGATTCCATAAGGGCGGGCTGGTGTTCGGTTCCGCCCTCTTTTTATGCCCGATTTCATGCCCGGGCCCGGGCCTCCTGCTCGATCTGGGCCAGGCTCTTGCCTCGGGTCTCGGGCACCATGATCCAGGCGAACACCAGGGCGCACACATTGATCA
The DNA here is from genome assembly GCF_016101425.1 of Bifidobacterium sp. W8112. Lineage (NCBI taxonomy): Bacteria > Bacillati > Actinomycetota > Actinomycetes > Bifidobacteriales > Bifidobacteriaceae > Bifidobacterium > Bifidobacterium sp. W8112. The sequence goes on along the minus strand of NZ_JACFQN010000002.1, from coordinate 390,177 downwards.
GGGCGAAGAGCAGGTAGGTGCCGGTGCCGCCCAGACGGGCCAGCAGGGTGGGGAAGACCAGGGAGAGCCCGAAGTTGGTCAGGTTCATGGCCACGTTGGCGTAGCCCATGCCGCGGCTCTTGATCTGCTGGGGGAAGATCTCGGACAGGAGCAGCCAGGTGACCGGGGCCACCAGCCCCTGGACGAAGACCACATAGATCATCATCATGCCGATCATGATCCAGGCGGCCGTCCGTGACCCGGAGCCCGGGGTGCCGACGAACCGGTAGCAGACCCCGATAGCGGCCAGGAAGACGATGGTGCCTGCAAGTCCTACAGCCAGAATGGCGCGACGGTCGAAACGGTCGATCAGTCCCAGCCCTCCGATGGTGGCCGCTACGGCGGAGACCAGGATGACGGGCACGGTGGCGATCATTGATAGTGAGGGGTCGAAGCCCAGGGTGTCAGTGAAGATGGTCGGCGCGTAGTAGTTGACGATGTTCAGTCCGGTCAGCTGGTTGATCATGGCCACGCCGATGCCCACGATCAGCACCCGCCGCAGCCAGGGGGTCTTGAAGCTGGGGGTTTTCGCGCTCGCCGGCTGCGACAGCTCCTGCATGGTCACCCGGGCCTCTGCCTGGTCGCGGGTGGACTGAAGGAAGGCTGCTGCCTGGTCCGGCTCGCCTCGGCGGATCAGGTGGGCCGGGCTGTCATGCAGGAAGCAGGCCAGCAGGGCCAGCAGGATGGCGGGCGGCACTAGGGCCCAGAGCATGGTCCGCCAGTCGGCACCCATCCGGTCCAGGATGGCGTTGACGCTGACCGCCAGCAGCTGCCAGACCACGATCATGACCGAGTTGACCGAAACCACCCGTCCGCGTTCCGCCGTGCCGACCATGTCGGCCAGGTAGATGGGCACGATGGTGGAGGTCATGCCGATGCCGGCTCCGATGATCAGTCTTCCCAGTCCCAGCAGGGCCAGGCTGGGGGCCAGGGCGCTCAGCAGGGCTCCGGGGATAGCCAGCAGGGCCCCGGCCAGGATGATGTGCTTGGGGCCGAAGCGGTCGTTGAACTTGCCTGCCAGGTAGGATCCCAGCGCGGCGCCTATCAGCAGGGCCGAGGTGACCATGCCCTGTTCGCCGGCTGTCAGGTGTCCGCCCGAGCCGGAGCCCAGGTTCATGCCGATCAGCGCTCCGGAGATGACGGTCAATGTATAGCCGTAGAGGCCGCCTGCCAGTACGCCCAGGGCGGTCATCAGTTGCAGATTGCGCCGCCGTCCTTGGATTGCAGCCATGGGCTCCCCTTTCGCCGGATCATCCGGGCATAATTAAAGCAATCATAGGCACCTGGGGGACCGGTCCGTCGATCCGGCTCGCCATTGTGGACAGGGCAATCGGCCGGAAAACCAGCTGTTGGATTCGCTATCTGGATTCGTCATCCGGGCCCTGGTCGCCGGCTGCATGAACATTTGAGGATATTGTCCACGACTTGCGCATGTCATGGGCAGCGAAACTGCTCAATTTCGCATATGATAAACAAGCATTCACCACAAGGACATCGTGGATGCATACGGCCATGGTTCCATACAGCCATGGCAATGAAAGGAAACATTGTATGCGCAAGCTGATTCTGGATCTGGACACTGGTGTCGACGACACTCTGGCTATCTCCTATGCCTTGGGCAGCCCCGAAGTTGAGCTGATCGGCATAACCGGAACCTATGGCAACGTGCTGCTGGAGCAGGGCATCCGCAACGATCTTGCCATCACCGACCTGCTGGGTCACCCCGAGGTCAAGGTCTACCCGGGCCTGTCCCACGCCTCCAAGGCGGACTCTTTCCAGGTGCTGCCCGTCTCCGCCTTCATCCACGGACAGAACGGCATCGGCGACGTGGCCATCCCCGACTCGGGCCGCAAGGCGGAGACGGAGTCGGCCGTGGACTTCATCATCGATGCGGTCAACACTTACGGCAAGGATCTGGTCTACGTGCCCACCGGCCCCATGACCAATATCGCCGCCGCCCTGGCCAAGGAGCCTGACATTGCCCAGCGCATCGGCTCCATCGTGCTCATGGGCGGGGCCCTGACCGTGCCGGGCAATGTGGACGCCTGGCAGGAGGCCAACATCTCCCAGGATCCGGATGCGGCCGACGTGCTCTTCCGCTCCGGCGCGCCCGTGACCATGGTCGGCCTGGACGTGACCCTGCAGACCCTGCTGACCTACAAGGAGACCGCCCGCTGGCGGCAGCTGGGCACCGCGGCAGGCAACTTCCTGGCGGACATGACCGACTTCTACATCAAGGCCTACGAGACCACCTCGCCCCACCTGGGTGGCTGCGGCCTGCACGATCCGCTGGCCGTGGGCGTGGCCGTGGATCCGACCCTGGTCACCACCCTGCCCATGAACATGAAGGTGGAGACCGAAGGCGCCACTCGCGGGCGCACCATCGGAGACGAGCAGCGGCTCAACGACCCGAACAAGACCATGCGCGTGGCCGTCGGCGTGGACGTGCCCCGCTTCCTGGACGAGTTCATGACCCGCATCACCCGGCTGGCCTCCCAGGCTGACTGAGGTCCGTCATCCCCGGCAAGTTCACGCAAGAGAAAGAGAATTGAAGACATCATGTCCGAAAAGCAATCCACCGAGGATTCGACAGCGGTACGATCGCTGATCCTGCTGCTGATCACCTTCGTCCTGGGCACCCTGTGCCTGCAGGGCTTCAACCTGGTCTTCCAACAGGTCGGCAAGGACGCCGGCGCCCCCGACCAGGCCTCGCTGATCACGGCTCTGCCCAGCATCGTCCTGGGCATCGTCTGCTTCATTTACGGGTCCCTGGGCGACTTCGTATCCCTGCGCAAGCTGGTCACCTTCGGCCTGTGCATACTGTTCATCGGGTCCGTCTACGGATACGTGGCCAACACGATCATGGCCCCCAACATCTGGAATGTGATCGCGGCCCGGCTGCTGCAGACCGCCGGCGAGCAGGTGGCTGGCTCGGCCTACCTGGTCGTGGCCACCAAGTACCTCAAGCCCTCCCTGAAGGTGATCTTCTTCGGCATCTTCACGGCCGGCTACCAGGTGTCTGCAGCCATCGGCATCTTCGCCGCCGGCCTGCTCAGCTCCATAGCCTGGCAGTACCTCTTCCTGATTCCCGCGGTCACCATCGTCTTCCTGCCCATCCTGCTCAAGAGCCTGCCCACTGGCGGCGGCAACGGCGAGAAGGTGGACTGGCTGGGCTTCGTCATCTTCGGACTGGCCACGGCCCTGCTGACCCTCTTCTTCTCTTACACGGCCTGGTGGCTGCTGGCGGCCTCCGCTGTCTGCTACCTGATCTTCGCCGTGTACATCAGTCGGGCCAAGAGCCCCTTCATCACCCCGGACTTCTTCCGCAACAAGCGCTGGCTGATGGGCATCGGGCTGATCCTGATCTTCTACTTCATGAACTACTGCATGTCGCCCATCTTCAACGCCATCGGGCGTGACGTCTACAAGGTGTCGACTACCACGGTCTCCCTGCATGTGGTCTGGGCCTTCCTGGTGGCCGCTGTGCTGGGCACCACCTCGGGCGCCATCGTGGACAGGATCGGCCGCAAGCCTGCCATCATCATCGCCGCCTGCCTGATGATTCTGGGCTTCGCAGGGACGGCTCTGGTGGTCAACTCCGGCCTGCTGGCCCTGACGCTGACCGCCTGCGTCTACTATGCCGGGGTGGGACTGATGTATTCGCCCATCGTCTCCACCGTGCTTGACACCCTGCCCCAGGACCAGTCGGGCCGCGGCGTGGGCATGAACGACCTGGTCATGAACGTGACCGGCTCCATCGGCATCGCCATCATCGGCGGTCTGATGGGCAAGCCCAGTCTGGAGGGCTTCAGCATCATGGGCGCCACCGGCCCGGCTGCCAACTACAGCAACCTGCTGCTGATCGGAGCTGCCGTGTCCCTGCTGGGCCTGGTCGTGTATTTGGCCTGCAAGAAGACCATCTACGCCACGACTGCCGACCAGCAGTAGAACAGTTGCAGTCGACCGTCCGGGCGCGGCAAGAGGAGCTGCTTCCTCTGTTGCGTTCGGACGGTCGATTGATATGTGTGGTGGGGGCGCGGGAGGGAAGTGTCGGCTCTCTTGGGGTTTGAGCCTTGACTGGCACGTTTCCTCCCTGCTCCCCCTATGTAGGGCCGGGGGCGGGGGGATTGATACGCCGCCCGGCCGCTCTTACTCGTGCGAAGTGCGCAATGGCTTGTGCTGTTCTCTCTTGTGGCGGCGGGATGCGAGGACCCCGCCCATGCCGGTCATGCCGGTGGCCAGGGCCAGCAGGATGCCTTCCCCGCCGGCCTTGGGGAGCACGCCTGCTGGCAGGTACGTGTACCTGAGGGAGGTGTCCGGCGTTTGGGCTGCGCCGCCCAGCGTGTAGTCCACGCTGACCGTGACCATGCCCGGCTGGTGTGCGGGCGTGAGCACGGTGACGCTATTGCTATCGCCGCGTGTCAGGTCTGGTACGGGGGTCTGGTCGAATCTGACGCCGGTGATCACCGGCTGCAGGTTGAACACCACCGGCACAGGAACAGTCGATGGGCTGGTGTTGCCGTTGCCGAGCTGGCCGTAGTAGTTGTATCCCCAGGCGTAGGCGTTTCCGTCGCTGCCCACGGCAAGCGAATGAAAGTATCCGCTGCTGACCTGTGCGGCTTTGAGTCCTTTGCTTGTGTCGGTGGGGTTGGCGGGGTCGCGCACGTGTACAGGAACCAATGAATTGCTATTGGTGTTGTTGCCGAGCTTGCCATAGTCGTTGGTTCCCCAGGCGTAGGCGTATCCGTCGCTGCCCACGGCCAGCGAATACCCGCCTCCGCCGCTGATCTGTGTGGCTTGCAGGCCTTTGCTCTTGTCCTTGGGGCTGGCGGGGTCGCGCACGCGTACAGGAACCAATGAATTGCTGGCGGTGTTGTTGCCGAGCTGGCCATGCTCGTTGTTTCCCCAGGCGTAGACGTATCCGTCGCTGCCCACAGCCAGCGAATACATCCATCCGGCGCTGATCTGTGTGGCTTGCAGTCCTTTGCTTGTGTCGGTGGGGTTGGCGGGGTCGCGCACGCGCACAGGAACATGCGAATCCGTTCTTGATGTGTTGTTGCCGAGTTGGCCATAGTAGCTGTATCCCCAGGCGTAGGCGTATCCGTCGCTGCCCACGGCCAGCGAATGACCCCATCCCCGTCCGGCGCTGACCTGTGTGGCTTTCAGTCCTTTGCTTGTGTCGGTGGGGTTGGCGGGGTCGCGCACGCGTACAGGAACCAATGAATTGCTGGTGGTGTTGTTGCCGAGCTTGCCATGCTCGTTGTTTCCCCAGGCGTAGGCGTATCCGTCGCTGCCCACGGCCAGCGAAAACCGGCCTCCGGCGCTGATCTGTGCGGCTTGCAGTCCTTTGCTTGTGTCGGTGGGTTTGGCGGGGTCGCGCACGCGTACAGGAACCAATGAATTGCTGGTGGTGTTGTTGCCGAGCTCGCCATTGCTGTTGCTTCCCCAGGCGTATACGTATCCGTCGCTGCCTAGTGCCAGCGAATGATCGTCTCCGGCGCTGACCTGCACGTAGGTGAAATCCTCTGGCAGGTCCGGATACGTTTTGCGATCAGGCGTCCTTACCATGACCGGCGTATTCCGGCTGGTTCTCGTTTCGTCGCCGAGTTGGCCATAGCCGTTGTACCCCCAGGCGTAGGCGTTTCCGTCGCTGCCCACAGCCAAGGAAAAACCATAACCGTTGGAGTTTCTTCCTCCGCTGACCTGGTTGAACTTGATGCCGCTGGTTGCTGCTGGCGGGGTGATGGTGGTGGTTTCGTTGCCGAGTTGGCTACCCTTGTTGGGGTTGATTCTCCATGTGTTGTTGGGGTTTTTGAAGGTCCAGTGGGCGGTGAGGGTGAGGTCTGTGGTGACGGGTTTGCTGAAGTCGTAGGCGATGCTGCCGGTGAACCATCCGTCGAACTGGTAGCCGTCGCGTGTTGGGTCGGGGGAGGGCCGTTGGACCCGGCCGTATGGGTAGGAGACCTGCTGGTCTGCTGGTGTGGGGGTTCCGCTGTCTGTGTTGAAGGTGACCGTGTGGGTGGTGTTTGGTTCCGTGTCTCTGGCCAGCTGTTGGTCGACCGTGTAGTTGAGGCTTCTGGTGAAGGGCTGGCCGTCTTGCCTGCCGGTGATGAGGATGGCGGCTGGCCCGGGCTTGCGTGCGGGGATCGGCGTCTGCCACGAGTTATTGTTCTTGCTGAGTTTGAGCGGCTGGCTGTCCAGGCTGGCTGATTCCAGGTTGGGCGCAGTGTTGGTGTTGAGTCTTGCTGGCTTGCCGGGTTTGCCTTGAGCGTCCAGGCTCCACGCGACTATGCTGCCCTGCCTGTCGATGGCGGTGATCCTGCTGTCGACGCTGACGGCTTGTATGTACTGTTTGTTCCCGTTGTCTGCGCGTACGGGCGTATTGCCGGGTTTCCACGTCCAAACGCGTCCTTCTGTGTCCGTGATCAACGCTTGGTCATTGTTGGCGATGGCTCGGCTGGTTTTCGCGCCGTCCGGCAGGCTGAGAGCCGTAGGGCTGGTGGTGCTGTCGGTCAGGTACCAGGCTTGCCCGTTCGCGTCCAGCAGGAGGAACCCTTGGTTGAGGGCTTGGGCTTGGACGATGCGGACTCCTGGGTTCTGTCTGACGCGTACGAGTTTGGCTTTTCCGGTGTTGTTCGCGTCCCAGGTCCAGGCTTGTCCGTCCGCGTCCACGATGAGGATCCGGCTGCCGAAGGCGAGGGCGGTGATGGCCTGTGCCTGTCCGGGCAGGCCTGCTGCCGTTTGCTCTCCGGGCTTTGCAGTCGGATCCTGGGTGCCGGGCTGGCTGGCTTGGAAGGTGTGGATCTGTCCTTGCTGGTCCACGGCTAGCAGTCGGTCATCGTTCAGGCTGATGCTGGTGAACCTGGTGTTCCGGCTGGTGTCGAGGATGGTGGGCGTGGCCTGTTGGCTGGTCCAAGTGTAGATGTGCTGGTCGGATCCTAATGCGGCCTGCGATTGGCTGCTGGTTGCGACTTGCAGGTAGTGGAACCCGTCGGCAGCCTGGGTGGGGAAGGGGACCTGTTTTGGTGCACTGTCTTGCGCCCAGGTGTAGATGCGACCGTCGCCGGTCAGGCCTACGGTTTGGTCTCCTGCGGTGTGGATGCTGGTGTAGTAGGGCTCTTGCTTGTCTGGCGGGTTGATGGTCAGTCGGGCGCCGGTGGCGGGCCCATGGTTCGGGCTTAGGGTCCAGTCCGTGGTTTTGGCCCATTTTGCAGTCAGGGTTAGGTCTTGCAGGATGGGCGTCTGGAAGTCATAGGGCTGGCCGTCAAGCGTCCATCCTTCGAACTGGAAGCTTTCACGTACAGGGTTGTGTTCTGGAGGGATGACGAGAGTGCCGGTTTTCACGGTTGACTGTGTTGGCTTGTTTCCGTTATTCGGGTCGAAGCGCACCGTGTGCGTGGCTTGATCATCCGGCTTGCCGGATGGCTTGGTTGAAGCGGAATTCGTACTGCTGGTAGTAGCCGTCGGCGATGACGGAGCAGACGGACCTGTTGTTTCGGGATTTAATAATGATGTGGTTGTCAGTGGTGATGGGGTCGGAAGTGGAGTGTGTGTTGCGTTGCTGGGGAGAGTGCCGGAGGTTCCGTCAGCTACGCGAGGGGTCTGACGACCCCCCCCCCCTGGTGAGTACAGGAGCGTCCGCCGCGTTTGCGGACGCGACGCCCAAGCCTACCAGCAGGTTCAGCAGGACGATCATCATCGCCAACGCGCGACGCAGAGGAGAAACCACATGCATGAAACCAAAACCCCTTACCAACACCAAACGAATCCAAATGCCGCTTGCTTGTTTAAAGTTCTGTCCGTCGGAAAGCCCTTCTGACCTTCAACGCCAGCCCTGCATCGGATTGCATGAGCCAATGGCGGAAGCCAGCCGTCTTTTCGACGCCCCCACGTTTTTCACCATACCACCGGATCAACAGGCAACACACACGAGCCAGGTCCGAGCGCTGGGTGGCGATGACTTCGATGGTTGGGTAAAGGCGGCTGCTCGCCAAATTATGAGGAGGGAGGGGGAAGGGAAACGAACAGCGGCCGGGCTGGCTGGAGGCTGTTGAGCCTCCTGGCCGGCCTGGCCGTGTTTCCCTCTCTCCCGGGCGGAGGCGGGGGCGTGCATGCCTGCCCTCGGCTTCCGCCTGCAGAAGTGTGGTGGGGGCGCGGGAGGGAAGTGTCGGCTCTCTTGGGGTTGAGCCTTGATTGGCACTTTTCCTCCCTGCTCCCCCTATGTAGGGCCGGGGGCGGGGGGATTGATACGCCGCCCGGCCGCTCTTACTCGTGCGAAGCGTGCAATAGTTGGCGTGTTTCCTTCCGGTGGCGGCGTGAGGCGAGGACCCCGCCCATGCCGGTCATGCCGGTGGCCAGGGCGAGCAGGATGCCTTCCCCTCCGGCCTTGGGGAGCACGCCTGCTGGCAGGTACGTGTACTTCAAGGATGTGTCGGGCGTTTGTGGTGCGCCGCCCAGCGTGTAGTCCACGCTGACGGTGACCGTGCCCGGCTGGTGCGCGGGCGTGGTCACGGTGACGCTGCTGCCGTCGCCGCGCGTCAGCCCTGATGCGGGGGTCTGGTCGAACCTGACGCCGGTGATCGCCAGAGCCAGGTTGAACGACACCGACACAGGAGCCGACTTGGCGTTTGTGGTGCCGTTGCCGAGCTGGCCACTGCTGTTTACTCCCCAGGCGTAGGCGTTGCTGTCGCTGCCCAGGGCCAGGGAATGAGCGTATCCGGCGCTGACCTGTGTGGCTTGCAGTCCTTTGCTCTTGTCCCCGGGGCTGGCGGGGTCGCGCACGCGCACAGGAACAGGATTCTTGTCACTGATCCCGCTGGTGGTGTTGTTGCCGAGCTGGCCACTGTAGTTGTATCCCCAGGCGTAGGCGTTGCCGTCGCTGCCCAGGGCCAGTGAATGATCGCCTCCGGCGCTGACCTGCAGGTAGGTGAAGTCCGCTGGCAGGTCCTTCCGGTCGGGCGTCTTCACCCTGACCGGCGCAGTCCGGTCGCTGGTTGTCCCGTCGCCGAGCCGGCCAGAGCCGTTGTTTCCCCAGGCGTAAACGTTGCCGTCGCTGCCCAGGGCCAGTGAATGATAGTATCCGGTGCTGACCTGCAGGTAGGTGAAGTCCGCTGGCAGGTCCGGGTAGATCTTGCGGTCGGGCGTCTTCACCCTGACCGGCGTGTACCGGTTGCTGCTTGTCCCGTCGCCGAGCTGGCCAGAGCCGTTGTATCCCCAGGCGTAGGCGTTGCCGTCGCTGCCCAGGGCCAGGGAATGAAAGCCTCCGGCGCTGACCTGCAGGTAGGTGAAGTCCGCTGGCAGGTCCGGGTACGTGCTGCGGTCGGGCGTCCTCACCCTGACCGGCGCATGCCGCTCGCTTGTTGTCCCGTCGCCGAGCCGGCCATAGTAGTTGTATCCCCAGGCGTAAACGTTGCCGTCGCTGCCCAGGGCCAGCGAATGAGAGCCTCCGGCGCTGACCTGCAGGTAGGTGAAGTCCTCTGGCAGGTCCGGGTACGTCTTCCGGTCGGGCTTCCTCACCATGACCGGCGCATTCCGGTAGCTGCTGCCTGTCCCGTCGCCGAGCCGGCCACTGCCGTTGGATCCCCAGGCGTAGGCGTTGCCGTCGCTGCCCAGGGCCAGGGAATGATATTGTCCTGCGCTGACCTGCAGGTAGGTGAAGTCCTCTGGCAGGTCCGGGTACGTCTTCCGGTCGGGCTTCCTCACCATGACCGGCGCATGCTTGTCGTCTCTTGTCCCGTCGCCGAGCTGGCCTTCGCTGTTCCATCCCCAGGCGTAGGCGTTGCCGTCGCTGCCCACCGCCAAGGAAAAACCATAGCTCGGGTCTTTCCCTCCGCTGACCTGGCTGAACCGGATGCCGCGGCTGGCGTTGTCGGGCGGGGTGATGGTGGCGGGTTCCCTGCCCAGCTGGCTGCCCTTATCAGGGCTGATGCTCCACCCGCTGTTCCGGCTTGCCGGCGTCCAGTGGGCGGCCAGGGTCAGGTCCTTGTCGACGGGCCTGCTGAAATCGTAGGCGACCTGACCGGTGAACCAGCCGTCGAACAGGTAGCCTTCCCGTACAGGGTCGGGGGAGGGGCGTTTCGCCCTCCCGTACGGGGCGGGGACATGCTGGTCTGCTGGTTTCGGGTTTCCGCCGCCCGTGTCGAAGCGGACCGTGAACGCGGATCCTGGTTCCGCCGCCCGTGCCGGCGGCTGGTCGACCGTGTACGCAAGGCTCCTGGCGAAAGGCTGCCCGTCCTGCCTGCCCGTGATGAGGATGGCGGCCGGCCCGGGCTTATGGGCGGGCATGTCCGCCTGCCAGGAGCCGTTGCTCCTGCTGAGCGGCAATGCCTGGCCGTCCAGGCTGGCTGATGCCAAGGTGGGCGCCTGTGCGGTGTCGATCCTGGCTGGCTTGCCGGGCTGGCCCTGCCCGTCCAGGCTCCACCTGTATAGGCTGCCCTGCCTGCTGATGGCGGCGATCCTGCCGCCGGCAGCGGCGGCCCGCACGTACTGCTGGCTCCCGTCGTCCGCGCGTATGGGAGTTTTGCCGGGCTTCCAGGCCCAGACGTGGCCGTCGGTATCAGTGATGGCGGCCTGATCTTTGTTGGCGGTGATCCGGCTGGCCTGCACGCCGTCCGGCAGGCTGAGCTGGATCATGGCGGTAGTGCCGTCTGGCAGGTACCGGGCCTGCCCGTCCGCGTCCAGGAGGAGGAACCCCTGGTTGAGGGCCTGGGCCTGGACGATGCGCATGCCCGGGTCCTGCTTGACGCGTTCGGGCTTGCCGCTTCCGGTCTTGCCTGCATCCCAGGTCCAGGCTTGCCCGTCCTCGTCCACGATGAGCGCCTGGCTGGCGGAGGCGACGGCGGTGACGGCTTGCGCTTTCTCGGGCAGGCTGGCTGCGGCCTGCTCCAAGAATTTCGGGTTCAGGGCCTGGCTGTTGGCCTTGCTGGCCCGGTAGGCGTGGACCTGTCCCTGCCGGTCCACGGCCAGCAGCCGGTCGTCGTCCAGGCTGATGCTGCTGAATTGGGTGTTCCGGCTGGTGTCGAGGATGGTGGGCGTGGGCTGTCCGCTGGCCCAGGTGTATATCCGCTGGTCGGATCCCAATGCGGCCTGCAGACGGCTGCCGGCTGCGGCCTGCTGGTAGCGGAACCCGTCGGGAGCCTGGGTGGGGAAGGGCACCTGTTTGGGCGTGCTGTCTTGCGTCCAGGTGTAGATGCGGCCGTCGCCGGTCAGGCCGACGGTCTGGTCTTCGGCGGCTTGCACGCTGACGTAGTAGGGCTCTAGCTTGTCGGGCGGGCTGATGGTCAGCCGGGCGCCGGAGGCGGGCCCGTGGTCCGGGCTCAGCGTCCAGTCCGTGGTCTTCGACCATTGTGCTTTCAGGGTCGTGTCCTGGATGATGGGGGCCTGGAAGTCAAAGGGCTGGCCGTTGAGTGCCCATCCGTCGAACCGGAAGCCATCGCGTACAGGGTTCTGTTCCGGGGGAGCGGCGAGCGTCCCGGTTTTCACAGTTGACTGTGTAGGTTTGTTGCCGTCGGCCGGGTCGAAGCGCACTGTGTGCGAAGCCTGACCATCCGTGTTCTCGGCTGGCTTGGCCTGGGCGGCATCTGTGCTGCCGGGTGTTCCCGTCGGCGATGACGGGGTTCCTGGATTTGCTGTTGGGCTTAATGGTGTGGTGGCTGGTATCGGCGAGGGCGAGGTTAGCGGGGTTTCTGGAGTGCTGCTGGGGGAAATGCCGGGGGTTTGCTCAGCTACGCGAGGGGTCTGACGACCCCCCCCCCCCGGTGAGGATGGGAGCGTCCGCCTGGGCGGATGCGACGCCCAGGCCTGCCAGCATTCCCAGCAGGATGATCGTCATCGCCAGGATGCGGCGCAGACGGGAAACCAGATGCATCAAACCAAAACCCCTTCACCAAACACCAAACGGGATCAACACCGCCTGTTTATCAAAGTTCTGCCTGCCGGAAAGCCACACATTGCTCAGCGCCAGCCCTGCATCGGATTGCAGGAGCCGATGGCGCAAGCCAGCCGTCTTCTCGACGTCCCCCGTTTTTCACCATACCACCCAGCCCGCCGACAACACACACGAGCCGGAGCCATGCGTTCGAATGTAGAGGCCCCCCCCCCCCTTAGCCTTCTGCTAAGCGTCGCTTCGCTAACAAGTGCTTCAACTTCCAGACTCTTATCTGTCTGGAAGCAAATCGAGCTTACTAATAAAACGAAGGAAAGCGAGGCATGACTGAGGGCACCAATCTGATCTGGCCGCCCTTCTCGGTGGCTTATCCCCTGTTTTGCGAGGGTCAGAAGGGACAAGCCGCTAGTCAGAGATAAGGCCAATGCCGTTCTACAGGAAGTATATGGGTGGCCCCATTGCGTTGGGGGAGTCGGGGCCACCCTTGTGGTCCGGGAGTGTGTTGGGGATAGTGATAACCCGGACCTGCTTACACGAGGGAAGTCTTTATTGCTGCCGGCTGAGAGTTTCCAGCCTGTGGCGCCTGGCTGCTGCGGCGCATGCGAAGGCAAGCAGCCCGGCTATGAGCAGGGGAAGCAGGCCGCCTCCGCCGGCCCTGGGCAGTACGCTGATGGAGTTGTACCGATACGTGTTGCTGGTGTCGGGGGTCTGGGCTGCTCCGTTTAGCCTCCATTCGATGGTGACGGTTGACGTGCCGGGCATGTGTGCCGGCGTGGTCACTGTCCAGGTGCCGTTGGAGTTCTTGGTGAGGTGAGAGGCTTCTACACTGTCGAACAGGATATGCGTGGGGATGCCTCGCTCGGGGAAGGTGTCCTTGGCCGGGCTGGCGGCCTGAGCGCTGCCGGTGTCACGGCCCAGCTGGCCGCTCTCGTTGTCTCCCCAGCTGTAGAGGTTGCCGTCGGATCCCAGGGCCAGGCAGTACGATGCTCCTGCACTGGCCTGGGTGAAGGTGATCCCTGCTGGGGCATCCACCTTGTTGGGCCTGTCTGACGAGGTTTTGCCGCTGTCGCCCCAGGTGTAGAGGTTGCCGTCGGAACCCAAGGCGATGGAATGCGTGCCTCCGGCGCTGGCCTGAGTGAAGGTGATGCCAGCCGGGGTTTCAACCTTTCCGGGCTTGTCTGCGGGAGTGCCACTGGTGTCGCGACCCAGGCGCCCATTGGCGGTGTTGCCCCAGGTGTAGATGCTGCCGTCGTCGCTTACGGCCACGGAGTGGCTTCCGCCTGCGCTGGCCTGGGTGAAGGTGACGCCTGCTGGGGTGTCGGCTTTGCCGGGCTTGTCTGCGGGAGTGCTGGTGGTGCTGCGACCGAGTTCGCCGTGGGTGTTGTCGCCCCAGGTGTAGACATCGCCTTGCGTGTCCACAGCTACCGTGTGCCCCCGGCCTGCGCTGACACTGGTGAAAGTAACATCTGCCGGGGTGTCGGCTTTGCCGGGTTTGTCAGCGGGGGTGTCGCTGGTGACGGCACGGCCCAGCCGGCCAGCGGTGTTGTCGCCCCAGGTGTAGATGTTGCCGTCTGAGCCCAAGGCCGCCACATGTGCTCCGCCTGCGCTCGTCTGGACGAAGGTGATGCCTGCCGGGGCCTCAACCTTGTTGGGCCTGTTGGCGGGGGTGTTGCTGGTGACTGCACGGCCCAGCTGGCCTCGGCTGTTGTCTCCCCAGGTGTAAAGGCTGCCATCCGAGGCCAGGGCCACGGAAAATCCATAGCCTGCGCTGACATGGACAAATTTGACGCCCGTAGGAGTATCTGCCTTGCTCGGATGGGTGTCCTGCTTGTCGGTGGTGTCGCGGCCCAGCTGGCCGTGGGTGTTGTCTCCCCAGGTGTAGAGGCTGCCGTCGGAGCCCACGGCTGCGGAATGGAGGTCTCCTCCGTCAGCCTGGCTGATGCGGATGCCGCGTGCTGGCGGTGGAGTCAGCTTGACGGTCTGGCCGCCTGACTCGGGCCCGTTGTCCTTGTCGAGCTTCCACCTGTTGCTTTCAGCACTGCTCCAGTGGGCGGTCAGGGTCACCTTGTCGGTGACTGGCCTGCTGAAGTCATAGGCTGTTTCGCCGATGAACCAGCCGTCGAACAGGTGTTTATCCTTGGTTGGATCCTTGGCGGGGGGTTTCAGTCGGTTTCCCTCAGTGACGATTTGGAAACCGAACCCAGTGCCACCGTCGGGGTCGAAAACGATGAGATAATTGCCTAGGTACCTGTAGGACAAGTGTGCGTCTGGACGCTCGCCGTTCATCCTCCAGGTGATGACTGTATCTACTCTGCCATGGTCATGTGGGGGCGTGGTGACGCTCCAGGTGCCGTCCGAGTTGGGGTCGAGGTTGGTTCCGGGTGTACCGCTGAAACTCACGTCAACGGGCTTGGGATCCTCGGGGAATGCGACCATGCCGGGGCTGCTGTCGTACTTGCCGCTGGTGGGGCGTCCCAGTTCGCCATACTTGTTTTGTCCCCAGCTGTACAGGTTACCGTCGGAGCCGATGGCCAGGGAGTGGGAATAGCCGGCGCTGACCTCGGTGAATTGTGCGACACCTGCTGGTGTAGGCACTTTGCCCGGCTTGACGTCGTATTTGGCTGACCCGGTGTCGCGGCCCAGCTGTTTGCAATCGTTTAGTCCCCAGCTGTAGAGGTTGCCATCCGAACCCAAAGCCAGGGAATGCCTGTGTTCTGCGCTGACCTTGGTGAACTTCGTGACGCCTGCCGGCATGGTCACCTTGCGCGGTGTGCGGTCTTGTCTCGCCGCGGCGGTGTTGCGTCCTAGCTGGCCATATTCGTTCCATCCCCAGCTGTAGAGACTGCCGTCTGAGCTGGTGGCCAGGGATGTCCACTCTCCAGCCTTGATCCAGGTGAATTTCTTGACGCCTGCCGGCATGGTCACCTTGCGCGGTGAACGGTCACGGAAGGGATATCCGCCGGCGTAGCGTCCCAGCTCGTCATAAGTGTTGTCGCCCCAGCTGTAAAGGTCACCGTCCGAGTCCAGAGCCATGGAGTAGAAGGTTCCTGCGCTGATTTGAGTGATTTTTGTGATGCCCTTCGGCAAGTTCACCTTGCCTGGCTTGACGTCGTATATGGCAGAACCCGTGTCACGTCCAAGTTCGCCGTACTTGTTTTCTCCCCAGCTGTAGAGGTTGCCGTCCGATCCCAGTGCAAGGGAATGCCATTTGCCTGCACATGCTTGGGTGAAGTGGACGCCGGCCGGTGGAGTGACCAGCTTCGGCTGATTGTCTATCTGGGGGTTGTCTTTTGGTGTTGTGCTGACAGTTTCGCGTCCCAGTTCTCCGTCGGCATTGTTCCCCCAGCTGTAGAGATTGCCGTCTGAACCGATGGCCAGGAAATGGGTGTAGCCTGTGCTGACCTGGGTGAAGTGGACGCCGGTCGGCGGGTTGACCAGGCTTGGCGTGCGCTTTTCGTCTTCAGGAGTCCCCAATTTGTAGTTGTTGTCTCCCCACCTGTAGAGGTTGCCGTCCGAGGCTATGGCCTGGGAGCCTTCTTCTTTTGCTGGGACGATGTGGCTGAAGCGTATGTCTGGTGTGGTGGGCGGGGTCAGGGTGATCCTGGTGTATTCTGTGGCTTTCCCTGAGGTGGGGGAGAGGCTCCAGGCGCTGGTGCCCTTGGTCCAGTGGGCGGTCAGGGTGAGGTCTGTGGTGACGGGCTGGGTGAAGTCGTAGGCGACCTTGGAGTCGCCCTTGGCGTCTTTGGTGAACCAGCCGTCGAACAGGTAGCCGTCCTTGGTCGGGTCTTGCGCGGGTCGATTGGCCTGGGTGCCTTCGGCAATGGTTTGTGAGTCGACACTGCTGCCGTTGTCGCTGTCGAAGACGACCTGGTATGAAGTTGAACCTGGCTGAGCTCGGGCGGTGGTTGTGCTGACGGATGCGTCTGTTTGCTGGGCCGGGCTGATAGGTTTCGCGATGGCGTCGGCTGCAGTGAGGCCGCCGATGATCATGCTGGCTGGAAGAATGACGATGACCTTCAAAAGGTCTACAACAATGGCTGACCGGGAAGACACGTCCGGATGGCACATGATCGCTACAAACCCCTTTCCCAAGGTAAGGCGGTCCGATGATGAAAACCCCAAGTTTTTTCATCGGCTGCATGCCGGGTACGTTCCCGGTTGCTAAAAAGTACGCTAGCATGCAGGTTCGGGTCTGAAGGGGAGCAACACTCGGTTAAAACGGATAAAAAATATTATGTCAAGTTGAGATACGGATATTTTCCTCTAGGCGCAGAGGTAAAAATGAAAATGGGTGGCTCCCTGATGTTGGGGGGTGCGGAGCCACCCATCATGGCCGGGCCGTTCTTGGGATGCGGCCCGGCCGTTTACTCGAGCGAAGTGAATTCGTGCCTGTGGCGTCTGGCTGCCAGGGCGCCGGCGGCGGCAAGCAGGCCTGAGGCGAGCAGGAGGAGTACCCCCGTGTTGCCTGTGAGGGGCAGAATGCCTTTGAAGGTGTAGCTGAGGTGGGTCGGGGCTTGGTTGGCGGGACCCAGGGACCAGTCCACGATCACGTCAGACAGTCCCGGATTGTGGGCTGGCGTGGTCAGGGTGACCGACCCGTCCGCGTTCTGCTGCAGGCTGCCGGCGGGTGTCTGGTCGAACCTGACGCCGGTAATCAGCGGCGGCGGATATAGCGCCACCAGCGTCGGCGTAATGATCTTCGTGCCGTTGTTGCTGCCGGTGCCGAGTTGCCCACGGTAGTTGTATCCCCAGCTGTAGCTCTTGCCGTCCTGACCGATGGCCATGGAACAAGCCGATCCTGCGCTGATCCGCGCGACCGCGAACCCCTTGCCTGCGTTGCCCTGGCCTGCGGGGGGTGACACTTGTGAGGGGACGAGCAGCTCGGAGGTGCCCTGGTTGCTGCCCAGCTGATCAAAGGTGTTTTCTCCCCATCCCCAGGCTGTGCCGCTCTGGTCGATAGCCAGCGAATATGTGGCTCCGGCGATGATTTGGGCGGCCTGGAATCCCTGGCTGGCATCGGCAGGGTTTTTTACCTGCGTGGGTGTGGACCGGTCGGTCAGCGTGCCATCGCCGATCTGGCCATCCGCGTTCATTCCCCATGCCCAGGCTGTGCCGTCCTGACCGATGGCCAGTGCGTGGACTTCACCGCTGCTGATCATCCTGGCCTTAAAGGTCTTGCTGGCGTTCTTGGGATCAGGCACGGGAGCTGGGTCGGCAGCATATGCGGTGCTGTATTTTCCTGTGCTTTGGCCGTTGCCGAGCTGTCCGTGGTTGTTGTATCCCCAGGTGTATACGTTGCCGTCGGCGTCCAGGGCCATGAGGAAGCTGTATCTTGCGCTTACCTGGACCGCCTTCAGCCCCTTGTCGGAGCCGCTGGGATCCTTGGCCAGGGCCGGCGTCAGTTTGGGCGCGCTATAGGTGTCCTGGTCCTTGGTTTCGCTGCCCCAGACGTAGACGCGCCCATTCAGGTCGATTGCTGCCGAGTCGGTGAATCCGGCGGTCACCTGGGTGGCCTTGAAGGGTTGTCCGTCTGGGCCCTTGACGGGCTGTGGCTTGGAGTGGTCTTGCCTGCTGCCGTCGCCAAGCTGGCCATATTGATTTTGTCCCCAGCTGTAGACGGTCTGGTCGGAGCCGATGGCCAGCACGTGGGTTCCGCCTGCGGCGACCTGCGTGTAGGTGAACCCGGTAGCTGCGCCGTCAGGCAGGGGGACCTTGGTCGGCGCAAACTGTGTGGCCGTCGTACTCGGATCCTGGCCCAGCTGCCCGTAGTCGTTGCCGCCCCAGGCGTAGGCATTCCCATCGCTGGTCACCCCTACAGAAAAACCGGCAAAATTGTCGCTGGCGCTTATCTGGTTGAAGCGGATGCCCCGGCTGGTTTTGGGCGGGGTGATGGTCACCTGCTGGCCGCCCTGGGCATCGCCATTATTCGGGCTGATTGCCCAGCTGCCGATGTCTACAGGGCTCCAATGGGCGACCAGGGTGATGCTGCTGGTGACGGGCTGGCTGAAGTCATAAGCCACCTTGGATTCGCCTTTTGAGTCCTTGAGGAACCAGCCGTCGAACAGGAAGCCGTCTTTGGTCGGGTCTGTGATCGGGCGTGTGGCCTGCCTGCCTTCGGTGACGGACTGGGGTCCGGGCATGCCCGCGGGTGCTGTAGGGGAGTCACTGTCGGAAGAGAAAGTGACATGGTAGGTGTTCACGTATTGGTAGGTCAGGTGGGCGTCGGGCTGCTGGCCGTTCATGCCCCAGATGATGGTGACATCGGTCTTGCCTGCTGCATGCTGGGGCGTGGTGACGCTCCAGGTGCCGTTCGACTCGGTGATGAGGTTGGTGCCGGGCGTCCCGCCGAAGCTGACGCTGACGGGTCTGGGATCCTCGGGGAATGTGACTGTGCCGGGGAGGGCGTCAGAACGACCAGTGGTCGTGCGTCCCAACTGGCTTCGGCTGTTGTCTCCCCAGCTGTAGAGGTTGCCGTCCGAGCCTAGGATCAGGGAGGAGGTATTTTCTGCGTTGATCTGGATGCAGCTGATGCCTGCCGGCAGGGATACTTTGCCCGGTGTGACATTTCTCAAGCTGTTGGCATCACGCCCCAGCTGGCCGAATTTGTTGCTCCCCCAGCTGTAGAGGTTGCCGTCCGAGCCTACGGCCAGGGTGTGTTGGTTTCCTGCGCCGAACTGGGTGAATCTCGTGACGCCTATGGGCAGCGTCACTTTGCCTGGATCGATGTTTTGTGTTGGTGTGTCGGTATCTCGTCCCATCTGGCCGTAGCTGTTGTAACCCCAGCTGTAGAGGTTGCCGTCTGAGCCCATGGCCAGAGAACACCATCCCTGTGCGGCAATCGCGGTGTATTTCGTAACGCCTGTCGGCAGGATCACTTTGTTCGGCAGGGTTCCTGGCTGTTCGCTGTTGGTGTTGCGTCCGAGTTCGCCCTGAGTGTTGTCTCCCCAGCTGTAAATGTTGCCGTCCGAGCCCAGAGCCAGGGAATAGAAGGTTCCCCCGCTGATCTGTGTGCAGGTGATGCCTGTCGGCATTGACACTCTGCCTGGCGTGGCGTCGTAGGTCGCTGATCCCGTGTCGCGTCCCAACTGGCCTCGGCTGTTGTCTCCCCAGCTGTAGAGGTTGCCGTCCGAGCCGATGGCCAGGGATTGCGAGTATCCGGCGGTGAACTGGGTGAAGTGGACGCCGGTCGGCGGGGTGACCAGGCCCGGTCTGTCAGCTGGCGTGATGGTGGTGCTGCGTCCCAGCTGCCCGTTGTCGTTTAGTCCCCAGCTGTAAAGGTTGCCGTCCGAGCCCATGGCCAGGGAAAGGCTCATTCCTGCGCTGGTCTGGGTGAAGTGGACGCCGGTCGGCGGGGTGACCAGGCCTGGGGTGCCTTCTGGCGCCTTGCTCGGTGCGGTGGCTGGTGTCTCACTGGTGTCGCGTCCCAGACTTGCTTTGTTTTGTCCCCAGCTGTAGAGGTTGCCGTCCGAGCCCATGGCCAAGGTATGCCATAGACCCGAGCTGATGTGGCTGAATCGTACGCCGGGTTTGGCGGGTGGGACCAAGGTGATCTTGTCGCCTCCGGCGGCTGACCCGGAGGTGGGGGAGAGGCTCCAGGCACTGGTTCCCTTGGTCCAGTGGGCGGTCAGGGTGAGGTCTGCAGTGACGGGTTGGGTGAAGTCGTAGGCAAGATTGCCGGTGAACCAGCCGTCGAACAGGTAGCCGTCCCGGGTCGGGTCCTTGGCGGGCCGGCTGGCCAGTGCGCCGTCATCGACGTTTTGAGGGTCGATGCTGCTGCCGTCGGCGCTGTCGAAGGTGACGGTGTGCCTTGTTGAGCGTGCTTGGGGGCGACTGTCAGGTGTTTGATCGTGTTCGGGTATGGTGTTCAGTGGCGAGGGTGTTGGTGTCAATGGGGACTGGGGTGTCGTCGGCGTGGCCTGCAGCGTTGGCTGGCTTGTGTCGGTGTCGGTGTTGGTGTCAGTGTCGGCTGTGGCGAGGCTGCCCATGATCAGACTTGCGATCAGGATGATGGCAAGCAGAAGGCTCACGGCAATGCATGGCTGGGCAGAAGCATCCCTATGGTGCATGATGGCTGCGAACCCCTTTCCCCAAACAGGTGGCTCGATGATGAAAATCCCCAAGTCGCTTCACGAGACGTGTGCCGGGGACCATCCCGACAGCTGTATTGCAGTCTATCACGCGCGGACGGGCAAGAGTAGGAGCAACACCAGGGCGAATAAGAAGGGTGGCTCCGCTGTGTTGGGGGATTGCGGGGCCACCCTGTAGGGCCAGGATCGTCATAATTTGGGGATAGACGTAATCCGGGCCTGCTTACTCGTGCGAAGTCTACTGATTCAGGCTTTTGGCCTTTCTCAGGCGTCGCGCTGCCATGGTTGCTGTGATGATGAGCAGACCAACGGCGAGGGGCAGGAATATGCCGGCGCCGCCGGCCCGGGGCAGGACGCTGATGGAGGTGTACAGGTAGGTGTTGCTGGTGTCAGGAAGTTGCTTAACCCCGTTCAGCGTCCAGTTGATGGTTACCGTAACCGGCCCTGGAGTGTAAGGCGGTGTGGTCACCTTCCAGGTACCGTCATTGTTGTCGGTCGGATAAATTCCGCTCGTATTGCCGAATTGAACGAGTTTGGGAATGCCGACTCCAGGGAAGATGACCTTGCCTGGATGCGAATCCTGGTTGCCGCTGATGTCGCGTCCCAGTATACCTTGGTCGTTGCTTCCCCAGCTGTAGGTGTTGCCGTCTGATCCTATGGCCAAGGAGTGGTTTCTTCCTGCCTTAGGCTGGGTGAGGGTGATGCCCGTTGGAGCGTCCATTTTGGTGGGCAGATAGTCGGATTTGCCACTGGTGGTGCGTCCAAGTTGTCCGCAATCATTGTATCCCCAGCTGTAGGTGTTGCCGTCTGATCCTGCAGCGAGGACAAAGTAACTTCCCGCCGCAAACCGGGTGAAGTGAACGCCTGAAGGCATGACGACCCTGGAAGGGGTCGCAGAAATCGGTTCCATGTTCCCCAACTGGTCTTTGCCGTTGCCTCCCCAGCTGTAGAGATTATTGTCGGAGCCCAGAGCCAGCGAGAAGTTCAGTCCCGTGCTGGCTTGCGTAAATGTGACGCCGGTTGGGGCCTTTACTTTGTAGGGCAGGGGGTCATATAGATCAGTTATCGTAGTACGTTGGCGGCCCAGTTGGAACGAATCGTTGTATCCCCAGCTGTAGAGGTTGCCGTCTGAGCCCAGGGCGAGGACATGCCTGCTTGAATGGACCTGTGAAAACCTGGGTGAATGTGACGCCTTCGGGTGCAGCTACTCTAAGAGGGGCTCTGTTCTTGAATACGGATTTGCCTTGCCCTAGTGCGCCTCCTTGATCGTCTCCCCAGGCGTAGAGGTTGCCATCGGAGCCTAATGCCAAGGCGAAGCGATCACCCGCGTAGACTCGAGTGTAGCGGATGCCCGCAGGCGGCGCGACTTTGTCGGGGGCATTGTGATCGTTGCCGAAGGTGTAGCGTCCCAGCTGTTCATAAGTGTTGTTTCCCCAAGTATATACATAGCCGTCTGAACCGAGTGCCAAGGCGAACTTTTGTCCTGCAGCGGCCTGGGTATAGCGGACTCCGGCTGGAGTCTCCACCATGACAGGCTTATCTGAAGTGGTGTGTCCAAGCTGGTAATCGTAATTGATTCCCCAGCTGTAGAGGTTGCCGTCTGAACCGAGAGCCAGGGAAAAATCATCTCCTGATTGGATCCAAGAGAAGCGAATTCCGCGTGTGCCTTGCGGTGGGGTCAGTTTGATGCTCTGGCCGCCAGTTTGGGGCCCCTCCTTCTTGTAGATGGTCCAGTGCGAGACGGGACTGAAGTGGGCGGCCAAGGTAATGTCGTCGGTGACAGGCTGGTTGAAGTCGTAGGCTATATTGGAGTCGCCCTTGGAGTCTTTGAGGAACCATCCGTCGAACAGATAGCCGTCCTTGGCTGGATCCTTGTCCGGGCGAGCAGCCTGATCGCCATCCATGACCCGCTGGGTATCTGGTGTTGGTGTACCGCCCGCGCTGTCGAAAGCGACTGAGTACGTTGAACCATCATACTTGTAAGGCAGGTGTGCATCGGGCTGATGGCCGTTCCTGGCCCAGGCGACTGTTACCTCCACCTGGCCCTTTTCGTGCGCAGGGGTGCGGAAACTCAAGGTGCCGTTCTGGTTCCTGGTCAAGTCGGTGATCGGGGTTCCATCCAGCTTGGCGCTGATGAATGTGAATGCTTGTGGGAAGTCTGCCTTGTTCGGTGTGATAACTGGCACACTGCTGGTATTTCCAGCGCCCAGCTGGCCGCTGC
This sequence comes from Bifidobacterium sp. W8112, assembly GCF_016101425.1. Classification (NCBI taxonomy): domain Bacteria; kingdom Bacillati; phylum Actinomycetota; class Actinomycetes; order Bifidobacteriales; family Bifidobacteriaceae; genus Bifidobacterium; species Bifidobacterium sp. W8112. The sequence goes on along the minus strand of NZ_JACFQN010000002.1, from coordinate 367,946 downwards.
TATCGTCTCCCCAGCCGTAGAGGTAGCCGTCCGAACCCATGGCCAGGATGTGCCTGTACCCTGCACTGAATTGAGTATAGGTGATGCCGTCGGGCATGTTCGCTTTGTCCGGCTGGTTGGTGGTCTCTCCACCCGTATCCCGTCCCAGCTGGCCGCTGCTGTTGTCTCCCCAGCTATAGATGTTGCCGTCGGAACCAGTCGCCAGGGAGTAGTCGTATCCCGCGCTGACATGCCTTGTTTTGACGCCGTCGGGCAGGGTTACCTTGCTGGGCTGGCTGGTGCTGCCGTACCCCCAGCTGTATGCATTGCCATCTGAATCAATAGCCAGTGTGTGGCGGTATCCTGCGCTGACCTGGCTAAAGCTCATGCCGTCCGCCGTATTCATTCTGTATGGCTGATTGGCAGGTTCGCTGGCGTTGGGTGTGCGTCCCAGCTGGCCGTTGCTGTTGTCTCCCCAGCTGTACACGCTGCCGTCGGATGCGAGTGCAAGGGAGGCCTTGCCGCCTGCGGTCACCTGGGTGATCTTTACGCCTTTTGGCAGCGGCACAGGGTTCGGGTACGTGCTGTCACCTCCCTTTCCGGTAGTGTCGCGTCCCAGCTGGCCGCTGCTGTTGTCTCCCCAGCTGTACATGATTCCGTCCGAGCATGTGGCCAGCGCATAGTTTGGTCCTGCACTGACTTGAACAAAGCTTTTGGAGGAATTTACAGCTGGGACCACCTGATTTGGCACTGAACTTGATGAGTGGATGGGTCCAAGTCCTGACTGGCCTTTTTCATTGCTTCCCCAGCTGTATAGATGGTTAGTGATATCGATGGCCACAACATATTCGTCTCCTGCGCTGACCTGGATGAAGCGGGTGCCATCTGGAACGTCTACTCGTCCAGGCCGATCGGCAGGTTCGCTGGCGCTTGGTATGCGTCCCAACTGCCCCTCGCTGTTGTTGCCCCAGCTGTATAGCGTTCCTACCGAGTCGATGGCTATCGAAAAGTCTTTTCCTGCGCTGAACTGGCTGAAGCGGATATCCCCTATGGCCGGCGGGGTCAGGGTTGCTGTCGTGTTGCCGGCGGCAGGACCATGGCTAGGGCTGAGACTCCAGGAATTGAGACCCTTGGCCCAGCGGGCTGTCAGCGTGAGGTTTGAGGTGACGGGCTGGGTGAAGTCATAAGCGGTATTCCCAATGAACCAGCCGACAAAGGTATAACCTTTGGAGTAGGGGTCTGGGGGACGTACCACTCTACTTCCTGGGTCGAGTGTTGACGGTAATACTGACGAACCTATAGTGCTGTCGAAAATTACTCTGTATGAGGACAAGCGTGGCTGGACTGAGTTTCCGCTGTTTTTGCTGGCCTTGTCAGAATCCTTGGAATTGGTTTCAGGCGGGGTGGTCGTCGGCGCTGGGGAGGAGTCGGAAGAAGGATTCGGCTTGGTGGGATTCTGGGGCGCGGTAGTACCCGACGGGGAATCTGAAGTGCCTGGAGCGGTGGAAGGCGCTGTTGAAGTGTTTGGGGTTGCTGTAGGTGAAGACGGTGTCGCAGGTTTTGTTGACGGGCTCTGCGAGTTTACGGTGCTGGAGGAAGTTCCAGGGTTTTGTTTATCTACCCGAGCGGTCGGTCGACCCCCCCCCCCCCGGTGCCATTTAGAGCAGTCTGCGCGCTCGCGCTGGCTGCTCTAGACTCGTTCGTGACTGGCTCGGCAGTAGCAGCAAGGCCAGTCAGAAGGCTGGTAGGCAGGATAATCGCGAGTAGAAGGCCAGCAACAGTGGATGACCGAATCTGCTTTTTTCGACGATGACGCATGATGGGTGCGATCCCCTTCCTCAAAATCAGCAGCTCTCCAATAAAAACCCCAAGAAAAACGAGCTGTCTGCCGAGAACTTCCCCGGCTTATAGGTCTTCATGCTACCACGCTCTACACACATTGACTGCCGGACTGGAATTTGGCGGGGTTGCAGGCAACTAGTTGCTGCCTTGCGGATGTCAAAATTACGTTGTTTTTCCTTTTGGCTTGGTGCTGTAGTTGATGTGAGAGGGAAATGAGGTGAAGAGGGGGTGGGTGGCTCCGCTGTGTTGAGGTCTGCGGGGCCACCCTGTTTGGCCGGGCCATCTTGGGGTATGGTCCGGCTGCTTACTCGTGTGAAGTCATTAGACTTGCAGGCTGCGTGTCTCCCGTTGGTGACGCCCGGCTGCAATAGCGCCGGCTGCGGCCAGTAGCCCGGCAGCCAGCAGAATCATGGTTCCACTGCTGCCAGCATTGGGCAGCATGCCTTCGTAGGTGTAGGTCAGGTGCGTCTGGGGCTGGCTGGTCCCGCCTAGGGTCCAATCCACGATCACCTCAGCCTGCCCTGGATTGTGGGCAGGGGTGGTCAAGGAGACAGAGCCGTCTGAGTTCTGTTGCAGGGCGCCGGCCGTCGTCTGGTCGAAGCTGACACCTGTGATCAGCAGCTCCGGGTTGAAGGCCACCAGGGTCGGGATACTGTTTTGTGTCGTGCTCCCATTGCCAATCTGGCCATACTGATTGTTGCCCCAGGCATAGGCCTTGCCGTCCTGGCCGATGGCCACGGAATGGCCCCATCCTGCACTGATTCGCACTGATGTGAATCCTGACTTGGAGCTGCTCTGACCAGCAGGGGGCGAGACTTGCCGGGGCGCGGTACGTCTGCTGGTGGTGCCGTCGCCGAGCTGGCCGTAGGCGTTGTTGCCCCATCCCCAGGCTGTGCCGTCCTGGCTGATGGCCAGAGAATTCCATGTGCTTGCGCTAACCTGCTGGGCTTTGAGATTAGGCACCTGCTTAGGCAACGTCTGATAGTCGGTACTGAAGCCGAGCTGGCCGTTGTTGTCCATTCCCCAAGCCCAGACCGTACCGTTCTTACCGATGGCCAGGGCGTGCCATGCGCCCGTGCTGATCTGAGTGGCCTGCAATCCTTTGCTGGTGTCCGTGGGATCGAGCACCTGCGTGGGAATGGAGGAGTAGGCCGACCAGGTGCTGTTGGTCGAGGTTCCGTTGCCGAATTGCCCCCAATTGTTGTATCCCCAGGCGTATATGTTGCCATCCGCGTCCAAGGCCATGATGAAGCTCCAGTTGGCGCTGACCTGGACCGCATGCAGACCCTGGTCGGTGCCGCCAGGATCGGCCACTAGGGTGGGCTTCGGCTTGGCAGCGGAGTTTGCCGTATTGACGCTATCACCGAGGGTTGTGGTTTCGCTTCCCCAGCTGTAGACCTTGCCCGTAGTATCGATGGCGACCGAGTCGCAGGCTCCGGCGCTGACTTGGATGGCCTGGAACGGTTGGCCCGTACTGGGGTTGATGACGGCTTCCGGCTTGGTGTGGACGCTCGTGTCCGTGCTGCCGTTGCCCAGCTGGCCGAAATCGTTGCGCCCCCAGCTGTAGAGTATGCCGTTGGAGCCGATAGCCAGAGTGTGTGCTCCCGCTGACGAAATCTGTGTGTAGGTGAAACCTTCTTTGACACCCTCCGGCTTGAGAACCTCGGTTGGTGTGCTCTGCTGCTTGTTGTCGCCGGTTCCCAGTTGCCCGTAATTGTTGTTACCCCAACCGTAGGCGTTTCCGTCGCTGGCCACGCCTATTGAGAAGCCGCGCATCTCTCTGTTTTTGGAGCCGCCTGCGCTGATCTGGTTGAAGCGGATGCCCCGGCTTGTTTTGGGTGGCTTGATGGTCACCTGTTGGCCGCCCATCGAACTGCCCTTGACCGGGTTGATCGACCAGCCGCCAGTATCTGCAAGACTCCAGTGCGCGACCAGCGCGACGTTCTTGGTTACGGGCTGGCTGAAGTCATAAGCCACATTGGAATCCCCTTTGGCGTCCTTGATGAACCAGCCGTCGAACAGGCACCCGGCCGCTTGCGGGTCAGGATACGGGCGTTTGACCTGCTCGCCCTCCGCTGCAGTCTGATCTTTGGACATGCCTGAGGGTGTTGGGCAGGAACTGTCATTGGACGAAAATGAGACATTATAAATGCCCAGGTATCGGTAGGTCAGGTGCACATCAGGCTGCTGGCCGTTCATGCTCCAGGTGACGGTGACGTCGATCTTGCCTGCTGCATGTGGGGGTGTGGTGACGCTCCAAGTGCCGTCCGTGTCGGCAGTCAGATTCGTTCCCGCTGCTCCGCCGAAATCGACGGAGCTGAGAATGGCTGTTTCAGGGAAGGATGTGAGCTTTGGGGTTCGGGTACCTGTTGATGTGCCGACATTGTCGGTGAGTCCTAGCTGGCCGTAATTGTTGTTGCCCCAGCTGTAGAGGTTGCCGTCCGAGCCTAAGGCCAAAAGATAATCGTCTCCAGCGCTGACCTGTGTGAAGCTGACCTGGCTGGGAGCGCCGGTTATGGGCGTCCCCCCGTACTTTCCCCAGCCGTAGAGCTTGCCATCGGATCCCAAAGCCAGGGTGGTTCCTCTTCCGGCACCGGCCTGTGTGAAGCTGACTCCGCTCACGCTGAGCTTGTCTGGATTTACATAGAAGGCGCTTGATCCTGTAGCTCCTCGTCCTATCTGGCCATTGTCGTTCCATCCCCAGGCGTACAGGGTGCCATCAGAGGTGAGAGCGAGGGAGGAGTCGCTTTTTGCGCTGATTTTGGTAATGGTGGCGGCATCGGGCAGTTGGGCTTTCACGAGTGTAGTGCTCCAGTAGGAGCTTGAGTCACCGTTGCCCAGTTGACCATGGTTGTTGCCGCCCCAGCTGTAGACGCTGTTATCTGAGCCTATGGCCAATGCATGGTCGTATCCTGCGCTGACCTTGCTCCATGTGATGGTTGCTGTTGATGGCTCTTTGATGGGGCTTGGCGTGATATGGGTCTGCGAGTCTCGGATGCCGATTCCCAGCTGTCCCCATTGGTTGTTTCCCCAGCTGTACAAAACGCCGTCGGAACCGATTGCCAGAGAAAATGCGCCGCCTGCGCTGACCTGCGACCAGGTAAAGGTTTTTGAAGTTCCTGCGGGTTTGGCGACCAGACCTGGCTGGGCATCGTTGGCTGAAGCGATGCTGCGGCCCAGCTGACCGAAGCTGTTGATGCCCCAGCTGTAAAGGTTGCCGTCCGAGCCTATGGCCAAGGAGTGATCGTATCCTGCGCTGGCCTGCACCCAGGTAAAGTCTTCTGATGCTCCTGCGGGTTTGGCGACCATGCCTGGCTTGGCATCGTATGAGGCCGATCCGATGTTGCGGCCCAGCTGTCCGTTCTGGTTGCTGCCCCAGCTGTAGAGGTTGCCGTCCGAGCCTATGGCCAGAGAGTGGCTGTTGCCTGCTTGGATTTGGCTGAATCTGATGTCTTGCCTTGTAGGCGGCGTAATAGTGACCTTGTTATTGCCGGTTTCGGGCCCGTGATCAGGGCTGATGCTCCAGGTTTCAGAACCCTTGGTCCACCTGGCCGTGAGGGTCAGATTGCCGGTGACTGGCTGGTTGAAGTCATAGGCGACCGGGGTGTCGCCGATGAACCATCCGTCAAAGAGGTAGCCGTCCTTGGTCGGGTCGGCCGGTCGTATTGCGCGCTCGCCGTCTGTTGTTGTCTGAGTTGTATCGGTGCCTTGGGGATTGCTGAAAGTGACGGTGTATTGGGTGTTCGAACGTGTTTGTAAGAGGCTATGGGCGGAGCTGCCTTCGGTGCTTGTTTTCTCTGGCGTGGAATGCAGAGGGGAAGAAGTGGCTAGTGGAGAGGATGTGGTCAGCGGAGATGGTGAAACTAGTGGAGATTCGGGTGTTGACGGTGTGGCCTGTGATGTTGTCTTGCTAGAGGAAATGCCGGAATTTTGCTTAGCTACGCGAGGGGTCTGACGACCCCCCCCCCCCGGTGCCTCCTGTTGTGGTGGGCGCGCTCGCGCCGGACACAGCAGGTTCGCTGGCCTCAGTGCTGGCATCGGCGCTGGAGCCGACAAGCAGGCCTAGAGGCAGGATGACAGCCAGCAGTGTGCTGAGAGCCATAGCCGGTCCGATAGACGTGTGCTGATGCTGACGCATGATAAGCATGATCCCCTTCCCCAGGAACTGCGGCTACATGCCCGGAACTCCCCAGTCCGGATCCCCCGCCGCATGCCGGGCACATTCCCGGCCTCATCTGCAACAACTTTATCACCCTGGTGGACATGCCTAGGCGCAGGCGCCTGAGAACTGTTTGTTCTAACTGGCTTATCGATTCTTCTGGGCGGACGGGTGCTAAAGAGAATGGGTGGCTCCGCTGTGTTGGGGACTGCGGGGCCACCCTGTTTAACCTGGCCATCTTGGGGTATGGTCCGGCTGCTTACTCGTGTGAAGTCTTCAGGCTTGCAGTCTGCGGGTCTCCCGCCTGTGGCGTCCGGAGGCTGCGGCACCAGCTGTTGCCAGCATTCCGACGGCCAGCAGGATCATGATCCCGCTGCTGCCGGCGTGGGGCAGGATGCCTTCGTAGGTGTAGGTCAGGTGTGTTTGAGTCTGGGCGATTCCGCCCAGGGTCCAATCCACGATGACATCAGCCTGTCCCGGGTTATGGGCGGGCGTGACCAGGGAAACAGAGCCGTTAGAGTTCTGTTGCAGAGTACCAACTGCTGTCTGGTCGAAGCTGACACCGGTGATCAGCAGGACCGGGTTGAAGGACACCAGAGCCGGAGTACTGCTCTGCGTCAGGCTTTGCTCGACGCCAAGCTGGTTGTACTGGTTGTCACCCCAGGCGTAGGCGTTGCCATCCTGACCGATGGCCAGGGAGTGGTTTCGTCCTGCATTGGCACGTGCGGCTGTGAGCCCGCCGTCGGCCTTGCCTTGGCCCGCGGGCGACGATACGCGCGTGGGCGTGGGCTGGTCGCTGGTGGTGCCGTTGCCGAGCTGGCCGTCGGTGTTCCATCCCCAGGCCCAGGCTGCGTCGTTCTGGTTGACGGCCAGGGAGTGGTGCACGCCGGCGCTGATCCATGCGGCCTGGAATGCTTGGCTGGAGTTCGTAGGATCCGGGATCTGCTTGGGGGAGGGCTGGCTGGTTGTCGTACCGTCGCCTAGCTGCCCGTGGTCGTTGTATCCCCATGCCCAGGCTGTGCCGTCCTGGCTGATGGCCAGGGCGTGGTTGGCGCCTGCGCTGATCTGCGCGGCTTTGAAGGCCTTGCTGGTGTCTCCGGGGTCGGGTACGGGTGCCGGGTCGGCGGCGTATGTGGTGCTGTATTCTCCTGTGGCCGCTCCGTTGCCGAGTTGCCCGTAGTTGTCGTATCCCCAGGTGTAGAGGCTGCCGTCCGTGTCCTTGGCCATGATGAAGCTCCAGCCGAGGCTGACCTGGGCCGCGTGCAGTCCCAGGCCGGAGCCCTTGGGATCCTTGGCTAGGGCTGGCGCCAGTTTGGACGTGCTGTATGCGGTGTAATTGTTGTTTTCGCTGCCCCAAGTGTAGACGCGCCCCTGCGGGTCGATGGCGGCCGAGTCGTAGGCACCGGCGCTCACCTGGACGGCTTTGAAGGGCTGACCGTCCGGGCCTTTGACGGGCTGCGGCTTGGAATGGTCGCTGGTGGTGCCGTCGCCCAGCTGCCCGTGGTCGTTGGCCCCCCAGCTGTAGACGATGCCGTCGCTGCCAACAGCCAGCACGTGGTAGCCGCCAGCTGCAACCTGCGTGTAGGTAAAGCCGGCGGCCACGCCGTCGGGCAGGGGAACCTTGACCGGCGTTTTCTGCGTGGTGTTGTTGGCGGTGCCCTGGCCAAGCTGGCCGTGCTGGTTGCTGCCCCAGGCGTAGGCGTTCCCGTCGCTGGCCACGCCCACGGAGAATCCGTGGAAGTCACCGGCCTGGTAGCCGCCGGCGCTGACCTGGTTGAAGCGGATGCCTCGGCTTATCTTGGGCGGCGTGATGGTTGCCTGCTGGCCGCCCATCGAGCTGCCCTTGATCGGGTTGATCGACCAACCGCCGGTGTTGGCAGGGCTCCAGTGGGCGACCAGCGTGATGTCTGCGGTGACCGGCTGGCTGAAATCATAAGCCACATTGGAACCGCCTTTGGCATCCTTGAGGAACCAGCCATCAAAGCGATGGTCATTCCAGATCGGATCGGCTGGTCGTTTAACCCGGTAGCCGTCGTTGACGGTTTCGCTATTTGCCGCACTGCCATTGGCTGGGTCGAAGGTTACGGTGCGCGGTGTTCCTATGTAGGTGTAACCCAAATATACTGTCTGGTCTGGCTGCGGGGCACTCAGCCTCCATGTCACGGTGATGGGAACCCAGCCTTCCGCATGCTGCGGCGTAGCGAAGGTCCAAGTGCCGTCGATATTGAATGTCGCTTCCGTAATGGCTGTTTCATCGAAGGTGACGCTGGTAAGTATAGGCGATGCAGGGAATGTCAATTGACCAGGTGAATAGGCATCGTTGCCGATTGCGCCCCTGCCGATTTGGCCGCCATTGTTAAGTCCCCAGGTGTAGAGGTTGCCGTCCGAGCCGATGGCCAGACAATGGAAGTTTCCCACAACGGCCTGAGAGGCGGTGATGTTCGTTGGCATAGCGACTTTGCCGGGTTGCATGACTGAGCCGGAAGCGGTACGTCCCAGTTCGCCGGCATCGTTGAATCCCCAGGTGTAGAGGTTGCCGTCCGCGTCCATGGCCATGCTGAACCAGTATCCGCCATAGGCTTTGACGATTTGTGTGCCTTCAGGTATACCCACAAGGCCTGGCTTGCTTCTAGGTATGCTGTCGGTGTCCCGTCCCAGCTGCTTGCAGTCGTTGTTTCCCCAGCTGTACATCTCGCCTTTCTGGTCAATGGCCATGGAGTGGAAGACACCTGCAACGGCTTGAGTGAAAGTGACGCCTGCAGGCGTTTCCACTTGATCTGGCTGGCTGGTTGAAGAACTCCCGATGTCCCGTCCCAGCTGGTCGTAGTCGTTGTTTCCCCAGCTGTACAGCTTGCCGTCCGAGCCCATGGCCAGAGTATGATTCATTCCTGCGCTGGCCTGTGTCCAGGTGAAGCCAGGCTTGGCATCTGCAGGTTTTCCGGCCACTCCCACGGGAACATTGTTGTCGGCATCGGTTGGACGTCCTAGTTCGCCATATTCGTTGTCCCCCCAGCTGTACAGGTTGCCGTCTGAGCCGAAAGCCATGGAGAATCCGTTTCCTGCGATAGCCTGGGTAAATTTGACTCCTGTCGGCGCTTTCACCTGGCCTGGCTGATCGGTTGAGGCTCCTCCGGTATCGCGTCCCAGTTGGCCATCCTGATTGTCTCCCCAGCTGTAGAGGTTGCCGTCTTTATCAATGGCCAAGCAATAGGCGCCAGCCGCGCTGACTGAAACGAAAGTATGATGAGCGTTGCCAGGTATAGTCACCATCCCTGGCCGGTTATCGGCCAGTATGGCGAGTTTTCGACCCAGCTGTCCATTTCTGTTGTAACCCCAAGTGTACAGGTTGCCGTCGGAGCCAAGGGCCAGAGAGTGGTTCTTTCCTGCACTGACTTGGCTGAATCGTATGCCTCTTGTGGCAGGCGGCGCAAGCGTGACATCGGTGTTGCCGGAAGTGGGGCCATTATTCGGATTAATGCTCCAGTCGCCTGATCCCTTTGTCCAGTGAGCTTTGAGAGTCAGATTGTTGGTGACGGGCTGGCTGAAGTCGTAGGCGATGGGCGTATCGCCGTTGAACCAGCCGTCAAAGAGGTAGCCGTCCTTGGTGGGATCGTCGGGCCGTTTTGCCTGTCTCCCGTCTGTGACGCTTTGCTGTATATCGGCGCCCTGCAGGTTTGTGAAGGTGACGGTGTATTGCGTGGATGAGCGAGCCAGCTTCTGGCTGTCAGGACTTTTATGCTTGTCGGTTCCGTCGGGTTCGACGTGCGTGGGGTTCAGGGGAGAGGGTGTGGATAAGGGAGATGCTGGTGTTGCCAGCGATGTTGCCTTGCTGGAGGAAATACCGGAATTTTGCTTAGCTACGCGAGGGGTCTGACGACCCCCCCCCCCCGGTGCCTCCTGCTGTGGCAGGCGCGTTCGCGCCGGTTACAGCAGGCTCGCTAGTAGCCGTGTCGGCCGCGGCAAGACCGCCGGCGATCAGGCTTGCCGGCAGGATGACGGCGAGCAGAAGGCTGACGGCCATGACCGGACGACTGTGCGTGTTCGTATGCTGACGCATGGTAAGCATGATCCCCTTCCCCAGGACCTGCGGCTTTATGCCCGGAACTCCCCAGTCCGAATCCCCCGCCGCGCCGGGCACGATCCCGGCCTCATCTGCAACAACTTTATCACCCCGGTGGACATGCCTAGGCACCAGCTCCGCTAAAATCAGTGACATGCTCCAGGAAATCGATCCTGCTTCGCTTAAAACAGTTTGTTCTCTCTGGCCTATTAATCCTTCTGGGCGAGCGGCTGCAAAAGAGAATGGGTGGCTCCGCTGTATTGGGGGAGTGCGGGGCCACCCTGTTTAGCCGGGCTGTCTTGGGATGCGGCCTGGCTTCTTACTCGTGCGAAGTCTTCAGGCTTGCAGGCTGCGTGCTTCCCACCTGTGGCGTCCGGCTGCTGCAGCACCCGCAGCTGCGAGTAGTCCTGCGGCCAGCAGGATCATGATCCCGCTGCTGCCGGCGTGGGGCAGCATACCTTCGTAGGTGTAGGGTAGGTGCGCTTTGGTCTGGACTATCCCGCCCAAGGTCCAATCCACGATCACATCGGCCCGTCCCGGATTGTGGGCAGGAGTGGCCAGGGTGACGGAGCCGTCGGTGTTCTGCCGCAGGGTGCCGATCACTGTCTGGTCGAACCTGATCCCGGTGATGTTCAGGGGGGTGGGGTCGAACATGGTCTGTATGGGTTTGGGGCTGTTGCCTGTTGTGGGGATGCTGGTGTTGCCGAGCTGGTTGTAGTCGTTCTTGCCCCAGGCGTAGGCGTTGCCGTCCTGGCCGATGGCCAGGGAGTGGTTGTGGGATGCGCTGATGCAGACGGCCTTGAATCCCTGGCCTGTGCTGCTCGGACCGATCACTTTCGTAGGGGTATCCTGCGACTGGGTGTTGCCGTTGCCGGTCTGCCCGTATTGATTCCAGCCCCATCCCCAGGCGTTGCCGTCCTGGTCGATGGCCAGGGAATGCCATGTGCCGGCGCTGATCTGGGTGGCCTTGAAGTCCTTGCCGGTGTTGGCGGGGTCGTTCGTGGGCCTTGTGTAGTTGGTGTCGTTGACCTTGCCCCAGGTGTACAGGCTGCCGTCCTCCTTTCCGATGGCGAGGGCGTGCCTGGTGCCTACGCTGATCTGCGTGGCTTTGAAGGTCTTGCTGGCATCCTTGGGATCTTGGACCGGCTCCGGGTCGTTGGCATAATTTGCGTCGCCGTCTCCTGTGGCGGTTCCGTTGCCGAGCTGGCCGTTGGTGTTGTATCCCCAAGCGTATACGTCGCCGTCTTCGTCCAAGGCCAGGATGAAGCTCCATTTGACACTGATCTGAACTGCATGCAGCCCTTGGCTTGAGCCGTTGGGGTCCTTGGCCAGGGTCGGCACTGGCTTATCCGTTCCGTAGGAGGAGTAGCTGTTGTGCTCGCACCCCCAGGTGTAGACGCGGCCTTGGTCGTCGATAGCGGCTGAGTCGTAGGCTCCGGCGCTAATCTGCACGGCTTTGAATGACTTGCCTGTGTCAGATGGGTCCGGCACGGGCTGTGGCTTTGAATGGTCGACAGTTTTGCCGTTACCCAGCTGGCCATGATCGTTACGGCCCCAGCTGTAGAGGATTCCGTCGGAGCCTATGGCCATAGTGTGGGCGCCGCCTGCTGCAACCTGAGTGTAGGTGAAGCCGTCGGCCACCCCGTCAGGCAGGGGGACCTTGGTCGGTGTCTTCTGTGTGGATGCCTTGGCTGGGTCTTGGCCCAACTGCCCATACTGGTTGCTGCCCCAGGCGTAAGCGTTCCCGTCGCTGGCCACGCCTACAGAGAAGCCGATGACGCTGGCCTGCTCGCCTCCGGCGCTGACCTGGTTGAAACGGATGCCTCGGCTGTGACCGGGAGGAGTGATCGTCGTCTGCTGACCGCCCAGCACGTTGCCCTGGCTCGGGTTGATCGACCAGTGCGTGTCAACCGGAGACCAGTGTGCGACCAGACTGATGCCGGTAGTAACGGGCTGGCTGAAGTCATAGGCTACATTGGAATCTTCTTTGGTGTCCTTGAGGAACCAGCCGTCGAAACGATAACCGTTCCTGGACGGATCAGGATAGGGGCGCGAAGCCTGACCGCCATCGCCGATGGTTTGCGAAAACGTTGCGTGTCCACCCTGCGGATCACTGTAAATAACAGAATGCGTAGGCCCAATGTAGGTGTAGTTAAGTTGAGTTGGTGTCTGGTTGATGCCACCAAGAGTCCAGTCGATGGTGACGTAGAGGGTTCCCGCTGTATGGGCTGGCGTGGTGGTAGTCCAAGTGCCGTCGGATTTGCTGGTTGGTTTGTTGCCGACAGTTTTTCCGAATTGGATTCCGGTGATTTGCAGCGGGGTGGGGTCAAACATGGTGGTCACGGGTGCAGGGCTGTTGCCTGTTGTCGGGATGTTGGTGTTGCCGAGCTGGCTGTAGTCGTTCTTGCCCCAGGCGTAGGCGTTGCCGTCTTGGCCGATGGCCAGGGAGTGATTATGGGATGCGCTGACGCAGACGGCTTTGAATCCCTGGCCTGTATTGTTCGAACCAGCCACTTTTATCGGGGTTGCTTGTTGGTTGCTAGTGCTGCCACTGCCGGTCTGCCCATAGTAGTTCCAGCCCCAGCCCCAGGCGTCGCCGTCCTGGTCGATGGCCAAGGAATGCCATGTGCCGGCGCTGATGCGGGTAGCCTTGAAGTCCTTGTTGGAGTTGTTGGGATCTCGAATCGGTGCTGTTGATGGCGTGAGGTATTCGGTGTCATTTACTTTTCCCCAGGCATAAAGGCTGGCGTTTTGTCCGATGGCGAGGGCGTGCCATGTGCCGGCGCTGATCTGAGTAGCCTTGAAGGTCTTGCTATTGTCAGCGGGGTCTTTGACCGGCGTAGGGTCGGACGTATAAGTGGTGCTGTATTCTCCTGTGTGCTGACCGTTGCCGAGCTGGCCGTTGGTGTTGTATCCCCAAGCGTATACGTCGCCGTCTTCGTCCAAGGCCAGGATGAAGCTCCATTTGACACTGACCTGGACCGCGTGCAGTCCCTGGCTGGAGCCGTTAGGATCCTTGGCCAGGGTCGGCGTCATTCTTGTTGCGCTGAAGATCGTATTGGAATAGTTGTTATTCTCGCATCCCCAAGTGTAGACGCGGCCTTGGTCGTCGATGGCGGCCGAGTCGTAGGCCCCGGCGCTAATTTGCACGGCTTTGAATGGCTGGTCGCTAGTGACGTTGACGGGCTGGGGCTTGAACCGGTCCTTTGTGGTGCCGTCACCCAGTTGGCCATGATCGTTGCGGCCCCAGCTGTAGAGGATTCCGTCGGAGCCTATGGCCAGGGTGTGGGCGCCGCCTGCGGCGACCTGAGCGTAAGTGAAGCCGGCAGCCACGCCGTTGGGCAAAGGAACCTTAGTAGGGGTGTTCTGTGCAGTCGTCTTGGCTGGGTCTTGCCCCAGTTGCCCATACTGGTTGCTGCCCCAGGCGTAGGCGTTTCCGTCGCTGGCCACGCCTATGGAGAAGCCAAGGATCTTGTCCTGCTCACCGCCTGCGCTGACTTGGTTGAAGCGAATGCCACGGCTGTGGTCAGGAGGAATGATATTTACGGTGGTATTGCCAGTTACGGGTCCGTTATTTGGGTTGATGCTCCAAGTGTTGGATTGTTTGGTCCAATGAGCGGTTAATACCGTCTTGCTGGTGATGGGCTGACTGAAGTCATAGGCTACTTTTGATTCACCGTCGGTGTTACTGATGAACCAGCCGTCAAACAGGTAGCCGCTTCTTGATGGATCAGTGGGGCGAACAGCATGGCTGCCGTCGTTGACGTTCTGCGAAAACGTAGCGTTTCCGCCTTCAGGGTCGGTGAAGACAACAGAATGTGCTACTGAAGAACGCGTCTGTAAATGATTTCTGGGAGTTAGATTCGTCGAATTTAAAGATGAATATTCAGCCAGCGGCGATTCAGGGGTTGTTGGTGTGGCGGAGGTCTTTGCTTTGGTAGGGAAAGTGCCGGAATTTTGCTTAGCTACGCGAGGGGTCTGACGACCCCCCCCCCCCGGTGCCTTCTAGTGTCGCCGGCGCGCTGGCGTCGGCCACACTAGACCCGTTGGTGGCCGTGTCTGCTGCGGCGAATCCACAGATAGCCAGGCTGGCTGGCAGGATGACGGCCAGCAGTAGACTGACAGCCCTTATTGGACGGCTTGGCGTGTTCGTATGCTGACGCATGATAAAGCGAAATCCCCTTCCCCAAAGACTGACTCACCGGCCCCTACCGGTAGAGATACCCTTGGATGCTTCCTGACATAGCGCATATCCCCATCCCTCTGTGCGAGGGTGCGAGCAGGAAGCCTTGCGTCTTTCAACTATACTACCTGCTGATAAGGTTCTCTCAGATGGAATGTCGGGGAAGCACTCCTAGGCAGGATTAATGGTGCGGTGGTCTTGCTGAACTGGTCGGCAGTCCCGGGTCAGGCAGGCCAACCGGCGATCAGGGCGTGCAGGCCCTTGCGGTAGCTGGTCTCCATAAGGGCACTAATTCCGTCATCCGTAGAAGCGAAGAGTGTCTTCAGGTCATCGAATCCTTGGGTGTTGTCGGCCAGTCTTTTGGCCAGATCAGTATTGGTCTGGCCACCCGCACCGCCGACCGGGGGAGAGGCCTGGGCGATGGCACTGCCCAGGGTCAGTCCGGCAAGGCTGTTGAGCAGGTGGATGGTGTCGGAATCGACCTTGAGCCCATGGGCGGTCAGCTGGTTCAGCCAGGTGCTGACCATGTGGAAGGACTGGTCCGTGTTGATGGGATGCGTGGCCATGAGCGGGAGTGCCCGGGGATGCGAAAGCAGCGTCCGGTGAACCTGGAGCATGACCTCTTCCAGTGCTTGCCGCCATCCCATGCCTTGGGGTATGGAGTCCAGGTCGGTGGCTGACTGCCAGATGAGCTCGACGATTCCATCAAGCAGGGCGGCCTTGCTGGGTACATGGCGGTAGATGGCTGGTCCTGACACCCCCATTTGCTTGCCCAGGGCGCGGATGTTCAGGGCCTCCAGTCCGTGCTTATCGACGAAATAGAGGGCGGAACGCAGAACGTAGTCGCGGTTGAGCGTCGTCTTGACGGGTGCCTTGGGTGGGTCAGCCATGCTTTCCTCACTCCTTCCGCTGTACTCCTCTCTTGAATAGTACCGTTGCCAGGAGAGCCAGGGCGAGCAGGAAGGCCAGCAGGATACGCAGGTCAGGCCATACATCCGCCATTCCGGCATGGTCGAAATTGATTTTTCCTACCGCATCCATGGCCCAGTAGACGGGGCTGCCCTTGGCCAGCTTCTGCGCCCAGTCCGGGAATCCGGAGACAGGGCTGAGCGCGCCGCCCATGCCAGCCAGGAGCATGCCGAGGATATTGTTGAAGGACATGGCCATGTTCTGGGAGGACGAGAAGATGTAGAGCAGCAGGCCGAAGAGGGTCAGCACAATCGAAATGACCAGGCAGACCGCGGCCAGGGCCAGGACTGATCCATTGGGCCGATAGTGGTAGAGCGCCGTCCCGATCAGCATGACCAGAGCGACCTGGACCACCTGCACCATGGAAGACACGCTCAGCTTGGCCATGACCAGGTCGAGGAGGGAGACCGCTGACACCCGCATCCTGTCCCAGGTGTGCCATTCGTGCTCCTGGAAGAACAGTTGGAGGACCAGCTGCAGGGAGAACATGGCGAAAAGGATGGCGAACCCCGGAAGCGCCTGCTCGGATCCATTGGCGCCCAGATGCCCCTGGGCCCGCAGGGAGTCCCGGTAGGAGGGCAGCATGAAGGGAATGATGATCAGGGGAATGGCCACGATGACCGCCTGCAGCCAGATGCTTCGCAGCTCGATTTTGAAATTGAGGCGGAATGTCGCTAAATATCCGTTGAAATGCACGGCGTTCACCTGTCTTCCCATGCTCGTGACCCGGCAGGGTCGCTTGAGGATGCACCCATGACGGTCATGTAGGCCGATTCGATGTCCGGCTGGACGATGGTAATCGACGCCAGACGGGCCTCTTTCATGACTGGCTCCTGCAAAAGGCGGGCCAGCTCCTGCTCTGGACTGGATACCGGATGGTCGGGCTCCAGGAAGCTCTCTGCCATCCGCCATCCGGGAACCTGGCCTGGGGTCTGCCCGACGAAGGAGATGCGCAGGGAAGCCCGCGCGTATTTGTGGAGCACCTCCTGCAGAGAGCCCTGGACCTGGATCCGCCCGTCGATCAGGAAGGCCAGGTCCGCGCCCATCTCTTCCAATTCTTTGAGGTAGTGGGTGGTGTAGATGATGGTGGTACCCTGCCGGCTCATGGCCTTGACCATGTCCAGTATTCTGGCGCGGGCCTCCACGTCGGCACCGACCGTGGGCTCGTCCAGGAAGAGCACTGGGGGATTGTGAACCATGGCCATGGCGGTGTGGAGGCGTCGTTTCTGACCACCCGATAGATTCTCGGCTGCTGTTCCTGACTGGGATCCCAATCCCATGAGCTCTATCAGTTCGTCGGCCCTTTTGCCGCCCTGCTTGGTGCTCAGTCCCTGCAGGCCGGCCATGCCACGCAGGTTGTCTCGGACGCTGAGGTGGGGATAGATGCCCAGGTCTTGGGGTGCGAGTCCGATGACCCGGCCGAAGATGCGCGAAGGGGTTCGGTAAGGGTTGTGCCCCTCGACTGTGATATGGCCTGAGTCCGGCTCGCCCAGCCCGGTCAAGGCCGAGATCAGGGTTGACTTGCCGGCCCCGTTCCTGCCCAGCAGGCCCAGGATGCTGCCGCGCCTGACTTCAAGATCCACACCCTTGAGCACCTGCCTGCTCCCGAATGATTTGCGCACCTGGCGACAGGACAGGGCATATTCCCCTGAGTCGTTTTTTGCAGGTTGCAAGGTATACCTCCTGACGATTGTTGCTAATTAACAATGTAAACTATAATAACATTGTTAACTACTCAGTCTCACCATGATTCTTGTGGACTGCGCCAGCTCTCGGATATTCTGACGTGGCGTGGTGGGGATATACGCCTCGCATCGTCTTGGAAGTATTATGCTTACCTCAGCAGTGTTGGGAATCCGATAATTACTCTTCAACGAAGAAGACCTGGGGGATTGTTTAAGTCTGAGCGGGACAGGATGCTGTCTATGCTGCTATGCCACTGCTATGCCTTGGCCGTAGCCTTGGCTTAGTGATTCCGCAGGCGCCAGCCTTCAGGGTCCCGGTGGGCGTGGCAATAGCTGGTGTATACAGTAGCTGGCCTATGACAGAAGAATGTTGGCCATCCATAAGAGGAAGCTCCAGTTGGGGAGCAAAGCAGGAGATTGAAAGAGATTGAAGAAATGGGGTGACCCCGCAATCTTGGGGGTTTGCGGAGCCACCCCGCTTACTCGGGCAAAGAGCTCAGTGGCGGCGGCTGCTGGTTTCCCGCTGGTGGGAGGCTGCTGCTGTGGCGCCTGCAGCGGCCAACAGTCCTGTGGCGAGTAGGACAAGGAGACCGGTGCTGCCGGCCATGGGCAGGATGCCCTCGTAGGTGTAGCCCAGGTGTGCGGTCGTCTGCGCGACTTGGTCGATGGTCCAGTCGACGGCCACATCGACGTGTCCTGCGTCATGGGGTGGGTTGGTTATGCTCCAGGTGCCGTCGTCGTTCCTGTACAGGCTGGTCCCGGGGATGCCGCCGAACTTGACGCCAGTGAGAACCAAAGGCGTCGGATCGAAAGCAACCGCCAAGGGGGTCGTACTTTTGGCTGCCGTTTGATTGTTGCCCAGCTGCCCGTACTGGTTGTCACCCCAGGCCCAGAGATTCCCATCCTGCCTGATGGCCAGTGAATGGAGTTGTCCCGCGCTGCTTCGAACGGCCTTGAATGCTTGGGCCTTGTTGGCGGGGTCCTTGATGAGCGCGGGCTTTGTCTGATTGACGGTGCTGCCGATGCCCAGCTGTCCGTTGCTGTTTAATCCCCATGCCCAGAGATTGCCGTCCTGGCCGACCGCAAGGGAGTGATTCACGCCCGCGCTGATCTGAGTGGCTTTAAGACTTTGGCTGGTATTAGTGGGGTTTTGCACTGTTTGAGGCTGATATTTGTCGCTGGTACTGCCATCGCCCAGCTGGCCGTATCCGTTATATCCCCAGGTCCAGGTGTTCCCCTCCGTATCGATGGCCAGAGCATTCCAGCTTCCTGCGCTGATCTGGGTGGCCTGGAAGGACTGGTTGGGCAGTCGGGCCGGATTGGATGCGTAATTGGTGCTGTCGATGGTGCCGTTGCCGAGCTGGCCATTAGTGTTGTATCCCCAGGTGTACACGTTGCCATCGGCGTCTAGGGCCATGACGAAGCTCCAGTTGAGGCTGACCTGGACCGCACGCAAGGTCTGTCCCGGATTGTCCGGGTCGGCGGCTGGTGCCGGGTTCTTCCTGGTTGTGCTGTATATAGGTGCCTGCCCCTTGCCTGTGCTTTCGCTGCCCCAGGTGTAGACGCGGCTTTCAGAGTCGATGGCGGCCGAGTCGGCGAAGCCGGCGCTGACCTGTACGGCTTTGAATGGCTGGCCGCTGGTGTCCTTGACGGGCTGAGGCTGGTACCGATCCGTGGTGGTGCCGTCACCCAGTTGCCCGTGATCGTTGCGTCCCCAGCTGTAGAGGATGCCATTGGATCCGATGGCCAGAACGTGCGAGTCGCCGGCTGCAACCTGCGTGTAGGTAAAGCTGGAATCCGCTCCGTCGGGCAGGGGGACTCTGACAGGGGCCTTCTGCATGCTGGCATCGGCCGGTTTCTGAGCCAGCTGCCCGTACTTGTTGCTTCCCCATGCATAGGCGTTTCCGTCGCTGGCGACTCCTATGGAGAAACTGTTGGCGCTCGCGGTCTGGTAGCCTCCGGCGCTGACTTGGTTGAAGCGGATGCCTCGGTTGATTGTGGGCGGGGTGATGGTCACGTGCTGGCCGCCGAGCACATTGCCTTTTTCAGGGTTCAGGGCCCAGTGGGTGTCCATCTTGGTCCAGTGGGCGGCCAGGGTGATGTTGCCGGTGACGGGTTGACTGAAGTCGTAGGCGATCTTGGAGTCGTTGCTGGCACCCTTGATGAACCATCCGTCGAATAGGCAGCCGTTTGCCTTCGGATCAGGGGAGGGACGTTTGGCCTGTTTGCTTTCGGCGAGGGTCTGGTTTTGGGGCATCCCGGAGGGTGCAGGACAGGAAGTGTCCGCACTGGTGAAAGTGACGGTGTAGGAGTCTAGGTATCTGTAGGCCAGGTGGGCGTCCGGCTGTTGGCCGTTCAACGTCCATGAGACGGCCGTGTCCACTTTTCCTCGCGCATGTGCGGGCGTGGTGACGCTCCATGTGCCGTCCGCGTTCTTGGTTATGTTCGTGCCTGCTGACCCGCCGAAGCTGACGGCGGTGACTGTGGTGGTGCTCGGCAAACTTACTCGGCCGGGGATGTGTCGTTCGCTGGTGGTGTTGTCGCCCAGCTGGCCGTTTGTGTTGTTGCCCCAGGAGTAGAGGTTGCCATCCGAAGCCAGACCGAAGGATGTGTTGTCCCAACCGGCGCTTACCTGTAGCCAAGTCAGTCCAGAAGGTGTTTTTGGCGGCGCTGCAACTTTGACAGGGGTGTTTCGTTGAGTAGTGGTGTTGTCGCCCAGCTGGCCGTTTGCGTTGCCTCCCCAGGAATAGAGGTTCCCGTCAGAACCTATAGCCAGGGATGCAAAAGATAGACTGCTGATCTGCTTCCACACGAATCCTGGGAGCGCTCCACTGGGTTTAAAAGCTTGTGTCGGACTGGGCTCATTATCAACAGCACCATTACCTATATTGCCGCTTGCTCCGTATCCCCAACCATATATGTTGCCATCAGACCCGATGGCGAGAGAGTAATAATCACCCATTTTGGATTCTACCCAAATGAATCCGGAACCTGCTTTTTGCGGTGCAGCTACGCGTACGGGTGTTGGTTGATATCCTGTTGGACCTCCAATACCCAGCTCATTAGTCCCATTATAGCCCCAGGAGTAGAGCCAGTTATCCGATCCCAATGCCAGGGAATGCCAACCCCAGCAGCTTATTTGCTTCCAAGTAAAACCGGCAGACACATTTGGTGGCGGGATTACAGGGACGGGAGTGTAACGATCGTTAGTAGTGCCGTCTCCCAGGTATCCGTATAGGTTGTTGCCCCAGCTGTAGAGCTTGCCGTTGGATCCTAAACCGAGAGCATGCAGGCTGCCTGCTGCGACCAGATTCCATGTGAATCCTGTCGGCACATTCGGTGGTAGAGCTACTGGGCCGGGAGTGTGGCGATCGTTAGTTGTGCCGTCTCCCAGGTATCCGTGTAGATTGTTGCCCCAGCTGTAGAGCTTGCCGTCTGACCCTAGGCCAAAAGAGAACATGTATCCGGCTGAAGCTTGGACCCAGGTGAAATTCTGGGACACGCCTTGGGGTTTCTTCACCTGGACCGGCTCATGACGTTCAGTTGTTGTCCCGTCGCCGAGTTGGCCATAATCATTGCTTCCCCAAGAGTAAAGGTTGCCGTCCGAGGCGACTGCAAGGGTGTGTCCTCTTCCTGCGTTGACCTGGCTGAAGCGAATTCCACGCGGCCCAGGAGGGGTCAGTGTGACTTTCGTGCCACCAGAAGCCGGTCCCTGCACGGGGCTCATGCTCCAATCCTTGCTCCAATGGGCGGTGAGCTTCAGATCGTTGATGACTGGTTTGCTGAAATCGTAGGCTACTGGTGTATCACCAATGAACCACCCGTCAAAGAGGTAGCCGTTTCGAGTCGGATCTGCTGGCCGCTTCACTCGCTCGCCATCATTTACTGTTTGTGTTGTGTCGGTGCCTTGGGGATTGCTGAAGCTGACGGTGTGCGGTGTGGAGGCGCGCGCCTGCAGCCCGGCGTTGACTTTGTCGTCGGAGGAGCTGGTCTCGTTCGGCGTGGGAGAGAGGGAGGGGGTTGGCTGTGTGTGATTCAGTGGGGAGGATGTAGCCAGGGGAGAGGGTGAAGTAGGAATTGTTGCTGTAGGAGTGTTTGCAGTTCCTGTTGGCTGGGCGGTGATGTCAGGAGAATTGCTGGACTGTTGCTTAGTTACATGAGGGGTCTGACGACCCCCCCCCCCCCCGCTATTTCCTTGTGTGGTCGGCGCGACTGCATCGGTCACGCCGGACTCGGTTGCAGCGTTGTCTGCCGTGGCATAGGTGCAGACCAGGAGGCTTGCGGGTAGGATAATAGCCAGCATCAGGCTGACCAGCAAGGCCGGTCGAGTCGCTATGTTCGAGTGCTGACGAGGCATTAGTATGATCCCCTTCCCCAGGAATCGCAGCCGCATTGTCGATTATCCCCAACATTCGACGAGTCAAGCGCCGAAGACAACTTTGGCCACTAATGACACATTAGCATAACCTCTGAGGGTCTAAAGCAAACACAATCAAGGAAACTCCCGTCTACTTTCTGACGATTTAATGGGATTCGTCGGCTTTTCATCCGTGACCAACCTTTTGTTCCTCAAGGGGTTCATTACGGCTTTGGTAAGCGAAACAGAAGGAATACCAGGAAATAGATATGGATCAAAGCAACAGCGAAGGAAGCAAACCCAAGACAGGGTTATGTACGTCAAAAGGGCAGTCTGGGACGAGAGTGTCAAGAGCCCGGTAGGGAAAGGCAGGAATAGCCATGGGCTTCGACAAGAAAGAGGACCAGCAGATGGATGGGATGGTCTTGCAATGCAGGACCCTCGGATCTGTCAAAGCTCAATTAGAGCCTGTCCATCCATAACAGTTGGCGATGCAGTTGCCCTGGTTGTCGATGGCCGGCCCGCCGTCCCCCTTTTGCAGCTGCTCCCACAGGTTGGGATAGTCCTCAATGTTGAGGCTTCCTCCCTGATGTTGCGACGACGGAACCGGAGCTTGCGCAGGCTGATACCTGCCGCGGTTCCCGGACGGGCGGTAGGAAGGCTGACGCCGGGTAGTGTCCTGCTGTTGAGCCGCTTGGGCTGCGGCCTGCTGGTCGGCCTGGCTTTTGGCCTGCATGGAGGCGTTCACCTGGTCAATGGCCGCCTGCAAGGCGCTCGCCGTATCCTGATAGGCTTTGACCTCACCCCCTTTGACCTGGCCGGCCTTGTCGATGGCCTGTTGCAGGCTGTCGCGGGTCGCATTGTCGGCCACCCTCCCGTCGGAGTCGCCCAGCAGCTTCGATGCTTCATCCTGCTTTCCGTCTAGGACCGCCTTCGCATCCTCAAGGGCCTTCGTGTCCCGGGAGGCCAACACAGCCTTAGCCGCCTTGGCCACAGCCTCATATTTGCTGTCGAGCTTCTTGGCTTTGCCGGCCTCGGTATTCAGATCACCGGTGGACATGGAGGCCTTGCACTGTATCGTCGGCTGTTTGAGTCCTTCAGCGTTCTTTACGCTGCGCGCCATGGCCAGCATGGTGCTCGCATCCTTGACCTGACCCGCATTCACGCCGGCGGCTTCACGGTAGCTGGCCATCTTGGCCGAGCTGGTCTTGTCCTGCAGGGTCTTCGTTGCCTGGATGCAGGAGTCGAGCGCTGCATTGTGCTGGTGGGATTCCACCACGTGCCAGCCCACAAGGCCGGCCACAACAAGCACCACCGCCGCCACGGCGACAATCACCGGAACCAGCCACTTCGGCCGCCGCCTGTCCGACGGAACATCTCCGTTATTCGGCATGATCGCCGGCGGAGACGCAGTCGCGCTTTCAACCGGGTCGGACACGTTCTCCAGGCCCTCGGTCTCCTCGTCTCCCTGATCTGCCATGAAGCACTCCCTTTTTCCCTCAACCTCTGTCTTGTCTTAGGATCGATGGTCAACTGGGCAGGCGCGCATTGCCGCCTCTCATACTTGTGGCGATGCGACGTGTCACCCTTCAGAGCTTGCCCTTGCTGCACGTTCTTCGCTATTGTGGTTCCGTCAAGACAGCGATAACTTTCCCTTGTCACTGTGCAATGAATCATCGATGCGCTGACATTCAATACTGTATCAGCAGGCCGATTGTGAATCCTCTTACGATACAACATTTGATGTAATTCGATAGGTCGATGATTAAATGAGTATGAAAATTACTGCCAGAAAGCGCATGAATGTGCTAAAAGCAGATCATGCCCACAGTCATGGCTTCTGCAGCAGAAAGAGCTTTTGGAAAGGGAAAATGCCGAAAAGGATAAGAATCAACCTTTCTAATACAATTAGTGTCTTGTCGTTCAGACTTTCTACCTTTGTGAATTAGACTTAGCTCAGATAGCAAAGTGAGTAAAACGTCGTCCACTGAGGTTTTGTAGCAAATTGTCGGTCAACGCTTTCATATCCACATAGGAAAAGCAAGGTCGATCGTCGGCTATGGCATCTCACAGTACAGCGATTTGCACGCCTCGGTACAAACCACAGTTGGAGACGACCATTAATTTTGCAAATTAGACAATTGCTTACCGCTGTAGTTATGAGAGGTGTGACATCAACGATCACTCGGATCCGTAGTGCGGGTAATAGCGGCGGATCCTGTAAACGGGCAGGCTCGTTTCAGTGGCGTACATAGCTTTATTAGTGATAGCTCGAGGTCTTTCTTGATATTGCGCGAGTGATAATGAATCAATAGTTATCTTTCAGCCTGGCACGTTGCGTGTGATACTCGGCGAAGAAAATCGGAGAAAGGGTTATGAGTAATAAGGACCAGCAGTCAGAAATCGAGGAGGCAGGCGAAGAGGCCGGGTTCGAACAGGCCCCACCGGTGGTCGTGCCGGGGGATGGGGATGCCGCTTCAGGCAAGCACCATCCGAAGTGGCTGGTTCCGGTGATTGTCGCAGTAGTTGCAGTGGTGGTAGTTGTTGCAGGTTTTCTAGGCTGGCGAGTGGTTGAGAGCCGTCGGCATGAATCGGCGCTTGACTCCTGCAAGCAGGCAATGAAGACTCTGCATGAGAAGACGGATTCGGCCATGATGGCCAGCTATCGTGAGGCATCCCGCGTGAAGGTGGACCAGGTCAAGGATGCGAAGACCGTGGCGATTATGAGCCGCAGGGTGAAGGCCGCTGGCGGCCTCGAGCCGCCAGCCTTCCAGTGCAAGGCCTCCATGTCCGCTGATGATCTGAACACCAAAGCTAGCAAGGCCAAGAAGCTTAATGGTGAATATGCGGCCATATCCAAGTCGGCTAAGGCAGTAATAGCGTCCCGGGATGCGAAGATCCTAGATGATGCGAAGGCGGCCCTGAACGCGAAGAAGGACGAGGCGGCGAAGCTGCTTGGTGATTCTGATGGGAGGGTGGCTGATTCTGCCGTCCGTGACAACCTGCAGAAGGTTATTGATCAGATTGGCCAGATAAAAGCGGATACGGCGAAATCTTACCGGGATGCGGCGAGTGCCCTGCAGGCGGCCATCGACCAGGTAAACGCGTCCATGCGAGTCAAAAGCCAGGCCGACCAGCTGGCCGCAGTCCAGCAGGCGGCATCCTCCGACAATGA
The DNA here is from genome assembly GCF_016101425.1 of Bifidobacterium sp. W8112. Taxonomy (NCBI): domain Bacteria; kingdom Bacillati; phylum Actinomycetota; class Actinomycetes; order Bifidobacteriales; family Bifidobacteriaceae; genus Bifidobacterium; species Bifidobacterium sp. W8112. The sequence continues at coordinate 343,537 of NZ_JACFQN010000002.1, read as the reverse complement.
AGGTCGAAGCGGCTACACTCCCTTCCGTCCAGCCGATGACCAATCTGGCAGAGCAGCTAGCAGTGACGGGTCCGACCAAGACCTAGCAGGCTCATCAACAGCACCAGGTGGAAAGTCGAGTTGGCGCGACAGACTCAAAGGCAATACTACAGGCGGTAATGGTTGTAATCCGGATGGCTCTTGCGGCATTGGCTGATTGATGTGTCAAGTACCTATCCGCCCAGCCTGCAGTGTTTGTTTATATTAAAAATTGACCGTGAACGATATGAATCAGGAGAATCGAGGCAGCTCACAGAAATGAGTAACTGTGACAAGTCCAAGATTAATTCTGGCGAAGCGAAGAAGCGTCGTCCGAAATGGCTCATTACCTTGATTGCACTGGTGGTAGTGTCTGTGCTAGCCGTGGCGGGTGTTTTCGCCTGGCGTGCCTATGAGCATCGCCGGCATTACTCGGCGCTCTCCTCATGTTCGCAAGCTGTTGACAATTTAAATAGACTGACAAGACCATTCATGTTGGCCAGATACCGTGAAGCCGAAGCTGTGCAGGCTGACCAGGTGAAGGACGTGAAGATTATAAACGCTATGAGCCATAGCGTGAAGGTGGCCGGCGGACTCAGGCCGCCGACTGTGCAGTGCAAGGCCTCCATGTCCACGGATGCTCTGAATGCGGAGGCCGGCAAGGTCCGGCGGATCGACGGCAGATTCGCTGTTGTGGCGAAGTCGGCCAGGGCGGTTTTGGCTTCCCGGGATGCGAGGGCCCTGGATGATGCGAAGGCGGCTTTGGACGGGAAGAAGGGCGAGGCGTCCAGGCTGCTGGCCGATTCTGACGGGAAGGTGGCCGACAACGCCACCCGTGACGGCCTGCAGCAGGCCATCGACCAGGCCGGCCGGGTCAGGTCCGGCAAGGCGAAGGCCTACCAGGATGCGGCGGACGCCCTGCAGGCGGCCATCGACCAGGTGAACGCCTCCGTGCAGGCCAAGAGCCAGGCCGACCAGCAGGCCGCAGCACAAGCAGCACAAGCGCAGGCGGCCCAGCAGGCCCAGCAGCAGTACGCAGCGCAACAGCAGGCGGCTCCCTCTTATGGGGGTGGCGGTGGGTACAGGCCTACCTACCGGCCCTCATACAACCAGGGTGGCGGTAACGGCGGAGGCAATGCCGGCGGTGGGGTTCCGACTCAGACCGCACCCCAAGGTGGAGGGTCAAGTTGGAGAGACAGGCTGAATAATCAAAAGCCGATCGGAAACCACGGTTGCAATCCTGATGGTTCTTGTGGCATCGGCTGACTGATTGGAAAATTAAAGAATTTGCCAGCGGGACCGGTTGCTTGGTAGGTCTCCTATCCCGCTGGCGTTACTTGTGGGCGGTCATGAGGCCGTCCCCTTCATAGTACCGGAAGGGAAACATCAATGATGACACCAGGAAAGATCGGACGCTGGGCAGGACGGCTCCTGCACCTGGGATCCGGATGGGCCGCAGGGCGGTGGCCGTGGTCTCTGCGGGAGTCCCGCAAACGCTGAGCCGCAAGTGTGATTTTCGCAGCAGGATTTCAGCCATTCTTTACTGCATCTGTCGGAGAATGCGATGTGGTCCGGTTTAGGTCTGGATGTTCTAAGTGTAGATTCTTTCGCTTGACTGGTCCTTCAGTTCCTACCTCGTCTTTACCACAAGCTGCGATCCAGGAAGGCCTGGTCAATGCAAACTGACCGGCCAATGAATCGGGAAAGCCCAGCCATAAGAGATTCGTTGCTTATCAAGGCGCTTACTGATAGGAGTCGAGAGACTAAGTCGGAATCGACTTGCCATATCAGCGCAGGAAGAATGTAAACGGAATTATGCGGCCTGCTTTGGCAAGCTTCGAACGTGGGGATCGAGCAATGCAATCAATTTGACACCATTGGGCTGGTTGCATGTGAGCTTGTGCGGGTTGCCCTGCTTAATGTCGATTTTCGCAAAGGGGAAGAAGTTCTGCCCGTCGCCTGCTGAATAATTCAAGTTTGAAGAAGAGTGCTGCATGGCTTGTCCATTCACCTTGCACTGCGCGGCCTCTGTCTGCTTAAGGTCGGCCCGTTTTGCAAGTACATACAGGGTTCCCGATTTGTCCGCAGAGATGGTTTTGACGGTGCCGTCACCAGAAACGTCGTATTTGGTCAAAGATGAAAGATAATTGGAGACCTGTTCCACGGACGGCTCTGAACGGTTCGATCCCTGGCAGCCCGAGAACAGGGCCACACTCATCAATACTGCTACGAGGGCAATTATCTGTTTCTTCCAGATAGCCCCAGCCGTTCTTGCCTCGCTACGGAACGGGGCTGACAATGCCGTGAGCCGTCCCATGTGTCCCTGGTGATCCTGCTGATGCGCCTCTGCCGGATCAAAGTCCGTCTGTCCAAAAGCCTTTGTCTTCTTCATCAGTGCTCCTTAGGTAGGTGGGGGAGAGTTCACGACGCTGTTGATTAGATTTAAGTTTCATAACCCAGAAGAGCGGTTGTTGGTTCAAACAAGTTTAGCTCTTTATTTAAGATATACAAATATTTGCCAATTGGCAACGTCAGAGGTCGAATGCTGGCTTTATGCATCCAATTGGCCATCATTCTGCTCGCCAACCGTTGGCATTACGTGTGCTGTTCACACCGACTCAAGATCTGAGATCAAAACAGGAGTGTTGATCTGTTTTTGGGAAAGTCTTTAAGACGAGCCCACGTCGCTATGTATTTACCGGCCATCCATCAAAGCGGAAACGGCTGCTAGGAAATTTTTCTGAGTCTGTCTGCATCCCGGAGTTGCTTAGCTGTCTTATTCAATGTTATCTGCCCTCTGATTATTGCTTGTATCCAGCGACACAAGCCATTGCGCTTAGGCAAGACTCAATTGTCAATCTGCAATTCAAACCCATTATGCAGAGCGAAGAAAGTGAAGCTCACAGGGCAACTCGCAATCTTGCCTGCCCAATCGAAGTGCCCGTTCTTCTGAGTCTTCTAGCAGTTTCAATGTATTTGGAAATCGCACATCGATTGCACAACCACCTCCAGTGTTTTGTTTGCTCCAACTGTCGAACAATGGATGAGCATTGTTCAGGTCGTGGACTGAAGGTTTACCGTCTTTCAATCGAGTTGTGGTTTGCTAGAGCGACGCAGGGCGGCCAGGATCAGCAGAACCTCCAGGGAGCCGATGAGCAGCAGCAGGCTCAGTGCATGCTGGGAGCCGTTGACGGTGCCCAGCCGTTGGTCTGCGGCTGCGGACTGGCCTGCTGCAACGATGGTGGCCGCCAGGCTGCTGCCAATGGCTGCAGCTCGCCGCGCCCGGCAGCACCACCAGTCCGGCCTGCAGCGAGGTGCAGCCATCAACCAGTTGCAGGTGGTTGGGCAGGATGAATGAGAGGGCCAGGGCGCTGATCTCGAAGAGGATGTAGGCGCCGACATGCAGGGAGAAGCGGCTGTCGGTGAACAGGCGCATGTCGATGATCAGTTGGGCCTGATGCCAGGCGCGAAGGGTGAACACTGCCAGGGCGATGAGCCCCAGGGTCAACGCCCCGATGACTCTGCGGGGGATTGCTGTGCTTGGTGCTTGGGTTGCGCTCATGAGCGAGACTCCTTTCCGGCCTGGGAGGATTCATCGGAATTCAGGGTGATGAAATAGGCCAGCACACGATCGAAGGCAGCCAGATCGCGTTGGTTGAACCGACGCTCCATGGCTGTTTGCTGGTCATTGATATAGGCCTGCACTGCTGTCTGCAGGCCCCGGGCCTTGGTAGTGAGAGCAATGATGCGTTGACGGCCGTCCCTGGGATCCCGTTTGATGGCGACCAGTCCGCTGGCCTCCATACGCTGCAGGATTTTTGTCGTTGTGGACGGACGGATGTCGAATTCCATCTCGATGTCTCGCTGGGTGCGGTCCTGGGACTCGCCCAGAAAGTCGATGATGGACATCTGGGTGCCGGTCAGTCCATACTGGCCCGCGCAGGCATCCATGGATCGCGACATGAGGTTGGCCGCCCGTTTGATACGCTTGCCATAGTCTTCCTTCAACGACTCTCCTCGATTAGACAGTCAGCTAGCTAATGAAATAGTCTCTCGGGTATAGACAAGCGTGCATGTCGGGTTGTTGAAGGTGGCCATGAGGTCTTTGGGCTGTTCTGCAGGTGTTGCAGCAAGCAGCTAGGTATCAGATATCTGACATTTACTTGGACCAAGGCAATGAAGCCGAGTCAGATGGTTCAGAGGAGGTCGCCAACCTTACCTCGATTATTTCCGACGCTGGCTGATGTCGCTGACCGATCCGCGCTGGATCAACTTTGCCGGAATAAGCGTCTTGGTGTTTGTAGGAACGTATTCTCCCTCGCACTGAAGCTTGACCTTGGCGAAGGCCTCGCGCCCGATGGTTTCGAAGTCCATGCGCATGGTGGTCAGGCTCAATCTGGGGACTGTCCCGGTCAGAGAATCGTCGACACCGATCACGCTGACATCCTCAGGTACTCTTTTGCCGGAATCCTTGAGGCCTTCAATGGCCCCATAAGCCATCTGGTCGTTGGCTGCATAGATGGCTGTGCAATCAGCTTCATGCGCCAAGGCTCGCCCTGCCTCATATCCGCTGTCTGCTTCCCAGTCGCCTATATAGGTCGGCGGCACTGGGATGCCATGAGCCTGAAGAACATCTCTCCAGCCCTTGGCCCGGCTTTCCGCAGCCCGTGAAGTCGAGGGGCCTGAGATGTGGTAAACAGTGCGGTGGCCTTTGTTGAGCAGATATTCGACAGCCGAAGTCGAGCATCCGTATTGGTCGGCATCGATAGTGGGGCAATGAGGGGAAGGCTTCTCGGTGATGAGCACGACGGGAAGCTCCTTGCTGGGTCTGAAACGATCAAAATCGCCGACTCTCTGTTCAAGCACCACGATGACACCGTCCACAGGCAACTGCTTCATCTGCTCTACGATGTCCGCTAAGGTGATTTCCGATGAGTGGTTGACGACGTGGACGGTCGCCGCATATCCGAATTCTGATGCGGCTTCCACAGCTCCGTCCAGGATGCGCGCATTGCCAAATGTGGTGATGTTGAACAGGACGATGCCAATATTGTTGAACCGGCCGTGTTTCAATGCCCTGGCGGCATAATTCGGTCGGTAGCCCAAGGCTTCCATGGCGTTCAGCACTTTTTGCCTGGTGTGGGGGCGCACAGCCGTGCTGTCATTGACGACTCGCGACACCGTTTGCGGCGATACCTCGGCAAACTGTGCAACGTCCTGTATCGATACCTGTTTCTTCCGTCCCATGCCTACCTGATCCAGCTCATGGGAGCTTGCCGCCATTAGCGTCGGTTGCTCCTTGGTGGCAGACAATATGTTTGCGACACCATTTTTATAAACACCAGTATATCAAAGATTAAGAGAATACTGGATTCTCTGATTCATGCTATTATGGTAACGAAAACATCCGGTGAACGTCCATTGCAGTTCGATATGGTCGGAGCTTGATTGTTTGTGTTGTTGCAGAGCTTCGAGGGAGAAGGTCAGATATGGCTGCTGTTACTAGCGACGCTGCTACCCAATCGAGTAGTGCGCCCCGGGGCCACATGGGTTCTCGTTGGCGTGGTTGGTTGTTTATGGGGCCGTTTGCGGTGGTGTTTGTGGTGGTGTTTGTGGTGCCGGTGTTGTATGCGGTGTGGATTTCCTTGTTCCAGCATCGGATGGTCGGGGGGACGGTGTTTGTGGGGTTGGCGAATTATCGTCGTCTGCTGGCTGATGGGCAGTTCTGGTCGTCGGTGCGCCGGGTGGTGGTGTTCACGGTGGTGCAGGTGCCGATCATGCTGTGCTTGTCGGCGTTGATGGCTTTGGCGTTGGATTCGCTGCGTCTGCATGGGATGCGGTTCTTCCGTATTTCGACGTTTCTGCCGTATGCGGTGCCGGCGGTGGTGTCGGCTTTGGTGTGGGGGTTCATGTACGGGGCGAAGTACGGGCTGGTGGGCTCGTTGAACGCGTGGCTGGGCACGCATGTGGACGTGCTGCAGCCGTCGGTGCTTTTGGCGGCGATCGGGAACATCAATACGTGGGAGTTCACGGGGTATAACATGCTGATCTTCTATTCGTCGCTGTCGACGGTGCCGCGCTCCTTGTATGAGGCGGCGGCGATCGACGGGGCGAGCGAGTGGCAGGTGGTGCGCCGGGTGAAGCTGCCGGAGCTGCGGGGCTCGCTGGCGATCACGGTGATTTTCAGCATCATCGGCTCCTTCCAGCTGTTCAACGAGCCGAGCGTGATGCAGAACATGGTGCCGGGCAATGCGATCACGACGTATTACACGCCGAACATGTATGCGTATAATCTGAGTTTTTCGGGCAATCAGTCCAATTATGCGGCTGCGCTGGCCATCGTGATGGCGGCGCTGACGATGCTGGTGGCGTATGCGGTGCAGCTGCGGAGCATGAGGGAGCAGATGCGATGAGCGTGCTGGATGCTGAGGGCCGCCGGGTGCGTGCGGCGGAGCGTGCGCGGGCGCGCCGGGTGGCGGCGGACGAGCGGGCGGAGCGGCGTCGTGCGGCGTCGAGCGGGTTCTCGAACCCGTCGAATCCGCGCCGGTCGGTGTGGCTGACGCTGGCGTGCGGCGTGTTCGCCCTGTACTGCCTGTTCCCGTTCGCCTACCTGCTGGTGAACGCGACGAAGACGCAGGCGGATTTCACGAGCACGTTCGGCCTGGGGCCGGGCCGCTCGTTCGCCTTGTGGGAGAACATCCGGGAGGTGTTCTCCTACCAGGACGGGATCTTCGCCCGCTGGCTGGCGAACACGCTCATGTACGTGGTGGTGGGCGCGGGCGGCGCCACGCTGCTGGCGGTGATGGGCGGGTACGCGCTGGCCAAGTTCCGGTTCCCGGGCCGCAAGGCGGTGTTCGCGGTGGTGCTGGGCGCGATCAGCGTGCCGGGCATCGCGCTGGCGGTGCCGCAGTTCCTGCTGTTCGCGAAGCTGGGGCTGACCAACACGCCCTGGGCCATGATCGTCCCCAGCCTGATCAGCCCCTTCGGCCTGTACCTGATGTGGATCTTCTCGGACCAGGCCGTGCCCGGGGAGCTGCTGGAGGCGGCGCGCGTGGACGGCGCCTCGGAGTGGCGCACCTTCCGCACCATCAGCCTGCCCCTTCTGGCGCCGGGGATCGTGACCTGCGCCCTGTTCACGATCGTGGCGACCTGGAACAACTACTTCCTGCCCCTGATCATGCTCAAGGACGCGGACTGGTACCCGCTGACCATCGGATTGAACCAGTGGAAGGACCAGGCCAGCACCGCGGGCGGGCAGGCCATCCAGAACCTGGTCATCACCGGCAGCCTGATCACCATCATCCCCCTGGTCATCGCTTTCCTCCTCCTGCAGAAATACTGGCAATCCGGCCTCGCCGCAGGAGCCGTCAAAGAATAACCAAAGAAACCCAAACCGTGCTATAGGCCTTGAGCCATAGGACAGTGAAAGATATCAGTAGTCATGTGTTGTTGCCAAGGACAACAGAAAAGGAGATAGGGACAATGAGGTTCGAAAAGATGACGAAGGTCGTAGCCCTGACAGGTGCTGTGGCCATGGCGTTCGGACTCGCCGGCTGCGGCGGATCGGGCAGCGGTTCCTCTGCGTCGGGCAAAGGAGGGAAGACCGAAATCTTGGTCTGGTCCTGGGATTCGACTCTTCCTCGGACAGTCAAGGGATTCGAAGCCAAGAATCCCGACATCAAGGTGAAGGTCACCAATGTCGGCACCAACAAAAAAGAATACACGGCCTTGAACAATGCCCTGTCCGCCAACAAGGGCGCCCCTGACCTTGCACAGGTCGAGTATTATGCACTGCCCGAATATGCCACTCAGGACAAGCTGCAGGATCTGTCTGACATGGGCGCCTCCGGGTACAAGAGCTTCTACACGCCAGGCACTTGGGATTCAGTGAATTTGAATGGGGGCGTCTACGCGCTGCCTATGGATTCCGGCCCAATGGCTCTGTTCTACAACAAGGAAGTGTTCGACAAGGCCGGAGTGACCGAGGTTCCAACGACATGGGATGAGTATTACGAGGCAGCCAAGAAGATCAAGGCTGTTGGTTCCTACATCACCTCGGACTCAGGCGATGCAGGATTCTTCGATTCCATGACCTGGCAGGCCGGCGCCAAGCCCTTTGCGACCAGCAAGGACGGCAAGACCGTCACCATCAATCTGACCGGTGACCCCAAGGTCAAGAAGTGGGACGACTACTGGCAGAAGATGATCAACGAGGACTTGATCAACACGAAGATTCCCGGATGGTCGGACGACTGGAACAAGGGCCTCAACGACGGATCAATCGCCTCCTTGCTCATGGGCGCCTGGATGCCCTACAACCTGCTGTCCGGTGCCCCTGATGCCTCCGGCAAGTGGCGTGTGGCGCAGATGCCGACCTGGGAAAAGGGCGGAACAGAGAATTCTGAGAACGGCGGGTCTTCGCTGGCTATGATCAAGACCAAGGATGATTCCAAGAGCAAGGCTGCGTACAAGTTCCTGGAGTACGCTTGCCACAACGCCGAGGGCATCAAGACCCGTGTCGATGGCGGCGCTTTCCCGGCTGACAACAACACGCTGAAGTCCAACGAGTTCCTTTCGATGACCAGCTTGAAGGATGCCGACGGCAAGGACAACGCCTACTTCGGCGGCCAGAAGTTCAACGAGGTTCTGTCGCAGGCCGCCAAGAACGTTCTGCCTGGCTACAAGTTCCTGCCCTTTGAGGTCTATGCTCGCGGGATCTATGGCGACAAGATGACCGCTTTCACTTCCAAGTCGGCCACGCTGGATCAGGGGATCGCCGCCTGGCAGAAGGATCTGCAGAACTACGCCAAGCAGCAGGGCTACACGGTGAAGGAATAAGGGTAACTCTCATCGAGCCAGCGCTGTAGAGCAGGTTCCTTAATAAGGTATACCGGCCAGAGGGGTCCCGGGGTATTCCCTTGGCTTTCCCTGGCCGGTTTTTTCATGCACATCGTGGTGCTCTCCCCGCGGTCTTCTACAAGACGTAAAGCGGGTAAGACTTTTTAAGAATGATCAATACCAGAATGTTCCACATTAGCAGTGGTCATCTGTTCGATTGTTGTCGTGCAACGAAGAGGCAACGTCGGCAATTCCTTGTCTTCAATGTCTGAAGAAGGATAAGAGGCATACTTATGAAATTCATGCGAACTATGGCGGTTATCATAGCGGCAGCGGCAACTTCGACGGCTGTAGGCGGTCTCATGCCTGCCTATGCCGAGCCTTCCTCCCCAACAACAGCGACGGTGCGTCCTAACCCGTGGTATGCCAATGGTCCCTTCCAAGGTTGGGGCACTTCATTGGCCTGGTTTGCCAATGCCACAGGCCAATACGGTGAACCAGGGTCCATTACCCGCAGCAGCGGAAACTCCGTGACGGATGCCAAGGCACTGGAGTATGGCAAGCAGCTGCGGGAGAAGTTCTACACAAGTATTTTCGGTAAAGAAGGACTGGGGCTGAATAAGGCCCGTTTCAACATTGGCGGAGGCAACGCCTCAGACGTGGCTTATGGATACCCCTTTATGCGCCAGGGGGCGGCAGTTCCTGGATATTGGGCGGAAGATCCTGATGGAAGCAAGGGGCTGTATGGTGGCGTGACGACCAAACAGTCCGATGGGAATGCCTTGGATCAGGCCTTTGATCCGGCATCGGAGGATTCATATGTGTGGGGCCCCAAGTCTTCTAAGAGCGATGCCGCCGAGTCCGTTCAGGCGCAGGAATGGTGGCTGAAACGCGGGGTCAAGAACGGCGACATTACTCATCTGGAGGCTTTTGCCAATTCAGCCCCCTGGTTCATGACCGAAGATGGGTACGCCACTGGGGGTTTTCGATCCGGAGACAACAACCTCAAGGATCCTGAGAAGTTCGCCGCATACATGGCCAGCGTGGTAAGTCATCTGGATCAGTTGAAGGCTGACAACGGCAAGAAGGTAAAGATCAATACGGTCGAACCCTTGAACGAGTCGGAGACGGCCTACTGGGGGACGCCGGGCGGAAGGGCCTCGGACGCTTGGTCCAGGGATCAACAGACCCTGATCACACGTTATTGGGATCGATACTATGCGGATAAGGACAAGTCTGTCACGCCCTATTCAAATGCGGTGAAGAAGCCTCAGGAGGGGATGCATGTCGACAACGCCCAGGCTCAGCAAACTATGCTGGCCTTGGCCAAGGCGCTCAAGTCAGAAGGCTTAAAGGATGTCAAGGTCTCTGCGACGGATGCAACCGACTCCGGACAGTTTGTTGATTCCTATAACCAATATCCGCAGAATGTGCGTGATGCCATAGGGCAGTACAACACGCATTCATACGGCACCAATCGTCAACGTGTGGCCAGGGACATCGCCCAGGGGGACGGCAAGGTCATGTCCATGAGCGAGGTAGACGGCTCCTGGCAGAGCGGGGGATTCAACCCTTATGGCTTCGACAACGGCCTGGGCATGGCAGGCAAGATCAACAGTGATGTCTATGCACTGCAATCGCAGGATTTCACTTTCTGGCAGGTGGTCGAGGATCTGTACAATATGTCGACCGGGGACCAGGATGTCAATGGGCATCAAGCCAATCCCAGAGGGGAGAACACCAATTGGGGGACCGTCCTGATCGACTTTGACTGCACTGTTGCTGGCAGTGACGGAAAACTGTATTCCGAGCGTGCTGTGGACAACAATGGGGGTACGACCAGAGGCATCAAGCCCTGCTCCGTCGTAGTCAACTCCAAGTACAACGCGGTCCGGGCCTACACCCACTTTATCCATGAAGGGGATTCGATCCTAGCCAACGATGCCACCAAGGATAATATGACTGCTCGTTCGGCTGACGGTAGGACGCAAACCATCATCCATCGCAATGACAGCGACAATAAACAGCGCTTAATCATTGACCTATCCAACTATGGAAACATTGACAAGAATGCCAGCGGCAAGCTCTTCCTGACCACTGCGCCTGAATCCAAAAGCGATCCTTACGAGGCCACCATGGATTACATGAACGGGTACTCCAACCAGGAGCGTCCGGGAGCAGTCCATATCGATACAGTCGCCAAGACGGCCACTGTTGAATTGCCGGCCCGTTCGATCGCCTCCATTCAGCTGTCTGGTGTGAGCGGCCAGTCGAATCAGGCAGGCGTGCAGGATGGTGAGATCTACCAGCTTGTGGGGCAACAATCCGGACGTGCTCTTCAAACCGGGAGTGATGGCAGCCTGACCATTGAGAATTCGGCGGCAGATTCACAGAGTGGCCCAGCACAGACCTTCGTCTACCATCAGGTCGAAGCCTCGCGAGAACGTCCTGAACTCAAGCTGTTCATGATCACCGATCCCACCGGGAAAAAGATATTGAATGATCAAGGCAGAATGGTCGCCGGCTCTATCGACACGACAAATCCAGATCCGCGGCAGTCTTGGATATTTAATACCGAGGATGGAACCACGTGGAGTATGGTCAATGCAGCCAGTAAGAACGCACTTGAAGTGAGTGGACAGGCCACTGCCGCTGGTTCGCCGGTCGGTCTTTACTCTTCCAATGGTGGTGAAAACCAGGCTTGGACTCTGAGGTCTACCAAGCCTTCGGGCGTGCAGCAGGTCTATGTTCAGGCCCGAAAAGGCGGACATTTGACTATGCCGACGACGGTCACTCCCTACTATCCTTGGGGACTCGGGTCTCCGGTTCCTGTTCAATGGGATACCAGTATGATCGACGTCAGCAAAGAAGGTCGGTATCAGGTGACTGGGCATGCCGTCGATGTGTTTGGCAATTCCATCGCATGCAAGGCTGAGGTTTACATCGGCGACTTTACAGTAACTGATCCGGTATCCGTCACCCTCATGGTTGGTGCAAGCCGTCAGCAGGTGGAGGATGCAATCAAAGCAGCTCCGGTTCATGCGCACGTTGGTGCCTCGGAGGCTATGGATGCAGACCGCACAGCTGTGAAGTGGGACTTTTCCCAACTGGATGGACAGCTTGCCGATGCGCATGCAGGCGACAGACTGACAGTCAAAGGACGCTTGGGGTCGGTCGGAGACAGCGGGCTGCCAGTGACAGCCTCGGTCTATCTGATGCAGGCCAAAGAGCAGAACATTGCTGACACCAGCAGCAACCTGACAGTCACTGATCAGCAAACCGAATACGGCAAGGCTGAACAGTGGAAAAAGCTGACAGACGGGGATACCTCCGCAGAGGCCTGGGTGACATGGAACTCCGCAGGCGATTACTCACACAAGCCCACTGCCACTCTAGATTTCGGCCAGGAGCGGGACTTAGGCTCACTGGTCATCACCTATGGCGACCACGCTCCAATCAGTGCGCTGGCTGAATACAGCTTGGACGGTCGCACCTGGCTTCCCTTGGGAGCAGCTGCGAGTCCAAAGCCGGGACAGACTGTGACATTCAAGGGCAATGCCCAGGTCAAGGCCAGGCAGGCTCGAATTGTCAATACGGTGCAGGGGGACTTCATGAACGCCTCCGAAATACAGGCTTGGGCCATTCCCAAGGCTGATCCGGTGCACAATATCGCTCCGTCCTCCAACTCTCACTTCAAGGTGAATGTGCAGGAAGGTTCGACGGCTGCAAAGGCCATAGACGGCGACAGCGGTCACAAGGGCTGGTCCACTTGGAACCAGGCGGGGATTCCGGTTGCTACCTTCACCTTCGACAACCTCCAATCCATCAGCGAGGTCAAGACTACCTTCTTCAGAGACGGCCGTGCTTCCTGGCCTAAGTCTCAGACTTTGGAGTATCAGGACGACAAGGGTGTCTGGCAGAGGGTCGGCGTTAAGAGCGGCTGGTATGTCCAGCCAGGTTCCGGTGCGGATACATCTACGGATGAGGACACTCCTGTGGCTGACTTCCGCATGTCTACACCCATAGTTGCCAAGGCACTGCGTCTGACGAACACCCTGCAGGATACAGGCGTCTATATCAACGTCGCGGAAATCGAGGTTCTGGGAACTCAGGCGCAAGTCAAGGCTGAACCTATGCCCTCCGCTGATAAGGCCTTGGGCGATTTGCGGTTAGACGGCAAGACCATAGACGGATTCCTTCCTGACAAGACTGATTACACGGTACAGCTCCCGGTCGGCGCGGAAAGCAATCCGAAGCTACAAGCCTTTGCCCGCGATACTGCCGCTATGGTGAAGGTCAGGCATGTCAATGCCGAGGAGTCCGTCAAACGTGACGGGAACGTTCTAGGCGGCAAGGATGTGATCACGGTAAAAGCGGCTGACGGCAGCGGGAGTTCCGAGTACACCGTCAACTACCTTTCTTCCGTTCTTCAGAAATTGTTGGTCACTCCACCCAGCAAAACCCGATATCTGCTCAATGAGCGACTCGACTTATCCGGCATGGTTGTCAAAGCTGTGTATTCAGTGCCGAATGAGGAACCTGTCAAGGTGGATATCAGCATCAACGACCCTGAATTGCTGGTGAGCGGTTTTGATTCAGCACAGCCAGGCAGGAAAAATGTGACCGTGACCTACCGCGGTGTCAGTGCGACCTTCCAGGTGGATGTGGTTGATGGCAATGTCGGCAACGCTGATTCACAGCCCGGCTCGGGTCGTGGTCCAGGAGCCCTCGCTCATGCCAAGCAAAAGGGCGGCTCAGATGGCAGCAGCGCCTTGAGTCAGACCGGCGCGAATGTGATGCCAACGATTCTAGCGATCGTAGTCTGCCTGCTATGCGCAGGATCAGCATTAGCGGCGGCTCGCCGTCATCTGGGATGATGCGGAGAAGAGGAAAGCGATGAAGCTCAATCGAAGAAATATATTGGGAATCGCCGCGGCAGTAGTCGCCTTGGCACTCCTATCGCCCGAATCTGCGGCTATGGCCGTACAGGACAAGACAGAGCAATCCGGTTCCGCCGGATTCAGCCGGCTGAAAACCGCTCAGGATGATGATCTCCGGACGATATTGGATACCACGAGGGTTGAGGATCTGCAGCCACTGGCTTCAGGTCATCGAACCGATGATCAGAGCACAGCGCCCTATGATCATGCAGAGCCTAACAAGGACGACGTGGATAGGTTGAAGCATGCTCGGTCTATGGCCGAGGGAATCCTAGCATCAGGTTCTGCTGATGAAGGCGAGAAGGATCAGGCCGGCAAGGACTTGAAGCAGGCCTTTGCCGCCGTGCGCTTCATCTACCATTACACTGCAGTGACAGGCACTAATGGCGACAGAATTTTTGACAACAAGGGTGATCTGCTGCAAGCGCATGGTGCCGGAATTCAACGGGTCAGTGCTGCTCTTCTTCCCGCTGCCGATCGGGGCTTGGATGCGGATGGAGACGGATATGTCTACGTCATGTGCGGTGAGGACAAAACTGATGGTCTGATAGCGCATGGCGTGCGGATATACTACTCCGACGATCTGTGTAACTGGGTAGATAAGGGGCTGGGCTTTCAGACCTACCAGGGCGACAAGGATCTGGCTGGTAAATTGGCGGGCTCTGACCGCGTCTACCAGCGTTATTACAATGTAGCCAACCTTGAATCCGATCCGGATTACACGAATATCTACGGCCAGGATTTCAAGGCATTCTCCAAGGATACATCCAATGCCAACATCTCCGGCCCTCAGCAAGCCTTGGACTATCTGCTTTGGGATTTGAAGGCTCTGAAGGGCGACGGATCGGATCCGAAGAAGTCCAGCTGTGTCTTCGAGCGTCCCAAGATGGTCTATAACCCGACCACCAAACGCTGGGTGATCTGGTTCCATGCGGATGGGCCACGATATGGCAATGAGGCCACTGCAACGTATTCCAAGGCAAAGGCCGGAGTCGCCATTTCTGAGGGTTCCGATCCTGCTGGGCCATACAAGTACCTGGGATCCTTCCGTATGAGTCCCGGTGCCAATGCCGGTAACCCTGGCATGGCGCGTGACATGAACCTGTACGTGGACTCCGGCAAAGATCAGAATCATGACGGTGTTGATGATGCCTATCTGGTGTATTCCAGCAACGAAAACCGCGATCTGACCATCTCGCTTCTGGACAAGACCTACACCAAGCTTGTTGAGCCGAACGCTCGACAGCAAAAGGGCATCGATGTCTCCGCAGGCGACACCTACAACATCGTGGCCAGCAATAGCAAGGAGTCGCCGGCTCCCTTCAAGTGGAACGGCAGATATTACATCATCTATTCAGGCACTACAGGCTGGGCACCCAATGAAAACAAGTACGCAATCAGCCAGGGTGACGATTTTCTAGGACCTTATTCGGAGGTGGGGACGCCCTTCGTCAAAGGGGAGGGGTGGAACCAGAACCCGGCCAATTCCTTCTCAACCCAATCCAGCTCGGTCATCCCCTATGACCCCGCGCACGGCGTTTTCCTTTATTGGGGCGACCGCTGGTTCAATCCCGACACCGGGAATGACATCAGCCAGTCCAGGTATGTGATGACACCGATGCAATTGGTGAACGGGCATGTCCAGGTGCTGCCGGCTGCGGACTGGAAACTGTCTGGTATGGACAAGTATCAGGCCATCGATGTGGTCAATGCCAATCTCCCGACTGAAAGCAGTTCGGTCAGTCGAATTGTTGCTGCGCTGCCCAAGAGCCTATGCATCAGAGTGGGCGGTCAGACAGCCATCCGACAGGCCACGGTCAACTGGGAGCCCTACTTTGGTACGGACCGTCCATACGGGCAGGTGACGTTCAAGGGGAAGCTGCCTGAATACCAGAATGCGCCTATCAGCTTCACGGCTTCCATCTATCCGGAAAACTCCCGTCTGTTCATTGACGCGGGTTCGGCCCCTTCGAATGAATCGAGTTACTACCGGAAGCTGAAAACCAAGGCCCCACGACTGATGAATGCAGACCGCAGCGACCAGGAATACACTGCTCAAGGCAAGTGGGGTCTGAGCAGCCGCATAGGTTCCGATGTCGAAGCATACGAGACCAGCCAGAACGGTATCTACGAAACAGGCTACTGGGCAAAGTCCGGCAAGGATATACGGTATCAGGCGGATTTGCCAGCCGGTACTTATACAGTGCAGGCGGGCTATCAGGAGTGGTGGAACAACAAGCGCCAAACTGAGTTCTCGGTCGTCTGCCATGACAAGACCATAGGCAAGACGAATATTGTGCCTGTTCAGGCCGGGAATGCCACCGATCCGATCACTTTCACCCTGGAGCATGCCGACAGCGTGACCTTCCTGACAAGATCCACAGGCGGCGGCGATCCTCTGCTGAGTTGGATCGGGGTCTCTGCGCAGGATGACGACCAGGTGGTTTCAGTCCAACAGGTTCAAGGCATCAGAACATTCAAGCAGGGCAGTCAGCCCGGGCTTCCAGACAAGGTGAGTGTCAGCAAGGCGAATGGAAAAAGCGAGGAGCGGACCGTACATTGGCTGATTGATGCATCGAGTCTGACCCTCTATGCGCCCACCGAGGTGCTGGGCACCGTTGAAGGCACGACACTGCCTGCCAGAGCCAGCATTCAGGAGGTGGAAGATGGGCTGTCCTATTTCATTGATGTCAATGGAGGGGAGTCCTCGCCCACCTACAAGGCGCTGACTACCTTGTTTGATGGCAAATTGGCCAATGGGTCTGCCGACCAGGGCTTTGATGATTTGTGGGGCAATACCTCCGGTAACTTTGGAAAACAGGCTGACGGCAATGCTGATCCCTATAAGTCAGGGATATATGCCGGCGCTAACGGCAAGAAAGATAAACTGTCTTACAGGGTCCTACTGGCACCTGGCGAACATCAGGTTTCCTTCGGTTTCCATGATTGGTGGAGCCAGAGCAGACCGACTGTGATCAGCTATTCCTATGACGGTCTTCCAACATCCCGTGCAGAGAATCGACTGACGACCGCGACCGTTGATGGCGGACGAACGATTGCCTCCGGAAAGATCAAGATTCCGCAGGGCTGGAACAAGGTAGTCACTTTCATCTTGGATTCCTCTACGGGCACTGGGCCGATACTTAATTGGATTTCCATAAAGGGTTCGCTGCCCCTAGGACCAGTGCCTGTGCAGCAGCGGCCCGTGATCGCAGGAGCGTCCAATGTGAAAATCGATCAGGGTTCCAACTTTGATCCTAAGGCCGGGGTCACTGCAGTGGATTCCTTGGAAGGTGATCTTACCGGGGCGATTCAAGTACAGGGATCCGTGAATAGTGCCAAGACAGGGCAATATACGATCGACTACACGGTCGCTAATTCAAGGGGCAAACAGGCATCTGAAAAGCGGATAGTCACGGTCAGCCCCGTTGGAGGCAGCTCTTCCAACAAGCCTCGTGATCCGGCTGACAGCTCCGGCATCAAGCCCGGTAAGGGTGCCGGTGTAAAGCACAAGACTGGAACTCACAAGCATTCTGAGGGTTCGAGGCTTTCAGAGACGGGGTCGAACACGGAATTCTTCCTAGTGATGGCAGCTCTAAGCATGCTGTCGGCCTTGGTTTGTTTCGAGCTGATTCCGCATATCCGTCGATACAAAAGGACTGATTTGCGCTAACTCAAACAGATTGCGATTTTCGAAGCTTGGTATGTGGTCATGGTCGGATAGTATTTGGTGCTGACTTTTACCTTTATGAGATTGGAGAATGGCTGCTCAAGAGGCAAAATACCAAATACTATCTCTCCCGACCTGTTGACCGAGCCATCGATGGGTAACAGTGTTGTGGACGCTAACGGGAGAATGTTATGGTGGGCACAACTGTCTATATACGTTCTAATTTGTAGAAACGGATTACTCTAAAGAAGTAGCCAAAGTGTCTTTTTCGGTATGTAACACTTCATTTGATTGGTCGGGCAAAAGACAATCATCACCTAATACGTCGACATGACAGGTTTTTGAATTTCGGCAGTGCAATGCTTCCCGGTTATACAAATCTCGATTTCCATACAGGATCAGTCTGAAGCGCGCTTTCACATATAAATCCTTGCTGTATACCTATTTCATTGAAACCTGCTTGCCTTTACCTTATATCTGAACCTAGAACAGAAAGGCTTCATTAGTAGATACAAACTAATATTTGAATATTAATATTGTACGAAGCTATGTACGTGAGTGTTTTTGCATAATCGAGATCTTGTGGCTTTATTTGTGAACGCAACTACTATTGTTGCATCTATTTGTATGACCAACTATAGCTGTATATGTTAAGTGCCTTGTTTTTGCATAGCACAAAGAGATCTATAATACGATATGTTTTAAGTAATTTGAAACTATAGGCAAAGTAGACAACACACAAACGTCACAAATAATCCTTACAGCAATTGATTGATCGGTATCGCACGATCAATCATAAAGGCGGTTTCTAATGAATTGACAATTGTGCCTATCCGCGTTCACGGCACAGTCAAAGCTAGTGAAATAGCATTTATTGCTCATTCATTACCAAGATTGTCTGACTGAAGAGATTTCAATCAAGTATGCAATTAGCCGTTAATACTAGTTTTTGAATTCGTCATCTAGTTGATTAAGGATAGTTCTTAATTTGCTCCAATTTTCATCATCTGCACACATTGCACGTACATGTTCCTTATCTTTATTGTATAAAACATAAATTATGATTCTTATTGCATCGCGTATCTCCCTTGGTGATGTTTCGTTTACGGGTTCATCAAGAAAGGTCAATCCGTGTGTAAGAGAGTTAATTAGGTCAAGTGAATTTGAAAATTGCATTTTAAATTCAGGATTATCTGGAGTTTCATAGCATTCGCATAAATTTTGCATTACATGTTTTGTGGTATATGACAGTTTATAATGAGTTCGAGCGTGTGTTTCAAACACAAAACGCATTTTTGCTGGATACTGCTGATAAGGCTTAAAGGATGCTACATTGTGGTTATTCGCAGTTGCGAATTTGATAAGTTCATGGAAGACAGACGCATAATAGTCGCTGAATCTATTCTGGCTAAGTTGTGTAGTCTCTATACTACTTTTTCCTTCGTGGTCTTTGCAAATCTCGAGTCTCGATATGTCTTTCATCTGATAACCAATGTTGTGAAAATCCATCGAAGAATGAGTTAGTACTATAACCTGTAGATCCCCTTTATTGTTATATACATCTCTAATTATTTTGTTGATCTCTTCTGTTATGTAATAACGATTATCCATATCTAAACTGGTTATGGGATCGTCTATAAGTATAAGCTGTATTCCATCTTTAAAATCCTGTACCTCTGTAGTTTTGTACAAGGAAAGCATAAAGTGAATAAATCCTAAAAGTCTTACTTCTCCTTCGCTTAAATCTTGTGAGTCAATCTTTTTTTGATTTTGGGGATTTTGACTTTCCGAAATGCTAAGTACCTTAAATGTGTCATCTTTCTGAAGTTGGAGACGAAAATCAGCGCCTGTAGCTTGTAACGCTCTATTAGCAAGGTTTTCGAAGGGTCGCATAGAGGAAGAAGAACTTTCTGCATCGATAATTCTTCTATCGTATTCTGAAATAGAGCGATTTAAAGTCTCAATTTTTCGTTTATTATTTTCGATACTGTCTTTCAATTCGTTAACTATATCATTGTTCAGTTGCTTGCCAATCCAGGATTTGGCCTCTTCTTCTTTATTATTATTTATTTGTTCAATACGGTTGATTTCCTTAGACCGCCTCTGTTTGCCCAGCTTCATATCATTAGACAACAGGCGAACATCGTTGATAAGTTTGTCTGCATTAATATCGATTATTAATTGCATGTCTTTTTGTTTCTTATCTATCAATTCAAGAAGCTGGTCACAGTCCAGTAAAGCTGTTTTTTTCCTATTTTCATAGGTAGAGTCAGTAAAGGCAGCAGAAATTTCTTCTTTTAGAGATGAAACAGAATTTTGGATATCTGACACCTGTTGTATAGCTGTGGAATACTTATTATTTACCCTTTTTTTGATTTCTTCCATTACTTGGTCTACTTCAAACGTATTTCCGCAAAAAAGACACTGCGCTTGTGATCCCGATAGATCGTGGATTGTCACTCCTTGTTTTATCCATTCAATTATTTCAGCTGTTAAGGATTCGCTAGGCTTGCTGTAGGAACATTTAAATAATTCGTGAATACTATTTAAACTCTTGGTATAAAGGTCAATCTCAATTGGTACGATTCTCTTATATTCATCATTAAGTGATTCTAATCTTATGTTAAGATCCTTTAAACTTTCTTTTCCAGTAGTATGCGTTTTTTTCTCGGCATCCTTGAACCAATATTTCAGCATCTTCTCAGGTGCTTCTTTAGAACCTGCTTTTTGGTTAATTTTGACATTGTCGAATTGCTGCTTTCCCTCATCAAGCATGTCAGTCATTATTTTGAATAATTGACGGCGATCTTTATCTAGACTACCATGTGTATCGCTTAACTTATTTTGTGCTTCACCTTTTTCCTCTTGTAGTCGATTTATTGCATCCTTCTTCTGTTTTTGTTCGCGGGTCAATAGAGATGATCCTTGAATATCTGGACGTTGTATGTTGTGGTTTACATATTCTGTGTCAAATAGTCGTACCACGTCTTGATACTGTGTCATAAGAGATTTGCAAAATGAGGATTTCCCGCTACCGTTCGTTCCAAATATGATGCTTGCTTTCTTAACGGGCTTTCCGAAATTATAATTGTCAAAAGACTTTTCGTCTATTACTGTATTTTCGTTAAATAGCATTATTTCAACCTCCATGAGTATGTTACCTTTTGAATCGAAGCAATGCCACAAAGAATTAAATCCGCTATCCTCCGAATTGATTATCACGTCTCACTGATTTGACTAGCTGAACGGTCAATACAATTTGGAGCTAGAGTATGACTTTATTACATATGTTGATAACAATGTTTGCTTTCTTGCTCTCAATGTATCGTGATTAGCATCGATGTACGCCGGGGAAAGATAGCTAGACCGGTTGAATTGTCATTGATTACACAGACTTATATAAAACGGGAAATCAGTAAAAATGCATGTACAGCAAGACAATCTTAAAATTTCTTATACAGTTGAATTATCAGTCTAATATTAATCTCAATTGGTTTAGATCTTTACATTAGTTATTGCTGGGAAAAGCGAGGTGCTGGTTCTAAAGTAATTGCATGCGTGCCTATTGTGCTTATTCAATGATGCCTGTATAAAGGTGATGCTTTTCTATAATATATTGTGTTCGTACTTCTAATGATAAAGGAATTAAATAAATATTTGAGACCAAATTTCATTTCATATAATATTTAAAAGTTTCGCAATAGCATAATTGCACACTCAACACGAATGATCTACATAGTATTGTCTCCACTTTTTAGCTTTGCTTAGTAAAAATCTTGTATCAAGCAGCAAAGTAGTTTGCGCGGATTTTGGTAAATATAATTATATCAAATTGCTCTCAACATTGCATTTTAATTATCAATGCCACAGTATTTTATATGCAAGTGTAAGCTTGACTTGTTGCAAGCTGAATGGTTAGGACATCATTAAGAAGCTAATATAAGAAGCTAATATAATGAGTTTTGTAGCCAGTTTTATGCAGAACTCATAGCCCATTATAGCCACTGTGTTCCTGAGAAAAATGTGTTACTGTTGTTGTCTTATATTCATAAGTAAGTGCATCAAAGCTTGGAACTTCTCTAATTAAATTAGAAGTATGTAAATCGATAATATTGTTTTACTATTGCCATTTGGTGCCCCGGATGCGATTCGAACGCACGACACCTTCTTTAGGAGAGAAGTGCTCTATCCCCTGAGCTACCGGGGCAACGGAAACTACTGTACCACGAAGCGGGACTTGGGCAGGTCGCCGGTGTGCGGGCTAGCGCCATGCGCTTCTTGCAGAAGTTAGCTCTCTATTCCTGCCTGCCATACGGTCATGGTTTACAATTGCTCAACGGTCAAGCTGACTGTGTATCCCTTGGGAGGAGAACATGGCGAAATTCAGACAGTCCTTCCTGGTGAAGCATGTCTTTGGGTGGACGGCCAGACTGCTGACGTTGGTCAGCTTGCTGGCCCTAGGGGCGCGTGCCTGCCCGGCATGGCTGTCATCGATACCCTACCTGCCTGATATGGCCGCTCTGACACCCTGGTTCATCTTCTTGAGTCTGCTGGCCCTGGTCCTGGCTTTGACGGCTTCACGATGGTTCACGGCTTTGGTGCTTATCGCTGTCTTGGCCATGAATGTCTACTGGCAGTATCCCTTCTATCAGGAAGGATCCGAGCTCAATGGGCAAGCCGATCAGCTCATGGCCCTTGAGCACCCCGACCGGCACGACGACGTGGCCCGGGTCATGACGCTGAACGTCTACAAGGGTCAGGCTGATGCCGATCAGGTAGTCAAGACGGTCAGCGACAACCGGGTCGAGGTGCTGGCTCTGCAGGAGGTCAGCAAGGATTTCGTGGATCGTCTGCACAAGGCCGGCATCGACCGCTATCTGCCCCACGAGCAGCTTTCCACATCTTCGAAGGAATACGCCAACGGTCTTTGGACAGCCGCGCCAATGCAGTCACCTTCAAAGGACGACGTAGGTTCCCGCTCTTCCATGATGCCAGCGGCCAGCATCGACTTCGGCAGGAGCAGGACCAGTGTCAGATTCGTCTCGGTCCATACCACCTCGCCGCAACCGGGCAGTTGGAATGCCTGGCGACGCAGCGTGTCCGACCTGGGAAAACTGCGGAAGCACGAGCACACGCGATACGTGCTCTTGGGCGACTTCAACGCTACCTATGATCATGCGGTCTTCCGGGACATGCTGGGGGAGCGGTTCAGTGATGGGGCACGTCAGGCCGGGCATGGCATGAGCATGACCTGGCCGGCCAACCGAGCTCCGTTGCCCAGGTTGGTGGCCATCGATCATGTGGTGGTGGACCGTGACATCAGGGCCAATCGGCTGCAGGCCGTACCTATAGCGGGTTCGGATCATGCGGCCTTGCTGGCCACGGTGATGGTGGAGTAGGGGACTTCAGGCATCCAAGTTGGACTGGGTGCCAGCCTGGGCTCCGGCGCTGGCCTGCTCCTGCTGGGCGGCATCGAGCTTGGCACGAACCTGGCCCAGCAGCTCCTGGGCACGCTTGGCCAGAGCCTCGCCGATCTCCCACTGACGCATGGAGGCATCCAGGTCCAGGCCGCCGGCCTCCAGCGCCTGAACCGCCTGGATCAGCTGATCCCGTGCCTGCTCATAGGGCAGTTTGGCGATGGTTTCGCGTTCCTTCTGGCTCAGGGCCGAGGCCAGTACCGGCTGTTCCTTGCCCTGCTCCGTCTCCTTCTGCTGGGTCTGCTCCTCGTCTGTGTCGCTCATGCCTGCTCCTCTTCTTATACGGTGTGTTATCAAATTTTCAATTAATAAGGATGATTATCGCTGATGATTATATGTGGCTGACCACGTGGGATCGGTCACTGCCCGCTGACGACCCTGGTCTCGATCCTGCCCTCTTTGACGGTCAAGGTCAGATCCTGATCGGCCTGAACCTGCTGTGGGCTGACGACCACCTTCCCGTCCAAGGTCTGCACGACTGCGTATCCGCGGTCCAGCGTGGACTGGGGAGAGAGGGCGGTCAGCGAGGACTGGAGCTTCTCCACAGTCAGGGAGGCGTCGTCCACGATCCGTCGCAGGGCGATGTCCAGGCGGACCAGCGACTCGTCAACCAGCCGCTGGGGCTTGTCCAGCATGGTCTGCGGCTTGGTCAGGCTGGGGCGGTTGGCGTATCCCTCAATCAGCCGTGTCTCGCCCTCGACCATATTTTGGATGCGCGCGTTTATGCGCATCCTGGCCTCTTGGATGATGCCCTCCTGCTCGACCAGGTCGGGCACCACCCGCTTGGCGGCGTCAGTGGGGGTGGAGGCGCGCAGGTCTGCGGCCAGGTCAATCAGGGTCCAGTCATCCTCGTGGCCAATGGCCGAGACGATGGGAGTGACGCAGGCTGCCGTGGCGCGGACCACGGACTCGTCCGAGAAGCCCAGCAGATCCTCGAAGCTGCCGCCGCCCCTGGCCACGATGATCACATCCACAGCCGGATCAGCATCCAGCTTCTGGATGGCTTCGACCACCTCGGGCGGGCACTGGGGGCCCTGGACGTGGGCGTGCACTACGGAGAATTCGATGGTGGGCCAACGCAGGCGGGCGTTGGTGATCACATCCCCCTCGGCTCTGGCCTTGGGCGCGCAGATCAGGCCGATGCGCCGGGGGAACTCGGGCAGTGGAACCTTGTTTTCTGCATCGAAGAGGCCCTCGCCCTTGAGTTTGCGCCTAAGCTGGTCAATCTGCTCCTTCAGGTCACCGGTGCCTACGCGCTTGATCCTGTCGGCCATAAAGCTCAGACGGGTCTGCTTGATCCACAGGTCGGGCCGCCCATGCACCACCACCCGGTCGCCCTGACGAAATTCCCTGGCCTGGGTGGCGAAGGCCCGGAAGCCCATGACGTTGATGGAGATGTCCTCGAAGTTGTCGCGCAGGGTCAGATATGCGGAACCGGTACGGCGGGTGTTGATCTCCACGATCTGACCCTCCACCCAGGCTCCGGGCCAACGGGCCACGGCGTCGTGGTACTTCTGGCTGAGCACGCTGACCGGCCAGGGATCTTCCTCGGTGGTGTCACGTGCCAGGCGGGGCAGCTGATCCAATGGTTTGGGAGCCAGTCCTGACGGTGCTGGGCCGGTCGGCGCACCCATCGACCCGCGCATGTTCGAACCCATGTATGCTCGCACCTGATGCCTCCTGACCATCGGTTCCGCCAGTCTGACCAACTCACCTGGCATAGCCTGTACAGAATGGTATTCGGGTTGGTCAGCGAAGGAAACGTTCTTTCAGGGTCTCTCAATACGGGGACAATTCCATATACTCTTCAGGTTCTCTGAAGGTCCTCTGTCGATTGCTCTTGAGCCAATTTCGCCAAGGGCACAGCGGCTTTTCTTCCATGTGCCGGCAGGCTGGGATTGAGGGGAAAGTGTGGAGGACAAGGGTTGGAACCAACGCCCTAATGTACCTGCCCTAGTCCGCGGCTTACCTGCAACAGAGGCGGTTTTGCTGGAAGATGTGTCGAAGGCGACAGCCTCGATTCCTTGATATCGCAAAAGTTATTCACGCTCTGGCGGTAGCATAAATAGAGTAAGCCGGATATGATGTGGTGTCTGCTTTTGGACCCATCATGCGGCGGTCTCACGGATTGAGGTTGTTTCATGTCTGATGGCGTCGACATAACGGGTCGATATAAGGGCACAGGACCGCGGGATCTCCTGCGTGTGGGTTTGGATATCGGTTCCACCACAGTCAAGGCCGTGGTTCTTGGCGCAGGTGACAGGCTGGATCAGGCGCTGTTCAGCGACTATCGCCGCCATCATGCCAATGTGCGCCAGTGCGTGGCTGAGCTGGTCACCGACATCAAGCTTTCCCTGTCACGGGTTGGTCTGGCAGGCAATCCCATCAGCCTGGTGATCACCGGTTCGGGCGGGCTGGAACTGGCCAGCCAGCTGCAGGCCGAGTTCGCCCAGGAGGTCATTGCCGAGACCGAGGCTATCAACGCCACCTACCCCGAGGGGGACGTGATCATCGAGCTGGGCGGCGAGGATGCCAAGATCACCTATCTGAAGCCCACGCCGGAGCAGCGGATGAACGGGTCCTGCGCAGGCGGGACCGGAGCCTTCATCGATCAGATGGCCACCCTGCTCAACACCGATGCTTCAGGCCTGAACGATATGGCCGCCAAGTACAAGACCATTTATCCTATCGCCTCGCGCTGCGGGGTCTTTGCCAAGTCCGACCTCCAGCCCCTGATCAACGACGGAGCCGCCAAGGAGGATCTGGCTGCATCCATATTCAATGCCGTGGCCACACAGACTATTTCTGGACTGGCCTGCGGACGTCCCATTCGTGGCAACGTGATCTTTTTGGGCGGGCCCCTCTTCTTCATGAGCGAGCTCAGGGAAGCCTTCAAGCGGATCCTTCAGGACAGGGTCAGCCGTTACATCATCCCTGAGAACGCGCACCTCTATGTGGCCTACGGCGCTGCCATCATGGCTGGCCGCCGCGAGCAGGACGACCAGGACAGCGCTGCGCAGGTCAAGACCGACTATTCGCCAGAGACCGAT
This sequence comes from Bifidobacterium sp. W8112, assembly GCF_016101425.1. Classification (NCBI taxonomy): domain Bacteria; kingdom Bacillati; phylum Actinomycetota; class Actinomycetes; order Bifidobacteriales; family Bifidobacteriaceae; genus Bifidobacterium; species Bifidobacterium sp. W8112. Next base: position 317,544 of record NZ_JACFQN010000002.1, on the reverse strand, counting down.
GTGAACGACCCCTTCGGCCCGGCCTGGGGGCTGGATCAGGCGGAGGTCGACAAGGCACGGTCCGAGAAGGCCTCGAACTTGGACAAGATGGCTCTGCAGGATGCCATGCAGGACGGCCGCACCACCACCTTGGTGGACGGTGAGCATAAGGCTCCCGCGACCGAAACCGCCAAGGATGCCAGCCACACTCAAAACATGAACTTTGACCTGACTTCCTTGGATGGCGTCCTCTCCGCCCTGAAGGGCCTGGAGAACATGCCCTCCACGGCCAGAACGATCCGCCCGCTCTTCCTGAACGAGGAGGAGCGCAGTGAGTTCAACGACCGGCATGGGGCCCAGGTCATTCCCACTGGAGACCTGTCAGGAGCCAAGGGGCCGCACTTCCTGGGCATCGATGCGGGCAGCACCACCATCAAGGCCGTGCTGATCAACGACGACAAGACCATCGTCTGGTCCACCTACGGGGTGCATAAGGACAGCCCGCTGATTGCCGCCGCCAACATCGTCAAGGAGGTCAGGAAGTCCCTGCCGGAGGGGGCCTACATCGCCCGTGCCTGCGCTACCGGCTATGGTGAGGGCCTGGTCAAGGCAGGCCTGCATGTCGACGAGGGCGTGGTCGAGACCATGGCCCACTACCGGGCAGCCGAGGAGATCAGCCCCGGGGTCACCTCGGTCATCGACATTGGCGGGCAAGACATGAAGTACATCGCCGTCAACGACGGGGTCATCGATTCCATCTGCGTCAACGAGGCCTGCTCGGCTGGCTGCGGGTCCTTCCTGCAGACCTTCGCCCAGTCCATGGGCATCAGCATCCAGGAGTTCACCAAGCAGGCGCTGGCCTCCGAGGCTCCGACCGATCTGGGCTCCCGCTGCACGGTCTTCATGAACTCCTCGGTCAAGCAGGCTCAGAAGGAGGGCGCCTCCCCGGAGGATATCGCCGCCGGGCTCTGCTACTCGGTGGTCAGGAACGCCCTCTACAAGGTCATCAAGCTGCGCGATGCCAACGCCCTGGGGCCTGTGGTCGTGGTCCAGGGAGGCACCTTCCTCAACGATGCCGTCCTGCGGGCCTTTGAGCTCCTGACCGGTCGCAAGGTGACCAGGCCCAACATCGCCGGGCTCATGGGAGCCTATGGTGCTGCACTGACGGCCCGCATGCACTGCCCGCAGAATGAAGAGGTCGAGGATCTGACCGCTGCCGGCTCTCACATGGCCGACGGGGTGAAGTCCGTGGGCAGCACGCCCACCACCCCCAACAAGGCTCCGACTTCCACCAAGCCAAAGGTGTCACCGGCCGCCGCCAACAAGATTGCCTCCAAGAATGACCAGGGGTTCAAGGCGACCTTGCCTGACCTGAAGGTGCAAGACGGCCATGTGGTCAGCTCCATTCTGGCAGGGGACGATCTGGACAACCTCTCCATGACCACCACCCACGATGTCTGCAAGCTCTGCCAGAACCACTGCAAGCTGACCATCACCGAATTCGAGGACGGCGGCCGCTACGTGACCGGGAATCGCTGCGAGCGTGGCGGCGACAAGAACAGGAAGCGCTCCGACAGGCCCAACCTCTATGACTTCAAGTACAAGCGGGCCTTCGCCTACCGTCGTCTGACCCCGGACAAGGCCACCAGAGGCGACATCGGCATTCCTCGCGTGCTCAACATGTACGAGGACTACCCCTTCTGGTTCACCCTGCTGACCTCCCTGGGCTTCCGGGTCATGATCTCCGGGCGGTCCAACCATGAGCTCTTCGAGAGTGGGATGGAGTCCATCGCCTCCGAGAACATCTGCTACCCGGCCAAGCTGGTCCACGGGCACATCCACTCCCTGGTCGACAAGGGCATCAAGACCATCTTCTATCCCTGCGTCACCTATGAGCAGGAGCTGGTTCCCGATACGGACAACCATTACAACTGCCCCATCGTGGCCAACTACCCGGTGGTGATCGAGGCCAATATGGCCGAGCTCAAGGAGAACGGCGTCCGCTTCATGCGGCCCTACTTCAACCTGTCCAACAGGGAGAAGATGGTCGAGCGGATCGTCAAGGTCTTCGACTGGGCCAAGGTGAGCGAGGAAGAGGCCAGGACGGCCGTCCAGGAGGCCTACCGTGAGGATGCCCGCTTCAAGGAGGACGTCCGCCAGGAGGGGCTCCGTGCCCTGGCCTACATGCAGGAGTATGGAGTCAAGGGCGTGGTTCTGTCGGGCCGTCCCTACCATGTTGATCCCGAGGTCAACCACGGCATTCCCGAGACCATCTGCTCCCTGGGCATGGCCGTGCTCTCCGAGGACTCCATATGCGAGCTGGACGTGCATAAACTGCCCAAGCTGAGCGACTACATCATCCCGGCGGCGGGGGAGCGGGCCCTAGCCTCCAACAACCCCACGGCCGCCAAGTTCCGCAAGACCGTGCCGAGCTTCGGCGACGACCATCAGAAGATGCCCTTGAGGGTGACCGACCAGTGGGCCTACCATTCCAGGCTCTATTCCGCAGCCAGGTTCGTCTCCGAGTATCCCGACCTGCAGCTGGTCCAGCTGGTCAGTTTCGGGTGCGGCGTGGATGCCATCACCACTGACCAGGTTCAGGAGATTCTGGCTGACAAGGGCGATGTCTACACGCAGCTGAAGATCGACGAGGTCTCCAACCTGGGTGCAGCCAAGATCCGTCTGCGCTCGCTGAAGGCCGCCATGGACGAACGCCATCAGCGGGATATTGCCCAGGAGGAAGCCCCGGCCAAGGATCAGGCGCCTGCCAAGGTCGCGGTCAAGGATGCTGACCCATTGCCTGACCTGGTTCAGGCGGGGGATTCATCCGATTCTCAGGAGCCTCAAGGGCTTACCGGACATATCGAAGCAGTGGATACGAATGCGTCCGACCAGCCGAAATCCGAAGGATTCCGGTCCACCAACGCGCAGAAGATCAGCCTATCCCAGCGCAAGGCCGACATTGTGGCTCTGGCACGGTTCGTGGCTTTGCACGATAAGAGCGATCAGGGTCTGATCGGTCTTCATCCCATGGGCATCAGGCCCATCCGGGAGACCATGGCCTCGCGGCAGAAGGATCAGGAAGCTGACAGCAAGTCGGCAGACACTCCCGCTGAGCAGGGCAAAGACGTCCAGGCTGGCGGAGCCGCCGCCAAGCCGACCCTGTCCAAGTACGCCACCGAGCACCGCTTCACCAAGGAGATGGGGCACAAATTCACCGTGGTGGCGCCGCAGATGTCTCCTGTGCACTTCTCCCTCTTGGAGGCGGTCTTCTCCAGCGCCGACTACCACTTCGAGCTCCTGAAGCATGCCACGGCGGAAGACATCAACACCGGAGTCAAGTACGTCAACAACGATGCCTGTTTCCCGGCCATCATCGTGGTGGGGCAGCTGGTCAACGCCTTCCTGTCCGGCAGGTTCGACCCGCACAAGTGCGCGGTCATCGTCACCCAGACCGGCGGCATGTGCAGGGCCACCAACTACTATGGCCTTCTGCGCAAGGCCCTGGCTGATGCGGGCTACGGCTACGTGCCAATCATCACGCTGAGCGTGCAGGGGTTCAAGGCCAATCCGGGCCTTCAGGTAACCCCTGCCCTGCTGCACCGCGCCGTCAAGGCCTTCTACCTGGGCGATGCCATGATCGAGTGCCTGCTCAGGGTCCGCCCCTACGAGCAGGAGCCCGGCTCGGCCAACAGGCTCTACAAGCTTTGGGACACGATCTGCAAGGAGACCATCGAACACCACGGGTACTCCAAGACCGCCAAGAAGGTCTACGGTCATGGATATGTGCCTTACCGCACGCTGATGAAGCGGATGATCCGGGCCTTTGACCAGCTGCCCCTGCGCAATATTCCCCGCAAGCCTCGAGTGGGTGTAGTCGGAGAGATCCTGGTCAAGTACCATCCTGATGCCAACAACCACGTGGTCGACCTGATCGAAAGCCAGGGCTGCGAGGCTGTACTCCCCGGTGTCTGCGACTTCATGGTCAACGGCATCTCCAATGCTGAATGGAACGAGGAGATGCTGGGCACAGGCGGACCAGTAGGTGTCAAGAAGATCGTCCTCAAGGCGGCGGATGCCTACCGTGCCCCCATGATCGCCGGCTTCAAGGCCTCCCATGGGAAGTTCGACATTCCCGCTCATATCACTGACCTGAGGGAGAAGGCCGCCTCGGTCACCTCCCTGGGCGTTCAGGCGGGAGAGGGCTGGCTTCTGACCGGCGAGATCATCGAGCTGATCCAGTCCGGCGCCCCCAACATCGTCTGTGCGCAGCCCTTCGCCTGCCTGCCCAACCATGTGACAGGACGCGGCATGTTCGGCAAGATCCGCAGGACCTACCCTGAGGCCAACATCGTCTCCATCGACTACGATCCCGGCGCCTCGGAGGCCAACCAGCTCAACAGGATCAAGCTGATGATCGCCGCCGCCAAGAAGCCGGGCGACCAGCAAAAGCTCAGCCAGGACCACAGGGCCAACGTCGAACCCCAGGCATCTGGATCGACCGGTCGGGATGCTGGGCAGGCAGCACCCGTCCAGGACGAGGAGAAGGTTCTGGAGAGCCTGTAGCCGCCAGGCCGAGGCCGGTTCCGGGGCTCACCCGCCGGCCTCGGAACTGCTGAACCACGAGGATCAAGGAAAGAGGGGCTTCCCATGACCAGCCGCGAGGAGATCAAGGCTCTGCTGGACACCGACCAGATCTATATTGCCGATACACCCGAAATGAAGCAGGTCCAGGACGCTCAGCAGGATCTGGTCTTCGAGTTCAACGCCTGCCGTCCCAGCCAGGCGGAGAAAAAGCGGGACCTCTGCAAAGAGATGTTCGGTTCATTCGGCGAAGGCAGCTGGATTGAGGGGCCAGTGCGGGCCAATTGGGCCTGCAACACCTACTGGGGGAGCAAATGCTATGCCAACTTCAACCTGGTTCTGGTCGACGACGGACGCATTGACATAGGCGACCACACCATGTTCGGACCCAACGTCACCATCGTCACCACCGGGCACACCATTCGCCCTGATATACGCGTCTACGGCACGCCTCAGTTCTCGGTCCCGGTCAGCATTGGCAGGAATGTGTGGATCGGGGCAGGCGCCATCGTCATGCCGGGAGTAACCATCGGAGACAACACGGTCATCGGGGCAGGGTCCCTGGTCACCAAGGACATCCCCTCTGACGTGGTCGCCTACGGCCACCCCTGCAAGGTCGTCCGTCCCATCGACGATCACGATTATGAATACTTCTGGAGGGATCGTCGGTATCAGGCGCCTTATGATGCCCGGCCTTTCAAGATTGATCAAGCTGGCTGACTGGAGTCTGGCAGCCGCGGTTTAGCCACTGCCATGCCTGCGCTGATCAGCAATATCCATCCCAGAGTGGTGAGGGAAAAAGCAGCGCTTTGAACCGGTCCCATTCCTGGACGTAGTCGATTTTTGGCTCACGCAGCAGCCGTATCTGTATGCCGTCCATGACTTCCAGACTCATCCTCACCCTGACCCGCATGTCTGTCGCCCACTCCATGCCTTCGGGAAGCAGCCAGGGGAATTCAGAATAGCGCTCCCAGACCTCTGCCGGCCTGCGGATGAAATAATCATGCAAGGGATGGCTGGTCGAAATGGCCTCTGTCTCTAGAACCGTATACAGCTGTGTGAGTTCGGGCTGGTCGGCATTGTGGGCGACCAAAAAGTCAAAATAGGCCGGGAGATGCGGGTGTTCGGGGTCGGACCCGGGAAGGCCCGTCTGCAGGAATTCCTCCGGGGTGCCATTGGCATCATAGATATCCGTGACCAAGAGGGAGAGCAGGCCTTCCTTGCTGCCCACATAATGGAGGACGCCCGGTTGCGACATCCCTACCATGTCAGCGACGTCTTTGAGCGATATGCCGTTGTATCCATGTTGGCTGATGAGGTGGGCGGCGGCCTGTGTGATTTCCGCACGTCTCACCTCTGGTGATTTTCTGGTACGGCTCGTCATTTCCTGGTCTTGCGGCTCCTTTTCACTGCTTTTGGGTGTCTGGATCCTCCCGGCCGTTTGATACTTATGGTACATGGGGGCGTATTGGCAACGGCAAAAGGGGTATGGCTCGGCCCACGGCAGGGTTCCGACTCGTCTGGGGAGAGCAAAAGAAGTCGTGGCACTCGCGGCCCTGGATGGAGCCGATGACTTGACAGAACCATTGAATCCTTGTTAGGTATATCATTATCTAATGATTAGTAGATATGGCTTTTCCGCCATTGGAAGTGTCAGAGAAGACTAGTTGAAAGATATCGGCACCATGAGCGACTCGACAACCCTGGCATTGGATGATTCGGCACTGCTGCAGGCGCATAAGGCCGTCTCAGAGCCGTCAACCGATCTGGAATGGACTAGTAAAGAAACCCAGGGCTTCCTAGCAAACCTGGAGCCGCGATCTTTCAGCACCTTCGCCCTGTGAATTGAGTCCTGCAAATCAAGATTGGAGTTCATCATGTCAGACCAGACGGTCCGAACCAAGAACCACCCAGCTTCACAAGGCGGCACGCGTCTGCCGGACAGGCTCATCTTCGGATGCGCCTACTACGACGAATACATGCCCTATGAGCGGGTGGACAAGGACATGTCCATGATGAAATCCGCCGGCATCACCACCATTCGTATCGCCGAATCCACCTGGAGCACCCTGGAGCCCCAGCCTGGCGTATTCGACTTCAGCCATGTGGATCGGGTGCTGGAAGCGGCTGGACGTTTCGGCATCCAGGTCATCGTGGGCACGCCCACCTACGCGGTCCCCTCCTGGCTGGTCGCCATGCACCCGGATGTTCTGGCGGACACCCCCAAGGGCCACAACCGGTATGGCGCCCGCCAGATCATGGACATTGTCAACCCCTCCTACCGGTACTATGGCGAGCGCGTCATCCGCAGGCTGATAAGCCATGTGGCCGACAACCCCCAGGTGATCGGCTACCAGGTCGACAACGAGACCAAGTACTACGACTGTGTGTCGCCCGACATGCAGCGGCTCTTCGTCAAGGATCTCCGACGGCGTTTTGACGATGATCTGGACCGTCTCAATGCGGCCTTCGGCCTGGACTACTGGTCCAACAGGATCGACTCCTGGGAGGACTTTCCCGATCTGACCGGGACCATCAATGCATCCCTGGGGTCGGCTTTCGACCGCTTCCGCCGAAGCCAGGTCAGCCGCTACCTGGCCTGGCAGGCTGGCATCGTGCGCGAATATGCCCGAGAGGACCAGTTCGTCACCCACAACTTCGATTTCGATTGGGGTCCGGGCTGGTCATACGGCGTCCAGCCGGCTGTCGATCACTTCGAGGCGGCCGAGTGCCTGGATGTGGCCGGTGTGGACATCTACCATCCCACCGAGGATGACCTGACCGGCAAGGAGATCGCCTTCGGCGGGGACATGACCCGCAGCCTGAAGGGTGGGGCCAACTACCTGGTCCTGGAAACCGAGGCCCAGGGGCAGAACGGATGGCTGCCCTACCCGGGCCAGCTGCGGCTGCAGGCATACAGCCATCTGGCCTCGGGGGCTGACGGGGTCATGTACTGGCATTGGCATTCCATCCACAACTCCTTCGAGACCTACTGGAAGGGTCTGCTTTCGCAGGACATGGAGCCCAACCCCACCTATGAGGAGGCCGGCCAGTTCGGCAGGCAGGTAGCGCAGAAGGGTGTGGGGGAGCGCCTGATCAACCTCCGAAAGCGCAACAGGGTCGCCATCATGGTGGGCAACGACTCCCTAACCGCCCTGGACTGGTTCTCCCTGGAGACCGGCTTCCCCCGTGAGCAGGGGCAGATCTCCTACAACAATGTGGTCAGACGGGTCTACGATGCCCTCTTCGAGCTCAACATCGAGTGCGATTTCATCAGCGACAAGGCTGACCAGTCCCAACTGGGCCGATATGCCATGGTCCTGGTTCCTGCCCTCTACAGCAGCAATGAGGATACGCTGAAGGTCCTGGCCGATTACGTCCGTCAGGGAGGTCATCTGGTGGCTACGCTGCGCTCCTTTGTGGCGGACGAGAACCTCAAGGTCTGGCATGACAAGGCCCCCCACCTGCTGACCGACGTGTTCGGCATCGACTACAACCAGTTCACCCGTCCCGGCAAGGGTCTGACTCTGGATCTGCATGGGGCCGACCAGGCTGGACCGGTGTGCCAGGGGCTGATCGAACTGCTGAACCCGCGACCCGGCACCCAGGTCCTGGCCTCCTATGACCACCCGGTCTGGGGGCGGTATGCGGCTGTGACCCGCCATGATTACGGCCACGGCAGCGCGGAATGGATAGGCACCCTACCCTCGGACCAGGGAATGCGGATGCTGCTTTCGGATGCGGCGGATGCGGCTGGTCTGAACGGTCCCACCCGGGACCTGGCTGGTCTGATCACCGTGCGGGAGGGCATCAATGCCCTTGGGGAGCAGGTCGCCTATCTGCTCAATTATTCATCCAAGGAGGTCAGGCTGGACGCGCCCTATGGTGGGCAGTTGCTGGTGGCCGACGGGCAGGCTGATCCTCAGGCTCATGTCGACCAGGGCCAGCCCATGACCATCGGACCCTGGGATCTGGCGATCATCGTTCGATAGACCGGTCCCGGTCTGATCGGCTTCGGACTGACCGGATATGAAGAAAGGAAGGTGCCCAGATGGCATCAAGCAAGTTGACAGGGGACCTACCCTACCGCAATCCCGACCTGAGTGTGGATGAGCGGGTGGCCGACCTGCTGGGCCGAATGACCCGTGAGGAGAAGGTGGGCCAGATGATGCAGCTGGATGCCCGCTCGGGAGTGGACAAGGAGGTGATGGACCAGCATGCTGGATCCCTGCTGCATGTCTCTCCGCAGAACATGATCAAGGCTGACAAGGCCGTTCATCGCACCCGTCTGGGCATTCCCCTGCTGATCGGGGACGACTGCATTCACGGCCATTCCTTCTTCCGCGGGGCTACCATTTTTCCCGAGCAGCTGGGCATGGCAGCATCCTTCGATCCTGAACTGGTTCAGCGGATGGGGCGGGCCACAGCCCAGGAGGTCGCCACGACAGGCGTCCACTGGACCTTCTCTCCGGTGCTTTGCATTGCCAGGGACACCCGCTGGGGCCGGGTGGATGAGACCTTCGGCGAGGACCCCTTTCTGATCGGCGAAATGGCGTCGGCCATGGTGCGCGGCTACCAGGGCGGATCAGCCATGACCGGGACCTTGTCCAAGGATGCTGTGCTGGCCACGGCCAAGCACTTCGCTGGCTATTCCGAGACCCAGGGCGGGCGCGATGCCTCCGAGGCCGACCTCTCGCACCGCAAGCTGCTCTCCTGGTTCCTGCCGCCTTTCGAGCGTCTGGCCAAGGAGGGCGTGGCCACCTTCATGCTGGGCTACGAGTCCATCGACGGGGTCCCGGTCACCATCAACAACTGGCTGCTCAACGAGGTGCTTCGAGGGGAGTGGGGCTACCAGGGCACCCTGATCACCGACTGGGACAACGTGGGCCGGATGGTCTGGGAGCAGAAGGTGCAGCCCGACTACGCCAGGGCAGCCGCTGCCGCCGTCAAGGCAGGCAACGACCTGATCATGACCACGCCCGGCTTCTACCAGGGGGCCTTGGATGCACTGGATGCCGGGCTTCTGCACGAGGAGGACCTTGACCGGGCGGTCAAGCACATCCTGGCCCTGAAATTCCGCATGGGGCTCTTCGAGGATCCGCGTCTGCCCGACCCCCAAGCCCAGAAGGCGATCATCAACTCTAAGGAGCACCAGGAGCTCAACCTCCAGGTGGCCCAGGAGTCGGCGGTCCTTTTGAAGAACGACGGCATCCTGCCTCTGTTCGGCGGGGTCGATGCCGATGGCCGCCCTGGCGATGATTCAGCGCATAGCATCGCCCTGGTGGGTCCGCTGATTGACGATGCCCAGAACCAGCTGGGGGACTGGGCCGGCGGTTCGGGTCAGTGCGACTGGATCAAGGACCAGCCTCGGGAGATGATCTCGACAGTGGCCGACGGTCTGCGCCAGGAGCTGCCTGCAAACTGGCGGCTCGACTGCGAACAGGGCGTCGACGTGCTCCGTCTGGTCGACGACCCTGCGGGTCCGCTCTTCCCCGATGGCCAGCCCAGACCCAAGGTGGCGGCCCCGGCCGGGATCGATCAGGACCGCTTCGACAGGGCAGTGGACCTGGCCAGGCAAAGCGACCTGGTGGTTGCCGTGGTCGGCGACGTGGTCCAGCTGGTGGGCGAGGGCCGTTCGACTGCCACCTTGGAGCTCTATGGTCCTCAGCGCGATCTGCTGGATGCCCTGGCGCAGACGGGCAAGCCCATGGTCATCGTGCTCATGTCTTCCAAGCCGCTGATCCTGCCCCCGTCCGCACAGTCTGCCAGGGCTCTGATCTGGCAGCCCGACCCGGGCATGCAGGGCGGCCGTGCCCTGGCCAGGATTCTCACCGGCAAGGTTGAGCCCACAGGCAGGCTGCCCATCACTTTCCCCAGGCATGCCGGCCAGCTCCCGGTCTACTACAACCAGATCCGAGGCCAGCATGGTGACCGCTATGCCGACCTGACCCAGGAGCCGGCCTTCGCCTTCGGCCAGGGGATGGGCTACACCACCTTTGCCTACGGAAAGCCCCAGATCGACGGACCGGATGCCGTCGGCCCTGAAGACAGGGTCAGGGTGACTGTGGACCTCACCAACACCGGCCAGCGCCCAGGCACCGAGGTCGTCCAGGCCTACATCAGCGACCTGGTGACCTCCGTCAGCTGGGCCGACCGCGAGCTCAAGGCCTTCCAAAGGATTCAGCTGGATCCAGGGCAGACCCGGAAGGTGGTTTTTGATCTACCGGTGTCTGAGTGGACCCTGGTTGATGCCGACTGCAACCGCAGGGTCGAGCCCGGTCAGTTCCAGGTGCTGGTGGGTTCCTCCTCGCGCAGGGAAGACCTGCAGGCCGTGACGGTGACCGTGGGCTGAGCCTGAAATCGACCGGGTTGCGGTTGCTTTAGGTTGCGGTTGTTCTGGATTGCCGCCAGTCGACTGACCGATACCTTGTTGTGGAACTCCTCGCGTGTTGGTTGCCCATGGCCCTCGGCCGCTCTTACCATGACAGCATGAGGAAAAGCGTAGGCGCTGGGTATGCGCACCTGTTGACGGTTCCCAATCCTCGGCATGTGGCCAGCCTGGTCGACTACTTCACACGCGGATCCAAACCACGGTCCCAGTGGCGGTTCGGTATTGAGATCGAGCATCTGCCGGTGCGCAATGATGGTTCCGATGCCCCGGTTCCCTATGAGGGAGAGCAGGGCATCGAGGCCCTGCTGTCTGCCTTGGAGCCCTGCTATGACGGCGATGCAGAGTACCGTGAAGATGGTCATCTGGTCGGACTGAGTCGTCCAGGCTGCGTGGTCTCCCTGGAGCCCGGAAGCCAGGTGGAGTGCTCCTTGGGCGTCGTGCGGGACAGCCGGGAATTCGAGGATCTCTACCGTCGCTTCCGTGCCGAGGTCGACCCCATCGCCGAGCGACTGGGGTTCCGTCTGGTCGAGTACGGGTACCGTCCGGCTGGGTCCTATGCGGATGTGGGCGTCAATCCCAAGGAACGTTATGCGGTCATGAACACCTACCTGGGTCGCATCGGCCAGTGCGGGCCCATGATGATGCGTAGTACCGCCTCCACCCAGATCAGCATCGACTACCAGGACGAGGATGATGCCATCGCCAAGGTCCGTCTGGGCACGGCCATCGGGCCTATTGTGGCCTACTTCTTCCGCAATACTCCGATCTTTGAGGGGAAGCCCAACCGCATGCCCCTGCGACGCCAGCGGATCTGGGACTGGCTCGACACCCAGCGCACGGGCCTGATTCCTGGGCTGTTCGAGGATGGCTTCGGCTGGGAGGACTATGCCGTGGACATGCTCTCCACACCGCTCATGGTGGCCGATGTCTCCCACACCCCTGAGGTGGATGGACCACAGGGGCAGCAGGTCTTCATTGCCTGGCATGAAAACGCCGGGGAGATCTATCCTGACCGCCGGCTCAACGATGCCGAGATAGCGCACATCCTGACCACGCACTTCAATGACGTCCGCCTAAAGAACTACATCGAGCTCAGGCACTGGGACTCCCTGCCCATGGAACGGGCCAGCCGGCTTATGGACGTTATCGGCGGCATTTTCTATGACTCTGATAGATTCGCCAGACTCGTCGGCTTCTTGGATGGCGTGAGCGAGGAGGACGTGCTCCAGGCCAAGGCCGACCTGCAGGCCCACGGCGGGCAGGCCAGCCCCTATGGGCACTCTCTGGACTTCTGGCGGCAGGCGCTCGGTGCCGAGAACACTCTGGATGATCTGCCGGGTGACCCGCGCCATCCCGATCGCCTCCAAAGCTAATATTTCGTGCAAGCTCGCTGAATTGGACAAAACTTTGCTGTCGGGTTAAACTCATGCTGGTTGATAAAACGTTATAGCAATACTGGTCACTCGCAGCGGAGGGATTCCAATGGAGGTTGTTATTCGGTATGATGCGCTGACACCGGAATTATACGAACGTGTACGTTCGACGGCTGGTTTTCACCCTTATTCATCAGTTGACGTAAGAGCCGCTCTATCTGGCGGTTATTGCTCGGTTGTGGCCGAGGCGGATGGTGAACCAGCTGGTATTGGCCGTGTCGTTGCCGATGGACGTATAGCCTTCTTCATCAAGGATCTTGTGGTGCTGCCTCATTATCGTCATCAGGGTGTTGGCAGTGCTGTTCTACAGGCTTTACTTGATCGAATCAGCCAAGACGCTTGCGAGCATGCTTACGTGGGGCTTATGGCCACTCCCGGCAAGGAAGGCTTCTACGAGGAATATGGCTTTATTCGGCGGCCTGGTCCGGATCTAGGTAGCGGGATGGTCCGCTTCCTGGATGGAGCCTATAGGTCACAGTTATCAACTGGAAGCAAATCAAAGGAGCAGGAATCATGAATCCAACACCAGTCATCATCGATACTGATCCAGGAATTGACGATGCCGTCGCCATTGCCCTGGCGCTATTTTCGCCTCAGTTGGATGTGCGATTGATTACCACAGTGGCCGGCAATGTCGGCTTGGACAAGACGACGCCGAACGCTCTGCGGCTGTTGACGTATTTCGAGCGTCGCGTCCCAGTAGCCCAGGGGGCACCTGCGCCTCTGCTGGAACCTTTCGTGGATGCCAGCGATATACATGGAAAGACGGGAATGGAGGGCTTCGACTTCCCTGAACCTGATCGTTCTCTGTTGCTGAAGGAAAACGCAATCGAGGCCATGCGCAGGGAAATCATGGATTCGTCCGAACCAATCACCCTGGTGACTATCGGACCGTTGACAAATATCGCCCTCCTGCTCAAAGTGTACCCCGAGGTCACCAAGGGAATCGGACGAATCGCTATGATGGGCGGCTCCACAGCCCGCGGCAACCGCGGTGTTATGTCCGAGTTCAATGTGGCCACAGATCCGGAGGCTGCAGCCATTGTATTCGGGGCGGGAATCCCCATCGTCATGGCAGGTTTGGATGTCGGTCTTAAGGCTCTGGTCATGCCCGAGGACAGTGCTCAGCTGCCCGCAATGGGGAAAGTAGGCACAATGACCCATGACCTGTTCAAGAAGTACCGCGGAGGAAGCTTTGCCACAGGTCTGAAGATGTACGATCCCTGCGCAGTCGCATGCATCCTGGCCCCCGAGCTCTTCGAGTTCGCCGAGACCTCTGTTGAGGTGGAGCTGGCGCAAGGTCCGACTCGCGGCTGCACGGTCGTTGACTTGAAGGGTTATCGGAAGCGCACAGCTAACGCTTCCGTGGCTGTCGATGTGGATTCCGAAGGATTCCGGGCCTGGTTCCTGGACGGCATGAGCAAGTGCATTTGATTACAAAGACCAAGATCAAGAAAGAGAGAATCACAAGGTGATTGCGGAAATCGTTCTGGTTCTGGTCGTCCTGGTGGCGATCGGGTACCTAATCATTAAGAAATACAATCCGGCCCTGACCCTGATTATCGGGGGCCTGGTCCTCCTCCTAGGTGCCTGGGCACTGGGACATCCTCTGTATGCAGCGGGCAAGGGAACCGGTTTCGGTCTCTTCGATGTCTTCATGGTTTTCAAGGACACCATTCTGGACCAGCTCAAGGCTGCAGGTCTGGTCATCATGGTGCTGTTCGGCTACTCAGCCTACATGAACACCATTGGGGCTAACCAGGTCGCCGTTAACTACATGGTCAAGCCCCTTCGTCACATCAAGCACAAGGCGCTCATCGTGCCGGCAGTTTTCCTGCTGGGTAATGTTATGTCTCTCGTTATTCCCAGTGCATCCAGCTTGGCAATCATCCTCATGTCCATCCTTTACCCAGTGCTGGTGGGCATGGGGCTTTCCTCGCTGACTGCTGCGGGTGTGATTGCCTGCACAGCCACAATCATGCCCACTCCTCTGGGTGCTGATAATGTTATCGCCGCCAAAACGCTCAAGTACGATCTGATCGAATATGTCGGCAACAACGCCAAGATCGCCATTCCTTCCCTACTGATTATGGCCTTGGCTCACTATATCTGGCAGAAGTGGTGCGATCGTCACGAGGAGAGCACGGGTGTCGCTGACCCCGTCGAGCATGATGCGAAAGCTGTGCGTGACACAACGGGAATCCCTGGATACTACGCTTTTCTGCCCCTGCTACCCCTCATTCTGATCCTTGTCATCGGTATCGCGGCCATGTTTATCAAGGGTCTGACCATGGATATCGTGGTGCTGACTTTCATCTCCTTCTTCATCGCAGTCATCATCGAGGCCGTCCGGCACCGCTCCTTCAAGGAGATCCAGGGATCAGTTGTTGAGATGTTCACCGGTATGGGTCGTGGCTTCAGTCAGGTGGTCATCCTGGTCTGCGGCGGCTCCCTCTTCACCACCGGTGTTCAGAAGCTGGGGCTGATTGATGCTCTGACCCATTCGGTGGAAGGGTCCACCGGGGCCGGCCTGACCGTGGCTCTTATCTTCGCCCTGGCTACTTGCTTGTTCGGCTTCCTGTCCGGTGGCGGTCTGGCCATGTTCTACGCGGTCATCGCCCTGGTGCCTGGAATCGCTGCTGCTGCGGGTGTCAACGGCATCCTTATCGCCATGCCCATGCAGCTGATCGCCAACCTGGCCCGCGGCATATCCCCGGTGGCGGCGGTCATTATGATCGTGGCGGCCAGCATCAAGGTGGAGCCCACCAAGGTGCTCAAGAGGACCAGCGTGCCCAGCATCGTGGGCATCGTCAGCGTACTGATCTTGTCAGTCTTCCTGCTGCCCTACTGATTGCTGTTGTAAACCAAGCAAAGGCTTCCCTTGTGTCGATGCAGTCGATCTTGGGAGGCCTTTAGTCGATTTTGGCATAACCCACTAATTCAGACTGTTTTATTCATATTGATTTACAGAAGTGATGGCCAGTGTAACTATATTTATGTTCACAAGAAGAAGTGGATTGTGTTAGGGTCCCTTGTAGGTTTCTAGACCATTTACCCTGAACACAGAAATGCACAGTGCCGGTTTACTTTTGACAAAACTGATGAATGAATTCTCAGCTGCTGTCGTGCTCATATGACATTCAACAAAGACTTCGGGTTATGCTTAAACTGTTACACACTTGGCCAATTCAGAAAGAGTCTTTATGGGATTTGTGACTATTCGCGATGTGGCACAAAAGGCAGGCGTATCCATCGCGACCGTTTCGCAGATCTTGCACGGGAAAGGCCGATTTTCCAAGAAAACCAAAAAATTGGTCATGAATACGGTTGACGCTTTGGGGTATATTCCTGACTCAAGGGCCCAGGCCATCCGTATGTCTGATTCTAAGATGGTCGGTTTGCTGGTACCTGATTTGCGAAACAGATATTTTGCGGATCTGGTCAGTTCCATGGAAAATATTCTCTATGAAGAAGGCTTCAACACGCTTATCGGTACTTCTGCTGAAAACGTGGAACGTCAGGACTCATTCATTACCAATATTTTAGGGCAGAGATTTGATGGGTTAATTATTATTCCACAAGGAGTAGAATCCGCAGGTTTGAAGGCTCTGGTAAAGCGAAATATTCCCACGGTCTTTGTAGACCGTCGTGTGCCCGGTATGGACACAATTCCATATGTGGTTTCAGATCCAAGGCCAGGTCTGGTTGAGGCGATGCGCGCCCTTTATGCCGACGGACATAGGAAAATCGCTTATCTTGCTCATCCATCCTTGAAGTCTTTTAGCTTGAATGAACGTGCGGAAGCATTTAAAAAGTTAAGCCCCCAGTTCTTCGGAAAGTCGGGTTCTCTGATTCTGTCCAGCGACGGCCAGAACGGATCGCTGGAAATGGAACTGAACCGGATTGAAGAATTTGGAGCCACTGCACTCATTTTCGGGTATTCGCCTGATGCTATCAGCTGTTTGGGCATTTTCCATGATCGTGGGATCAAAATAGGTTCCTGCATGTCGCTTATTTCTTTTGATGATATTGATGTCTTCAATCTTATGACGCCCAAAATCTCGATTATTTCCCAGCAGGCCGAGAAAATGGGGCGCAGAGGAGTCGAGATGTTACTTGAAATGATAAGGAATGGAGTAAGTGGTCTGGGGGCTATGATGAGTATTCCCACCATTTTCATTCACCGTGAATCGGTAGGGCCGGCTCCAGCTTCGGACTCACATCACTGAATGGAATTTGAAAAGCGATTCAAGCCTTGTTTCAGTCCAGTTAATAACTGAATAATATTCCTCGATGCTATTCGAATGACGCTAAATATTAAATGAAACCGGTGCCGATATGCTTACCGACACCGGTTGGTAGTTCATTGGACTCACAAATCGAACAAATCGTGGCCGCGAACGTATTGTTTATTACTTGCTCTCGCTATAAATCTTCTTATTGAAAGCGAAGTAGATAAGAAGGCCAACGACGATCATACCTGCATCAATCAAGAAAAGATTGGAATAATTGGCTGCGAATCCAGTAGTTCCGTTGATGCTGCCTATGGATAGTGTTGGGGAACTCATCAGACCGCCTATGATGGCGATACCAATGGAACTGGAGACGTTCATAGCCAGGTCGTTCATGCCTACGCCGCGTCCAGACTCATCCTTAGACAGGGTGCCAAGAACTGTTGAGACCAGTGGCGAGTAGAGGAAACCGCCTCCACCGTAATAAATGCAGCCTGCAATGGTCAAAGCAATCGGTCCTAGATTGACACAGAAGACGGCAAGAACAAAGCCGAGTATTTTCATGCAGCCCGCAGTGATGATTGCGGCCCGACGACCGATCTTGCCAACGATCCACCCTGAGCAGATTCCTACAGTGGCCCCTACGACGAAAGCCCAGACGATGTGCAGTGATACCTGTGAAGTGGTCAGGTGGAACACCTTGGTGCTTATTCCGTTAAAGAGCGGGGAGAAGGAATAGTTGGGCAGATAGAAGAGCAGAAGCAGAGATATTGCCATCAGCCAGCGTTTGTTGCGGAAGAAAGCCGGAGTTACGAAGGGATTGCTTGCCTTGTGAATGTATATAGCGAAGACGATGAAGAGAACGGCAGAAGCAGCAAGCATCCACCAGCTCTTGTAGGAGAAGAAGAGGGTAATGAAAGCTGTGGCCAGGCCGAAGATCGTGAAGCCGACCACATCGACTTTTTCACCGTTTCCAGTTTTATTTGGAAGATTCTTAAGAAGAAGGGGTAGGAAGAGTACAGTCACGGCCGGAATCAGGAATAGATACTGCCAATGAATCGAAGTTAAGAAGCCCGCAGCGAAGACGCCGATGGCTGCCGAGATCTGATATCCAGCGGTAAAGATCCCAAAAAATATGACCTTAAGAGAATCCTTAAGATATTTTGTCGCCACTACCAGATAAACGGAGCCGGCCACCTGCTCGCCAGCCGTCTGGATAGCTCGGGCCACAATGACCGTCCATATATTAGCAGTGAAATAGTAGTTGGCTACAAATCCGAGAACCGAACCGAATACCAGCAAGGTAATGCCTACAACTACCAATTTTTTGAGTGAGACAAAATCTCCCAGCGAACCGTAGATGAAGCATACGATGCCGAGAACAATACTGGGAATCGCCGTTATCAAGGACGCTTGCCCTGGTGCTCCAACGCTTTCTCCAATTTCCTGGAAAACCAGATTGAATCCTTGTAGGCATAAAGTGCCCAGGACGAAAGTGATGAGCAGCGGAATTAAGGCTTTGACAGCCATGTCGCTTGTTATTTCCGCCTGTTGAGAGGAACTCTGTGATGGTGAGCCGTCCTTGGCTGCAGTCGCACTGTCTGACATGATTGCTCTTATTCTCTCTTTATTATCTATATCGATTAATAGGTTTACCGGTGTCTGGCTTCATTGCTGGTCAGAGACAACTAGGGAGGTTCTGGTCATGAATTCATGCAGGAAACGCTCCACATCTACCTTGATGGCCACTTGAGTTGTCTTGGTGGCATCGTTGAGCCTATCCTTGTCTCCAATAGTTCTTCCTCTAGTGGCTCCGTCAGTCTCAACTTTCAAGTTGACACCCAAGGTCTTGACCAATGTGGGATCAACGGCTACTGCCACGGCCAGGGGATCATGTAAACCGCAACCTCCCAAGCCCGGAGACGTAAGCTCATAGGCGTGGATGTAGTAATCCGTCATGTCGCTAAGAAAAGCGGCGGCAGGGGTTCCCAGCGCTCGCCATTGCTTGGTTTCATTTGTCGTCAGCAAAGTTTGCAAGGTAACGTCAAGACCCACCATGGTGCATTGGGCTCCGGATGTGAACAGTGTATTAGCTGCTTCGGGATCTTGAGATATGTTGGCTTCACGCCATGGCGCCACATTGCCTGTAACCGTCAGTGCGCCTCCCATGATCACGATTCCTCCCATGATTTCCCTGATGGAAGGGTCCTGTTTCACGGCCGCGGCGATATTGGTCAGTGGTCCCGTAGCTACATAAGTCAGATCTTTGCCGTACTTATGAGCTGAATTGATAATAAAGTCGATCGCTGATGATGCTTCTTGGCAGCGAGGCGAATCAGGTATTGTTACATCGCCGATTCCATTTTTACCATGGATCAGCCGTGATCCCTCCAAGACCTCGAAGGTGTTCTTGTTGGTTGCATGGGGTAGACCAGCGTAAACAGGGACTTCTGCATGACCAAATAAATCGGTGATAGCCAGGTCGTTGCGGATTCCTTGGCTCATGGTTACGTTGCCGTAGGTTGCTGTAATACCGATCAGTTCTACCTCTGGGCTTCCAAGAGCGTAGGCGATGGCAAGGGTGTCATCAATTCCGGTATCAAGATCGAGTATGAACTTCCTCAATTGTTAGCCTTTCCAATAGCAGCAATGAGTGAATACAAAGCATCTGCGCTCCCTCTAAGCATCTTTGCCTCACTTGCATTCTTTAAAACAAAGAAGATAAAACCTTTTATCGTCTCTGTGGTGAATAAATTATCAAACTGGATTTAACTTGTCAAATTTCTGGGTGAAAGAGGTGAGGAGCAACAGATCTTCATAGGTGTTTCCGCAAGGTGAATGAGCGGGAAGAAATGGTAGATGGGTGGTGTATTCTTAACGAGCAATGGGCCTTGATCCGTCATCAGCGGGGAGCCCTCGGAAGAACGGGCTCGCTTGCGGCGATCCTCAGTAGAACCGACGGGCGGGCCCGCACAGCCCAGTTCAAGCGGTCCGGCGCAGATCATGGCCGGGCAAGCGAGGTGGTACCGCGGTGGGCCCCATGGGTCCCTCGTCCTCGACATGGCGACATGAACGACCAGCGAGGAGCGTGAACGGTGAATCAGACCACTGATACCTCAGATGCGACAAAACGGGATGGCGAAGTCTATCCCAAGGCGGTGGTGGACCCGGCTCTGGCCAAGGTGACGCCCAATCCCTCCTTCCCTCATATGGAGGAGTCCGTTCTGGACTACTGGGACCATGACGACACTTTCAACAAGTCAGTGGATCGTCGTCCGTCCGGCGATCATGCCGACAATGAGTTCGTCTTCTTCGACGGCCCGCCCTTCGCCAACGGCCTGCCCCACTATGGGCACCTGCTGACCGGCTACGTCAAGGATGTCATTCCCCGCTACCAGACCATGAAGGGCCACAAGGTCAAGAGGGTCTTTGGCTGGGACACCCACGGCCTGCCCGCCGAGCTGGAAGCGCAGCGCGAGCTCGGCATCGACAGCGTGGATCAGATCGAGCAGATGGGCATCGAGAAGTTCAATGACGCCTGCCGCGCCTCGGTGCTCAAGTACACCAGCGAGTGGAAGGACTACGTCCACCGGCAGGCCCGCTGGGTGGACTTCGACCACGGCTACAAGACCCTGGACGTCTCCTACATGGAGTCGGTCATGTGGGCCTTCAAGACCCTCTACGAGAAGGGCCTGGCCTACGAGGGCTACCGGGTGCTGCCCTACTGCTGGAAGGACCAGACCCCGCTGTCCAACCATGAGCTGCGCATGGATGCCGATGTCTACCAGGACCGGCAGGACACCACCGTCTCCGTGGCCGTCAAGCTCAGGGACGAGGACGCCTATGCGGTCTTCTGGACCACCACCCCCTGGACCGTCCCCACCAACCTGGCCATCGTGGTCGGCGCTGACATCGAGTACTCGGAGGTCAGTCCGGTGTCGGGGCCCTTCGCCGGCAAGCGCTTCTACATCGCCACGGCACGCTTGGGCGATTACGCCAAGCAGCTGGGGGAGGACTACCAGGTGGTCCGCACCCTCAAGGGGTCCCAGATGGAGGGCTGGCGGTACTGGCCGGTCTTCCCCTACTTCGCCGGAGAGCAGGCCGAATCCGAGGGCGGCACTCCTGGCCCCAATGCCTATACCATCTACACGGCTGACTACGTCGACACCGTGGAGGGCACCGGCCTGGTCCACCAGGCTCCCTATGGCGAGGACGATATGAACACCCTGAACGCCAAGGGCATCCGCAGCGTGGACGTGCTCGATGCCGGGGCCGTCTTCACCGAGCAGTGCCCGGACTACCAGGGCCTGCAGGCCTTCGAGGCCAACATGCCCATCGTCCGCAACCTGCGCGCCGGCGACGGCCCCCTGGCACAGATCCCGGCCGAGCATCGGGCCCTCCTCTTCCAGGAGAAGAGCTATGTCCACTCCTACCCCCACTGCTGGCGTTGCGGCACCCCGCTGATCTACAAGCCGGTCTCCAGCTGGTTCGTCTCCGTGACCAAGATCAAGGACCGCCTCCTGGAACTCAACCAGCAGATCAACTGGATCCCCGGAAACGTCAAGGACGGCCAGTTCGGCAAGTGGCTGGCCAATGCCCGCGACTGGTCCATCTCCCGCAACAGGTTCTGGGGCTCGCCCATTCCGGTCTGGGTCTCGGACGATCCCAAGTATCCTCGGGTGGACGTCTACGGGTCCTTGGATGAGCTCAAGAAGGACTTCGGCCGCTACCCGACTGATGACAAGGGGCAGATCAACATGCATCGGCCCTGGATCGACCAGCTGACCAGGCCCAACCCTGACGACCCCACCGGCAAATCCACCATGCACAGGATCACCGATGTGCTGGACTGCTGGTTCGAGTCGGGTTCCATGCCCTTCGCCCAGTTCCACTACCCCTTCGAGAACAAGCAGTATTTTGAGGACAGAGATCCCTGCGATTTCGTGGTGGAGTACATCGGCCAGACCCGTGGCTGGTTCTATACCATGCACATCATGTCCACGGCCCTCTTCGACCGCCCGGCCTTCAAGAATGTGATCTGCCACGGCATCGTCCTGGGCTCCGACGGCCAGAAGATGAGCAAGCACCTGCGCAACTATCCGGATGTGAACGAGGTCTTCGACAAGTACGGATCCGACGCCATGCGCTGGTTCCTGATGAGCTCGTCCATCTTGCGCGGCGGCAACCTGGTCGTCACCGCCGATGGCATTCGCGACACGGTCCGCCAGGTCATGTTGCCGGTCTGGAGCTCCTATTACTTCTACACGCTCTACGCCAACGCGGCCAACAAGGGCGCCGGCTACCAGGCCCAGGCGCTGACGCCGGACCGGGTGGCGAGCCTGCCGGAGATGGACCGCTTCCTGCTGGCACGCACCCGTCGGCTGATCCAGTCAGTGCAGAAGGCCCTGGACGACTTCGCCATCTCCGAGGCCTGCGATGCGGTGACCGACTTCATCGATGTGCTGACCAACTGGTACATCCGCAACAACCGCGACCGCTTCTGGGGCGAGGACCACCAGGCTTTCGATACCCTCTACACGGTTCTGGAGGCCTTCGCCCGCCTTCTGGCCCCCCTGGCGCCCATGGAAGCCGAGCAGATCTGGCGGGGCCTGACCGGTGGCGAGTCTGTCCATCTGGCCGACTGGCCCTTCCTGGCCGACGAGGCCACCGGGCAGGAGACCGAACTGGGACAGGTCCTGCGTGACGATCCTGCCCTGGTAGCCGCCATGGAGAAGGTCCGCGAGGTGGTTTCGGCCACTCTGGCCCTGCGCAAGGCCGAGCAGATTCGCGTCCGTCAGCCCCTGTCCCTGCTGACCGTGGTGGTTCGTGACCCCGATGCGGCCCGCCCCTATGTGGCCGTGCTCAAGGCCGAGCTGAACATCAAGGATGTGGAGTTCTGCACCCTGGATCAGGCCGGCCAGCATGGTCTGCGAATCATCCACGATCTCAAGGTCAATGCCCGTGCGGCCGGACCCCGGTTGGGCAAGCAGGTCCAGTTCGTCATCCGGGCCTCCAAGCAGGGCGACTGGTCAGAGCAGGACGGTCATGTGGTCGTCACTACCCCCGATGGACCGGTGGCCCTGGAACCCGGTGAATACGAGTTGGACAACAGGATCGAGCAGGAGGATGGCTCCCAGGCTGATCGGTCGGCCTCTGCAGCCCTGCCCACCGGAGGCTTCGTCATCCTCGACACCCAGCTGGACGACGACCTCCTGGCCGAGGGCTATGCCAGGGATCTGATCCGCCAGGTTCAGGATGCCCGGAAGACCGCCGGTCTGGACATCGCCGACCGGATCCGGCTGACCCTGACCCTGCCCGGGGAGGATGCCCCCAAGGCCCAGCAGTTCAGCGACCTGATCGCAGGCGAGACCCTGGCCACCAGCCTGACCGTCAACGCTGGCGATGTGGACCAGCCACAGGTCGACCTGGTCAAAGCCTGATCATAATTGCATAAAAAGGGCTTCCATCTGATAGGAGATGGAAGCCCTTCTTTATACGACCTGCCTGTCTAGGTGCTCGTCTGCGCCACGCTTGGCCGTGCTGCCGGCAACCGCGATGGAGTACCGGCTGCTGATCAGCCTTTGACCTTGTCGCTGACCTGGTTCAAGGTCTGCATATCCTGGTCGCTCAGTTCCAGATGGGCAGCGGCCAGAAGGGCCGGCAGCTGCTCGGGGGTGCGTGCAGAAGCAATAGGGGCTGCAATCCCGGGCCTATGGTTGAGCCAGGCCAAGGCCACGGTGGCCAGTTCGACCCCATGGGCCTTGGCGATGCCGTCCATGGCGGCGACCACATCCAGACCCTCCTGAGTGAAGAAGTCCTTGACCATGCCCTCGCGCTGCTTGCCCTTGAGGTCGTCCATGGTCCGGTACTTGCCCGTCAGGAAGCCCGAGGCCAGCGAGAAGTAAGGGAAGACCGCCAGATCCTCGTCCTTGGCAACCTGCATGAGGCCATTCTCATAGTCCTTGCGGTAAACCAGGTTGTACTGGGGTTCCAGGGCCACCGGCAGGGTCAGGCCCTCCTTGCGTGCAATGCTGAACCATTCGCGGATTCGGTCCGGGGTGTAGTTGGACAGGCCGATGGCCCGAACCTTGCCCTCCTTGACCAGCTTGTCGAAGGCTGCCGCAGTCTCCTCCAGGGGGGTGGAGCTGTCGTCGAAGTGGGCGTAGTAGAGATCGATCACATCCAGGCCCAGCCTGAGAAGGGAGGCGTCGGCGGCGGCCTCGATGTTCTTGGCTGAAAGACCGGAGTACTGGGGGTGCTGGCTGACCTTGGTAGCCACCAGGACCTTGTTGCGGTTGCCGTTCTTGGCCAGCCAGCGGCCCAGGACGATCTCGGACTCGCCGCCGGAGTGGCCTGGGGCCCAGGCCGAGTAGACGTCAGCTGTATCGATCAGGTTGCCCCCGGCTTCCGTGTAGGCGTCCAGGACCTGGTCAGACACAGATTCGTCGCTGGTCCATCCGAAGGTGTTGCCGCCCAGGACCAGGGGGAAGATTTCGGCGTCAATGCCGCGTAGTTTTGCCATATTCATCCTTTCGGGTTGAAGGCTCGTAAAGCCGAGTCTATTACGGCTTGAGCGCCCGAACCGATTGTTCAGACGAGTCCATCATGTATGGTGATGAGAGGAAAGGCCGGAATGGTGCGGTTCTCAGGTCCGGCCCCAAGGGTTTTAAGCTCGAAGGAGAACACTCATGCATCTGGGCATCGCCATTGTGATCGCCGTGCTGGTCCTGGCGCTGATCATCTTCCTTCTGGGGATTTTCGTGGTGCCCCAGCAGCAGGCGGACGTCATTGAGCGCTTCGGCAAGTACCACCGGGTGGCGCTGGCAGGCATCCACGCCAAGATCCCCTTGGTGGACCGGATAGCCGCCAAAACCAACCTGCGGGTCAACCAGCTGAACGTCAAGCTGGAGACCAAGACCAAGGACAACGTCTTCGTCACCGTGGAGGTCTCTGCACAGTTCCGGGTGGAGGCGGCCAACGTGTCTACGGCCTACTACGAGCTGGTCGACCCGGCGGGCCAGCTGCGCTCCTATATGGAGGACGCCCTCAGGTCGGCCATTCCCGCCCTGAGCCTGGATGACGCCTTCGCCCGCAAGGACGACATCGCCTCCGACGTGCAGCGGACCGTGGGCCAGGAGATGCAGCGCTTCGGGTTCTCGGTCATCAAGACCCTGGTCACGGCTATCGACCCCTCCACCCAGGTCAAGCAGGCCATGGACTCCATCAACGCGGCCCAGCGTGAGAAGGAGGCCACCAGGGAGCGTGCCGAGGCCCGTCGGATCGAGATCGAGACCCAGGCCAGGGCCGATGCCGAGAAGACCAGGATGCAGGGCGAGGGCCAGGCCAACTACCGACGGGAGATCGCCAACGGCATTGTGGACCAGATCAACAGTCTGCGGGCCGTGGGCATGGATATCGATGCGGTCAACAATGTGGTGCTCTTCAACCAATATCTGGATGTGATGCGCTCGCTGGCCGAGTCCGACAATGCCAAGACCCTGGTTCTGCCAGCGGCGACCCCCGGTGGTTACAACGAGCTCTTCAACCAGATGACCGCAGCGCTCATGACCGCCCAGAGCACCCAGGGCAGTGCGGATCCCCGCCACGGCCGCAGGAGTGCGGGCGCAGAGGGCGGGGCCGGGACGCCGGCTCTGTAAGGCCTTGCTCAGCTTTCCAGGAAGTCGGCTATGGCCTCGGCGGCCCGATAGCCCTTGTCATACATGGCGTTGAGTCCCTTGAGCGACTTGCTCAGCGTGGTCAGTCCACACAGGCTGTCCGGGGCCAGGATGAGCACTTGGCCCTTCTTCTCGGCCTGCTTGGCCAGGGCCACCTCGTCGTTGTAGGTGCGGTAGCGCTCCATCAGGCGCTCGCCGGCCGCCGGATACGTCCTGGCCAGGATCCGTGCCGGCAGGACATCCTTCTTCTGCTCGCGCAGAATATCCCTCTGGCGGGTCAGGACCAGGACGATGCGCTCGTAGCCCTCGTCCATGGCCTTGCGGACCGGGACCGGGTCGGCGATGCCGCCGTCCAGATAGGGCACCCCATCGATCATGTAGGGCTTGTTGGCCACCGGCACGGTGGATGAGGCCTTGAGGATGTCATAGTTGTCCTGGGCCAGGTCGGACTTGTCAAAGTAGACGGTGGATCCGTCAGTGGCCTTGCAGGCGACTACGGTGAACAGGGCCGGATTGGCCTTCAGAGCCTGGTAATCCAGCGGGCATTCCCCGTCGTGGGCCGACAGTTTGCCGTAGACGTAGTCCAGATCGACAAAGGTGTGCTTGGTCAGGAAGTTGCTCACGCTCGCGTACTCCTTGCGGGAGGAGTAGACGGTGTAGAAGCGGTAGCAGCGCCTGAGCTGGCCCGACAGGAACGAGGCCAGATTGGCGCTGCCGGCCGAGACCCCGTAGCAGTGATCGAAGGTGATGCCCTGCTCCATGCAGCGGTCGAAGACGCCGGCGCCGAAGATGGACCGGTAGCCGCCGCCTACGTCGATGACGGCTGTTCTTTTGCGTACCATGGGCACCTCGTTTCCTGACAGATATCCGAGCTTGATGACAGCTTATGCGTGAACGTTGGACAAGCCGTTCAGGGGCGACAGGAGGCCAGCAGCCTCTTGGACAGATCCAGCATGGCCGGTGAGGAATCAGAGTTGGCGATCTGTACGCTGCCGGGGCCCGGGCCCGGGTTGAGGGCATCGGCTTGGGCCAGCAGATCCTTGAGGTGGCGGGCCGTTCCAGGGTTGCCGTCGACCAGTGCCAGGCCCGGCGGGCAGATGCGGGCGATGGATTGTCGGAAGAAGACGAAGTGGGTGCAGCCTAGGACCAGGGCATCCAGGGTCTGCAGATCATAGGGGTCCAAATAGCGGTGCAGGGTGGCGTCGACCAGGGCCTGGTCGTTCAGCCTGTCAGACTCCACAATGGTCACCAGGTCCGGGCAGGGCTGGGTGAGGATGGTGTGCCTGCCGGAGAACCGTGCCATCAGGCGTGAGAACTTGGCCTCCTTCAAGGTCAGCGGGGTGGCCGTGACCAGAACCCGCTGGGGTCGACCTCCGCCGCGCGTGCAAGCGAGTTTCAGTGCCGGCTCCATGCCGATGACCGGGATCGGGTAACGTCGGCGCATGTCATCCACGCAGACGCTGGTGGCGGTGTTGCAGGCGATGACCATGGCCTTGATGCCCTGGTCCATGAACCGGTCGCCGATGACCTGGCAGCGCTGGGTGATCTGGTCCGGCTCCTTGGTGCCGTAGGGGGCGTAGGCGGAGTCGCCGAAGTAGAGCAGGTTTTCTTGAGGAAGGAGGTTGCGGATGGCTGCGGTGACGCTCAAACCGCCGAGTCCGGAGTCGAAGATCCCGATCGGTGCATCTGATGTCATCTGATCCGCTCCTTTCGCAGCCGAAGAACCAGCCTAGCCTGTCGCCGAAGGGCCGTACGCTACAAGCATGAGTATTCCCCGGACTGTTTACAAAATGCAAGCCACCGGCAACGATTTTGTGGTCTACGCCGATCCCCGGGGGGATCTGGAGCCTACAGCCGACCAGGTGCGCTGGCTGTGCGACCGTCATTTCGGGGTCGGGGCCGACGGGGTCATCCGGCTGACCCATCCGGCTGATGTCAGCGACTTGAATCAGGACCAGGTGGATGCCTGCGACCGTTTCGGCTGTCAGTGGTTCATGGACTACCGCAACGCGGACGGATCACTGGCCCAGATGTGCGGCAACGGGACCCGGGCTGTCACCCTTTTCGCCCAGAAGCAGGGGCTGACACCGACCATGGAGGGCTCCTCCTTCCTGCTGGGGACCCGGGCCGGGGTCAAGCGGATCGTCTCGCGCAGTCCGATGAAGTGCGACGGCGAGCATGTGTTCAAGGTCAAGGTCGGGGCCTGGCGGATGGGCCCGGTGGGGCAACAGCTGGTCGACGGCGGCGCCCTAGGTGGCTCGGCTCCTGGCACCATGGTGGATATGGGCAATCCTCATGCAGTCGTTCTGACTGCAGTCGATGCCGAATTGGAGGCCGGTGGACTGCCTGAAACCGTGACCGACCTGCTGGCCAGGACCGATCTGCCCGATCCGGGCGATCTGGATCTGTCGGCCCCGCCGAGGGTCAGGCCCGGGCTGGCCGAAGGGCAGAATGTGGAATTCCTGCGTCTGGATGCCCTGGATGCCGACAATGGCAACGGTCGGGCCACCATGAGGGTCTATGAACGTGGCGTGGGCGAGACCCTGTCCTGCGGGACCGGTCTGTGCGCCAGCGGCGTGCTGTTGCGAGCCCTGACCGGGGTCGACCATTGGACTATCCAGGTGGGCGGAGGACGTCTGCAGGTGGACGTGGATCCGCAGGATGTCTGGCTGACCGGACCGGCCAGAATGGTGGCCCGCCTGACCCTGGAGCATATTCCCGGTTGCTGATCAGCCGAAGAGGGCGGATCCTTCCACAGCTAGGACGATAGTGGCCAGGGCGACCAGCCAGACCAGGTCGACCATCAGATCGAAGTGCCGCTGATAGTATGTCTGCAGCCATCCCGACCTCTTGCGCGGCAGACCCTGCTGGATGACTGTGGCGTGGCTGAAGGCCATGAACTGCAGGCTGGTGGCGAGGGTCATGACCAGGCACCAGGGGCAGAGGGCGTGGATGACGAAGAGCGACTGGGTGAACAGCCAAAGCGCATAGGCCAGGGCGGTAAGGGAGGCCAGCCAGGTCCCTGCCGCCAGCAGTGCGGGCATCTTGATCCGGCACAGGCCCACTATGGCCAGCGTCAGGAAGACGGATTCGGCTATCAGTCCCAGAAAGGCATTGGGTACCGGCAGGGTGCCCAGGCGGATCAGCTCGGCCTGGGGGGATTGGGCCACGGCTGAGCAGGAGACCACCGAGTTGATGTCACAACTGAGCTGGCCCTGGGGGTGGCGTGCCAGCTGGAGGGTTTCCGCTGACAGGACCAGGCTGGCGTAGAGCGCCGCAAACGAGGTCAGGGCGGCAATCAGATAGCTGGAAGGGGCTGACGAGGTCGGTTCGCTCATGGGGTCCATCACCTCAATGGTCGGGAGGGTTCTCTGAGACGGGAACGCGTTCACGAGTTTAGGATGGAGGCATGACGCATGAGGATACTGTCACGGTCTCCGGCTGGGACCTGCACTGCCACACCGTGTTCTCCGACGGCACCGTGACGCCCCGGGGGATGGTCGAGCAGGCGCAGCAACTGGGACTGGAAGGTCTGGCCATCACCGACCATGACACCAATGCGGGCTGGGATGAGGCCCGTCGGGCGGCCCAGTCCCTGGGAATGCCCCTGCTGCCGGGCACCGAAATCACTGCGCAGGACGGCCGCGTCTCGGTTCACATGCTGGCCTACCTCTACGATCCCAAGGATCCAGTCATCGCCGGGCTCTTCGCCAAGACCAGGGAGGCCAGGCTGACCAGAACCAGGACCATGGTCGAGCGGATCTCCCGGGATTATCCGATCACCTGGCAGGATGTGCTGGACCAGGTCAAGGAGGGGTCGAAGACCACGGTGGGCCGCCCGCATATCGCCGATGCCCTGGTCAAGGCCGGTGTCTATGCCGACCGGAGCCAGGCCTTCGCCGGGGTCTGCTCATCCAGGAGCGCCTACTACCTGCCTACTCCCTCGCCGACCACCCACCAGGTGTTGGCGGCCGTCAACCACGCAGGCGGCGTCCTGATCATCGCCCACCCTGGTGCGGTCAACCGTAATCCCGTCCTGCTCTCCGACCAACAGATTGCCACGCTGGCCAGAGAGGGACTGGGCGGACTGGAGGTCTGGCATCGGGACAATCCGCCTGAGCAGCGTCGACGGCTCATGGCCCTGGCCCAACGTTGGGGGCTGCTGGTGACCGGAGGATCGGACTGGCACGGCCAAGGCAAGCCCAATCGCATGGGGGAGAACAGCACCAGTGGCGAGGTGGTGGCCCAAATCGTGGACAAGGCCCGGGGGAGCCGTCCGGTGGCCTGGAAGGGTTAGCGGATACGGATCGGGGGCGGTCGGACCACAAGGATCCAGCCGCCCCCGTCAGGCGATCACAGTCTCAGTCGGCGGAGCCTCCCAGGACACCGAAGCCGACCGGATGGGTGGTGTCTGAACCGACCACTGCGTAGCCCAAGGACTCCTTGGGAACGATGATGTGTCGGCCCTTGTCGTCCACCAGATCGATGGGTCCGCCCTCGTTCAGGGCCTGGGCGATGTGTGCAGCCACCTCATCCGCCTTGGCGTTGGTGCTGAAGTTGACCGTGCGGGCCACGTTCTTGATGCCGAATTCGATATCCATTGCTACCTCCAAGGTTGTTTTCCGTCGCCCAGACCGGCCGGTTCACGGATCTTCCGGTCTCATTATTCGCTGGCCCGGGTGATTACGCTCTAAGCGTCTCCCTGACGCTCCTCTTGCGCAGACCCGGGTTCCGACGGCGATGCCGAGGTCTGTCCGTCTGCAGTGAGCGTCGGGGTCTGCTCGGGCAAGGGCTTTCTGGGAATGACGACGGTCTCAGCCTGATCGCTTGCGAGGGCTTGAGCTGACGAGGCATCATCCTGCTGGGAAGCGGCCTCCCCTGACTGAGCGGGGTTCGAGGACTGGTTGTCTGCGGACGGGTCGCCCATTGCGGCCTTCGGATTCGCCTCGCCATCCGTATCCTCGTCGCTCGTGGCTGGGTTGCCGATGCCGCGGAAGTGATCGCTCAGGCCTGACTGCCCCTCTCGGGGAGTAGGGGTCACAGCTGGTGGCTTGGATTGATCGTCGGTGCCGATGTCTGTGCTCTGGGCCTGTCTGCTGGGCTTATTCCTGGCATCGGAATGGTCCATGGCGGTCTGGGTCTGAGCCAGGTCAGCCATTTCTGCCCTGCTGATGGCGATAGTGGCCGAGCTCTCATCCGAGGGTTCAAAGGAAGGTTCCTTGGACGGGGCAGTTGCATCTGCCGCGGCGGGGCCCTGCGCTGAGGCCGGATTCTCGGCATTGTCGTCGCCCAGCAGGGTGCCCACGGTGATGGTGGAGGGTGCGCCAGCGGGTGACGGACTCGGCGTCTGCTGCTGCCGGCGGGCGCGCTGGCCCTGCTCGTGGTCGCCCAGCTGCTGGGCCAGACGCTCCACCTGGGCCTTGAATTGGATGATCCGTTCGTTGTCCGCATGATCTAGGGCGGTGATGAAGTCGCCCACCTGTTCCATTTGCAGCCAGAGGTTGGCCCTGAGCATGATCAGGTCGTCCAGCCGGGCCCCCATCATCCTGCCGTAGGCCGCGATGACGGCGTTGCGGCGGGACCCGTCCAGCTTGGCGAAGATCCAGGCCAGGTCACGGGCAGGATCGTTGACCTGCATGTCCTGCCAGCCGTAGACCCCGCTGAGTCCGGAGCCCGCGTAGAGCAAATCGCCGTCGGAGAAGCCTCCGTGCACGGTGCAGGTTTCAAAGGACCAGAGCCCGTCGGTTGCCACGATGGAGGCCCAGGAATCAGTGATTTCCTTGGGCACGTGGCCATCCATGCGCAGCCGCTTGATCCATCCCCGCAGCTGGGCCGCTATCTGGGCAGTGGAGAAGGCCGGATAGCCGTGGGTTTTCAGAAAATCAGGGCGCACCCGGTGGATGGCGCCGATGGCGGTGCCCGCGGCGGTGCATTCGTTCAGGGTCAGCAGGTGGAGGGGACGGATTCGGCCTGGGCAGTGGGTCATGACGGCAACAGCGGTGGTGCCGGTCGGACTGTCCGCCTTCTCGCCGGGCTGGTAGGCCAGGATGTGCTCGACCTTAAAGCCCATGGCCGCCATCTCCTTGGCATCGGCCAGAGCCTGAGCCGCTTTGACCCGAGCGGCCAGCCGGCGTTTGCCGGCTTCCGAGCTGGTGGCCCAGACGTCGTAGACGTTGCCGGTCGCGTCCTGGACCACGGCGCAGTCCACGCCCTGCGCACGGTCCAGGACGCTGAGCTGGTCGCAGTCCCGCGCGCCGGTCATGGGCACCTCGGGCATGGCGGCCGACGCCAGGGCGGCCAGGGTCAGCTTCGTTCGTTCACTCACATTCTCAAGGATAATACAAGGACCGTTGTGGATATGGTTGTCCACTTGACCACATGGGCACGCCGCCGCCGGTTCCGGTACCGGCCTTTGACACAATGGGGGTGTGCAAGAGGATGAGGAACGATTGCTGGAGGGTCTGGACCCCGCCCAGCGGCAGGCGGCCACCGTGCTCGACGGGCCTGTGCGAATCGTCGCTGGCGCCGGGGCTGGCAAGACCAGGACCATCACCCGGCGGATGGCCTATGCCTGCGCCAGTGGAAGCTGGGAGCCCTCCAGAACCTTGGCAGTGACCTTTTCGGTCCGTGCCGCAGCCGAGATGCGTGATCGTCTCACCAAGCTTGGCGTGTCGGCCTCTCTGCAGGCGGCGACCTTTCACTCGGCGGCCCTGCACCAGCTCAGGCGGGTCTGGCCCCAGGTCAGCGAGACCTACCCTCCCGACCTGATTGAGGATGTGGGTCCCCTGGTGTCCTCCGCCTACCAGCGGGTCTGCGGGCAGGAGGCCGACCCGGGCCAGGTCAGGGACCTGACTGCGGAGATCAACTGGGCCAAGGTGGGGCTGATCGCCCCCCAGGATTACGTTCGGGTCTGTGCGGCCAGCCACCGTCTGCCGCCGGCCGGTCTGGAGGCTGATCGGATGGCCGACCTGTACACGGTCTTCGAGAGCTCCAAGGCCGCTCACAATCAGATGGACTTCAACGATATTCTTCTGCTGGTCTGCCACATTTTGGAAGAGGGCGGCCAGGCTGCTGCTGACATTAGAGACCGCATCGGCTGGCTGACTGTGGACGAGTACCAGGATGTCTCGCCCCTGCAGCACCGCCTGCTCAAGCTTTGGCTCAACGGCAGGCAGAACCTGTGCGTGGTGGGGGACCCGGCCCAGACCATCTACTCCTTCGCTGGAGCCACCTCCTACTATCTGCTGAACTTCCCCCAGGAATTCCCGGGCATCAAGGCCGATTTGGACCTGTCCACCGACTACCGGTCCACGGGAAGGGTGGTTCACTACGCCAATGGCATTCTGGCTCGCTCGCCGGTGCGTGACGACTATCTGAAGCTGACCTCGGCCCGTCAGGAGGGCAGTAGGGTCGCGATGACCCGTTACGAGGACGATGGTGATGAGGCTGGGGCCGTGGCCTCCCGTATATCCTCCATGATCCGGAGGGGGGCCCGGCCCGGCCAGTTTGCAATCCTGACGCGGATCAACGCCCAGCAGACCCTGATCTGCCGTGCCCTGCACGAGTGCGGAATCGGCTACAGGGTGCGTACAGAGTCGGGCTGGCAGAACCAGTCGGTCGATCTGAGCAGGCAGGAAGTGCTGGAACAGCTGGAGGGCGGCATGGGTCAGGGGAGGGTCACGGTCTCCACCATCCACGCTGCCAAGGGATTGGAGTTCGCCCATGTCTTCATTGTTGGCTGCGCCGAGGGGCTGATCCCCTTTGGCTCACCGCCCGAGGGGGACGCTCTGGAAGAGGAGCGCCGCCTCATGTACGTCGGGGTGACCCGGGCCGAGGACACCCTGCACCTTTCCTATGCGGAGCACAAGGACGGCAGCGCCTTCGTCCGGCGCGCCCCCAGCCGGTTCATCCACCGCTGAGTGCCATTGTCTCGACCCTTGGAAGGCGGGGAAAGCGAGTGCGATTCAGGCCTGGTCGCCGTCCGAATCGCCGCTGTCTGAGTTGTGCTGATCCGGATGACCGTCATCAGTGTCCTTGGAATCGTTGCCGGTGCTCTTCTGGTTGCCCGGAGCTTCCTGGCCCGAATGTTCCTGGTCATTTGAAGTGCTGGAATCAGCAGTGTCGGAGTCTGCAGGGGTGGCCGGATCAGCAGAGGAATCCGTTTCCTCGGCGTTCAGCAGTTTGTCCAGCTCGGCATCCCAGTCCACCGAGGTGGCGGGAGTGTCGGCCTTCTGCTCGGATTGCCCCTCTGCAGTGGTCGATGCCCCACCCTGATCGGCTTCCGCTTTGACGGGCAGGGAGGGCAGCAGGTCAGGATGGGACCAATGGCCGTCACGGCCCTGAACTCCCTCCTCGGCGGTGATGCGCTCCCAAAGGTCGGCGGCCTCGCGCAACCGCTTGGGGTGAAGATGCAGGCCCAGCAGGGACTCGAAGGTCTGTTCGGCCGGCCCTCCCACGGCGCGCTCGCGTCGGGTCATCTCCCTCAGCTGCTCCAGGTGGGGCAGGTGGGCCATGCCGGCGTTCCAGACCACGCAATCCACCCAGCCGTCGACCAGGGCCAGCAGGTCGCCCAGGCTGTGCAGGGCCTCCTTCTGCTCAGGGGTGTCCTCGATGCCGACATTGCTGAGGTTGATGGCGCCGGCGATGGATTCGGGGTTGATTTGTTCGGCTTCGCGCAGCTGATCTTCTACCGCATCCAGGTCGATGGAGACCCCCCGGGCGTACTTGCCGATCAGGGCCTCGAAGCGCGGCATCAGCCAAGGAACGGCGGCGTAGAGCCGGGCGTGGGCGGCCTCCTTGAGGGCCATGTAGCGGGTGACCTCGTCTTGATCCAGTTCTAGGGATTTGGCATAGGCCTTGATGTTCTGGGGTATGAGGGCTCCGGCGGGATTCTTGAGCAGCGGGATGCCCTGATCGAATCCTCCGCGGACCTCCTTGGCCAGCTCTCCAGCGGCTTGCCCCAGCTGCATGGCGAATGAGGTGTTCCCCAGCAGCTTCATCAGCGTGGTCGGATCCTTGAGATTGTCGGGCAGGGGGATGGGCACAGGTCCAGCGAACATTCCCGAAATCTCGCCTTGGTCGAAACCTTGGAAGCGCTGGTTGATGACGGAGGTCAGGGCCTCGCTGACCGCCTGGGCCACCGGCGAGGCGAACTGGACCCAGGCGTCTATGCTGCCCTCGATCCATCCGGCTCGGGTCAAGGCTTCGGTTTGGCCTGGGGCGGGGTCAAAGGCGCAGACGGTGTCCAGCCAGAGGTTGGCTTCGCTCATGACCCGGGCCACCCGCTCGCTGTCCTCGGCTGTGACGGTGGTATCGGACTGGTCGGCCCTGGTGCGTCCCAGGGCGATGTTCTTGGCCAGGGCAACGTTGATGGGCCCCTGGTCGGCCTGGGCCTGCATGTCAGCCGGCGTGTTCAGCCCTCCGGCCGTGAAAGCCTGAATCAGGGCCTGGACCTCGGCGGGTTTGGGCAGCTGATCGGCTCCCTGGGCCGCCATCTGGGAGCGGATGGACTCAGGCAGCTGTGAGAACTGACTCCAGGCCAGCTCGCCCTGCACCGGGCCGAAGCACTCGATGAGCCATTGGTGGATTGCATTCTCGTCCATTGCTTTGA
Organism: Bifidobacterium sp. W8112; assembly: GCF_016101425.1. Classification (NCBI taxonomy): domain Bacteria; kingdom Bacillati; phylum Actinomycetota; class Actinomycetes; order Bifidobacteriales; family Bifidobacteriaceae; genus Bifidobacterium; species Bifidobacterium sp. W8112. The sequence goes on along the minus strand of NZ_JACFQN010000002.1, from coordinate 282,640 downwards.
TTCCAGTCCTCGCCAAGGCAGGCCGTCCGCCATCGAGGTTGACGTCTGCCGGGATTATCGTCTTCATCAACCATAATATTGGAGCTATGACACTTCCGCACGGGAAATCGGATCACTGCGCCACAGGCGCACCCGAACGGCAAATCGGGACGCTTGGCGGACCCACCCGCAAAATGCTGGTCGGCGGTCTTCTGATCATTCTGGCCCTCCTGGTGCTTCTCCTCCCCTCGCCCTATACCATCGAGACGCCCGGACCCACCCAGGACGTGCTGGGAAGTTCAAAAGGCTCACCGGTCATCAAGGTCAAGGGCGGCCAGATCCACCATGACAAGGGCCGCCTGCTGATGACCACAGTCAATGCCCGCGGAATTCCCGGTTATCCGGCCTCCAACCTGGATGCGCTGGTGGGCTGGGCCGACCCCCACGCCACGGTGCTTCCCCAGGAGGCCGTGGTGCCTCCCGGGCAGAGTGTGGAGGAGTACAAGCGCCAGGAGCAGGGTGATATGCACGGCTCCCAGAAGGCTGCCTCGGCCCAGGCTCTGGCCTTCCTCAAGGCCCGAGGATACGACGTATCGGGCCTGCAGTTCAGCATGAGGGTGGCCGACATCGGCGGTCCCTCGGCCGGGCTCATGTACACCCTGGGAGCCATCGACAAGATCACTCCGGAGCAGGAGACCGGTGGTCTGACCATCGCAGGAACCGGCACTATGGATCAGAAGGGACGGGTCGGGGCCATCGGCGGCATCCAGCTGAAGATGCTGGGCGCCAGGCGGGACGGCGCCACCTGGTTCCTGGCCCCGGCGGCTAATTGCCCACAGGTGGCGGGCCATGTGCCACAGGGACTGCGCGACGTGCGGGTATCCACCTTGGACGAGGCCTACAAGGCCCTGGTGGCCATCGGCCATGGCCAGGGGGAGGGGTTGCCCCGCTGCACAGCCACCAAGGGCAGATAAGACAAGGCCGGTCCAATTGGTGAATTCCGGCAGTCTTGTTATGCTGAAACCGTGGCTGAGACTACAACCTATACAGCGGAAGAGTTCGGTTTTCATCCCGGCGATATCGTTCAGGAATGGATGTGGGACGACGATGTCGACGACGGGATCCGGACCAGGATCGAGGATCTGACCGGCGAAGAGCTGGTGGACGAGGACTATGACGCAGCCGTGGATGGGGTCATCATCTGGTGGCGGGACGGCGATGCCGAGGATGATCTGGCAGATACCATCATGGATGCCTCGGCCATGGTCAACAAGGGTGCGCCCTTCTGGGTGTTGACTCCCAAACCCGGCAGACCGGGGGCATCGGCGCCAGGGGTCGTTTCCAATGCGGCCAAGACCGCGGGCATGAATGCCCTGATGCCCACCACCGTCAGCAAGGATTGGAACGCCACCCAGCTGCGGGCTTTCGGCAAGGGCAAGTAAGACTTCTGGCTGCAGAAGCGCCAATGAACGAGGTGGTGGGCATCAGGATCAACCGTGCCCACCACCTCGCTCTCTTTCATCAGGGATTCCCTGAGGAATCCAATCTGGCCGGCAGCCATTACTGCTCGCCCTTCTCAGCAATGGCCGGAGAAGCCGTCGTGGCCTTGTTCTGATATTCGGCCAGCAGGGTGCGCGAACGGATATCGCAGAGGTTGGCCACCAGGGCCACGATCAGAATGACCAGGCCCACCAGGAAGATCCAATGCAGGCCGTCGAAGACGATGGTGCGGGCCGGGCCCAGCAGACGCGAGGGAATGCTTCCTGCCGTCGCCGGGTTGATCATGCTGTTCATCATGTCCTCGGTCAGTCCCTTATGCTGAGGCACCTCGCGGGCGATGACCGTGTTCATGACGATGCCGAAGATGGAGACCATCAGGGTCTGCCCCAGGGAGCGAGCCAGGGTGTTGAAGCTGGTCGAGGCGCCCACATCGCCTGCTGGCACCACGCTCTGGGCGGTGATGGTCGAGGTGGTGATGGTCAGGCCGAAGCCGAAGCCGACCACGGCGGAGATGACCAGGAAGACCCAGTAGGCGGTGGCTTGGGGGACGGCTATGTAGCAGATGCAGGCCGTCAGGATGAAGGCCAGGCCGATGTTGGTGGCCCGGTGCGGCGGGTGGTGCATGGTCAGCGGTCCGGCCACGTAGGCGCCCAGGAGCCAAAGAATGGAGGAGGGGGTGACCACAAAGCCGCCCAGGGAGGGGTTCATTCCCAAAACAGACTGCATCCAGATGGGCATGTAGGTGTCGAAGCCCATCAGGAATCCGGCCACCAGGAGCATGCAGATGTTTTGGATGACAAAGGTTCTGATGCGGAAGAGCCGCAGAGGCAGGATGGGGTCCTCCTGGCGGCCCTCCACATGAAGCAGCAGGGCAAAGGTGACCACGGTGGCTGCAGCCAGGATCAGGGTAATTCGCGTATCGCCCGCCGATCCCAGGCTCTGCAGGCAGAGCATCAGGCAGATCAGGCAGACGCTGAGCAGCCCGATGCCGATGTAGTCGATGCGGGTTTCACGTGCCTTGATATGCTCGCTCAGGAAAATCTGGATCATGATGATGACCAGCAGGCCGATGGGCACGTTGATGGCGAAGACCCAGTGCCAGCTTATCTGCTGGACGATGAAGCCTCCCAGCAGCGGGGCGATGATGGAGGCGATGCCCCAGGCCGAGCCGTTCAGGCCGATCATGCCTGCCCGCTTGTCCAGGGGATAGATGTCGGCCAGGACCGTGTAGGTCAGCGGCTGGATGGCGCCGGCCCCCAGACCCTGCAGAAAACGGGCGCCGATCAGCTGGGGCATGGACTGGGAGAGGGCGCACAGGGTGGATCCGATCACGAAGACCAGCAGTCCGATGGTCAGCAGCGGCTTGCGGCCGAAGCGGTCCGAAAGCTTGCCGTAGATGGGCGTGGTGACCGCTGTCATGAGCAGATAGATGGAGTAGACCCAGTTCATGATGGACAGCCCATGCAGGTCCCCGATGATGGTGGGCATGGCGGTGGAGACGATGGTCCCCTCGATGGCCGTCATGAAGGTGGCGATGAAGACCGCCACCGTCACCAGGGTGCGGTTGGTCTTCCTGCCGCTGCCTGTATCGACTGTCTGTGACAATCCGAACCCCCTTTTATACGGTGTATATGGTGTGTTTCTCTTCTTTTTGCGGACAAGGCCCGCGAATTCCTAGTGGATTATAGCCGCCCCGTGCGGCCTTGTCACCGTGTATTCTGCTAAGGTAGTGTGCTGGTCCCGTGGCTCAGTTGGTTAGAGCGCCACCTTTACACGGTGGATGTCCCCGGTTCGAGTCCGGGCGGGACCACAGGGGTTTTTGGGGGGCGTGCCCGAAGTCGCGTCTTAGCGCTCACGTAGAATCGATGCACGACGATCGTTGGCAAGAAAGGTCAGGAGGTCGATGCCTGATGTCAGCTAAGCCTGATGCCCGTGGAACCGAGGCGACCATCGCGCGCTCGGGCAAGCGCAAGTGGGGGTATGACACCAAGCAGGTGGACGCCTTCCTGGAGCGGGCGCACTCGCTCTATGAGAGCCAGGATCCTGATCTGACCCAGGAGGAGATAGCCAACGCCTCCTTTGACCTGTGCAAGAACGGCTACATCATCACCCAGGTGGATGCAGCCCTCTCCCGACTGGAGAGGGTGATTTCCGACAGGCAGACCAGCTTGGAGATAGCCCGGGTGGGCGTGGATGGTTGGACGACCAGAATGGTCAGTCTGCAATCGGAGCTGACCACTCATGCCGGCAGGCCCTCAGGCAGCGTCTTCAAGCGCGGGGATCCCGGCATGCCCTCATACGACTGCAAGCAGGTGGAGCGGCTGATCGAGCAGGTCCTCAACAAGACTTCTGACCAGCTCAACCTGCAGGAGGGGCGGAAGACGGACTCGGGCAAGTCGAAGAACACCGACATCACGGCTGACCGCGTCTCCAACGTCATCTTCACCCAGCGGCGGGGGCCCAAGGGTTATGACGAGCGCCAGGTGGACTTCTTCTTGGCCAAGGCCGTCGAGCTTCTGGAGCAGCTGGAGTCCTTCGCCAGGGTCAGCGAGAAGGCCAAGAGAGCAAGCGCGAGTTCAACGGCGCCTGCCGCTGTTCCTGCGCAACCGCAGCTTCCTGTGCAGGACTCTTCAGCCTCGGGCGTTCAGCCGCTGATCGGACAGAGTCAGGAACCCGCTTGGAGCATCCCCAATGCTTCCCCTGTTGCGGAGGACCAAAGCAGTCAGGACGATTTCGCTCAACTGCATCAGGCGGAACGGGCCATCTTCGATGCTCCCGCTGCCAGCACGCAGACGGTGCCGACGGCCCAGCCCAACAGCTCCCTGGGTGCCCTGGCTTCAGCGGTCAACCAGCGACTGGCTCAGGACGGCGCTGGAGCGGCTGTGGATACCGGTGTTGATACACCTTCAACAGCTTCAGCCCGGTCTGCATCCTCAGTCGATGTCGGCGGCGGAGCGGCCGTTGCTCCTGCAAATCCGGCTGTCTCCGGTCGGCAAGAATCGGTTATGCCCACCTCTGCGCCAACCAGCTATACTCCTGCAGTCTCCGCTGCAGGCTCGGCTGCACCCGCGCCGGCTGTACAATCCGTGCCTTTCAACCCGACGGCCTCTCCTTCGCCTTCCCCCGCACCGCAGGCTCCTGAGCCGACGGTATTCCAGCCGACCCCCTCGACGCCTGCCGCATCCGCCCCCGCCACAAGACCGGAATCACCGGTGTCCCCCTCGAACGAGGCTGACGCCGAAGACTCTTCTGTGCCAGGATCCACCTCAGTTATCTCTTCGCCTTTCGTCGACGGACCTCTGGGCGCAGGCGGGCCCTTGGGCAGCTACGAGGAGCCGGCACCAGCAGCACCTGAGACCCAGGAGCGTCCTTGGGCCGAAACAGCCGAAAGCAGCACGGATACGCCCGACTGGGCCAAGCCTCGGTACTCACAAAACACGCAGGGGAACAAGCAGGACCAGGATCCGGATTCCTACCTGAACTCCCTGCTCAACCAGGATCTGCCCAAGATGGATCTGGACATCCCTGATATTTCATTCCCGGCCTTCGGCGACGAGGGGGAGCAGGATAAAGGCGGTCGATGAGTCAGTTGGCAGTGATGAGCGAAGGCGTGCAGGCCGGTTTGCCGGTCGAGCGTGAACGTACCCTGGCGGATTGGTCGCCTAGGGACGATGCCGACCAATCTCGCAGTCTGGTTATCCTGGGATCCACAGGATCCATCGGTACCCAGGCCTTGGATCTGATCAGTCGTCATAGGGATCGGTTCCAGGTGACTGGATTGGCCGCTGGTGGTGCGCATGTTGAGCTCCTGGCCCGTCAAGCCCGTGATTTTGGCGTGACCCGTCTGGCTCTGGCCGACAGGGCCCAGGTTCCGGCCCTGCAGCAGGCGCTCAAGGCCCTGGGGCTGACCGGTATCCAAGTAGAAGCAGGCATGGAGGCGGTCCAGGCTCTGGCCGGCTCCGGCAGTGATCTGGTCCTCAACGGCATCACCGGATCAGTCGGTCTGCGCCCGTCCATTGCGGCCCTGCAGGCCGGATCCCAGCTGGCTCTGGCCAACAAGGAGTCCGTGGTGGCCGGCGGCCATCTGCTCTTTGATGCCGAGATACGGCCGGGTCAGATCAACCCGGTCGACTCCGAGCATTCAGCCATCTGGCAGTCTCTGCGTTCGGGGCAGCATGGAGAGGTGGCCCGTCTGGTGGTCACCGCATCGGGAGGTCCTTTCCGGGGCTGGAGCCGCCAAGCCATGCGCGAGGTCACCCCTGAGCAGGCCCTGAATCATCCGACCTGGTCCATGGGTCCGGTGGTCACCATCAACTCATCCACTATGGTCAACAAGGGTCTGGAGGTCATCGAGGCCAGCCGGCTCTTCCGGATCGAGCCCGAGCGGATCACCGTGGTGGTTCACCCCCAGTCCGTGGTCCACTCCATGGTCCAGTTCCAGGACGGGGCCACCATAAGCCAGGCTTCCCCTCCGGATATGCGTCTGCCCATCGCCCTGGGTCTGTCGGCGCCCGTCCGTCTCGACCATGTGGCTGCGGCCTGCGACTGGTCCAAGCCCAATACCTGGACTTTCGAGCCCCTGGATGATGAGGCCTTCCCGGCGGTCAACCTGGCCAGGCGGGCCCTGGGCAGCTGCGAGCCCATGACCGCGGTCTTCAATGCCGCCAACGAGCAGGCGGTCAGGGCCTTCCTGGATCACCGGCTGCCCTACCTGGGCATCGTCGAAACCATCCGTTCGGTCATGGATGCCATGGAAACGCATCTTCCGGGAACATTCACATCCGTGGAGGTAATGGAGCAAGTCGAGCATGAGGCACGCCAAAGGGCTGATGCTTTGATAGACATGACAGCGTGAGTAGCATTCCCAAGACCGAACAGTCAACATCCTCTCAGGGGTTCCGCAAGACAGGCGAGCAGGCCATCAGCCAGACTCCGCTGCATCCTCGTCGCCGCTCCCGTCGGATCATGGTGGGGCCTGTGCCGGTCGGTGGGGGAGCCCCCATATCGGTGCAGTCCATGACCAACACGGTCACCGCTGACATCAATGCCACCCTGCAGCAGATCGCCGAGCTGGCCGCAGCCGGCTGCGACATCGTACGGGTGGCCGTACCCAGCCAGGACGATGCCGACGCGCTTCCCATCATTGCCAAGAAGTCGCCCATCCCGGTCATCGCCGACATTCACTTCCAGAGCAAGTACGTCTTCCAGGCCATCGATGCGGGCTGCGCAGCCGTCAGGGTCAACCCGGGCAACATCCGCAAGTTCGATCAGGTCGGCCCCGAGATCTGCAAGGCCGCCACCGATGCAGGCATCTCCCTGCGCATCGGGGTCAATGCCGGCAGCCTTGACAAGGACATTTACGCCCGCTACGGCGGACCCACCCCTGAGGCCCTGGTCGCCTCGGCTTTGAAAGAGGCCCACATGTTCGAGGACGTGGGCTTCCATGACTTCAAGATCTCCGTCAAGCACCACGATCCCGTCACCACGGTCCAGACCTATAGGCTTCTGGCCTCCAAGGGCGACTGGCCCCTGCACCTGGGCGTGACCGAGGCCGGGCCCTCCTGGCAGGGGACCATCAAGTCCTGTCTGGCCTTCGGCGCGCTTCTGGCCGAGGGCATCGGCGACACCATTCGTGTTTCCCTGTCCGCACCGCCTGTGGAAGAGGTCAAGGTGGGCTGCAAGATCCTGGAGTACCTGGGGCTGCGCCAGCGCCACTTCGACATCATCTCCTGCCCCTCCTGCGGCAGGGCCCAGGTGGATGTGATCGAGCTGGCCAAGGAGGTCACCGAGGGGCTCAAGGACATCACCGCCCCCATCCGGGTGGCCGTCATGGGCTGCATCGTCAACGGACCTGGCGAGGCCAGGGAGGCCGATCTGGGGGTGGCTTCGGGCAACGGCAAGGGCCAGATCATCATCAAGGGCAAGGTGGTGCAGACCGTGCCCGAGGATCAGATTGTCCCCACGCTGCTGGAACGGGCCAAGGAAATCGCCGCCCAGATGGATGCCAAGGCGGCGGCCCAGGGTGAAACCTTGCCGGAGGCAGGGCCCATGGTGGTTCCGGTCACCGGTCGTGCCAGCTGAGGGCGTAAGAGCCATCCCCGCCACCGGCTACAATGGCCGACGTGTCCCAAGAGGTTGAGCGTTCCCTCCCTGCAAGCGGGTGGAGCAGGGTCAGGCGGCTCATGACCAGCCTGCCCGTCTTCATCATCCTCATGGGTCTGCTGGCCTCCGTCTCCCACCTGACCGCCGTCCCCTGGAAATACGAACCAGTGGATCAAAATTTTCCCACACTGACTCCGGACACCGCGGTCACCTTCGACTGGCCTGCCGGGGTTGACAGGGATGCCGTGGGGCAGTACCAGGTCGAATCCCGTCACCAGGAACTGAGCGTGGAACGGCCAGCCACTGGCGAGCACCAACGCATCCGAATACTGATCCGTGCCCCCAAGGAGGCCTCAGGGCATCGGCCAGCCGTAGTCTTCATGCACGGCGCCGGTTACGGCACCTGCGACAACTCCTTCGGGGATGTGGCCCGAACCCTGGCCTCTGCCGGTTTCGTCACCGCCGTGCTGGACAAGCCGGTCTGGTCCACCAATGATGCCGACCGGGACTATCCCGCCTCGGCCAAGGCCTACGAGCGGGTTGCCAATCTGCTGCGCGACCGGGCTGATGTGGATGCATCCAAGGTAGGCATCTATGCCACCAGCGAGAGCACTTGGATCGCCGCCATGCTGCTGACCATGGACCACCGGATCGCCTTCCAGATCCTGCTGAGCCCCATGGTCTATTCGCCGCGGCACGCCATGGGCTTCTTCGTAGCCCAGGATTTCGCCATTGCCGGAGCCAACCAGGGCTACCAGTCGGTGGTCCGTCGGCTCTTCAGCACCGATGCCTCCCTCTTGGGTCTGAACAATCTGGACATCGACCCCACCGACCGCAGCACCTATGCCATTCCCACCCTGCTGGCCTACGGGGCCAAGGATGTCATGACCGCCCAGGTGGAGGGGGTGCAACGCGTGCTCGCCCAGGCCCACGCCTCGGGCAACGAGAACGTCACTGTGCGTTCCTACCCGGTCTCCAACCATGTGCTGCGTTTGGGAGATGAGGCCCGGACCGGCACGCCCCTGGCCGACCACTACCAGCAGGACATGGTCGACTGGGCGGTGGGTCAGGTCCATGGCCTGCATCAGACCAGCCCCAGCGTGGGTGGGGCCACCATCCACCAGTCCATCGCCGTGCCTACTGACCTGCGGGGGCGACGCTCGCTGACCGTGTACATGCTGGTCCTGCACCTGCTGACCCTGGTGCTTTTGCTGGCATCCCTGGTCATGGCCCTGGTGGCCGGGCTGATGAAGTTGTTCCGTCTGCGCCGACGCAAGGACCCGGTCCTGGGCTTCAGCCATGGCTTCGGCGGCACCTTGGTCACCATCACCGGCACCACCCTGGCTACCCTGATCCTTTTCGGAGCTGGTCTGGGCCAGGTCATCATGGCCGTGGTACGCCTGGGCTGGGGCGGCGTGCCCGACCAGGCTGGGGTCAGCTACTGGAGCTGGCCGGTCATCCAGGTGGTCTGTGCCCTGGTGATCTGGGCCTGGTCGCGCACCTTCGCCCGCATGGTCGAGGTCGCCTCACTCAGGGGACTGGACCGGTTGCCCGACCAGGTGCGCACAAGCAAGGCCGGCGGCCCCAGTCTGCGCCAGCAGATGCGGAACATGGATCCCAGGCCTGTGCTGGCCTCCACCCGCTTTGGCGTTGCCCTCTTCATCGTCACCACCCTGGCTATGTTCGGGGTCCTGTTGATCTTCGCCTTCTGGGGTCTGTTCATCTACCAATGAAAGGACGGGACCGTCGTGGCCATCTATCGTGACGAGGGCTTGGTCCTCAGAACGGTCAAACTGGGCGAGGCCGACCGGATCGTCACCATGCTGACCAGGGGGCACGGCAAGGTCAGGGCCGTGGCCAAGGGGGTGCGACGAACCAAGTCCCGCTTCGGCGCGCGGCTGGAGCCATTCATGCGTGACGATCTGCTCATCTCCCGCGGCCGCAACCTGGACATCGTCTCCCAGGCGGTCTGCATAGCCGCCTATGCGGATGCCATATGCGCCGACTATGACCTCTATGCCAACGGGGGCGTCATGCTTGAGACCGCCGACAAGCTGGTGGTGGGCGAGCATGAGCCGGCCCCTGAGCAATACCGTCTGCTGGCCTCCGCCCTGGCCAGCCTGGCTGGTCACCGGCATGATCCCCGGGATATCGGTGCCTCCTATTTGCTGCGGTCCCTGGCGCTGGCTGGCTGGAGGCCCCGGCTGGATTCCTGCATCGTCTGCGGCCGGACCGACCAGCTGACCCACTTTTCGGTGCCTGGCGGCGGGGTGGTCTGCAGCCGGGACAGGCCTACCGACGCCGTGGCGGTGGATTCCGCCACCCTGGCACGCTTCCGGGCCCTGAGCAGCGGGGACTGGTCCAAGCTGGACGGCAGGGGCTCCACCCCCCTATGCGACGGTCTTGTTGAGAAATGGGGCGAATATTACCTGGAGCGGCCCATTAGATCTCTGCGGCTATTAGATTCTTGAAGCATGAGCTTTGACCCCGTCGACTATACTTCTCTGGATGTGCCCGCAGCCCCCTTCTCCGATCCCGCGCGTATCCCGCAGTTCCCCAGGGGCTCAGTCCCGCGGCACCTGGGTGTGATCATGGACGGCAATGGCCGCTGGGCCAAGCAGAGGGGCATGGAGCGCACCCAGGGTCACCGGGCCGCCGAGCCGGTGGTCTTCGACACCATAGCCGGGGCCATTGAAGCTGGGGTCCGGTACCTGAGCCTGTATACCTTCTCCACGGAGAATTGGAAGCGCTCGCCGGCTGAGGTCCGCTTTCTGATGGGCTTCTCCCGGGACATCATCCACCGTAGGGTGGCCCAAATGGATGACTGGGGGGTGCGCGTGCGCTGGGCTGGCCGTCGGCCTCGACTCTGGAAGTCGGTCATCGACGAGCTGGAAGCGGCCATGGAGCGCACCCGGCACAACAGCAGAATCGATGTGATCTTCTGCATCAACTACGGGGGCAGGGCTGAGCTGGCCGATGCGGCCACAGACATCGCCCGAGAAGTTGCGGCCGGGCAGATCAAGGGTTCCAAGGTGACCGAAAAGATGATCGCCCAGCACCTCTACAACCCCGACATTCCGGATTGCGACCTGGTTATGCGCACCTCTGGGGAGCAGCGCACCTCCAATTTTCTGCCCTGGCAGGCGGCCTATGCGGAGCTGGATTTCGTCCCTGAGCTCTTCCCGGACTGCGGGCGTGAGGTGCTCTGGCGCGCCATCGACGATTACATCCACCGGGACAGGCGCTTCGGCGGCGTGGAGAATGCCTGAGAAGACAGAGCTTCCAATTTTGTGAGGTTAGCCATAATAGTCCAAATTTACAGGTCTGAACACTCTCGTAACGCCCATGAAAGGTAGTCTGTGACGTATCACAGCGGAGCAGGCCATGTCCGCCGTGGAAATCAGCGCAGCAAACGAAACGAAGGAGTCGACAGGCGTGGACGACAAGCAACGCATCATGCAGATCATCGAAGACAAGTCACAGGAGTTCATCGAGGCAGCCGATCATATTTGGGGCACCCCCGAGACCAGGTTTGCAGTCAAGGAGTCGGTCCAGCAGCACTACCAGGTGCTGGAGCAGGAGGGCTTCGAGATCGAAAAGGGCGTGGGCCATATGGACTATGCCTATGTGGCGACCTGGGGTTCGGGCCGTCCGGTGATCGGCATCACCGGCGAATACGATGCCCTGGGAGGACTCAGCCAGGTGGCCGACCTGGGCGAGCATAAGCCCCTGGTCGAGGGCGGCAACGGGCAAGGCTGCGGCCACAACATCCTGGGCATGGCGGCCGTCGCGGCAGGCGTGGGCATCAAGACCTTCATGCAGGAGAAGGGACTCAAGGGGACCATCAAGGTCTTCGGTTGCCCAGCTGAGGAGTCGGGTTACGGCAAGGCCTTCATGGCCAGGGACGGGGTCTTTGACGGGCTGGATCTGGCCCTGTCCTGGCATCCCTCGGATGTGACCCAGGCCTGGGGTTCCTCCAGCCTGGCGGTCCTGCAGGCCTACTTCGACTTCACCGGCGTGCCGGCGCACGCGGCTGCGGCCCCCGAGCTGGGCCGGAGCGCCCTGGATGCCGCAGAGCTGATGAATGTGGGTGTGCAGTTCCTGCGCGAGCACATGATTGATCAGGCCCGCGTGCACTACGCCTTCATCGACGCAGGCGGCGAGTCAGCCAACGTGGTGCAGTCTCATGCCCGGCTCTACTACTTCGTGCGCGCCCCCAGGATGGACCAGGCTCAGGATCTGTTCAAGCGTGTTGAGAAGATCGCCCAGGGTGCGGCCCTGATGACCGAGACCCAGGTCAAGGAGGAGTTCGACGCGGCCTGCTACAACTTCATTCCCAACCATCCGCTGACCGAGGCCATAGACAGGAACCTGGACCTCGTCGGCCCCCTGCCCCTGGATCAGCAGGAGTTGGACTACGAGCGCCGCTACACCGATACGGTCCCCGAGGCCGGCAAGCAGCGGGTGCTCAGCCGCACCAAGGAGGCCTTCCCTGATCTGACGGATGAGGAAGTCAGGAAGATGGCCGAGTCGACCATGGCCCTGAAGAAGTATCCACTGGTCTTCACCGATACGGCATCGGGATCCACCGACGTCGGCGATGTCAGCTGGCAGACGCCCACCGCCCAGTTCAGCGGCGGGTTCGAGCCCCAGGGCACCTCTGCTCACTCCTGGCAGTGGGCTGCCAACGGCAAGTCCTCAGTGGCCCACAAGGGCCTGCTGGCTGCGGGCAAGACCTTGGCTCTGACCGCCTACGATGCCTTTACCAACCCGGATCTGGTCAAGGCCGCCAAGGAGGACTTCGACAAGACCTTCGCCGGTCAGGAGTACAAGGTCGTCATTCCTGACGATGTGATGCCCCACTGACCTCTACTGTTCGGCTGCCGCCAGGCCCTGTGATCTTTGCGGGATCACCTTGCCCGGCGGCGGCCGGTTTCTACTGAAGGATGACAGACCAATGGCAATCAAGCAATCCTCAAAAACGGCGAGCGGAACGCTGATCTTCTCCCTGATGGCCGGTTACTCGATCGTGTACATGGACAAGAACATGATCTCGACCGCCATCATCCCCATCTCCGAGCAGTTCCACCTGGACTCGGGGCAGACAGGCATCATCATGTCGGCCTTCTTCCTGGGCTACTCGCTCATGCAGATACCCAGCGGTTGGCTGGCCGACCGGCTTGGGGCCAAGCGTGTGCTGATGGCCTCCATGATCATCATTGGTCTGTTCAGCTACCTGTTCGGCTTGGCCAATGGTCTGGCCTTCTTCATCATCGTCCGGTTCTTCGCTGGCATGGGCCACGGCGGCTATCCACCCTCCTGCTCCAAGTCGATTGCGGAGAACTTCCCCCAGGAAAGGCGTACCTTCGTACAGTCGCTGATTCTGTCGACCTCGGGCATCGGCGGCATTCTGGCCTTCGTCCTGGGCGCCAACATGGTCGCCATCAACTGGCACCTGGCCTACGCTGTGCTGGGCACCCTCTACCTGCTGGCCTTCGTCTGCATCCTGATCTTCGTGCCCTCCAAGCCCCGCCAGCCCGAGGCTGACCAGAAGCCCGGAGCCAAGGGGGCAGGGTTCCTCGAGGTTCTGAAGAATCGGAACGTGCTGGTCCTCTTCGTGGCCATGCTGCTGCTGAACATCCTCCTGTACGGCAATATCTCCTGGATGCCCACCTTCATCAAAAACACCTTCGGACTCTCGATCGGCCAGGCAGGCATCCTGCTTGCGGTCAATGCGGTCTTCTCGACCGTTGCCACCATCTATGCCGGTCAGTTGCTCTCGAAGCTCTTCCTGGGCAGGGAGAAGTTGGCTATCCTGGGCGCCGGGGTGATCAGCGCCGTCCTGGTCGTATGCTTCGTCTTCTCGCGCAACATCTGGCTCTCCCTCCTGCTGCTGATCCTTGTATCCTGCGTCTCCGTGGTGGCCTTCACCGGCATCTTCACCTGGCCCCACAAGATCATGGACCCGCATATCATCGGCTCCGCCATCGGCATCATCAACACCGGCGGCACCCTGGGTGGATTCCTGGCCCCCATGATCATCGGCTATCTGGTCAAGGCGGCTGGCGGTTCCTTCGTCGGAGCCTTCCTCTTCATGGGTGCGGCGGCCATTGCCTCCGGGCTGATGGCTCTGCTGGTCAAGGTCGACAAGTAAAGCCGAAGTCGGATCGACCGCACCAATGGCTTCCGGTCCCGCAGATCAAAGGCCTGAGACCGAGTCATGACTGGCGGTCTCCGGCAAGGAGTCAGTGCCAAAGGACCGGTACTTCCTCTAGGATTTCCGATTCATCGGTTCTGACCATGGATGCTTGAAGGCGATGCTTGCAAAACAAAAAGGCCTGCCCTCTGAGTGATTCAGAGGGCAGGCCTTTCCTGTGCCGACCAGGACAGCGGGATCAGCGATCCGGCTCTTCCCAGATGGTGCCCAGCCTGGCGATCGCGAGGGAGTCGATCAGGGCCTTGCCCTCGCCGGACTCGGCGATCAGACGGATGCCCCGCGGTCCTTGGGCGGGGAAGGAGTAGGAGGACATGATCTCCAGCCCGTCGTTGACGACAACCTCGATCGAGCCCCGGTCCACGATGATGCGCAGTTTGAGTTTGCCCGAGGACTTGTCGACGGGTGCTGTGCGGTAACCCCGATCCCCGTAGGTGTTGCAGTGGCGGTCCAGCACCACGCGGCCCAGCTGGTCGTCATAGCAGACCAGCGTGTGGTCGCCGGATTGAGTCCGGTGAATCTCCAGACCGATGCGCTCTGCCTGGGACTTGGCCAGGTCGATTTCCATAGTGATGTCGGCGGTCTGCGCGTCGTCAACCAGATCCTGGCTGCCGTTGACCTCCAGCTCGATGGAACCGAAGTCCTGCCTGTCCTGGTCCAGGTCGGAGAACTCGCGCACCGGCAGGCAGCGCAGATGATCACCGGCCAGGGAGACCTCGCGGGGTACCGTGAACTGGCCGCACCAGCCGTCCTCCTGCATGGGGATGGGCTCGGTGAAGGGGCTCATCCAGCCGAAGACCAGCCGACGGCCGTCAGGGGCCTGGAAGGTCTGCGGGGCATAGAAGTTATGGCCGTCGTCCCAGAGGTGGAATTCAGTCTCCTGATGGAAGTCGCCGCCGGGCTGCCAGCTGCCGATCACATAGCCGGCGTTGTTGTGGTTGCGGGCTTCGAACCCGTGGGGCTTCAGGCCCATGGCCGAGTAGCAGATCACCCACTTGTCCTCCAGGGGGAACATGTCGGGGCATTCCAGCATGAAGACCTCAGGGTCGGGGTGCCGGTAGATGACCCGGTCGAAGGTCCAGTGCTCCATGTCATTGGATGTGTACATCCAGATCTCGCCCCGATGGGCCGGGGTGCTGACTCCGAAGACCATGTACCAGAGGCCGCCCATCTTCCACACCTTGGGATCGCGGAAGTGCAGGATCTTGTCGTCCGGGCAGGGGATCACGACCCCCTTCTTTTCGAAGTGGATCCCGTCTGAGGAGACAGCCATGCACTGCTCCTGGAGGTTGCCGTCGTCATCGTTGACCCCGTTGCGCCAGCGGTGACCGGTGTAGTAGATGGTCAGGCGGCCGTCGTCACCCACAACGGCCGATCCGGAGAAGACCCCGTCCTTCTCGACCTCCAGGGTGGGCGCCATGGCCAGGGGCTCGCGCCGCCAGGTGACCAGGTCGGCGCTGGATACGTGCCCCCAGTGCATGTTTCCCCACTCGCTCCCATAGGGGTTGAGCTGGAAGTAGGCATGGTAGCGGCCCTTGTAATAGCTCAGGCCGTTAGGGTCGTTGATCCATCCGGCCTTGGAGGCGATGTGGCACTGGGGATACCAGCGGTCATTGCGGGTGGCGAAGAGCCGGTCGATGCTCTTCTGGGCCTTGTCCAGCTGAGCGCTCATGTCGGCGTTTTCCTTGGTTGCTGGCTGGTTCATCATTGAATCCTTTCGGGTTGGATGGGTGCTGATGATGGTTGACGTGGGGCTCAGCCCTGGGTTACGGCGGACTTCTGCGAATCCCTGATGAAGGGATCGCCGTCAACCTGCTGGTCGTCGCGCTTGAGCACGAAGATGCCGTAGATCAGAGCGACCAGCACCACCAATGAGATGGTATAGAAGGTGACCCGATCGCCGGCCCGGTCGTGGAGCATGCCCAGCGGGGTGGACAGGACCACCTGGCCGACCTGGGAGGCGATCTGGAAGCCTACCATGTACAGGGTGGCAGACAGCTTGGGGTTGAAGTGCAGGGTGAAGTAGCGGAAGGCCGGCAGGCTGAAGAGCGGGACCTCGATGGAGTGGAAGAGCTTGACGATGGAGACCATGACCGGATCGTGGAAGAAACCGCACAGGCCGATCCTGGCGAACATGACCGTAGCGCCCAGCAAGAGCGAGTTCCGCACACCGATCTTGCGCATGATGACGGGCACGACGCCCATCATGGCCGACTCCAGGAAGACCTGGAAAGAGTTGAGGACGCCGTAGACCTGGTTGCCCAACTGCGGTGTGGCAAAGAGGTTGGCGTAGTAAGTGGGGAACATCTGCTGGTCGAAGACCGTGTAGAAGGTGTTGGTGAAGATCATGAAGATGATCAGCAGCCAGAGGGCCGGCATACCCAGTACGTGGAGCATATCCCTGAGTGAAGGCTGGGATTTCTCGCCCTCGGGGGTCGATTCGCGGCGGATCTCCTTACGCTGTTCGTCCGGGATCCAGAAGGCGTAGACCAGCAGCATGCACAGGCCGAAGGCGGACCCCAGCCAGAAGTTGATCATGGGGTTGATGTTGAAGACGAAGCCGGCGATCAGGGCCACGATGGCGTAGCCGAAGGAGCCCCAGGCCCGGGACTGTCCATACTCGAAGCCGAACTTGCGCGAGTAGCGTTCGGTGATGGCCTCGATCAGGGAGCAGCCTGACATGAAGCCGGCAGAGAGGACCACTGCGCCAAGCATAGCGCCCAGCATGATGTTGGAGCGCATGAGCGGCGCATAGATGAATTGGACGAAGGGCCCCACCAGGGCGGCGATGGCGGCGATGAAAATGGCCAGACGGCGCTTGACTCCCAGTTCGTCCTGGATGACCCCGTAGACGAACATGATGATCAGGGTGGCCACGGAATTGATGGAGTAGATGTTGCCCACTTGGGTGTTGGTCATGCCAAGCCCCGTTACCAGCCATCGCTGGTAGAAGGACCACCAGATGCCCCAGGCGCAGAAGAAGAAGAATATTCCGGTGGAGGATTCCAAATATGATGGATTCCTCCATGCTGACGATTTGACGGCCATGCTGCCCCTCTCTCCCTATTTGTGCACTGCTTCTCCGCAGTGCCTCCAGGTCCGATGTGCCTTCTGTGCGCAGAGCGGATCCTGGTAGGTATAGTAGGACGTCAATCGATTTACGTCAAACGATTGACGATTGGTCTGAACGTCGTCAGTCTTCGATCATGGTTCACCATCTGGCAATCAGGAGCAGGGAAGATGCCTTCCTGGCTTTAGCGGTTGGCTGGCACCGGGGCTGAGGCGGTATCGAGGCGGGTGGAGCCCTTGCGGATCAGGGCGCAATGGATGCGCACTCCCGCATCTTGATCAAGCGGCGGCAAGGCGGCACGGGTTTTAGGCAGCGGTAGAGCAACGCGACGGGGATTGATCTGCATCAGCAGCCGCCGCACCGCCCAGAAGCCCATTTCGTAGTGGGGCAGTTCGACCGTGGTCAAGGGGGGTGCCATTGTCTCGGCTATGACCTGGTGGTTGTCCACGCCTACCAGATTGAGGTCCCTGCCGATGACCAGATGGCGGGCTGCGGCCGCCTGGTAGAGGTAAATGGAGCGCGAATCATTGAAGCAGAAGACCCCATCGGGATGCTGGTCGTCCATCAGGTCGTTCGCCTGATCCATGGCATCCTGGTTGAAGCCCACCAGTCGGATCAAGGACTGGCCTGCAGGTAACCCAGCTTCCTTGAGAGCGGCCTGATACCCCCGCATTCTGTCTTCTTGCGCCGGCAGATCCTGTGTGGTGCCCAGGTAGGCTACCCGGCGGCAGCCTGATTCAATCAGATGGCGGGTGGCATCGTAGCCGATCAGAAACTCGTCAGGGGCGATGCTGGGACAGCGGTCGGCCCGCTCCGCCGCGTTGACCACCACGGCAGGGCAGGAGCGCAGAGCCTGGGGCAGGTCAACATCCTGGTCGTACATCTTGGCGAAGAGGAATCCGTCCACCCCATAGCGTTTCAAGGCCAGGATCTGCTCGGATTCCCGGATGCCTCCATCGGTGGAGACGGTGAGAAGCACATAGCCGCGCTCGGCTGCCGCATCCTGCGCGCCCCGAATAATGGCGCCCGCGTAGGGCGTAGTGGCCACTTCTTCGCTGATGAAGCCCAGCATGCCGGTCTTGCTGGTGCGCAGCGACCGAGCCATGGGATTGGGCCGATAGCCCAGAGTCTTGGCTGTGCTGCGCACTTTCCGGGCGGTCTCCGACTTGACTCTGCCCTTGTCGCGGCCGTTGAGCACCAGAGAGACTGTGGAGACGGACACGCCTGTGCGTTCGGCGATCTGCTTCATCGTGATCATGGGCACACCTTAACTTGCTCAGGCGATTTCAGCCCGGCTGATCGTCAGTGACAGGGAGCTTTCAGCGGCTTTCCCCGCCCAGGATCCGGTCGACCCGCTCCACCTTCTCGTGGATCTGATCCCGCTTGCCGGGACGGATGTCCAGCCTGAGGCTGACGCCGGTTCTGTATCCCTGCTCGGCCAGGACCCGTGTGGCTTCTTCCGTGACCTCCATGACCCGGTGCAGATCCCCTTCGACGACGGTGCTCATGGCATTGGTCTGGTTGGGCAGCCCCGAATCCCTGATGACCTTGATGACCTGGGCCACATAGGTGGACAGCTCCTCACCCTGACCGGAGGGCGCAATAGTGACCTCGGCTACGGTGTTCAGATAGGATGTATCGTTCACATTGGGCATATCGGGAACCTTTCCTCGTCGACTGGGATTGGCAGGCAGGACGTCCGGTGTCCCCCTGCGGTCACCTGCGCGGCCTCCCGCACCTGCTTCGATGGTAGGCCTCTACACTGACAGCAGGTCACCCGCCGAAGGTATGCTGGAGGCCGGTCATCAGGTCGTATGTCCCCAGGAGGGGCTCCCGAGCAGAAGGTGTGATCAGTGGCAGTATCGAAACTGGATGAGGTCATCTCCCTGGCCAAGCGCCGAGGATTCGTCTTTCCCGCAGGGGAGATCTATGGCGGGACGCGCTCGGCCTGGGACTATGGACCCCTGGGCGTGGCCCTCAAGGACAACATCAAGCGTGAGTGGTGGCGATCCATGGTGGTCACCCGCGACGATGTGGTCGGCGTGGATACCTCGGTCATCCTGCCCACGGCGGTCTGGGAGGCCTCGGGCCATGTGTCCGTATTTAATGACCCCCTGATCGAGTGCCTGAACTGCCACAAGCGGCACCGGGCCGACACCCTGGAGGAGGCCTACGTCGAGAAGCACGGCCATGATCCGGAAAACGGCCTCAAGGACATCCCCTGCCCGGACTGCGGCACCAAGGGCCAGTGGACCGAGCCGCGCGACTTCAACATGATGCTGCAGACCCATTTGGGACCCGTCCAGGACGAGAAGAGCCTGCACTACCTGCGTCCCGAGACCGCCCAGGGCATCTTCGTGGACTTCAAGTCCGTCATGGCCTCCTCCCGCTCCAAGCCTCCCTTCGGCATCGCCAACATGGGCAAGAGCTTCCGCAACGAGATCACACCCGGCAATTTCATCTTCCGCACCCGCGAGTTCGAGCAGATGGAGATGGAGTTCTTCGTCCATCCCGGCACCGACGAGCAGTGGCATCAGTACTGGATCGACGCCAGAACCCGCTGGTACGTGGACCTGGGCGTCAAGCCCGAGAACCTGCGCCACTATGAGCACCCCAAGGAGAAGCTGGCCCACTATTCCAAGCGAACCGTGGACATCGAGTACCGGTTCGGCTTCCAGGGCTCCGAGTGGGGCGAGCTGGAGGGCGTGGCCAACCGCACCGACTACGACCTCAAGGCCCATGCCGAACACTCGGGCGAGGATCTGAGCTACTTCGACCAGGCCAGCGGGGAACGCTACATTCCCTACGTGATCGAGCCCGCTGCCGGCCTGACGCGCTCGCTGATGGCCTTCCTGGTGGATGCCTATGACGTGGACGAGGCCCCCAACACCAAGGGCGGGGTCGACCGGCGCACCGTGCTGCGCCTGGATCCGAGGCTGGCCCCGGTCAAGGCAGCCGTCCTGCCCCTGTCCAAGAAGCCTGATCTGCAGCGGATCGCCCATGACCTGGCTGCCGACCTGCGCCAGAACGAGTGGATGGTGGACTACGACGAGTCCGGCGCCATCGGCCGCCGCTACCGTCGTCAGGACGAGATCGGCACACCCCTGTGCATCACCGTGGACTTCGACACCTTGGACGACAAGGCGGTCACCATCCGCAACCGAGATTCCATGCAGCAGGATCGGGTGGCCCTGGACCAGGTGGAGGACTATGTGCGCCGGGTCGTCGGCGAGCGGCGGGTGCGCTACCCCATGGGCCCATCTGACCTGACCGGCGCGCGTGCAGCTGACGGCTACACGGACTTGGCCAGCGAGCCGGGCACGGACGAGAGCGAACCCATCAAGGTGGCCGAGGCCGGTGGCCGGTACTGAGACTGATCGCCCGACCCCGAAGGTTGCCCCGGTGCAGCTGGGCCCGATAACCGTGCCTGTGCCGGTCATGCTTTCGCCTATGGCGGGCGTGACCAACTGGCCCTTCCGCCTGCTCTGCCGCGAGTATGGACCCGATGGACTGTATGTGGGGGAGATGGTGACGGCCCGGGCCCTGGTGGCGCGCAACCCCAAGGCCTTCCGGCTCTGTCGCTTCGCCCCGCAGGAGAAGGTGCGCTCCCTGCAGCTGTACGGGGTGGACCCGCAGATCATGGAACAGGCCACCCGGATGGTGGTTGATGCGGGCTGGGCCGATCATATCGACATGAACTTCGGCTGCCCGGTTCCCAAGGTCACCAGACATGGCGGCGGATCCGCCCTGCCATGGAAGACCGACCTCTTCGCCGAACTGGTCCATCGGGTGGTCGCCGTCTGCTCGCCTGCTGGGATCCCCGTCACCGCAAAGATCCGTGTGGGCATCGATCACCAGCACGAGACCTTCCTGGAGGCGGCGCACATCGCCCAGGAGGAGGGATGCGCCGCTGTGACCCTGCACGCCAGAACCACGGCTGAGTACTATGGCGGCCATGCCGACTGGGACCGGATCGCTCAGCTGGTCCAGGCCGTTGATATCCCCGTCTTCGGCAACGGCGACATCTGGACCGCCGAGGATGCCCTGGACATGTTCGCCCAGACCGGCTGCGCAGGCGTGGCCATCGGCCGGGGCTGCCAGGGCCGTCCCTGGCTCTTTGCCGACATAGCGGCGGCCCTGGCTGGCTCCCCGGAACGGCAGGAGCCCACCCTGGGCCAGGTGGGGGCCATCATGGCCCGCCATGCCCGGCTTCTGGCCGAGTTCTACGACGGCGACGAGCGCATGGCCGTCCACGACATGCGCAAGCACGTGGCTTGGTATTTGAAGGGTTTCGCGGTAGGAGGCCAGGTGCGCCGCGACTTCATGGCCTGCGAGAGCCTGGAGGAGCTGGACCGCTGCATCGCCGATCTGGATCAGGACATGCCCTATCCACGAGCCGTGGCCGGCAAGCCCCGTGGCCGGGTCCGCTATGCCAAGAAGGTCCGTCTTCCCTATGGCTGGCTGGATTCGCGGACCACCACCCATCAGGAGCGCGAGACGCTCTTCGGCAACGACCCCATGGATGCCTCCTACTGAAGCCGGAAATATTCCTGTCGCCAACCGTGCGCATCCGGGTCTAGAATCAGGGTTTAGAATACGGACAGAACGGCGTGGAGGTTCTCTCGGAAGGCCAGGGCGGTTGGCTCTGTCCTCCCGGACCCTAGGCCCACGGCCGTCAGGGAGGGTCGGAACGCCTGTGGGCAAATGCGTGTTGGCGTATACGACCTGCGCTAGAGTTGAGCGTAACGTGAGTGACGGGAGCATACTGTGAGCGAGATTGCCCAGAATGACAATTTCAACGACAAGACCAACATCAAGGTCGTTGGTGTTGGTGGAGCCGGTGGCAATGCTGTCAATCGCATGATCGCCGAGGGTCTGCAGAATGTCGAGTTTGTTGCCATCAATACCGATGCCAAGGATCTCCTGCGCTCAGAAGCCGATGTAAAGATCTCCCTTTCCGATGCCAACAGCCGCGGCCTGGGGGCCGGCGCCGATCCGGAGAAGGGCGCCAAGGCTGCCCAGGACCACCAGTCCGACATCGAAGAGGTGCTCAAGGGCGCCGATATGGTCTTCGTCACGGCAGGGGAGGGCGGCGGCACAGGCACCGGCGCCAGCCCACTGGTGGCGCGCGCAGCCCGTCAGCAAGGCGCGCTCACCATCGCCGTGGTCACCCGGCCGTTCACCTTTGAGGGGCCCAGGCGCTCCGCTTCCGCCGAATCGGGCATCGAGAACCTGCGCAAGGAGGTCGATGCCCTTATCGTTATCCCCAATGACCGGCTTCTGGACCTCTCGGATCGCACAGTCTCGGTCATGGATGCCTTCAAAACCGCCGACACGGCCCTGCTGGCCGGTGTCCAGGGCATCACCGACCTGATCACCATGAACTCCTACATTCACGTGGACTTCTCCGATGTCACCGCCATCTTGAAGGATGCCGGCACCGCCCTCTTCGGCATCGGCGCAGCCAGAGGCGAGGATCGAGCCACCCAGGCCGCCGAGATCGCCATCTCCTCTCCGCTCCTGGAGGAGAGCATCGAGGGTGCTCATGGGGCCCTGATCAATGTGGCCGGCCCCACCGACCTGAGCATGCAGGAGGCATCTGCCGCTGCCCAGCTGGTTCAGGATGCCATCCATCCCGAGGCGCAGATCATCTGGGGCCTGGCCTTGGACGATGCCTACGGGGACGAGGTGCGGGTTACGGTCATCGCCGCCGGATTCGATCCCACCCCTAAGAAGGATGAGACTCCGGCTCCGGCAGTGGACACGACCACCACGCCAGCAGCGGCCGCCCCGGTCCAGCAGCCCCAGCAGCCGCTGACGACCCCTTCCGCCCAGGCGGAGTCAGATGAGACCTCCGAACACGATGTGGTGCCCCCCGCTTCCGGCGACGACGGCACCTCCGACCCGGGATATCTGGATATCCCTGACTTTCTGCGGTAATCAGGCGAAGGAGCAGGTATGGCAGGATTGATGAAGAACGCAATGTCCTTTTTCGGCATGTCGGACGTCGTGGACGACGATGACGACGACCTGGCCGACGATGACGAGGCCCGCGATGGCTTCGACACCGATCACTCTGTGACTCCCATGGCTCCGCAATCCACGTCCAGCAGCCAGGAGGCCGAGTCCACGCCCTTCCAGAGTCGGATCAACCGCATCACCACCATCCATCCCAAGTCCTATGAGGATGCCCAGATGGTCGGCAGGGCCCTGCGGGACGGAGTGCCGGTGGTCCTCAACCTGACTGGTGTGTCCGAGTCGGTGGCCTACAGGATCGTCGACTTCTCGGCAGGCGTGGTCTTCGGGGTACGCGGGTCCATCGAGCGGGTCACTCCCAGGGTCTTTCTGCTCAGTCCTGCACAGGTCAACATCAAGGTGGAGGAGCCCGAGTCAGGCTCCTCGGCCAAGGGGCTTTTCGCCCAGTGAGCGATGCCCTGGCAGCCGTGTCCGCAGGAGCCTGAAGACGCATGCTTGTTCTTTTTCTTCGATATCTGATAGACATCTGCATTGAGACCTACCTGCTGATCCTCTTCGTGCGGATGATTCTGGACTGGGTCCTGGTTCTGTCGCCTCGCTGGTACCCTCGTGGCTTCGTGGCCTCGCTCATTCGGGTCATCTATGCCCTGACTGAGCCGCCCCTGCGCTGGCTGCGTCGGTATATTCCGCCTCTGCCCATGGGCAGGATCCAGCTTGACGTCTCCTTCATGGTGCTCTACGCCGCCCTGATCATCATCCAGGTGCTGCTGGGGTAAGCGCAAGACCGCGGACACGGCAGACTCCGTGCTAGCATGCAGTAAGAGAACACAATCGGGCTGGTTGGCCTGAAGCGAGGTGGAGAAACATATGGCTCTATTGACGCCTAATGACATAAGGGAGCATACCTTCCAGACAGTGCGGTTTAAGGAAGGCTACGACGTCGACGAGGTCGACGACTTCCTGGATCAGGTCACCGATACGGTTGAAGCTTTGGGTAAGCAGGCCATGCAGGGCAATGCTGCTTCCACCCAGTCCTTGGGTACCGATGTGGCCTCGCTGAACTCCAAGATCTCCGATCTGACGGCACAGGTGGAATCCCTGCAGACGGAAAACCGGGACCTGAAGCAGGCCCAAGGCTCCGCCGCTCAGCAACAGCCTGCCGTGGATGCCCAGACCAAGCGCCTTCTGGCCGAGTCCCAGAGCCAGGTCAAGACCCTGGCCTCCCAGAACGACCAGCTCAAGCGTCAGGTCGAGCAGCTCAACTCCCAAATCGACCAGCTTACCGCCCAGGCTGCTGCGGGCAACAACACCCAGGCGCTGACCAACCAGCTGACGGCCATGCAAAAGGAGCGCGACCAGGCCCGCCAGCAGGTCCAGGCGCTGACCAACCAGCTCAATGCCTCCCAGCAGAGCATGGCCACGGCCCGTCAGCAGGTCACCCAGGCCCAGAAGGCTTCTCAAGAGCAGCAACAGCGCACCGAGCAGCTGAACAAGGAGCTGGAGGAGTCCCGCAAGCGCGAGGAGCAGCTGCGTCAGCAGGTCTCCAAGGCCGAGCCCTCCACAGAAACGGGCAGCCTGCAGCGGATTGCAGGCGCTGGCGCCGAGGCCAGCAGCGAACCCGAGAGGGCCACCGCCATGCTCACCCTGGCCATGCAGCTGCACGACCAATACGTTGACAAGGGCAAGGCCAATGCCTCCCAGCTGGTGGCCGAGGGCCACGCCCAGCACGACGACATCGTCAAGAAGGCGGAGGATTACTCCAAGAGGACGCGCGCCGAGGTGGACGAGTACTCCAAGCGCGTGCACTCCGAAGCCGATGGCTACTCACAGCGCGTACGCTCCCAGGCCGATGAGTACTCGGTCAAGACCCGTTCCGATGCCGACGCCTATTCCAAGCGCCAGCACAGCCAAGCCGACGAGTACGAGACCCAGGTGCAGACCCGGGCCCAGGAGTACGACAAGAACACCCGCGACAGCGCCGATCGCTATGCCGCCGATGTCAAGAACAAGCTCATGGATCAGTCCAAGGTCCTGGAGGAGAACATCCAGGGACTCAAGCAGTTCGAGGCGGGCTACCGCAGCAAGCTGACCGAGTTCCTCAACCAGCTCATCAACCAGATCTCGGACACCAGCAATTACCAGTCCATGGAAAAGAAGTCCGAACAGGCCCACTGATTCCATCCGGCAATGACCAAGAACATATACAAGAGACGGCTGCGCGGGCGCGTGGCCGTCTTCGTCGCTCTGGCGGCAGTGGCTATAGCCCTGGATCAGGTGACCAAGGCCTTGGCCCTGGCCCGGCTGGGCAACGGGGTCAGTGTGGCTCTGCCGGGGCCCCTGCACGGTCTGCGACTGGTGCGCAACCCCGGGGCTTCTCTGGGATTGGGGTCAGGGAGTACCTGGGTCATATCCCTGATCGCCCTGGCCGCCTGTCTGCTCATCATTGTTCTGGCTCTGCGCACCACCTCCATGGTCTGGACCCTGGCCCTGTCCCTGGCCTTTTCCGGGGCGGCAGGCAATCTGATCGACCGGGTGGCCTACGCTTCAGGCTTTCTTGACGGTGCCGTGGTCGACTTTCTGGACTACGGCTGGTCGGTGGGCAATGTGGCTGACATCTATCTGACTCTGGCCGGTGTTGTCGTGGTGGTGCTCATTGCCTGCAATGTGCGCTTTAGCGACAGGGACAAGCCAAAAGAACATGGGGGAGCGGCCAAGTGACCCGGCTTCTTCCCGCGCCGGATGCCCTGGTGGGTCGGCGCCTGGATATGGCCCTGTCCAAGATGCTGGGCCTGTCCAGGGCCAAGGCCAGCGATCTGGTAGCCCAGGGCCATGTGCGGATCATGGGCCGTCGGGTGAACAAGGCCACCACCCTGATGAGTGGCGATCTGATTGAGCTGGACGAGCCCGAACCGGCCAAGCAGGTGGAGCCCGTGGCCGAGGACATGCCCGTGGTCTATGAGGACGAGGACGTGGTCGTCGTCGACAAGCCAGTGGGGGTGGCAGCCCATCCCTCTATAGGATGGACCGGCCCAACCGTTCTGGGCAGCCTCCTGCAGCGGGGCACCCACATCACCTCCATGGGTGCCCAGGGCCGTCAGGGTATCGTCTCCCGCCTGGACGCGGGCACCAGCGGCCTCATGCTGGTCTGCAAGTCCGACCTGGCCTATAAGGAGATGCGTCGTCAGTTCGCCCGGCATGAGGTGGTCAAGATCTATCACGCCCTGGTTCAGGGCAATCTTTCCGAGGACAAGGCCACCATCGAGGCCCCCATCGGACGGGCCCGGGTCTCGGACTTCCGCTTCACGGTCACGCCTGCCGGCAAGGAGGCCATCACCCATTGGGATGTGCTGGAGCGCTTCGGCTCGGCCACCCTGGTCAGCGTCAATCTGGAGACCGGGCGCACCCACCAGATACGCGTGCACTTCTCTTCCATAGGCCATCCCCTGGTGGGCGACCACATGTATGGGGCCAACCCCGACCTGGCGGACAGGCTGGGCCTGAAGCGGCAGTGGCTGCACGCCATGCGCCTGGAATTCCGCCATCCCCGCACCAAGATCTGGACCCGGGTGGTCTCCTCCTACCCGGCTGACCTGCGCCGCTCCCTGCAGATCGAGCGTCAGAGCGCCACCGGTATACGCAACTAGCGCACTCCGGCGATTCGGCCAGGGTCCTGGGTAAGTTGGAGATATGTCCTCAACCCGGTCAGACTTCGTTCATCTTCATACCCACACCCACTATTCCACCCTGGACGGGGCCAGCAGGATCCCCGACCTGGTTGCCGAGGTGGGGCGGCTGGGGCAGCCGGCTGTGGCCATCACCGACCACGGCAACATGCACGGGGCCTACGAGCTCTGGCGCACGGCTGTGGATGCCGACATCAAGCCCATCATCGGCATCGAGGCCTACGTGACCCCTGAGACTGCCCGCCAGGACAAGAGCCGGGTCCACTGGGGAACCGACGAGCAGCGTTCTGACGATGTCTCCGGCGGCGGCTTCATCACCCACATGACCCTCTGGGCCAGCGACGACACTGGTCTGGTCAACCTGATCAAGGCCTCCTCGGTGGCCAACCTGGAGGGCCTGGTCGGCAAATGGCCCCGCATGGACAAGGACCTGCTATCCACCTACCACCAGGGGGTCATCGCCACCACCGGCTGCCCCTCGGGCATCGTCCAGACCAGGCTGAGGCTGGGCCAGTTCGACGAGGCTCTGCGTGCCGCAGGTGAGTTCCAGGACATCTTCGGCAAGGAGAACTACTACGTGGAGCTGATGGACCACGGGCTGGAGATCGAGCATCGGGTGACCAAGGAACTGCTGGAGATCGCCCGTCGTCTGGATGCCCCTCTGGTGGCCACCAACGACTCGCACTATGTGCGCAAGGAGGACGCCTCGGCTCAGGATGCCCTGCTCTGCATCAACTCGGGGTCCCGGCTGACCGACCCCGGCCGCTTCAAGTTCGACGGCACTGGCTACTACATCCGCTCGGCCCAGGAGATGCGCGAGATCTTCAAGGAGTTCCCCGAAGCCTGCGACAATACCTTGGAGATCGCGGAACGCTGCAACGTCATGTTCGACGACCACGAGGACGGGGCCTTCATGCCCCGCTTCGACTGCCCGGAGGGCTGGGACGAGACCTCCCTCTTCCTGAAGAAGGTGGACGAGGGACTCAAGAACCGCTATCCGGATGGGGTGCCCGAAGAGGTCTCCCACCAAGCCGACTACGAGTGCGGCGTGATTTGTCAGATGCAGTTCACCGGTTACTTCCTGGTGGTGGCCGATTACATCAATTGGGCCAAGCAGCATGGCATCATGGTGGGGCCGGGCCGTGGATCGGCGGCAGGATCCATGGTGGCCTACGCCATGGGCATCACCGAGCTGGACCCGCTCAAGCACGGGCTGATCTTCGAGCGCTTCCTCAACCCCGAGCGCGTCTCCCTGCCCGATATCGACGTGGACTTCGACCCCGAGGGGCGCATGAAGGTCCTGGACTACGTGGGCCGCAAATACGGCTCCGACAAGGTGGCCCAGTGCGTGACCTACGGCACCATCAAGACCAAGCAGGCCTTGAAGGACTCGGCCAGGATCATGGACTACGAGTACTCCGTAGGCGACCAGGTCACCAAGGCCCTGCCGCCCACGGTCAACGGGAAGGACATGAGCCTCAAGGAGATCTTCGACCCCCAGTCCAAGCGCTACCCGGAGGCCAAGGAGTTCCGCGATCTGTACGAGTCCAACCCGGACGTCAAGCGGATCACCGAGGAGGCCAAGGGCATCGAGGGCATCATCCGCCAGACCGGGGTGCACGCCTGCGCCACCATCATGGCCTCCAACCCCATCACCAATACCTCCCCCTTGATGGAGCGCACCGATGGCACGGTGACCACCACCTTCGAATACCACACCTGTGAAACCCTGGGGCTGGTCAAGATGGACTTCCTGGGGCTGTCCAACCTGACGGTCATCAGGGACACGGTCGCCAACATCAAGCGCAACGGCAAGGAGCCCATCAGCATCGAGAAAGTCCCCTTGGACGACAAGGAGACCTATCAACTGCTGTCCCGGGG
Source organism: Bifidobacterium sp. W8112 (assembly GCF_016101425.1). Taxonomy (NCBI): domain Bacteria; kingdom Bacillati; phylum Actinomycetota; class Actinomycetes; order Bifidobacteriales; family Bifidobacteriaceae; genus Bifidobacterium; species Bifidobacterium sp. W8112. The sequence continues at coordinate 254,235 of NZ_JACFQN010000002.1, read as the reverse complement.
CGACACCCTGGGCGTCTTCCAGCTCGATGGCGACGGGATGCGATCCCTGCTGCGCATGCTCAAGCCCGACAACTTCAACGACATCTCCGCCCTGATCGCCCTCTACCGACCGGGGCCCATGGATATGAACTCGCATATCAACTATGCCAAACGCAAGAACGGGCAGCAGAAGATCGAGCCCATTCATCCGGAGGTAGCCAAGCCCCTGGCGGGCGTGCTTGACGAGACCTACGGTCTGATCGTCTACCAGGAGCAGGTCCAGTCGGCGGCCCGGATTCTGGCCGGTTACTCCCTGGGCCGAGCTGATGTGCTGAGAAGGGCCATGGGCAAGAAAAAGCCCGATGTCCTGGCCAAGGAACAGGTGCCCTTCTTCCAGGGCATGAAGGAGCACGGCTACTCCCAGGAGGCTGCCCAAGCGGTCTGGGACGTCCTGGTGCCCTTCTCCGGCTACGCCTTCAACAAGGCGCACTCTGCGGCCTACGCCCTGATCGCATACTGGACCGCCTACCTGAAGACCCACTATCCGGTGGAGTTCATGGCCGCTCTGCTGCAGAACGAGAAGACGAACAAGGACAAGACCGCCCTCTACCTGGGTGAGGCCAGAAGGATGGGCATCCGCATCCTGGCGCCTGACATCAACGAGTCGGTGGCCGAGTACTCCGCTGTCGGCGACGTGGTCCGCTTCGGCCTGGGCGCTATCCGCAATGTGGGCGACAAGGTGGTGGCGGACATCATCAAGGAGCGCCAGGGGCCACGCGGCAAGTACGTCAACTTCATGGACTTCGTCAAGCGGGTGCCCATGGAGGTGCTCAACAAGCGAACCGTGGAATCCCTGATCAAGGGCGGCGCCTTCGACGGCATCGATCCCAACAGAAGGGCCCTCTTCCAGATTCATGACGAGGCCGTCGACCAGGTCATGCCCATCAAGCGCAAGCAGGCCGAGGGTCAGTTCGATCTCTTCGCCGACCCCGATGACGACGTGCCCCAGCAGGATGCCTTGGGCGACGCCCAGGTGACCGTCCCTGACATCGACGAGTGGGACAAGTCCACCAAACTCAACTTCGAGCGACAGATGCTGGGTCTGTACGTGTCCGACCATCCGTTGAGCGGCATGACCTCGGTTCTGGCTGGCATGCGGGACATGTCCATCGCCCAGCTGCTCAACCGGTCCAAGGGTATGGATGGCAAGGCGGTGACCCTGGCTGGGCTGGTCACGGCTGTGGACCGACGGGTCTCCAAGAAGGGCAATCCCTGGGCCATTGTCACCATCGAGGACCTGGAGAGCTCCATCCAGTGCATGTTCTTCGGCAAGGTCTACGACGCCCACTCCGACGACCTGGTCCTGGACTCGGTCATCCGGGTGAAGGGTGTGGTCGAGCTGCGGGACGAGGCCACCAACATCCGCGTCAACGATATGGAGGTGCCCGTTTTGGAGTCGGCGGACGAGCGGCCTCTGACCATCACCCTGCCCAGGCAGGCCCTGGATCGGGGGCACATGGAGCGGCTGGCCCGGATACTCAAGTCCCACCCCGGCTACTGCCAGGTCCGTCTGGCGGTCACCGATGATCGGGGCAACGTCCGTTTGCTGACCTTCGGCGACGGATTCCGCACCAGGCACGACACCTCTATGATGGCTGAGATCAAGTCCGTTTTCGGACCCTCCTGTCTGCCGTCAGCCTAGGACGCGCCTGCAACCGTCTCACCATTTGGGACGGTGGTGAGTCGCTGGCTTTGGGGACACAAAAGTTCACTACCATCAAAGTATGTCAAAGCTCATGATGAGAACCATGGATCTGCGCGGGAAAACCATGTCCCGCGCCCAACTCCTCGCCGCCATGCCCCGAGCCGATATGGGTACCCGGGAGGCCAGCGCCCAGGTGCAGCCCATACTGGATCAGGTGCGTGAGCATGGGGCCGGCGCCTTGCGCGACCTGGAGGAGAAGTTCGATCATGTGCGTCCTCATGATCTGAGGGTCCCGGCATCGGCCATGCAGGAAGCCTTGGATGGGCTGGACCCCAAGGTCAGGGCGGCAATAGAGGAGTCCGTTGCCCGCATCCGCAAGGTCTGCACCACCCAGGTGCCCAAGCCCATGGCCACCGACCTGGCCCCCGGCGCCCGGGTCAGCGAACGATGGATCCCGGTTCAACGGGTGGGTTTGTACGTGCCGGGAGGCAAGGCCCTGTATCCTTCCTCGGTCATCATGAATGCGGTGCCTGCCCAGATTGCCGGCGTCGACTCCCTGGCCGTGGCCACTCCGCCCGCCTCTGACGACCCCCGTGGCCTGCCAGCGGCCATCATCCTGGCCACTTGCGCCATCCTGGGAGTGGACGAGGTCTATGCCGTGGGCGGTGCCCAGGCTGTGGCCATGTTCGCATACGGGGCCAAGGGATCCGAGCCTCAGGATGGGGAGATTCTCTGTGACCCGGTCGACAAGATCACCGGCCCGGGCAACATCTTTGTGGCAACGGCCAAGCAGATGGTCTCCGGCATGGTGGGCATCGACGCCGTGGCCGGACCCACGGAAATCGCTATTCTTGCCGATGGCCAGGCCAAGGCCGACTGGGTTGCGGCGGACCTGATCGGCCAGGCCGAGCACGACGAGCTGGCCGGCTCGGTGCTGATCACCGACAGCCAGGATCTGGCCCAAGGCGTTCAGGAGGCTCTGGAGCGCAGGGTGCCTCGAACCGAGCATGCCGACCGGGTGCGCACCTCCCTGGGCGGCAACCAGTCGGGAATCATCCTGACCGACGGAATCGACCAGTCCATCGACGTGGCCAATGCCTATGCCGCCGAGCATCTGGAGGTTCAGACCGCCGATCCTGATGCCGTCATCGACCGGATCCGGAATGCCGGCGCCATCTTCCGCGGCCCTTACTCTCCTGTGCCCTTGGGCGACTACATGTCCGGATCCAACCACGTCCTGCCCACCGGCGGCACCGCCAGGTTCGACGTGGCCCTGGGCGTCCACACCTTCATGAAGCCTGTCGAAGTCATCGAATATGACCAGGAGGGGCTCAAACCCATCGCTGCCAAGATCAACGATTTCGCCGTAGCCGAGGACCTGCCCGCCCACGGCGAGTGCATCCTGAGCCGGTTCCTGGACGACCCCTACGACAAGGCTGACCTGGAAGCCAACGAAGAGAAGGCCGGTCTGCGGTGAGTGCCATACCTGCCGATCTGCCCCTCCGCACGGATCTGGTGGGGGAGGAGCCCTACGGCGCCCCCCAGCTGGATGTCCCGGTCTGCCTGAATGTCAACGAGAACCCCTACCCCTTGGACCAGGAGGTGGTCGAGGCCATCTGCCAGCGTGTGCGCCAGGTAGCCCCCGGTCTCAACCGCTATCCGGACAGGGAGCATGAGGAACTGCGGCGGGCCCTGGCGGCCTATCTGAAGAGGGAATCAGGGACCTCGCTCCAGCCCGAGCAGATCTGGGCGGCCAACGGGTCCAACGAGATCATGCTCCAGCTCTTCCAGGCTTTCGGTGGACCGGGGAGGATCGCCTTGGGCTGCGACCCGACCTACTCCATGTACCCCGAGTACGCCAGGGACACCTTCACCGACTGGGAGCTGGCCCACCGGCTGCCTGATTTCAGCCTGGACATGGATGCGACCATCGAGCGCATCAAGGCTTTGAGGCCAGCCATGGTGCTGGTGACCAGCCCCAACAATCCCACGGGGACGCCCCTGCCCATGGATCAGCTGACCAGACTTCTTGAGGCCTGCTCCAAGGTCCCTGTAGCGGGCGCGGATCCGTGCGCCCGACCCATCGTGGTCGTGGATGAGGCCTACATCGAGTTCCGCGACCCGGGCACGCCCTCGGCGGTCAGCCTGATCGGGCAGTACGACCACCTGGCAGTCAGCCGGACCATGTCCAAGGCCTTCGCTTTCGCCGGCGCCAGGGTGGGCTACCTGGCCGCATCCCAGGGGATAGTCGACGCGGTCCGCATCGTCCGGATGCCCTACCATCTGAGCGCCCTGACCCAGGCTGCGGCCCTGGCTGCCCTGGAGCACACCGACCTCCAGCTGGCCCGGGTGGATCAGCTCCGCCGGACCCGTCAGGAAACCGCTAAGTGGCTGGCCGGACAGAAGTTCCATGGCCAGTCCTTGACCGTAGTCCCCTCGGCCTCCAACTTCATCCTCTTCGGCACCTTCCCCGACCGCGATGCCGTCTTCGAGGCCATGAAGGATGAAGGCGTGCTGATCCGGGCCGTGGGCCCTGAGGGCTACCTGAGGGTCTGCATGGGCACGGACGCGGAGATGGAGCGATTCCGCCAAACCCTGGTCCAGGTCCTCAAGCGGTTCTAGGAGGATACAGACCAGCGGCACGGCTATGCTGGTGGTCTAGACGCCGTGCAGAAGACCTAGTTCGGACGGAGTGCGCGGCAGAAAGCGGAGGAGCAGCAATGGCAGGCAGAACAGCCACCATCACCCGCCAGACCAGTGAATCCAAGGTGAGCCTGAGTCTGGATCTGGATGGCACCGGAGTGACCGACATCGATACCTCGGTTCCCTTTTATGACCATATGATGACGGCCCTGGGCCGCCATTCCCTGATCGACCTGACCATCAAGGCCAGCGGGGATACCCAGATCGACGTTCATCACACCGTCGAGGACGTGGCTATCGTCTTTGGCGAGGCTCTGGCCCAGGCCCTGGGCGACAAGCGGGGCATCAAACGCTTCGCCGACGCCACCGTCCCCCTGGACGAGGCCCTGGCCCGAGCCGTGGTCGATATTTCCGGCAGGCCCTATGCGGTCTGCACCGGTGAGCCTGAGGGATTCGAGTACGCCATGATCGGCGGGCACTTCACCGGCTCCCTGGTCAGGCACGTCATGGAGTCCATCGCCCTGCATGCCGGCATCTGCCTGCATCTGACACTCTTGTCGGGCAGGGATCCGCACCACATCGCCGAGGCTGAGTTCAAGGCCCTGGCCAGGGCTCTGCGCTTCGCCGTGGAGCCTGATCCCAGGGTGAAGGGCATCCCCAGCACCAAGGGGTCGCTATGAGCGCTGATGAACACGATAACAATGACGGCAAGGATCAGGACCTGCCGGATTCCGGCCATCATCTGAGCGAGGAGGAGGTCGAGCGGGCCCTGGCCAGCTTTGAGGCCGAGTTCAATGAGGGCCAGGATCAAGCGGATCAGCCCGTTGAACAGTCTGCATCAGGCGTGGATGACGAGGCTGGTTCGGATTCCGCGCCCACTGGCGAATCGTCGGTGGAACCAGACGGGGCCGATGGCGTTGCTGCCGATTTCGACCAAGAGCTTGAAGGCCTGATCGGCAACCGGGCCAAGGCCGCCGTCATGGTGACCCGTCTGGCTTCGGCAGAGCTTCTGGCGGCCTTCTGCCAGATCTCCGATATCTCGGCCTGGTGCATCCAGGCCCGTGAGGGTGCTGTGGCTGTCCTGAGAAACCTGGACGGTGACGGACCCGAGGCAGCCATCCGCGATCTGACCACGGTCGTATCCGGGCTCAGCGCCATCCTGGCGGTCAACCGGGCCGACAAGCTCGAAGTGACCCTCTGGATCAGCGGGCAGTCGGGGCAGACGCTTGCGCCGCCCATCCTCTTTGCTGCCACCGCCGACTTCGTGGAGGACCTGATGATCGGGACCACCACCGTGGACAGGCTGCGCCAGGATGGGGCCGCCATCTTCGACTCGGGGGAGTACAACCGCGAGAAGGCCATGGGCATCATCGCCTCGCACACCAGGTTCGGGGCCGGAGGATCGACCCGCAAGGGTCGCGTCGAGTAGTCGTTGGGACAACAGACCTGCTAGGAGGAACATGACCAGGATACAGGTGCTTGACTATGGGTTCGGCAATGTCAGATCCATGGTGCATGCCCTCTCCCAGCTGGGGGTCGATGCGCAGATCAGCGCCGACCCGGACCTGGCCATGAAGGCCGACGGCCTGGTCATTCCCGGCGTGGGAGCATACGGAGCCTGCATGGCAGGGTTGCGCGCCGTCGGCGGCGACCGGATCATCCTGGACCGTCTGGCCCAGGGCCTGCCGGTTCTAGGGGTCTGCATAGGCCTTCAGATCATGTTCCAGTTCGGGGACGAGGACGGCCGCAGCGAGCCCGGAATGGGCCTGATCCCCGGCCGGGTGACCAAACTGGACGCTGATGTGGTGCCCCATATGGGCTGGGACCATGTCCAGGCGCCTCAGGGGACACAACTGCTGGCGGGGATCCAGGACCAGCGTTTCTACTTCGTCCACTCCTATGCGGCCATGGCGGTGCAGGGGGGTGACCGTGCCGGCCTGGCACAGCCCGATCTGGCCCTACGAGTATCGGCGTTGAATGAGCATGGCGACAGGCAGCCAGAGTCAACAGAGGGTGCATCGTTCGGTGAACCGCTGGTTACCTGGGCCACTTATGGGCGCAGCAGGTTCGTTGCTGCCTATGAGTGCGGTCCCTTGAGCGCCACCCAGTTCCATCCTGAAAAATCCGGTCAGGCCGGGGCACGGTTGCTGACCAATTGGGTGCGGACCCTGCCCGGGGCTTCCGGACTTCCCTCTGAGAAAGGTGAATGAGATGTTGACGCTCCTACCCGCTGTCGATGTCCGTGGCGGCAAGGCGGTCCGCCTCAAGCAAGGGGTCTCCGGCTCCGAGAAGGTCTACGGCGAGCCTGCCGATGCAGCCAAGGCCTGGGTCGACCAGGGGGCTGAGTGGCTCCACCTGGTCGACCTGGATGCGGCTTTCGGTACCGGAGACAACCGTGACAAGCTGGCCGCCCTGGTCAACCAGCTAGGCGATCGCGTCAAGGTGGAGTTGAGCGGCGGCATCCGTGACGATGCCAGCCTGGAGGCCGCCCTGGATGCAGGTGCGACCCGGGTCAACATCGGCACGGCGGCACTGGAGGATCCGGAGTGGACCAGCCAGGTTCTGGCTCGCTACGGGCAGAGGGTCTGCGTGGGTCTGGACGTGCGCGGACACACCCTGGCTGCCCGGGGCTGGACCAGACAGGGCGGGGACCTTTTCGAGGCCATGGAGCGACTGGACCGGGACGGGTGCAGCCGGTACGTGGTTACCGACGTGACCCGCGACGGGATGATGACCGGCCCCAATCTGGACCTGCTGGGCCAGGTGGCTGACCGGACCCCGGCCAGGGTGACCGCATCGGGCGGCATATCCAGCCTGGATGACCTGAGCCACATCCTGGATCTGGTTGATCGGGGCGTGGACAGCGCCATTCTGGGCAAGTCCCTCTATGAGGGGGCCTTCACCCTGGGGCAGGCACTGGACCTGGTCTCGGGGCATTGTTAACGCTACAAGCAAGTCTGCGAAATATAGGAATGGGAGCATAAGCTCTATGGATAAGCAAGAGGAGTTCGCGCTGCGCACTGTCGAGGAGCGCGATGTCCGGTTCATTCGTCTCTGGTTCACCGACGTCTTGGGAACCCTGAAGTCGGTGGCCATAGCGCCCACCGAGCTGGAGGTGGCCTTCGAGGAGGGGCTGGGCTTTGACGGCTCGGCCATCGAGGGCATGACCAGGGTCTCCGAGGACGACATGATCGTCAAGCCCGACCCGTCCACCTTCCAGATCCTTCCCTGGAGGGGCGGACCGCAGGGCACAGCCCGGATCTTCTGCGACGTGCTCACCCCGGATGGCGAGCCCAGCAGCGGGGATCCCCGGCACGTGCTCAAGCGGGCCCTGGCCAAGGCCAAGGAGAAGGGCTTCATCTTCTATACGCATCCGGAGATCGAATTCTACCTGTTCGAGAACCAGGAGGACTGGTCCCAGACCCCGACCCCCATCGACGAGGGCGGATACTTCGACCATGTGCCCCGCAGCCCGGGGATGGACTTCCGACGGGCCTGCGTCAATATGCTGGAGCAGATGGGCATCTCGGTGGAGTACTCCCACCATGAGGCCGGACCGGGGCAGAACGAAATCGACCTGCGCTATGCCGACGCCCTGACCACCTCCGACAACATCATGACCTTCCGGACCGTAGTCAAGGAGATCTCCCTGGAGCGGGGGATCTACGCCAGCTTCATGCCCAAGCCCTTCACCGACCAGCCGGGATCGGGCATGCATACCCATCTGAGCCTGTTCGAGGGGGACACCAACGCCTTCTACGAGGTAGGGCAGGAGTTCAACATGTCCCAGACGGCCCGGCAGTTCGCCGCCGGCATCCTGGCCCATGCGGCCGAGATCTGCGCGGTGACCGACCAGTACGTCAACTCCTACAAGCGGCTCTGGGGCGGGGCCGAGGCACCCAGCTACGTCTGCTGGGGGCACAACAACCGGTCCGCGCTTCTGCGCATACCCCAGTACAAGCCCGGCAAGGGCAACTCGGCCCGGATGGAGTTCCGTGGGCTGGATCCGGGGGCCAACCCCTACCTGGCCTACTCGGTGCTGCTGGCCGCCGGCCTGGACGGGATCGAGCAGAAGATGACCCTGGGCGAGCCCACCAGCGATGATGTCTGGGAGCTGACCGACGCCGAGCGGCAGGCCATGGGCATCGAGCCCCTGCCTGACAGCCTGGACGCGGCGCTCAAGGTCATGGAGAAGTCGGACTTCGTGGCCCAGGTGCTGGGCGAGCAGACCTTCGAGTACTTCCTGCGCAACAAGCACCGGGAGTGGGCCGGATACAGCCGGCAGGTCACCCCCTACGAGCTGGCCTATTACCTGCCCAGACTTTGAAACCAGGACTCACTGGTCCGATCGGCCGAACCAGTTGTTGTAGATGATGACGAAGTTGCGGTTGCCGTAGCTGGAGCAGCGGTCGCCTTCGCCGTCGCCTGCCTGCAGTGCTGCCTCGTTGGGCTGGTAGGGCGTATAGATATAGAGCAGGGCAGTGGCGTCGTTCTCGATGTAGACCTTGCCGCTGCCGCAGGAGCCATCGGGGCTGAAGCGCACATCGTTCAGGGCCTTGGTCTGGTAGCCGTACTGGTCCCGGTGGGCCTGATAGTAGCGGAATCGGTGGGCAGCCCCGTAGACCTGATTGAAGAATCCGGCATAGCGGGTGTCACAGTCTGCATCATCTGGACAGGAAAGGCCCATGGCCGACCGAAGCTGGACCTGGGTGGGGGGATGATTGGTGGCCACGAGATGCTGCTCCTTTTGCAGCATGGTCAGGAGGACCTTCTGGCTGATTCCACAGGAGCGGGCGGCCCCGTCGATGATCTGAGCCGCGCTCTGTTTCTTGCCGCCCTTGTAGGCATCACAGAGACCGTCACCGGGACGGTCGGGAACATCCATCTGCAGGCTGCGCAGGCAGGTGGATCCGTTGCATGAGGCCTCGTGGTTGTTTAAAAAGGCCTGGACGTCGTCGGCGTTCATGTCCAGGGTGTCATGGAAGCGGTGATCGGTGATGATCTTGCCAGGATTGAAAACGTACTCCTGGGACAGCTCCTCCTGGTGGCGGATGACGCGGCCTACCATCAGCCGGTAGGAGACGAAGCGGACAGCCAGGATGCACAGGGCGACCACCAGGACTATGGCCATCAGGGCGGCCCCCAGGGTCTGCGCGCGGCGGAGGGTCGTCCGTCCGCGTTTGGTGCCGCCCCTGCGTGATCGTCCCGATGGCCTTGTGCTCATGGTTTTCCTTCCAGCGCCTTCTTGATTCGTTGCAGGCTGACAGGGATGGCTGTCCCCAGCTCCTGGGCCCAGATGGAGACGAAGTACTCCTCCATCATCCAGCGTCCCCTTCGTGCACGTTCCATGGCCTGGTCTCGTCCGGGACCGGCGGGCAGAGCTTGGGCCGTCTTGGCCGCCTGGTCCACCAGATCCTGGGCGGTCTGCGCCTGCCAGGCCCATCGTACGTCACGGTCCTTGTCCCTGCGGGCCTTGTCCAGACGCATCTGGTCCGCCTTCAGATATGTGCGCAGGCGGGGGAGAGCATAGGGGGGATCGGCGCCGATGAAGCCCTTGGCCACCAGAGTAGCCGAATGCTGGCGTATCCACTGCAGGACCGAGAGCAGGGGCAGATCAGCCGGGCCTGATACGGCCTTGTCCACCTGGGCCGAAGTCTCCAGAATGGCGACCACATCCTTGGCCACCTGATACACCGTGTCCTCGTAGACCTGGCTGACGCCGGCCACAGCCTCCTGCAGGGTCCGGTCGTCGGTGATGGTCTCGGTGTGGGGGATCAGGCGCTTGACAGCGGCCATCTGCAGGTCCTCGGCCAAGGCGGAGGTGTCCGGGTAGGGGGCCGAGGCCAGCATCAGGGCCTCCCGGCTCAGCCAGCGTGAGGAGATCCTCTGGGCAGGCAGGTGGAGCTTGTCCAGGGCGGCCTGCCAAATCAGTTCCTCGCGTGGCTTGGTCGTGGCGCCGGACTGGTGGAGGAGGTCGGCGCTCTTGACCACCTGGCCCTGTCGGGCGGCCTTGCTGGCCTGGGAGTCCACCCGGGACCGGGCCGACTGCCGGGCCTGTCCGGCCAGGTCGCGCTGCAGGTCGGTCAGGGACTTGGACCGGCCCAGGACCTTGGCATGGCCGTGGCGCCGTTTCTCCTCCACCTGGAAGGTGGGCCGCAGGTAGTCGGGCAGTCGTTCCAGCCTGTCCTGGGTGAAAACCTCCGGGTGAAGCTGGGCGCCGACCGTATCGATGGCTGCGGCGGTGAAGGCCTGCTCGAAGTCCGGCCAGCCTCCGGCGGGAAGGCTTCCTGCATCGTGTCCACGTTCGTCCGCAGGCTGGTCCGCCGACCCGTAGGTGGCCTGCTCTGCCGATGCGGGATCGGCGCCGGGCAGCAGGGGATAGTGGCCGTCTATCCAGGCGCGGATGGTCCGGGCGGCGTCAGGGGCGGGGACGAACTGGACCCGGAGGGTCTTGGGCAGGGACTTGATGGTGGCCGTGATCAGATCGTCCAGGAGGCCGGGCACGGTCCAGCTGAACTGCCCTGGTGTCAGCTGGTTCAGGCAGTGCAAGGGGATGTGAACGGTGATGCCGTCATCCGGTTCTCCCGGCTGATAACGGTAGGTCAGGGGCAGGTCCATGGGCCGGCCGTCGGTGCCCAGGGTGTGCCAGTGGTCGGGGTAGTCTCCGGGTCGGTAGGAGGCGGACTGGTCGTTCAGGCGCTCCACCTTGTCAGGGTCGAAGTCCAGCAGGTGGGGGTCCGCATCGTGGTGCTTCCGCCACCAAGAGCCCAGTGCGGCCAGGGAGGTGGCCTCCTGGGGAATGCGTTCCTGGTAGAAATCGTAGAGGTCCTCCTCGGTGACCGTGCCGGTCACCTGGCGGGTTCGGCTGGTCCGCTCGCCAGCCTCATTGAGCACCTGTCGGTTGGCCTGGATGAAGCCGTCATGGGGGAAGCGCTCGCGCACGTCACCCTGGACCAGGCCCTGGCGTATCAGCATGTCCCTGGCCTGGCCGGGGTTGATCCGGGCCCACTGGACCGTCCTGTCGCGCACGATGGGCAGACCGTAGAGCAGGACCTTGGAGGTCGCCACTGCGGCACCACGGGAGGCCGACCAGTGGGGTTCGGCGTAGGTGGTCCTGGTCAGGGACTTGGCCAGGGGCTCGGCCCAGGCCGGATCGATGGCCGCACAGCAGCGAGCCCAGAGCCGGGAGGTCTCCACCAGCTCAGCGGCCATGATCCAGGGCGGATTGGCCTTGGAGAGTGCAGAGCCTGGGAAGATGGCGAAATGTGTGCCGCGCGCACCCTGATAGTCGTTCTTGGCCTGCCGGCGCGCCCGCTTCATGGCCTTGGCCCGGGCCGCGCCATGCAGGCCGGCGAAATCGGAGGCCTTGGGCTCGTGGACCACCTGCATGCCCATGCTGGAGAGCAGACCAGCCAGCATGGACCGGTGGATGCCCTGGTCGTCCCAGGAGCAGACCAGGGCGTGTGCCGCCTGCTGCCCCATAGGCAGGTCCAGCAGGGCCTGATCCGGTCCCTTGACGGGTACAGGCGAGCCTACCTTCATGTGCAGGCCTCGGCACATCTGGGCCAGCTGCCGGTAAAGGTCATGCCACTGCCGCATGCGCAGGAAGGCCATGTACTCCTGTTTGCAGGCCTTGCGCAGGCTCCCGTTGGAGGGCTCCTTGTCCTGCGGGAAGAAATGGTTCCAGATGTTCAGGGCCGTCAGGAAGTCGCTGGAGGGGTCCTCGTAGCGGGCATGGATCCGGTCGGCCTCCTCGCGCTTCTCCTCAGGGCGCTCCCGCGGGTCCTGCAGGGAGAGGAAGGCCACGACCACCAGAACGGCGGCCAGGGTGTCCGGGGTGGCGTCCTGGCCGGCCTGCAGGATCATTCTGCCCAGACGGATGTCGATGGGGATCCTGGCCAGGCGTCGTCCCAGGCTGGTCAGCCGGATGAGGCCCTGCTGGCGGGATATGGCCTGCAGCTCGGTCAGCTCCCGCAGACCGTCGCTGACTGCTCGGGTGTCGGGCGGATCGATGAAGCCGAAGTCGGTGACGTCCTCGGCCGTATGGGCCACACCCACCGAGAGCATGTGCAGGATGACCGAGCCCAGGGAGGTGCGCAGGATCTCCGGGTCGGTGAACTTGGGACGGGTGTCATAGTCGTCCTTGGCATACAGGCGGATGGCGATGCCGTCGGCCACACGTCCGCAGCGGCCTGCACGCTGATCGGCCGAGGCTTGGGAGATGGGTTCGATGGGCAGGCGCTGGACCTTGGCCGACTTGGAGTAACGGCTGATCCTGGCCAGTCCCGGGTCCACCACATGGCGGATGCCCGGCACCGTTAGAGAGGTTTCGGCCACGTTGGTGGCGATGACGATGCGCTGATGGCCATGGTGTTCGAAGACCCGGTGCTGCTCCTTGGCCGACAGGCGGGCGAAGAGGGGGATGATCTCCAGGGCGTCCGGGCGGCGCATGTCGGAGGTCCGTGGGCCGAAGTGCCGTCGCAGGGCAGTCTCGTACTCCCGGATGTCGCGCTCGCCGGCGGCGAAGACCAGGATGTCCCTGGGGCCGTCGACATGGGTGGAGTGGATGACCAGTTCGGCGCAGGCCCGGGCCACCGCCTGGGGGATGTCCGGCTCCTCCCTGTCCTGGCCCTCCTGATCGGAGTCGAACCCGGGGACATGCCGCATCAGGGCAGGGGCCGATCCGGCAGGCTCGTAGAGCGTCTGGACCGGGTAGGTGCGGCCGGAGACCTCCAGCACGGGCACCTGGGTGTGCAGGGCCTTGGCGAAGTGGTCGCGGAACTTGACCGAATCGATGGTGGCCGAAGTGATGATCAGCTTCAGATCGGGCCGTTTGGGCAGCAGGGCGGTCAGATACCCCAGCAGAAAGTCGATGTTCAGGCTGCGCTCGTGGGCCTCGTCGATGATGATGGTGTCGTAGGCCCGCAGCTGGGGATCGCCCTGGATCTGCGCCAGGAGGATGCCGTCGGTGACCACTCGCAGGCGGGTGCTGCGGCTGGACTTGTCGGTGAACCGGACCTGGTAGCCGATCTGGTCGCCCAGCCTGGTGCCCGTCTCCGAGGCGATGCGCTCAGCCACGGTTCTGGCGGCGATTCTTCTGGGCTGGGTGTGCACGATCTGATGCCCGTGGTCGCCGCGACCCATTTCCAGGAGGATCTTGGGGATCTGGGTGGTTTTGCCCGAGCCGGTCTGGCCGGAGACGATGACCACCTGGGAGGACTGCACGGCATGGACAATGTCCTCCTTGGCCGCGCTGATGGGCAGCTCGGCAGGATACTCGAACCTCATGCCCGGCCCACCTCGATGATCCGGTAGCCCTTGGACGAGGCATACTTCTCCGCCGTCCAGCCGGAGCCCAGGGCCTCAGCCAGCCAGGGGATCAGGGAGTCGGCGCCCAGGTTGCGCTGGACCACCAGGTAGGCCCGGCCTTGGGGCTTCAGCCTGGGCAGGTAGGTCATCAGCAGGTCGTGCAGGGCCGCCTTGCCCACCCGGATGGGCGGATTGGACCATATCAGGTCGAAGCGCAGATCCTCCGGCACCTGTTCCGGGGTCAGGGTGCGCACCCTGTCAAGATCCTGGGTTTGTGCATTGCGGGAAGTCAGATCCAGAGCCCGCAGGTTGGTGTCCACAGCATAGACGTTGGCCTTGGGCGCCTGCATGGCCATGCTCAGAGCGATAGGCCCCCAGCCGCAGCCCAGGTCCAGAAAGTCGCCCTCGGCCGGGGGCTGGGGGACGCGTTTGAGCAGGACCGAGGTGCCCAGGTCAAGCCTGCCCGACGAGAAGACCCCGTGGGAGACCTCCACCTGGCAGGTGCGGCCGGCCAGCTCCACCTGGATGGTCCGCCGCTGGTCGGGGGAGGCCGGACGGGCTACGAAGTACTGTTCGCCTCCATCCGTCCCGGTCCTGGAGGATTGCCCCCGGCTGCTGCCATGGTCCCTGTGCGTCATGTCCATCCTGTCTGTCTTTGAATCCTGCCCGTCCCTCGGGCGCTCGCTGATGTCTGCTAAGAAGATGATAATAAAGACTGTGTCATGATTCCGCCTACACCGGATTCGTTCCCTAGTCCATAGATCGATGCAGAGGTGCCTTTGACCCAAGAACAACCGACCCAAGAGCATAGCCCAGCAGCTGTCGATGCCCACCAGGACCCGCTCGCCCACAAGTCCGAGGTGCTGACCGGCAGCGAAGGGCAGGTCGGGCAGGGCCAGGATCAGGAGTGGCAGGAGCGCAGCCGCCGCAACGCCTTCCGCCATGTCGAGGGACTGGGTGAGCTCCAGGATGTCACCGAGGTGGAGTACCGCAAGGTCCGTCTGGAGCGGGTGGTTCTGGTCGGCGTCTGGTCGGGTTCGCGGACCACCGTCGGTCAGGCCGAGGAGTCCCTGCGCGAGCTGGCCGCCCTGGCGCGGACCGCCGGGGCTGAGGTGCTTGACGGACTGCTCCAGCAGCGGGTCAAGCCCGATCCGGCCACCTACCTGGGTTCGGGCAAGGCCCGGGAGCTGGCGGATATTGTGGCCCGGCTGGGTGCCGACACCATCATCACCGATGACGACCTGCATCCCTCCCAGCGGCGGGCCCTGGAGGATGTCACCAAGGTCAAGGTGGTCGACAGGACGGCCCTGATCCTGGACATCTTCGCCCAGCATGCCACCAGCCGCGAGGGCAAGGCCCAGGTAGAGCTGGCCCAGCTGGAGTACATGCTGCCCAGACTGCGCGGCTGGGGCGGATCCCTCTCCCGCCAGGCCGGCGGCCAGGCTGCCGGGCAGGCCGGCGGCATAGGCTCCCGCGGCCCGGGAGAGACCAAGATCGAGACAGACCGTCGGGTCATCCGGCGGCGGATTTCGCGGCTGAAGCGTCAGATCGCCCAGATGGCCCCCTCTCGTCAGGTCAAGCGTGGGTCCCGGCGACGCTATCAGTTGCCGGCCGTAGCCGTGGTGGGGTATACCAACGCCGGCAAGTCCTCGCTGACCAACCGGCTGACCGGGTCCGAGGAACTGGTGGAGAACGCCCTCTTCGCCACCCTGGATACGGCCGTCAGGCGCACCAAGGCGGCTGACGGCCGGCTCTACGTCTATGTGGACACGGTCGGGTTCGTCCGCCGCCTGCCTACTCAGCTGGTCGAGGCTTTCAAATCCACCCTGGAGGAGGTGGGGCAGTCCGACCTGATTCTGCACGTTGTGGACGGCTCCCACCCCGATCCCTTTGGGCAGATCAGGGCTGTGGATGCCGTGCTGGCGGACATCCCCGGCGCCGAGTCCATTCCCCGTCTGCTGGTCTTCAACAAGGTTGATCTGATCGATCAGGATGCCCGGCAGCGGCTCGCCAACCTTGAGCCCGATGCCTTTTTGGTCTCGGCCAGGCAGGGTCAGGGCCTGGAGTCCCTGCGCAGACGGGTGGAGGAGTTGCTGCCCGCCCCCGCTGTGCATGTCCAGGCCATCCTGCCCTACACCAGTGGCTCCCTGCTGGAGCAGGTACGGCAGCTGGGACGAGTGAATTCATTGGAATACCGGGCCGATGGGGTTGCGCTGAGCGCTGATGTGGACGACCGGCTGGCGGCTGCCGTGCTTGACCAGGCCATTGATCAGAAGCCCTTGCAGGCCCCAGCGGGTGACACGCCATCAGCCGGGCTGAGCTCCTAAGGGGCATGCGCACGCCAGGTCACCTATGCTGGGTAGACTACGTATGTTGTCAGCGGCAAACCCGTTTCCCGGGTTCCGATAAGAGAGGTCCATCAAACTATGGCGGAATCATCAATCAAGCCAACCAAGCTAGCAATCGTGGGAGCCGGAGCCGTGGGGTCGACTCTGGCCTTTTCGGCGGCCCAGCGCGGTGTGGCTCGGGAGATCGTCCTTGAGGATATCAACGCCCAGCGTGTTGAGGCCGAGGTCCGCGACATGCAACACGGATCCAGCTTCTACCCCACGGTCACCATCGACGGCTCAGACGATCCGCAGATCTGCGCCGATGCCGACATGGTGGTCATCACTGCCGGAGCCAGGCAGAAGCCGGGACAGACTCGGCTTGACCTGGCCGGCGCCACCATCAACATGATGAAGTCCATCATCCCTCAGATGGTCGAAGTGGCTCCCAACGCCATCTTCCTGCTGATCACCAACCCCGTCGACATCGTCACCCGGGTCTCCCTGGAGCTGTCCGGGCTGCCGGTCAACCAGATGTTCGGTTCGGGCACCAACCTGGATTCCGCCCGGCTGCGGTACCTGATCGGTCAGCAGACCGGTGTCAACGTCAAGAATGTGCATGCCTACATCGCCGGCGAGCACGGCGACTCCGAGGTCCCGCTCTGGAGCTCGGCCACCATCGGCGGGGTGCCCATGTGCGACTGGATGGAGCTGCCCGGCCATGAGCCTCTGGACGCGGCCAAGCGCGAGGAGATCCACCAGGAGGTGAAGAACGCCGCCTACCAGATCATCGAGGGCAAGGGGGCGACCAACTTCGCCATCGCCATGTCCGGCGTGGACATCATCGAGTCCATCCTGAACGGCACCGATCGCATCCTGCCGGTCAGCTCCCTGCTGGAGGACTTCCACGGCATATCGGACGTGTGCATGTCGGTGCCCAGCGTGCTCAACCGTGACGGGGTCAACACTCACATCAACACTCCGCTGAGCGACGGCGAACTGGCCGCTCTGAAGCGCTCCGCCGAGACTCTCAAGGAGACTGCCAGCAAGTTCGGTTTCTGAGTATTTCTCAGAAGACTCTTGCCTTATGACCCCTGGCGACATACTTTGGTGACTGATGAATCGGGGTATGCATGAGCGCACATGAAGGTGGTGTCCGGGGTGGCGGATCCGCCCATCGTCGACAGTTGCTGATGACCCTGGCGCTGACGGGATCGGTCTTCGTGGCTGAAGTTGTCGGCGCCGTGGTCACCCGTAGCCTGGCTCTGCTGGTCGATGCCGGGCACATGATGACGGACATGGCTGTGCTGATCGCATCCACGGTCACTGCCGTGTTGATGGAGCGTCGCCCCACGAACCGACGTACCTGGGGCTGGTCCCGTCTGGAGGTCATCACGGCGGCTGGCGGTGCTCTGGTTCTGCTGGTTGTGGGCATCTACGCCATTGTGGAGGCCGTTTTGCGACTCTGGTCACCTGGGCGGGATCAGGTCCATCAGCAGGGGCTGCTGCTCTTCTTCGGCATTTTGGGCCTGGCCGCCAATGTAGGGTCCATCCTGGTCCTGGCCTCCGGGCATAAGGACAACCTCAACATGCGTGCCGCTTTTCTCGAAGTGGTCAACGACGCATTAGGCTCGGTGGCGGTTCTGGTTTCAGCCGTGGTCATGATGATCACCGGCTGGGCCGGCTTTGATGCCGTGGCGGGAGCTCTTATTGCGCTGCTGATGATTCCCCGTGCGATCAAGCTGCTGGCCAGTAGTGTCTCCGTGCTTCTTGAGGAGACTCCGGCCGAGCTCGACATGGCCAAGGTCAGGAAGCACCTGGAGGGCGTGCCCGGTGTACTAGAGGTTCATGATCTGCATGCCAACAGTGTTTCCACGGGTCTGCCGCAGCTGACGGCGCATGTGGTAGTGCGCCAGGGCACGACGGCTGTCGAAAACGAGCGCATTCTTACCAGCATGCAACGCTGCCTGCGCGATCATTTCCCGGTCTCGGTCGAACACACGACCTTTCAGATAGAGCCCCAAGGCCACCGGGACAGCAGCGGCGAGCATTTGGACATGTAGCCCTCAGACCTTACGCAGAACGGTGACCACCTTGCCCATGATGACGGCGTGGGTGCCGTCGATGGGGGAGTAGGCCGGGTTGTGGGGAATCAGCCAAACGTGGCCCTCCTCGCGGCGGAAGGTCTTTACCGTGGCCCCGTCGTCCAGCAGGGCTGCGACGATATCCCCGTTCTCAGCCTCCTGCTGGCGACGGACGACGACAAAGTCTCCATCGCAGATGGCGGCATCGACCATGGAATCCCCATGGACCTCAAGCATGAAGAGCTCTCCGGATCCGGTCAAACGTTCGGGCAGACGCATGACATCGTCCACATGCTGCTCGGCCAGAATGGGCTGGCCAGCGGCAATTCTGCCGACTAGTGGTACGTCGCGCGACTGCATGATGGCCTCGTCGGCCTGTGGGTCAGGGAAAGGGACAATTCTTGCGGTTCCTGCGCTCGGCTCGGGATGGCTCTGGACCAGTTCAATGGCACGGCCCTTATTGGCGGTCAGACGAATGTAGCCCAAATCCTGCAAGACCTGAAGCTGGTGCTTGACAGAAGAAGTGCTGCGCAGTCCCGCGTCTCTTCCGATTTCCCTGTAGGAGGGCAGGTATCCGCGCTCTGACAGATGACGCTTGATGGCTTCCAGCACCCTGGCTTGCCTATCGGTCAGCTCAGGCCTGGATCCGTGATCCGGACTCTCGGTGCTGGCGGCGTTTTCCTGAGAGGCTGCGTTCTTAGTGGCGGTGGACTGGCTGGCGGAGCTCATGGTCGCAGACCCGGCAAAGGGGATGGTGCTCACGGATGGCTCCTTTCCTTGGAAACTGAACCCAGTGTAACCTGCCGGGAGTGAAAAATCAAACAAATGTTCGAATCGGTCTTGCCAAACAGCGGTTGCGGTGTCACAATGAGAACATCTGTTCGATAGAACAAATGTTCGAAAGAGGTGTGCCATGGCTGTTCGTACCTGTGCCAGTTCCCGCACGTCTGCGTCTTGGAACGTGTTTTCGACCTGCCGGGTGCATGTCAGTGCGGTGTTCTCGTCCATGATGGCTTGTCTGCACAGAGCTATAGCAGCTTGGTTGTCCGAACATGGTTTTGCGGGTGTCATCATACGCAGATTCGCGGTTTTTCTGGCAGTGAGCGCCCTGACCTTGGCTGGGGTCGGATTGATGGCTCGTCCGGCCAGCTCCGCTCCAGGACCGCAGGAGGTCGTCACCCGTACAGTTCGTCCAGGCGATAATGTCTGGTCCTACGCGGCCTCAATCACGCCGCAAGGCGAGGATGTCACGAAAAACGTAGACCGCATCATGCGGATCAACAATATGTCCTCACCCAATCTGCGCGTCGGAGACCGAATTCTCATTCCCAGCGACGAGTGAGGCAGCGATCGTCGGCACAGGGAATGAACAATGGGGCTTCAATAGCCTGTCGACTGGAAAAAGGTACTAGCCGAATTCGAGGAGTTTGTCCAGTGTTATACGCTGATAGGCCCGGTATACGTGGGTCTTGAGGTTCTTAGGCGCTATGATGTTGCATATGCACTGTCCTTTCTGCCAGAATCCCGATACCAAGGTTGTGGATACGCGAATCAGCGACGACGGCCATGCCATCAGACGCCGCCGTGAGTGTCCGCAATGCTCGCGTCGGTTCACCACGGTGGAGACCTCAATCCTCTTGGTTATGAAACGCTCAGGCAATGCCGAGCCCTTCAACCGCGACAAGGTCATTGCTGGCGTGAGGAAGGCCTGCCAAGGCAGGCCCATCGACGAGAATGACCTGAAACTCTTGGGCCAGCAGGTTGAAGAGGATCTGCGTTCACGTGGCCTGGCTCAGGTCGATTCGGAAGAGGTCGGCAGGGCCATCCTGAAGCCTCTCAGGGAGCTGGACGAAGTGGCCTATCTGCGCTTCGCCTCGGTCTACCGCAACTTCAGCAACTTGGAGGACTTCCAGCAGGCCATCGACACCCTGCGCGCCGAAGACCAGTCAGCTGAAGAGCAGTCTGCCACTGCACAGTCCTGAATTCGGCTATGCCGACACCGGCCATTCTGACCGCAACAGGCCCACACCCCACCAGGCCGGCAGCTGCCGTCAGTGTGTGACGGGGCTGGCCTGTGGCTAACACTTCATCCCAGGTTCAACAACCTCTGATCCCCGGAAGTCTGGGCAATGACCAGTTCCTGGGTGGGGCGTGTCATGGCCACATAGAGGTCGGCCGCTGCGCTCAGCCTGGAAGGAGCCTCATCCTGGATGGCGCCAGGCTCAACCAGAACCACGGCGTCGAACTCCAGGCCCTTGGTGTGACCTGTGGTCGTGACTGTGATCTGATGCTCCTGAGCCTTATCAATATGCAGCCGTGAGCTGACTTCAGCTTCCAGGGCGCAAGGAACGATGATGGCCAGGCGTCCGGTGCCGTCCTTGCCTAGGTGACGTTCCGACAGTTCGCCCACTAGATCAGGCAGCTGGTCCAGCAGGCTGGCCTGATCGTCAGCCCGCAGATGGCTGACTGATCCCTCCACCTCGCGCACGGCCTTGAGCGTTGAAACCTCCAGACCCTCGGAGGCCGCGAATGAGGAGGCCAGGTTGGATACCTGACGAGGGTTGCGATAGTCGATGGTCAGCAGCCGCAGGTCCCAACCATCCGGTCCGAAAAGCGCGTCCATGGTGGAGGCCCAGGACCTGGTGCCTCCCAGAGCAGCCGTCTGTGCCACGTCCCCGACGATGGTGAAGGACCGTGATGGGCAACGCCGGACCAGCATCCTCCAGTCCATGGCCGTCAGCTCCTGGGCTTCGTCGACCACGATGTGCCCGTAGACCCATTCACGGTCGGCGGCTGCCTGAGTGGCTGCCTGGTTCTCGTCCTGACCGTTGATGGAATCAAGCAGCATCTGCGAGGTTACGATGCCCGTGCCGATGCCATTCTGGGCCAAGGTGTCGCTGGCAAAGCGACGTTCCTCATCGCGGCGGGCCTTTTCGGCCTGGTCGCGATCCGCCTGGCGGGGGTCGGGGCCCAGCAACTCCATGGCCTCATCCAGGATAGGGATGTCGGATACGGTCAGTTCGGCGCCGTCCTGGCGGGTCAGCAGATCAATCTGTTCTGGGGTCAGCCAGGGGGCGAACCGGCGCAGACGGTCCGGCCTGGACCAGAGGTCATTGACCAGCCAGCGGGGGTTCATGGGCAGCCAGGCTAGATTGAGGGTCCGCCGCACCTGGTCGTTCAGTCTCAAGAGGGAGGTGACCCGGGCAAGTTCCTCGGCTCCGGGCTGATAGTCCACCCCTTCGGCATAACGGGCGGTCATGGCGTTCAAAGCCGAGCGCACGAAGGTGTTCCGGGCCTTGTTGTGGGGCTGGTGGCTGCGTCGGGCATCGATCAGGGCCTGCTCCAGGTCGACCGCCAGCATGGGGACGGCCACCCCGTCCACCTTGACCGTGGGCAGGGAGGCAGGCACCCGTTCCCGGGAGGCAACGGCGTTGGCTACAGCCTCAGCCATGCGAATGTCTCCCTTGAGACGAGCCACGTGCGGGTCCTCCTGGCGTTCAGTGCTGATGCCGGGGATGAGGTCGCCCATGGTGCGGCTGAGCACTCCGGTCTCGCCCAGGGAGGGCAGGACCTGGTCGATGTAGTGCAGGAAGGCGCTGCTGGGCCCAACGATCAGCACGCCTGAACTCTCCAGTCGACGCCTATGGGTGTAAAGCAGATAAGCCGCCCGGTGCAGAGCCACGGCCGTCTTGCCGGTGCCAGGTCCGCCCTGGACCACCAGTGGACGGGTCATGGGGGAGCGGATGATCCGGTCCTGCTCAGCCTGGATGGTGGCCACGATGTCGGTCATCTGCCCGGTGCGGCGACTGGACAGGGATGCCATGAGCGCGCCCTCACCGGCCAGGGTGCCGCCCTGGGCCGCCTTGTCCACTTCTGGGGCTGACAGGTCCAGAACCTCATCCTCGATGCCGGTGACTTGGCGGAAGTTGAGGGTGATGTGCCTGCGCATGACAATGTCGCCATGGTCCGCCGGGGTGGCCTCATAGAAGGGGCGTGCGGCCTCGGCACGCCAGTCGGTCAGGATGGGTTCATGGTTGCTGTCAAGCAGGCCCAGTCGTCCGATATATCGCCGGCCGCCCTGGGCTGTATCCAGTCGGCCGAAGACCAGACGGTCCTCCACGGCCCGCAGCTGGGTGAGCCGATCCTCGTACATGTTGGCGAAGGAATCCCGCTCGGTACGCTGGGTGGGTGAACCGTGGGAGCCGGCGGCCCGAACCGCGTCCAGTCTGGTCCTGGCCTGTGCCCGCAGCTCGTCCAGACGGCCGTAGGCCCTGTCCACCGCCGTCTGCTCTTCATGCAGCTGTGAGGAATAGCTCGACATGTGCGTCCGTTCTGTGGAATGTTCAAAAATCGGATGATCCAATATACCGCTCGACCTCTACTTTTTCGGACCTGCTGACCCTTGGCCGCGCCCTCTTTGCCGAGTGGCGAAACGCCGAGGCGGATTCTTTGGCGAGGCGAATGGTTGGATTTGGGCCTGAAGCGGTGTCAAGGTGGTGAGCAATGGGGATAAGTGGGGTAAAGTGGGGAGCACTGCGTAGGGGACGCTACCCGATGGGGCCGTCCTATGGTTACCAAACTGGCATTGGAGGTGGGGCATGGCCGATATATATGACGCAGATGCCGCCTCGCCTTCCCTGCCGCCCATGCTGCTGGGCACCTACACCCCCAAGATGGATGCCAAGGGCCGCCTGGCGCTGCCAGCCAAGTTCCGCGCCCAGCTGGGTCAGGGCCTGGTCATGGCCCGTGGGCAAGAACGTTGCGTCAGCCTGCTGCCCACCGAGGAATTTCGACGGATGGCCGTGCGCATCCAACACACTTCCATGGGCGACAAATCGGCCAGGGACTACCTGCGTATATTTCTGTCCGGCGCCGTCGACCAGGTCCCCGACAAGCAGGGCCGCATCCTGGTTCCGCCCATGCTGCGCTCCTATGCACGGTTGACGGGCCCCGTCGTGGTCATCGGTGTGGGCACTCGTGCTGAGATCTGGGATCAGGAATCCTGGACTGCCTACCTGGAGAGCAAGGAGCAGGGCTATGCCGACATTGCCGATGATGTTCTTCCGGCGGTGGATTGCTGATGGAGGCCCTGATGTCAGAACGCAATCCTCCCGACCAGGAGGCCGTGGACAGCGGCAAGGTCCACCGTCCCGTCCTGCTGGAACGCTGCCTTGCACTGGCCCGACCTGCCTTGGAGCACCCGGGGGCCGTGGCTGTGGATTGCACGCTGGGCCTGGCTGGTCACGCCACCGCCTTCCTCAAGTCCTGCCCTGAGGCCCGTCTTATTGGCATAGACAGGGATAGCCAGGCCCTGGATCTGGCCACTGGCCGGATGCGCGACGAGGGTCTGGCCGACCGCTTCACGCCGGTGCACGCCCCCTTCGATCAGCTGGACCAGCAGCTGGATGCCCTGGGCCTGGGGCAAGTGGACCTGGTCTTCATGGATTTGGGATTGTCCTCCCTGCAGATCGACCAGCGCGACAGGGGATTCACCTACCGGCAGGACGCCCCGCTGGACATGCGCATGGACACCAGCCAGGAGCTGACGGCCGCACGAGTTCTGGCCGAGTATGACCAGGACCAGTTGGCCGACATCTTCTCCCGGTACGGAGAGGAGCGCTATGCAGGCCGCATCGCACGGGCCATCGTCGAAACCAGGCAGGAGCAGCCACTGACCACCTCTGCTCAACTGGACCGTCTGGTGGATAGGGCAGTGCCGCGTGGCCATCGTCCGCCGGGCAATCCGGCCAAGAGGGTCTTCCAGGCCCTGCGCATCGAGGTCAATGGAGAGCTGGATCGTTTGAGGCGCACCCTGCCCCAGGCCATGCTGCGGCTGGCCAAGGGAGGTCGTCTGGTCGTGGAGTCCTATCACTCCCTGGAAGACCGCATGGTCAAGCGCTTCATGGCGCCGGGACTGCACGTGGATCTGCCGGCGGGCATGCCGGTGGTGCCGGATCAGGCCCGCCCCTACCTGTCGGATCTGACTCATGGCGCCATCAAGGCCGACCTTGCCGAGCGGGAACGCAACCCCAGGTCCGCTTCAGTGCGCCTGCGGGCTGTTGAGATGATCGGAGACATTCCGGAGGAGCGTCGTCGCCGGCTCCAGGCCGAGGCCCGTGGGCAGGGCTCAGCAGGTCGCCATCGTCGTGCCGGCTACAGTTCGGAATCGAGGCGCCGGTCATGACCATGCCAGCACGTTCAGTCCGTTCCAAGGCCTCTCCGGACAAGGGTCATCCTCGCATCCAGGAGATGCCCACCAGGCCTGAGCTCAGTCTGATCAAGGGCACAGGCAAGGCAGGCAAGGCCCGCCGTCCCGAACGAGGTCCAGTGGCTGAGGGGGCCCGGCGTCTGATCGGCTGGACGCGGACCCGCGGCAATCCTCTCTTGCGCATCATGGCCTCCGTGATCTTTTTGGCCGCCTGCATGTTCGGATCCCTGATGCTGCGCACCCAGATGGTCCAGGACTCCTTCGAGGCCACCAGGGTCCAGCATGAAATCAGCAATCTGACCCAGGACGTCCAGGATGACCAGAACAAGCTCGACCAACTCCAGGCCTCCCTGCCGGACAAGGCCCAGCAGTTGGGCATGCAGCCCCAGCAGGGCCTGAACTCCATCGATCTGCAGGGCTACAAGCCCCCTCAGGGCGCCCAGGGCAAGGCGGAACATCCATGAGCGGCAAGGAAACCAAACGCTCATGGCACCTGTCCTTCTGCAAACGTTCCTTGTCTGTAGGTCTGATCCTGGTCCTGGTGGCCGCCTTGGCCCTGGGCAAGCTGGCCTATATCCAGCTCTTCGACGGAAGGTCCATGGCGCAAGCCGCTGCGGCGGGCCGCACGGTGCCGCACACCATCAAGGCCCAGCGTGGCCGCATCCTTGATGTCAATGGCCGGGTGCTGGCCCAGAGCCTGGAACGATACAACATCATCGGTGATCCCGAGGCGGCCGCATCCTTCATACCTGTCAACTGCACCAAGCGCACAGGCAGTGACTGCCACAGCATCAAGGGTCATCCGGTGGGCGCTGACGGTGCCGCCGGCGTGGCCCGCCTCTTGGCGCCGGCTCTGGGCATGAACGCCATGGAGCTGGGCGGCAAGCTCAGCGTCCCTGGACGGTACGTGGTGCTGGCCAAGCGGGTGACTCCCGAGGTCAAGCGCTCCATCGACAAGCTGGGGCTGCAGGGGATCATCACGGCAGAGCTGAGCAGCGAACGCACGTATCCGCATGCGGATCTGATGGGAGCCCTGATCGGGGGCATCGACGACAGCGGCAAGGGCGTGGCCGGGATCGAGCAGATGGAGAATCGGCAGCTGACCGGCTCTGACGGCTACACGGTCTACCAGCAGGGGATGCTTGGCCAGGAGATCCCCGGAACCGTGACCCGTCAGCGCAATCCGGTCAACGGCAAGGATGTGACCCTGACCGTTGATCAGGACGTTCAGTGGTACGTCCGTCAGGCCCTCAAGTCGGGCTGCCAGCGCTTTCATGCCGACTGGGCCCTGGCCGTCGTCCAGGACACCCGCACCAACGAGATCCTGGCCCTGGCCGACACTGACGATTACCAGGCTGGCAGCGACCAGGCCAAGGTCAACTCCTCGCGGGCGGTGGCGGAGACCTTCGAGCCTGGCTCCATCGGCAAGACCATCTCGATCTCGGGCATGCTTCAGGAGCAGGTGCACTCCATGAGTGACCGCTTCACCGTGCCCGACCACATCACCGTGGACAACCAGCAGTACAAGGACGCCTTCGACCACCCCGTGGAGCACTGGACCCTGGCCGGCATTCTGCAGAACTCCTCCAACGTGGGCATGGTCATGGCCGGCGAACACTACCCGGACCAGAAGCGCTACGACTATCTGACCCGCTTCGGCATCGGCCAGGCTTCGGCACTAGGTTTGCCGGGGGAGTCCAAGGGCCTGCTGACTTCGCCTCAGACCTGGGATCGGCGCACCCGCAACACGGTGTTGTTCGGCCAGGGCTATGCCACCAACGCCATCCAGCTGACCAACGTCATCGCCACCCTGGCCAACAAGGGGGTCCGGGCAGATCAGACCATCATCCGCGATCAGGGTGCCGTCAAGGCCAATCGGGTGAGGGTCGTGGATGAGAAGGTGGCGGCTACGGTGATGAACGGCATGGAGTCGGTGGCTGAAAAGTACCAGAATACGGCCAAGGTAGAGGGCTATCGGGTGGCTTCCAAGACCGGTACCGCCGAGGTGGCCGACAGCTCGGGCGGCCTGGGTGGCATCATCAGCGACTGGGTGGGCATCCTGCCTGCTGACGACCCTCATTTTGTGGTCACCGTGGTCCTGAAAAACCCCCACAGCAGCGATGGCGTTTTCGGCAGCATCACCGCCGGTCCCATCTTCGCCCAGATCGGTGAATTCCTTATGCAGAAATACCAGGTCCCCACGTCCCCGCCCAGAACCGATGCTATCCCGGTAACATGGTGATACCGGCAGGCATCATGGCGTTCCCGGACGAAGGAGAGATTGCAGCATGAGTGCGCTGAGTGAATCAATCTCCCGACGACTGACCCTGGGTCAGCTCAAGGGGCGCTACGGGCTGACCTTGGTCCCTGATTTCGCTGAACCAGTGACGGTGACTTCACTGGTGGACGACCTGCCCTCAGTGCGGCCAGGCAGCCTTTACGTGCCTGCAGACCGGCAGGTGGACCAAGGCATGATTGAGGAGGCTGAGCTTCGCGGCGCCTATGCGGCCCTGTTGCCGGCCTCGGCCCGTCACGAGGTGGGCCGGGCCCGCATACCCCTGCTCTTCGGCACCATGCATGCCTGGCAGATGGGCCAGTTGCTGGCCAATGCCGCCGGTGACCCTTCAGGGGCCTTGGCTGTGTTCGCGTTGGTTGGTTCCCAGGTGCAGGAGCAGGTGGATCTCTTAGCCGACTTCCTGCATGTGCTGGGCAATCCTGTCGGCATTCTCAGCGCCAAGGGCTCATACTCGCTGGACCGGCGACTGGATCTGGAATATCCCCTGAGCATGTTCGATGTGCAGCGCAGTCTGTCCATCGCCCTGGAGGATGGGGCGGCCGCCGTGGTCATCTCCGTGGACGAACAGACCCTGGCCAGAGATGCCCTGCAGGCGGTGGATCTGGATGTGGTGGCCCTGGGTGCCCAGGAGGGCTCCACCCGCGACATGCGGCACGTACGGCTGATCTCCAGGGCCCGCCGATACGGGTTCAACCTGGGCGGGCACACCATCGTGGCCAAGCGCAACGAGGAATCCGACGGGCTGGCCCGCCAGTCCCTGCCTGCCGATGCACAGAGCGACGATCTGTCCCTGTGCATCGCCATGACCATGGCCGCCGGCGTCAAACGCAACAACATCAGGAGCGCCCTGCGCGTCTCCCGCGAAATGTCCTGAGAGGTGAGGATGAGTCAGTCTGTAGGGGCCGGGTCCATGCCCATGACCCTGGAAGAGGTCGTCGAATATGTGCACGGTCGGCTGGTTGAAGTCGGTCCTGGCCGCAAACCCGACCAAGGGTCCGTGCGCATGCGGGTGGTGACCGACTCCCGGCAGGCGGGAGCCGATGGGCTCTTCGTAGCCATCAAGGGCGAGCATGTGGACGGCCATGACTATGTCCCCGGTCTGGGAGCCAAGGGCTGCCGTGCGGCCCTGGTCGACCATCTCGTTCCGGGCGCTGACCTGCCGCAGATTCTTGTGGACGACACGGTTGCCGCCCTGGGGTTGCTGGCGCGGGCCAACATAGACCATCGGCGTCAGGACGCCAGCCCCTTCACGGTCATCGGCATCACGGGCTCTGTTGGCAAGACCACGACCAAGGATCTGCTGGCCTCCCTGCTGGCCCTCCTGGGTCCGGTGGTGGCTCCGGTCGGATCCTTCAACAATGAGATCGGCCTTCCTCTGACAGCCTTGGAGGTGGGGCCGGACACCCGTTACCTGGTGGCCGAGATGGGTGCTAACCATGTGGGTGAGATCGCCCGGCTGACCACAATGGTTCCCCCGGACATGGCTCTGGTCCTCAAGGTGGGAGTAGCCCACCTGGGCGAATTCGGCTCCGTGGGCCGCATCGCCCAGGCCAAGAGCGAGATCGTGCAAGGCCTGGTGCCGGGCGGGACCGCCGTGCTCAATGCCGACGATTCCCGGGTGGCTGCCATGGCTGATCTGGCCTCTGGGCCCGTTCTGCGGTTTGGCATGGCCGCTGATGACGGCGGGCAGGACCGCGACCTGGACGGCTCGGCTCACTACCTGGACAGCGACAGCCTGGACAGGCCGGCCTTCGAGCTGCGTCTGCGTGGCCAGCAACCAGTTCGGCTGCGTCTGGGCATTCCAGGACGGCACAACATCATGAATGCCCTGGCTGCTGCCACCGTTGCCCACGCTCTGGGTCTGGACGCAGGGCGCATCGCCGATGAGCTGGGTCAACAGCGGCAAATCAGCCCGCATCGAATGGCCCTGTCTTCAGTCCGGCTGCCGGATGCCTCCTTCACCCTGATTGACGATTCCTTCAACGCCAATCCCGACTCCGTGCGGGCCGGTCTGGACGCTCTGGCCGCCTGGAAAGGATCCGACGGTCCGGTCTATCGGATAGCCGTCCTGGGGGTCATGCTTGAGCTGGGCGATCGAGGGGAGCAGCTGCACCAGGACATCGGCGCCTACTGCCGTCGGTTGGGCATTGATGCGTTGGTCGCGGTGGGCTGCCAGGATCAGCAGATGGACGAGTTGGTTCATGCCCTGGTCCGTGGCTCTGGCGGCCTGTCTGATCCCAGCGAGGAACAGCCTGGGGCCATGCGTGTCCTCTTCGCCCAGGATGCTGACCAGGCCGATCACATGGTTCGCCGCCTATGCGCCAAGCATCCGGATCGGCAAAATCTGGTCCTGCTCAAGGGCTCGCACATGTCCGGCCTGTCCGGTCTGGCCGACCGGTGGCAGGGCTGAGCCATGAATCTACTGGCATCCCCACAGCGGGGTAGAACGTTCAAGGACAGCATCCAAGAGTTGGAGTACACACTGTGATTGCCCTCATCATCGGAATCCTGGTCGCCCTGGTGGTGACGCTGGCAGGGACCCCCCTGCTGATACGGCTGGTCCACCGTCTGCACTACGGCCAGTACATCCGCCAGGACGGGCCCAAGTCCCACCTGGTCAAGCGCGGCACCCCGACCATGGGCGGGCTGATCATCAACCTGGCCATCCTGCTGGGTTGGGCAGCCTCGGCGCTCTACCGCTACCTGTCGCGGGGGGAATCCGTCTCCCTGTCGGCCATGCTGGTGCTGTTCGCCATGCTCTCCATGGGCTTTCTGGGTTTCATTGACGATTTTGCCAAGGTGCGTAAGAAGCAGAACCTGGGCCTGTCGGTCAGGGCCAAGTTCATCGGCCAGTTCATTCTGGCCACCATATATGCGGTGCTGGCCCTGAAACTGCCCACCAAGAACGGGTACCCCAGCGCCCAGGCGGGCATCTCCTTCGTGGAGCAGCCCATCATCGACTTCCGCATGGCAGGCAGCGTCCTGTCCGTGGTGCTGTTCATCATCTGGGTCAATCTGCTCATGACGGCCTGGAGCAATGCGGTCAACCTGACCGACGGCCTGGACGGGCTGGCCTCAGGCTCCTCCATGATCGCCTTCGTGGGCTACACGGTCATCGCCTTCTGGGAGAGCTACCACTTGAAAGGCGGCAGCCATCCCGGCCATGCCTATGCGGTCTCCGACCCCCTGGATCTGGCCATCATCGCCTGCTGCGCCGCCGTGGCCTGCTTCGGCTTCCTCTGGTACAACACCAATCCGGCCTCCATCTTCATGGGCGACACCGGATCCTTGGCCCTGGGCGGGCTTTTCGCAGCCCTGTCCATCGCTACCCATACCGAGCTTCTGGCGGTCATCCTGGGTGGGCTCTTTGTGGGCGAGGCCGCCTCCGACGTCATCCAGGTGGGCTACTTCAAGCTCACCCACAAGCGGGTCTTCAAGATGGCGCCCATCCACCACCACTTCGAGCTGATGGGCTGGCAGGAGTCCAAAGTGGTTGTCCGGTTCTGGATGGTGGACCTGATCTTCGTCCTGCTGGCCCTGGTCTGCTTCTACGCAGACTGGGTGGTCCGCTCCGGGCTGACCATCTGAGTGCGTCCATTCACGGTACCGGACTTCGGCAGCCGGTATCATGCCAAGCAGATGCCGGAGCTAGCGGAATGAGGTGTTCATGGATATGGACTTGAGCCAGAAGCGTGTACTGGTCGCCGGGCTGGGCATTTCCGGACGGAGCGTGGCCGCAGCCCTGCGAGGCCGGGCGGCCGGGGTGATCACTGTGGACCAGCGCGCCCCGCAGGCCGATCTTCATGACTTCGACCAGGTGGACTGGAGCCAGGTGGACCTGGTCATGGCTTCGCCTGTCTTCAATCCGTGCACCCCATTTATCCTCGAGGCGCAGCGTCGGGGCATTCCCGTGGTCAGCGAGGTGGAGATGGCTTGGATGCTGCGGGTGCCCGCAGCTCGGACCGGCCGGCCAGCCCCCTGGATCGGAATCACCGGCACCAATGGCAAGACATCGACCACCAGGATGGTCGCCGCCATGATGCAGGCCAGCGGGTTCACGGCCCCTGCGGTGGGCAACATCGGCAAGGCCGTCTCCACAGCCGTTCTGGACTCCGACAACGACATGCTCTGCGTAGAGCTGAGCTCCTTCCAGCTGCACTTCACTTTTTCGCCGACCCTGGAGTGCGCGGCCATCACCAATCTGGCCGACGACCACCTGGACTGGCACGGGGGCTTCGAGGCCTATGCGGCCGACAAGGCGCGTATCTACCGGGGCGTGCGCAAGGCCCTGGTCTACAACGCTGACGACTCCCGGGTCTCTGAACTGGCCAGGCAGGCGCAGCCAGCCCCAGGCTGCCGACGTGTGGGGTTCACCCTGGGTCGGCCCGAGCCTGGGCAGTTGGGCGTAGAGGATGGCTGGGTCATAGACCGCAGCGGATTGACCGGTCATGAATTTGAGGAGGGCGTCAGGCTGGTCCGGGTGGCCGACCTGACGGATCTGTGCGAGCCTGACGGCACGGTCTACCCCCATCTGCTGGCTGATGCCCTCTGCGCCCTGGCTCTGGCCCTGGGTGCTGGGGCCAAGGTCGACGCGGCCATCGAAGCCATGCGTGCTTTCACCCCTGGCGACCACAGGATCAGTACGGTGGCCACCCTGGGCCAGGGTTCGCAGGCCATCCGTTTTGTCGACGACTCCAAGGCCACCAACGCTCATGCCGCCGAGGCCTCCCTGGCCAGCTACCATGACGGCCAGGTGGTCTGGCTGGCCGGCGGGCTGGCCAAGGGCGCCCGCTTTGACGATCTGGTCCGGTCCCGCAGGTCCAAGCTGGCTGCAGCCGTGGTCATCGGTCAGGATCAGCAGCCCATAGTTCAAGCCATCAAGGACCAGGCGCCCGATCTGCCGGTTACCCTGATCGACCCTGGTGCCGGCGATCAGGTTATGGCCCGGGCCGTCCGTGCGGCTGGCTCCTATGCACAGCCTGGCCAGGTGATTCTGCTGGCCCCCGCCTGCGCCTCCATGGATCAGTTCGCCTCCTACGCCGACCGGGGCGACCAGTTTGCCCAGCAGGCCGAACAGTGGGTCCACGAGCATGAAGCGCAACACTGATCCGCACAAGGATCCCTCCCGGGGGTCTGGCGGCAAGGGGGACTACCGGGGCTGGCGGGCCATCCTCAACCCGCTCTGGTGCTACTACGGCTTTTTGGCCACGGTCGTCGCCACCACGGTTTTCGGCCTGATGATGGTCTTTTCCTCCTCGGCTGTGGATCTGGTGGCCCAGGGCAGCTCTCCCTGGAGCCAGGTTATTCGTCAGAGCATATACGCCGTGGTGGGGCTGTTGCTGGCCCTTTTGGCCGTGAGGATCAGCATCGACCGCTACCGGAGCTGGAGTACCGGGTTTCTGATTGTCAGCCAGGGTATTCAGCTGCTGACGCGTACTCCGCTGGGGCGGTCCGCCAACGGCAATGAGGGGTGGATCTCGGTGGGGGGCATCTCCATGCAGCCGGCCGAGCTGCTCAAACTGGCCCTGTGCCTGTGGCTGCCCCAGGCCCTGATCGAAGCCCAACGGCAGGCTGGCAAGGATTCCGACTTGAAGAGCCAGGCCAAGGCCTATGCCAGGCCGGCCGTCGGCTTTCTGGTCAGTTTCTTGCTGATCATGCTGGGCAAGGATCTGGGCACGGCCATGATCATCGTCATCATCGGCTTTGTGGCCTTCCTGGTCTCGGGCTTCCCCCTGCGTTGGCTGCTCAGCCTGGCAGTCCTGGGGATGGCGGCGGTCATCGGCTTTTCGGTCTACGGCAACAGCAACCGGACCCAGCGGATCATGGCCGCCTACGGCAAGTGCTCGGCGGATGACATTCAGGGTGTCTGCTACCAGTCCATCCACGGACTGTATGCCATGGCCTCGGGGGGTCTGACCGGGGTCGGGCTGGGCAACTCTAGGGAGAAGTGGAACTACCTGCCCGAGGCGCACAATGACTTCATCTTCGCCGTCATCGGCGAGGAGCTGGGCTTTGTAGGGGCGGCCATGCTTATTCTGGTCTTCGTGGTCATGGGCTGGTGCATGCTGAGGATCGCCCTGACCACCAGGAACCGGTATGCGGGCATGGTGCTGATCTGCCTGGATGTGTGGCTGGTGGGTCAAGCCCTGGTCAACATCTGTGTGGTTCTGGGCCTGTTGCCGGTCATCGGCCTGCCGCTGCCCTTCGTGTCGGCTGGAGGGACCGCCCTGATCTCCTGCCTGGCTTCGGCCGGGGTGGCCCTGCAGATGATTCGGACTCAGCCGGACGTGAAGGCGGCCACGGACGGGTCCTGAGATATGGCATGAATATGGCGGAAAGGAAGCGGATTCACGGATGACGACAGCGACGAGGACCGAGAACGGGATGCCTGGGGACGACCAGGAGCATGCCGAAAAGGGCGCTGGTCCCCATCTGGTGCTGGCCGGCGGGGGGACGGCAGGGCATGTCAATCCCCTGCTCAGCGTGGCTGCGGCCATTAGGGAGCGCTGCCCCCAGGCTGCTGTCAGCGTGATCGGCACCGCGGTCGGGCTGGAGCATGACCTGGTACCGGCCGCCGGCCTTCCCTTGGATTTGATTGAGAAGGTGCCCTTCCCTCGTCATCTCAATAAAGCTGCCCTGGACTTCCCCCGGCGTTGGCGGCATGAGGTGAAGCGTGTCCGAGGGTATTTGCAGGATCGGTCGGCCGACCTGGTGGTAGGTTTTGGCGGCTATGCCTCGGCGCCGGCCTACAGGGCTGCACGGAACCTGGGTCTGCCCATCGTCGTCCACGAGCAGAACGCCCGGGCAGGCATGGCCAACAAACTGGGTGCTCGCTGGGCTGATTTCGTAGGCACGGCTTATGAGGATACCGGCATCCGAGCCCGGGCCGGCGTGCCTGTGCGCCGCGTGGGTCTGCCCTTGCGGCCGGCCATCGCCCGACTGGCCAAGCAGTTGGAGGCTGACCCCTCGGGCGCTCGTCGTGAGTCGGCACGGTCCCTGGGTCTGGATCCCGATAGGCCTATCCTGCTGGTCACCGGGGGATCCCTGGGTGCGCTCAGCCTGAATAAGGCGGTGGCTGGCGCGGCCCGGCAATTATTGAATCGAACCCAGGTCATCCATCTGACGGGCCGTGGCAAGGCCGACCAGGTCAGATACCAGGTGGCTGCTGATCTGGGCGAAGCGGCCGTCAACGATTTGGACTCGGCCCATCAGGGCCAAGGGGACTACCACATGGCCGAATACTTGGAGCGCATCGATCTGGCCTTCGCCTGCGCCGATCTGGTGGTCTGCAGGGCTGGTGCCGGCTCTGTCAGCGAGCTGGCCGCCCTGGGCGTGCCTGCCGTCTATGTGCCCCTGCCCATCGGCAACGGCGAGCAGCGGTTCAACGCCCAGCCTGTCGTTGGGGCCGGGGGAGGGCTCATGGTCGATGATGCGGCACTGGACGCCAAATGGGTGGCCGAGCACGTCCCTGCGCTTATGGCTGATAAGGATAGGCTTGCTGATATGCGCCGCCGGGCCTGGGAATACGGGATTCGCAACGCTGCCCAGGTGATGGCCGAGCAGATCCTGACCATGGTCGACCAACACCGTGCCCGCAAGGACTCTGGGAGGGCCTAATCGGGCATAATGGAGGCAGGCGACGGGCGACCCCGTCCTGGATGGTCCTGAACTGTTGGAGGAGATGCAACTACTGTGCCCAAGCATGAATTGAATACAGTGCCCGGTCGGCAGGACGGCGGTGACCGGTCACTGCCGGTTCTGGACCCCTGTCTGCCCGCCCTGGCCCAGGCCGGAGTGCGCGACCCCAAGGGTCTAGGGCCTACCCACTTCATCGGCATCGGCGGGGCCGGGATGAGCGTGCTGGCCGAGATGCTCCGCCAGGAGGGGGTGCAGGTCTCGGGCTCCGACCGCGCCGAGGGGGACAAGACCCGCCGTCTACGTCAGCTGGGAATCCGTGTCGCCATTGGCCAGGATGCCCGCAACGTGGCCGGGGCTCGCACGGTGGTCTGGTCCAGTGCCATCAAGCCTGACAATCCCGAGATTCTGGCAGCGCGGGAGGCTGGTGCCCGGCTGGTCCATCGCAGCGACATTCTGGCCCTGCTCATGGCTTCCAGGATTTCGGTCACCGTGGCTGGAGCCCATGGCAAGACCACCACCAGTGCACTCTTGGCCCACCTGCTGACCAAGGGCGGCCAAGGGGACCTAGCCGATCCCAGCTATGCCATCGGGGGAAGCCTCCAGAGCGGCCAGGGGCCCATGGACGGAGGCCATGTGGGAGTCGGGCGGGTCTTGGTGGCCGAGGCGGACGAGTCCGACGGCAGCTTTGGCAAGTACACTCCCGACATCGCCATCATCACCAACGTGGAGCCCGACCATCTGGACCACTACGGCACGGCTGATGCCTTCCACCAGGCCTTCGTGGAGCACGCCCGACATACCCGCCGCTTCCTGGTGGTCTGTGGTGACGATCAGGGCGCCCTGGAGGTACTGCGGCGGCTGGACGGGGACTGCCAGGCCAAGATCATCGTCTATGCTTCAGATTCCCAGCTGAGTATGGACTCCCTGCCCGGGGTCCTTGGCCTGGTCCGCATCGAGTCCGAGTTAGAAAGCAGCGGCAGCGGTCGTGAGCATTGCCGCCTGGCTCTCCCGGCGCAGGTGCTCCAGGCAGCAGGGTTGGATGCCAGCAAGCCGCTCGAATTGCAGGTGGACTTGGCGATTCCCGGCATGCACAACGCCCGCAATGCCGCCGCGGCAATCATCGCCGCCATCCTGCTGGGGATGGATCCCGATACGGCCGCCGCTTCTGCAGCCGACTTCCGCGGGGCCTCCCGACGCTTCGAGGTCCGCGGAATCCAGCATGGGGTCACCGTAGTGGATGATTACGCCCATCATCCTACGGAGATCGCCGCCCTGCTGACCGCCGCCAGACGGCGTTATCCGGGGCGGACCATCAGGGTGCTCTTCCAGCCTCACCTGTATTCGCGTACGGCCATCTTCGCCGACCGGTTCGCCGTCGCTTTATCCCTGGCGGACGACGTGACCGTCACCGACATCTTCCCTGCCCGCGAGCTGGCCAGCGATTTTCCGGGTGTGGATGCCGGGACCATCCCCGCAGCCGCCCGCAAGGCATCGAACCAGGAGTCCCAGGACTCCGGGAAAAGGTCGAATGAAGCTGTCTTCCGGGCCTGCCCGGACATGCGTCAGGCAGCTCTGGATCTGGCGGAACGGGCGGATCCGGGGGATGTGATCCTCACTGTGGGCGCCGGCGATGTCACCGCCATGGGGCCGATCATTCTGGACAGGCTGGCTGAACGGGACGAGCAGTGAAGACCGGCAAGGGTCGCAGCGCCTCCAGCAAAGCCTCTTCCAGGACCAGGGCCGTCCGGGCTGCCAAGGCCGCGCGGACAGCCCGGTCTGGGCGTACCAAGCCGTTGGGAGAGGAACCGCAGACCGGCAGAACCGCCAGATCGGGCAGGTCGACCGTTGGCGGTGCTGCGGGACTGGCAGGTCGCCGGTCCAAGGCTGAAAAAACAAGCGGCGAGGGCCGGCGTCTCAAGCGGTCCAGGCGTCTCAAGGCTCGTCCGAATCGGGCTAAGAATGCAGGAGGATCCCGGACACGTGGCGCAAGATCGGCTTCTTCATCCTCCCGCTCTCTGGTAAAAGGCAGCAGCGCCTCAGCCTCCAAGTCTGTGGCATCCAAGTCTGCAGAATCTCGTTCGACGAGTTCGGCCGGCGGATTCGTCGATGCCCGGACCATACCGCCGGACCGACCCGTTTCTGGCAGGATAGGCACCGACCAGGAGGATCAGGGGCTGGGGATCTTCGTTCGGCCCAAGGTGCTGGACTTTCAGGCTCGGGTGCGTGAGAAGAAGAAGGTCAGCCGCCGGCTGGTCCTGATCCGGACAGCTGTCGTCCTCCTGGTCATGGCTCTGATAGCAGGACTGTCATGGCTGCTCTTTCTTTCGCCGGTCTTCCGCCTGCAGACTGACAAGATCGATGTCAGCGGCGGCAATGCCTGGGTGTCCAACGATCGGGTGGCCTCAATCGTGGCCCATCAGGGGGATCGCTCGCTGCTGCTCGTTTCCACCAATGGAGTCGAGGAGGAGATCAGCGGCATGGCCGGGGTGACCGATGCCAAGGTCCGCAAGAGTTTTCCGCACGGCCTGGAGGTGACCTTCGATGCCCAGGAGCCCACTGCGGTCTTCAAGGATGCACAGGACAAACTGACGGCCGTAGACAGACAGGGGAGGATGCTCAATACTGTGTCCAAGCCGGTGAAGGGAGTGCCGGTCATCCAGGTGTCTACTGTCAATCGTGCCCAGCAGGATCAGGCGGTCAGGCAGACCCTGCGGATACTGTCGACCATGCCCGAGGCCATGCGTCATTCGGTGACCAAGGTGACTGCGGAAACCCAGGACTCCATCACCACCGAGCTGGACCAGGGAAAACATGTCATCATCTGGGGCGACGGCTCCGATCTGAAGCTCAAACAGGCGGTGGTCGACAAGATCATCAACGATCCATCCAAGATCGGCGACAAGCATCAGTTGGATGTATCGGCGCCTCTGCGGCCCATTGTCAAATAGACGCTGTAGAAGCTGCCGGCTTCATCAGTTTGTCGGTGTCCAGCAGGATGGTCACAGGTCCGTCGTTGACAAGATCCACTCGCATGTGGGCGCCGAAGCGCCCAATGGCAACTGGCACACCAGTCGCAGCCAGGGCCTGGTTTAGATCCTGCCAGACCTTTTGGGCATGCTGGGGTTCTCCCGCAGCCATGAAACTGGGGCGATTGCCACGATGCAGATCCGCATAGAGGGTGAACTGGGAAATGGAAAGGACGGAGCCGCTGCAGTCCAGGACCGACCGGTTCATTCGTCCTTCCTCGTCAGCGAAGATGCGCATCCGGGTCAGCTTGCGGACGGCATAGTTTACTTGGGCATCGCCGTCGCCATCCTGGACGGCCACCAGAAGCAAGAGACCCGTGCCGATACTTTGGGGTTTAAAATCAGGATCCGGCTGCCCCTGCTCGTCGACCACATCGACCCGGGCACGGCTGACCCGTTGTATGACGATTCTCATGCTTTCAGTCTAAAGACTTCAGGCGTTGTTGTAGTGCCGCAGGGTACAGCTGGACCGGCACCTGGTGAGGGTCAGGCTGGAGACCTGTTTGAAGATCGGTGGGCAGCTTCAGGTCGAAGCCCGCTATGCCTGTGTTACTTAGGTAATATGACGGGCACCGCTCTCAATTGACGATCTTGAGTCCGACCACGCAGGCGACCAAACCGATGATGAGCAGAATGCGGGCGAGTGAAATAGGCTCCGAGCCCGTAGCCATGGCGTATAGGACAGTCAAGGCAGCTCCGATACCGACCCAGACCGCGTAGGCCGTGCTGGTAGGGATGTTGCGCATGGCAAAGGCTAGACCCATCATGCTGAGAATCAATCCAAGAATAAATACGATGTCAGGGACGATTTTGGTAAAACCTTGGGATTTACCTAGCGCAGTGGCCCAGACCGATTCACAGACGCCAGCGAGTATAAGTATGATCCACGAGGACATGGCTCCCTTTCGGCAAGTCTTGTCGCTGTCCGGGTACTTGACCATCGTCCGGGAACCTGAATCAGATTCTGGAAA
Source organism: Bifidobacterium sp. W8112 (assembly GCF_016101425.1). Lineage (NCBI taxonomy): Bacteria > Bacillati > Actinomycetota > Actinomycetes > Bifidobacteriales > Bifidobacteriaceae > Bifidobacterium > Bifidobacterium sp. W8112. The sequence continues at coordinate 216,049 of NZ_JACFQN010000002.1, read as the reverse complement.
TCAGAATAGCACGGGTTGAATCGTAAGATGTTGAGTCAGATATATTCATGGCGGTTCAAAGGTAGTAAATGATCAATGCTGATTCAATTCGTCAGAGATCCTGCTCATTTGGGATTACATTGCTGTTTGTCCACGAGGAATGGGGAACGCTGCAACCTAGGTGATCTGGTCGATTAAAACTGTCAAAAGCACACATGGCTACATCGCATGTCTTGGCTTCACCGCCTCACTAGCGTCAGTATCAGTTGCCACCTTCCTTTGAAGCTGGAAAAACTATGAGTGATGATTTTTTGTAGTCTTTCCTCGTTATCAGCCCCTGAGCTTATAGATGTTGATAAGTACTGACGATCATCGAAGATAGCAGCTAAATAGATTTTGCAGTCCTCTAGGTCGCAACAATTGAACTCTGGATCATTGGTGTCGATTTTATTTATCAAGCGTGTGATAGCGCGTTGACGTTTTGTTGCATCAGGACTTATATCGTTTTTCTGTTTGAGGTTATCAGATTCAAGGGTTTTCTGAAGTTCCTGAGTTGATAAAGAAAGCAAGGGAACTTGAATTGTGGTGCGGAAAGCGGGATCACATATTTCTGCCCATTCTCCTTTTTCGGCGGGATTTATGACGGTATGCATCAGATACTCGCGATGAGTATCCACAGATAATTCTGAGCTTAAGTATGACGCCGCAATTCCTGTGAATGCTTCGTAGTGAATCTGTTCAATATTACGCTGGTCATCTTTTATCAAATTGCTAACCCACCATTTATGAATAGGAGCTAAAAACCAATTCCAGCAGGGTAGCAGATAGATGACGACGATCAATATCGGCACCAAAAGAGTGTTTAAGGACATGGGCACAGTTGTTGAATTCAATACACTGGCAATGGCAAAGGCAAATATCGATATGAGCCAGGAAGACAATACTGTAAAGACTCGATATATCCATTTACAAACCATGCGACCCTTGTAGTGTTTTAGGTTCTTTCTACTTGGGCGACCGCCAACGCCGATGTATAGCATAAACAGAGGATCTAACAAGCAAGGAACCAGCTCAAAAGCAACAGTTATAATAAACGTCCCTATAGAGGCTACTGGGTGATTGTTCATTCTGGCGAATAGCGCTGCTATTCCATATGTTATAAAAGCAGCAAGTGTAGTCATGAGTATCAAACCGCAAGTAATACGAAGAAAAGCATCGACTATCGGGTGTCTTCTGACCAATGATCCCTTGGCTAATGACTGATATTCATTGAGGTGATCTGATCTCAGCATTTCGTTTTCCTGTATCATGTGAAGCGAAAAGACCTGTTTTACGCCATAGCTGAGAGCAAAGGCTGCGATATTGAAGCTGACGATTACCAATAACAGGCTCAGACCAAAATCGATCTGCTGCAACATGTCAGGGGATATGTAGCCTGTGAAAATGCTAATAGCACATGACAGGAAACAGACGAATACAATGAATGCTCTCGCTTTGCTGGATGATTCAGGAGTTTTTGTTTCCAAAAAAGCTGTGACAATAATGACGCTTATGATTAATGTCCACAAAGCCAGCAGCATATTTGCAGAGTCTTTATAAGGATTGTTAAGCACGAAATTGTGGAGGAAGGTATTTTGCTTATAACGATTTAGCTCTGCTTTATTTTCAATTAAGTTATATTCTGCCAACCTGAGACCGATTCCTGATGCTAAAAGCAGGAAAGAGTATGCTGTCGCTGCAAAGAATTGCCTTACATTTTCAGCTTGCCAGCTTTCTGCTGGATGGAATATTGGAGCTATATTCGAGTGATCTCTTGTAGTGGACATAATTGAAACCCGCTCTATCATCGTCTCTCATTGTGACCTTATAAAGTTAAATATAAATATGATTAAAGGACATGTAGTTTGTATACTGTCATGGTTGTGGATCGAGAAACAAGATGACCATCGAATTGGCCAATGAGTTGGAATTGCTTGTTTGCTAGGTCTTTCCATTTAAAGGGCTTCATTCTAATGCTGTGACGCCTAGACGATGTAAGGCATACGCTCACAATGAGTTCGGTATCATAAGGTTGAATCAGGGTTGATTCAGGGTCGATTCAGGGGTTTGCCGGATGTTGTCTTTCGCGTCGGTCGGCTATTTATATAAACAGAGGAATGTAGTCGAGTGTACGCACGAGGACGTGGCAGGTGAATGGAACATGACTTGGGCCTTACGTGATTTGAAAGCCAATGGTGGCATCTGGGCTGGCGTCTTTATCGTTCTTGTGGTCACCCAAACCCTGCTCTGTGCCATGAGCGTGAGCATGGGTGTCAACAGCTATTACCAGGGTTTGTCGGCCAAGACCAGGGATCCTGTCAAGAGCCTGGCTTCGGCCCTGAGTTTGATCTTCCTCACAGTCATTGTGCTCGGCTGCCTGGTGATCAAGCAGACTCTGCAGGCATCGATTCGCCAACGTCGGCAGGGGCTGGCCCTTCTTTCACTGCTGGGCGCTACGCCTAAGCAGATCCTGGTACTTACACTTTTGCAGGTGATGATTTTGGTTCTACCAGCCTCCCTCGTTGCTGTGGCTCTTTCACCTGCGCTGGCTGGAAGGATCCTGGATTGGTATTCCGCTGGAATGCGAATACCGGTACATTTCGCTTTTACCTGGCACGGTTTTCCCAGGTCTGCCCTGACTGGTCTCGCAGTGGGACTGGCTACGGCCGTCTTGGCGACCAGCCGGACATTGCGGGATTTGGGGAAGATGACACCAGTCCGGGTGGTGCGCCGTGCTGAGGAGAGCGAATCGATTGACCGGCCCCGACATGGACGCGGTCTTGTATCCCTTTTCCTTGGGCTGGCCTTGCTGCTATTGCCATTGCCTGTCTTTGCCTATCTTTCGCGCAACGGCTCTGGGTCCTTAGAGCCTAAGCAGGTCCAAGCGGTCATAAGTGCCGTTGGAAGTGGACCGCTGTTTGCTATTCTCTTGCTGCTGATTGCCTTGGCACGTTCTGGTGGGCCAGTTATAAGCAGGGTCACTCAACTTTGGACTGCTCTGGTCCCCTCGTCATCTGCTGTCTGGCGGATAGCGCGTTCACAGGCTGTGGCCAGGAGTCGAGATACGACATTCGGTTCAACAGTTATAGCTCTGACTGCCTGTATGTTTCTGGTTGGTGGTCTGTTGGCTGCCGGAGGCACCAGTACCATCGCCATGAACAAGGTACCGGGAATAGAGAATGTCACATCGGGTGGAACCTTGGAGTTGCTCTATGGTTTCTGGGCAGCGCTGCTGGTCGCCCTGGTCGGCGTGATTGCGGGGTTCGCCATCGCCGCTCGGGATCGTGACCTAGATTTGGCGCTCCTGTCAATTGCAGGCGCAAACCCGCGGCAGCTGACTGCTATATCCATATTGGACGGCACCATCGTGATGACTACGGGCATTATCATCGCAGCGGGCGGCACCGGACTGGTCGGGCTGAGCACAGCTATGGTCTACTGGCCCCTTATACACAGTCTGTCCGTAATTTTTCCCTGGCAGTTTTTCCTTATCTGCGGGTTGCCGATTATAGTCGTCGGCTCGCTGGCGACCATGCTGACGGCGCGGCCTGCTTTAATGCGCTCGCCCATAGCCATTCTGCAAGGGGCCATAGGTGAATGATTGACAATGAACTTTTACTCCTGGATCCGTGGTGCGTAATTGAGCGGTCTTGCCGAGCATTGATCTCGGCCATGGCTGTGTGACATATTCATCAACCTGCAGTTCCTTGCCGTATTGACCAGCGCTGGTCAATACGGCAAATGGATGTTGGCTGCTTGAAAATGGGTATCGTCATTATGACACGTCCATCTTGAGGAGATCCGCTGACGATTAACTTTTAACTGAGAAGTAGATAAACAGTTGGCGGTCAAATTTGTGTATTGGGTACAGTGATTCGTGTCAGTCTGAACAAGACTCGATTACTCAGACTTCACTTATGTCACAGTGTTTGGTCATGGCTGCCAGTGGTCATCAAAGTGAGAATCATTCGATTTTTATCGCGCTTGTACACCAGGAGCCAGTCTGCGTCGACATGTAGCTCCTCGTATTTGGACCAGCGTCCCTTCAACTGGTGATTTCGGTATTTACGTTTAAGCAGTGCTGAATTGTAATCAGCCAAGTCGTCGAGCACTTGATCGAGCCTGCTTAAGTCGAAATGCTTCTTCTTGATTTTCTTGACATCACGCAGGAATTTCTGCGTATATGCAAACTCATACATGATGGATGATGTCTTTCATATCCTCTACATCACCCACGTGAGTGACCGGTGAAGCTTGAGCTTCCTCCATTTCCCTGTCAAAATTGGAAAGTTGGGAGCGAAATGGAAGTCCCCCTTCGCGCAAAGACTGAGAAAGAAACATGTTTATTGCTGTGCCGAGATCAAGGCCTAGATCTTCGAAAAGCTGTGAGGCCCGACGCTTCATATCCTCGCTGGTGCGAATTTGAATTCTCGCTGTCTCTTTCATTACTTTCACCCGCTTCGATTGCTCTATTTGTCTTCTTTAGCTCCAAAATTATATCATTTGTGCTCCGAATGGAGTTATATTGGAGTTATTTTAACTCCACGAGTGAAGAAATGAGCATGACTTGAGATTCATGAACAAGGTTTTTGACAATGTGACGCACTAAAAAATGCGGGGAGTTGGATTCTTGAACCGTAAAGGCGGTATGAAAAGGGCCGGCCAAGTTGCCTCGGCCGGCCCTTGTTCTGTGGAGCTGCGGGGAATTGAACCCCGGTCCGGTGACCGCACCCTCAGTCTTCTACGTGCGTAGTCTGCTGGCCTTTGTGGCTATCTGTCTGCCCCCACCTGTGTCGCAGACAACCGGTGGCGGGCATAGCCGCAGTAAAAGTCCCCGAACCGCCCTGTGGCGCGGCAGTTCAGGCAAGTCTTCTTAATGACGCTCAGCATCCCCCCGAAGGCGAAGGGGAGTGAACGGAGCAGCTGCTCACTGGTTAATCCTGGCGCGAAGCTCAGGCAGCGAGAGCGAACTCAGTGCGGTTAGATTTAGCACTTGTTGTTTGCGGGAGGACATTAACGAGCGGACCCCCGCGTTCTCGGCACGCTTCCCTGCGACGAACAGGTCACCGTCGAAACCGATCAGCCCCAATCTTGAATTATCAAGCTCTGCCGGTGCCATTACGGACCGGCCTCGTCAGTATACAACAGATGGACGCTGCGGGTATTCCCGCTTCTCCCTGGGCATTGACTTGCATTTTGGTCAAGCCACAGAGCCCAGTCGGCTGGTGGCGTAGTCGCTGAAGGCGTGCACCTCCTCCACGTCCTCGTGAAAGGCCTCCCGCTTCGTGTCGTTAAAGAGGTAGATATTGAAGCGGGGCATGTCATCACCGGCAAAGGGGATGAAGCGCAGACCTTCGCCAGGGTGTACGCCAGCTGAGGTGATCAGGCTGCAGACCAGGCTGGATGTAGTCACCATTTTCAGTGTTTCCACGTCGGAGACCTCGATCAGGTGGCTGACAGGTTCAGACAGGTGAATCAGCCGTTCAGCTGCCTGGGCATGGACGAAATCACGGTTGAGGGTGGCGAAGGGAACGTCCCCGGGAAGCATGGCCAGGTCCTCGGGGTGCAGGCTGGTCATTCCTGCTGTGCCCAAACGTTCGGCCATGGACTGGGTGCAGACCATACCGAAGGGGAAGGATGCCAGCTTGGTCGTTTCAACGCCATCCACGCTCAGTGACTCGTCAACGCTGGCAACAGCCCCGTAGTCCACGCGGTGGGCCTCTATCTGGCCCAGCAACTTTTGGGATCCTATGGTTTCTACGGTCGTGTTCTTGTCTGGTTCGGACTGCTTCTGCTGCCCTTGTCCGGAGCTCAGCAGCGATGAGATGATGGGAGGCAGGCCGATGGTGCGCCGTCGAATACCGGTTCGTGCAGCCAAGGCCTCGGGCAAGGAGTTGATCAGGTCCAGGGCCTGGCTGACATGATCCACCACTGTTCTTCCAGATTGGGTAAGCTGTGTGCCGTCGCCAGCGCCGAAGCGCTGCCGCAGAACCAGCCTGGTTCCCAGGCGCTTTTCCAGCCTTCTGATGGCCTGCGAGACCGCAGGCTGGGAGATGCCTGCCTCCAACGCGACGTCTGTGAAACTGCCGTACCGGGCCAGCATGGTAAGCAGCTCGAGGTCGCGGACATTATCCATATAGGTCATGAGCCGCTTCCCTTGATTGTTGCTCAGATTAGTATTGCTTATCCGTCAACTTTGGCGAAAGACTACTTACCACCACCCTATCATTGTCGACTGGACTTAAGAAGATTGACACCTGGGGAATATTGATACGGCTTGGCTCATGATTGTGGTCCGGCCAACACGATCGTCGTTCATAAATCGTGCTGGCCGGACCACAATCTCAATATTGCAGGAAGCGAAGGCGCTGGTTTCGCTCAGGCATCATAGTGCCACTGGGCCTTGGCCACGGCGGCGTCCACATCCTCAATCGGCTCACGGTTCAGACCCTCCTGAACCGCCTGTTCAGCCACAGCAGTGGCGACCCGGCGCGAGATCTCCTTGAGGTCGGCCACCGGCGGCAGCACGGCGGTTCCGGGCTTGTCCACGTCGATCATGTCGGAGATGGCATAGGCTGCGGCCAACAACATTCCCTTGGTGACCAGCCGTGCCTTGGCGACGATGGCCCCGAAGCAGATGCCGGGATACATGAGGGCGTTGTTGCCCTGTCCGATGGCATAGGTGACACCCTGGTAGTCAACAGGCTTTGAGGGGGTGCCGGTGATGACGAAGCCGCGGCCGTGGGTCCAGGCGATCACGTCGGCGGCCTTGGCCTCGGCCAGTTCCGTGGGGTTGGAGATGGGGCAGAGCAGCGGCCGTTCCACATGCTTGGCCATGGCCTCCACAACGTTCTGGTCAAAGGCTCCAGGCTTGGTCGAGGTGCCGATGAGCACCGTGGGTTGGAAGGCGTCGACAACCTGCGCCAGCGAGGTCTTGTCGGTGACCGAAGCGAACTCATTTGGCTTGCGTGCATAACGGGTTTGGCCCTCGGTCAGATCATCCTGGCCCTGCTCGATCAGACCCTGACGGTCGAAGAGCAGGACCCTGCTGCGCGCGGTCTCGGTATCCATGCCTTGGCGGATGATCAGGTCGTCCACGATCTGGTCGGCGATGCCCACGCCGGCGGTCCCTGCGCCGAAGACCATGATCCTGGTGTCCTTGGGGTCGGTTCCGGCGATTTTTCTGGCGGCGATCAGTGCGGCCAGGACGGTCACGCCAGTGCCCTGGATGTCGTCATTCAGGGTCAGGATCCGATCCTGATAGCGCTTGAGGACGGGCGCGGCCTCGGGCCTGCCGAAGTCCTCCCAGTGGATCAGGGCCTCCGGATAGCGCTGGAGGACCTGTTGGACGAAGTCATCGATGAAGTCGTCGTAGCGCTGGCCTCTGACCCTGGCGAAGTGGTTGCCCACGTAGTCGGGATTGTCCAGCAGGGCTTGGCGGTTGGTGCCCACATCTACCATCACCGGCAGAACGCGCGAAGGGTCAATGCCGGCAGCAGCGGTGTAAACCGCCAGCTTGCCTGTCAGGATCTCAGCGCCCTGAGCGCCCCAGTCGCCGATGCCGAGGATGCCCTCCGCATCTGTGCAGACCACCAGGTCAATGGGCCGATCGCCGGCGTACTGGTCCAGGGCATCGCCGATCCCCTCGGGATGATCGATGGAGATGTAGGCCACATCGCTGCCCGAATAGAACTCGTCGTAGCGTTGGATGGACTGGGCCACGGTGGGGGCGTAGACGATGGGCATGTACTCGGTCAGGTGCTTGTCCATGCTCCTGTAGAAGAGCCGACGGTCGGTACGGCAGATGCTCATCAGGTAGAGTCGCTTGTCCAGATCGGTGGGCTGGGCCAGGAAGCGGCGGTAAACGATGCGCTCGCGCTGTTCGTCATCCTGTACGGCAGCAGGCAGCAGCCCGTCCAGTTTTAGCTCGCGCCGTTGCTCATAGTTGAATCCCAGTCCCCGGTTGGCATAGGAATCGTTGATGGTATCGAATCCTGTCATGGTCTCACTTGTCCTTCACGATCGGGGCCGGCCGCGTTGCCGGACCTCTGCAATCAGCCTAGAAAAGCCTTGGACACACCGGCAAATAAGCAGAATCTATATGCACTTAAGCCCCTTTTGCCGCTCTTTGACGGGCATTGGAGGTCATGGACGGCCGCCAGGTATGGCGCTCCTTCATATAGGGAATGCTTATTTGTCGCCCCTGCCGCCTGCCGCATAGCATAAGTCCACATGAGCAAGCCGACGAAGAGGTCGGTGGTTTCCAGGCGGTCATACGCCGGATCATGAGCGAAGGAGCAATGATGGGTGAAACAGTACGAACACGTGAGGGCAGGGGAGACCCCCAGGCAGAGGCCAGCCAGCCTTTCAATACGAGCCAGCTGGTCAAGGCTCTGATCTGTGTAGCGGTAGGGTTGGTCATCTTCCTGATTCCGCCTCCCAAGGGGCTGACCGCCCAGGGCATGCACATGCTGGGAGTCTTCGTAGGCACCATCCTAGGGCTGATTCTGCAGCCTCTGCCCACCTCAGCAGTGGCCATCATCGGCATGACCGTGGGGATGCTGACCGGTGCCCTGGATCCCAAGAAGGCGGCTTTCAACGGACTTGGCAGCGCATCCATCTGGCTGATTGTGGCGGCCTTCTTCATCGCCCAGGGCTTTGTCTCTACCGGACTGGGCCGTAGGATTGCTCTGGTCTTTCTATCTCGATTAGGCAAGTCCAGCCTGGGCACAGCATACGGGCTCTCGGCCGCCGACCTGGTCCTGGCCCCGGCCACCCCGTCAAACACGGCTCGTCTGGGCGGCATTCTATTTCCGATCATCACCTCCATCAGCGACGTGCAGGGTTCAAAGCCGGACACTGACGAGTCCCGGCGGCGCATCGGCGCCTACCTGGCGATCACGGCCAACAACGTCAACGCCATCACATCGGCCATGTTCCTCACGGCCATGGCGGCCGGCCCGGTTGTCGGACAGCTGGCCCAGAAGTTCCATGTGGACATCGGATGGGGTACCTGGGCCCTGGCCGGCATCGTGCCTGGCCTGATCTGCCTGATCATCATCCCCGCCCTGATCTACCGCATCTTCCCGCCAACTCTGAAGAACGTTCCTCAGGCTCAGGAGGATGCCAAGGACGAGCTCAAGGGAATGGGCCCGCTGAGCATGCACGAGTGGATTATGACCGTGACCTTCCTGGTCATGCTGGTCCTCTGGGCGACCGGTTCGGTGATCCATATCAACTCCACCACCGTGGCCTTCCTGGGCGTGGCCGTGCTGTTGTGCACCAAGATCATCACCTGGCAGGATATGGTCGCTAACAAGTCCGCCTGGTCCACGTTGATCTTCTTCGGCGTCCTGGTAGGCATGGCGGAACCGCTGAACACCCTGGGTGTCACCACCTGGGCGGGGGAGATCATTGCCGGACTGGTCAAGGGCCTGCCCTGGGTGCTGGTCTTGGTCATTCTGACGGTCTTCTACTTCCTCATCCACTACATGTTCGCTTCCGAGCTGGCTCAGGTGGCGGCCATCTACACGCTCTTCGTCAGCGTGGCCGTGGCTGCCGGGGTTCCCGCCATGCCTGCAGCGTTGATGCTGGGATGCGCCAGCGGTCTGATTGGCGCCATGACCCATTACGCCTCCGGACCGGCGGCCTTGATTTACGGTGCCGGATACGTCAAGACCTCTGAGTTCCTGCGGATCGGCCTGATCTGCGGACTGGTGACCGTGGCCATCTTCCTGACCGTGGGTCTGGGCTGGTGGCGGCTCATCGGCATCTGGTAAATCCCGATTCAGTAGATATATGTTTGGTCCCGTCCAGTCGGCATTGACAGCTCGACCGGGCGGGACCAAATCATGTTTAAAAGCGAGGGATCACTGACCCTGCTGGCCCAGATAGTCGGGGATATGCTCGGGATATTCGGGCCAGGCGCCCTGCTGGGTGCAGACGAAGGCGGCGGTGTTGACGGCAGCCCGGTGGGCCTGAGTCAGGGAGGCCCCCAGCAGACGGTTGATGGCGAAGGTGCCGGAGAAGGCATCGCCGGCCCCGACCGTGTCGGCCACGGTGATCTCAGGCGTAGGCAGGTGTGAGGACTGGCCGTCCGCCAGGTAGATCGTGCTGTAGTCGCTGCCGGCGGTCAGCACGATGGTGTCCAAGTGCCACTGATCCATGAACCAGCGGCAGAGCTCGTCGTCGGTGGCTCCGGGAACGTGGAACATGTCGCGCAGGGTGGCCAGCTCCTCGTCGTTGAGCTTGAAGACCGTGGCCATGTCCAGCAGCTCCTGGATCAGATCCTTGCTGTAGAAGGTGCCACGCAGGTTGATGTCGAAGAAGCGCATGGCATGGCTCTTGGTGTGGCGCAGCACCTGCAGGCAGGTCTCGCGCGACTTGCTGTTGCGCATGCTCAGCGTGCCATAGCAGACGGCATCGGCCTTGCTGGCCAGTCCGGCCAGGTCATCCGTGTACTCCAGATGATCCCAGGCCACATCCGGTTTGAAGACGTACTGGGGGATGCCCTCGGTCAGCTGAACCTCGACGGTGCTGGTGGGGTGGTCGTTGTGCTGCAGCACGGCATCGACGCCAGCCTGGTGAACAGCTTCTTCGAGCTCCCGGCCCAGGTCGTCGCGTCCTACGGCGCTGATGGCATAGCCTTCCGCTCCGTTCTTGGCTGCATGGTAGCTGAAGTTGACCGGTGCACCACCGGCCCGCTTGCCTGTAGGCAGGACGTCCCAGAGGATCTCGCCGATGCTGAGGACCATGGGTTTACTGGTCATGGTGTTCCTTTCCTGATGACGGGTGATGCGCCCGCCTTGTGCTTGTTGATTTCACAGCTGTACGGCCCATGCTGGCCGGGTGCTCCAAAAATTGGTTGGCCGCCACTGCCGCAGCGCCGGTCAGCGTGGCGTCGATGGGAAGGCGGGAAAGCAGGATCTGTGTGTGTTCGCGCAGGCCAGGCAGGGCGCGCTGGGAGACTATGGACCGAACCTGTTCCAGCAAGCGGTTTCCGGCAGCTGCCACCATGTCTCCGATGACAATCTGGGCGGGGTTGTAGGCGTTGACGATGGTCACGCAGCCATAGCCCACGTAGTCGGCTATCTGATCCACCAGAGTTTGGGCGGCCTGTTGACCAGAACGAGCCCGGTCGAACAGGCTCGCACATGCCTTGGCGTGGGTCATGGCCTCGACTCCGGGGAAGTGATTCCGCACATCCGGCTGACACATGCGGCGGTGGATGGCTACCGCCGAGCAGTAGCATTCCAGGCAGCCACGGTTGCCGCACTCGCAGGGCAGGCCGTTCAGATCGATGCTGACGTGGCCGATCTCGGTGGCCGCTCCCTGGCTGCCGTCCACCAGGGCACCCCTGTCTATGACTCCCAGCCCTACGCCTTCGCCCACCAGGAAGTAGGCCATGCTGGATGCACTCACGCGGGGGTCGAACAGGCTCTGGGCCAGTGCCCCGGCCCGAGCGTCCTGCTCGATGAAGGTGGGTACGCGGAAGGCCTGACCGAATTCGTGGATAAAGTCCACGCTGCGCCAGCCGGGCATGCTGGTGACCAGGGCGATGCGTCCGCTCTCGCGCAGATAAGGGCCCGGCACGGCCATGCCTACAGCCACGATGGCGGGGTTCGCCTCAAGTCGTCTTGCCACTCGGGTTCGGACATCGGCTACGGCACCTGGGATGTTGCCGGGGTCGACGGGGGGCAGTTCCTCCGAGTCCAGCAGGCGACCGCTGATGTCGAACAGTCCGATGCTGACCAGGCTGCGAGCGAACTTGACTCCGATGACCTGGTAGCGGTCGGCGTTCAGGGCCAGGCCGATGGATCGACGGCCGCCCTCAGAGTCCATGCTGCCGGTCTCGCTGATCAGGCCCAGACTCATCAGACGGGCCACCAGCTTGCCTACGGCTGCCGGTGTCAGATCGAGGTCCCGGGCCATTTGGGCTCGCGAACTGGTGCCTTGCTGGTGCAGATACTGGACGATGCGAGACTGGTTGAGCTCGGAGAGGGCCTTTGGCGTGCTGGCGTAGGTGCTGCTGCGCATATCAACCTCCTCCTTGAGTGGTTCCGTCACGCGATCCTCGCGCACTTTATGAACAGCGTTTATATATTAACACTGTTTAATATCTGCTCGCAAACACCTCCAACGGTTGCAAAACTGTTCAAGGTGCCGAGGAAGGGATTGCCATCGGCCGCAGTCGAGCTTGGCTGCTCAAGGGGCAGGGTTTCGGCTGGCAGCCAAGGTCGAACTATCCAGGCGGGGGTAGTCTGGTCTTCTATCCATCGATGTTGATTGGGACGGCTATGCACTGGTGATCATAAACGATGGCGGAGGAGTGGTATGCAGGCAACGGATTGGAACCAAGGTTGGCGCTATCGACATTTGCAGGAGTCAAAGGAACCCTGGAAGCCCGTTGAGCTGCCTCACGATGCCATGTTGGCAGAACCCAGAAGGGCCGATGCTCCGAGCGAGGCTAACAGTGGATGGTTCGTCGGGCGCGATTACGAATACTGCAAGAAGGTATGTGTTGACGGTCTTGGGCAGCACGATTCGATGATTCTGGAATTCGAGGGCGTGTACCAACACAGCGAGGTCTGGCTGGATGACCAACGCCTGAGCTTTCACCCTTATGGATACACGGGGTTCTTTGTCGACCTGAGTGGGAAAATCCGACCGGGGGAACCGGGCGTGATACGTGTTGTCGCCCGCAACGCCCAGCAGCCCAATTCGCGTTGGTATTCCGGAGCAGGCATCTACCGGCCCGTCACGCTCTGGAGTGCTGGCCCCCAGTATCTGTACCCGGACGGCGTCAGGGTCTCCACGCTCGGAGTCAATCCCTGTGCCATCCGGGTCTCATTGCGGGCATCATCAGGCGGGACTGCGCGGGTTCGCATTATGCGCCACGACAAGGATGAATCGGGGTCCTTGGCTGAGGTTGCAGTCCCTGTGGATTCCGATGGCAGAGCCCAGGTCGATATCGACCTTCCTGGCGCCCAGCCATGGAGTCCGGAAAGCCCGACGCTGTATGAATGCCAGGCGCTCTTCGTCTCCTCCTCGGGCTGCCATGACCAGGCTCAGGCGATATTCGGCATACGAACGGTTGCCTGGGGGGATCAGGGGCTGCTCATCAACGGTGTCCGCAGGATTCTCAAGGGTGCCTGCGTTCACCATGACAACGGGATTCTTGGCGCTTGCGCCTGGCCCGAGGCCGAGGAGCGGAAGGTGAGGTTGCTGAAACGCAATGGCTACAACGCCATTCGCAGCGCCCACAACCCCTGTTCGAAAAGTCTTCTGGAGGCTTGCGACCGTCTGGGTATGCTGGTCCTGGATGAATATGCCGACCAATGGTACATCCACAAGACCATCCACGACTATGCACAATACCTCCCGAAATGGTGGCGCAGTGATCTGGCTGATATGGTTGCCAAGGATTTCAACCATCCATCAGTCATCATGTACTCCATCGGCAACGAGGTCAGCGAAACCGCCCAGTCCAAGGGGGTGGAACTGACCAGGCGCATGGTCGACTTCCTCCACGGTCAGGATGCGAGTCGTCCGGTTACCTGCGGGGTCAACATCTTCTTCAACTTCCTGAGTTCGATCGGGCTCGGGGTGTATTCGAGCAGGAAAGCGGCCAAGCAGGCGGCGCACGATGGGCGAAAGAGAAGCTTGTCGCTTTCAATGAAGCGCCATGGATCTGTAGGGAGCCGATTCTTCAATGAAATGGCCGGAATCATGGGAGCGGACTTCATGAAGAAGGGTGCCACCCTGCCCTCCTGCGACCGCCTGACCCGTGATGCCTTCGCACTTATGGACGTGGCCGGATACAACTATGGAATCAAACGATACCTTCAAGACCTCCGCAGATACCCCCATCGGCTCATCCTGGGGACGGAGACCTTCTGCAGCGATGCCGACGAGTTCATGCGTCTGGCCTCCCGTTGCCCGCGCCTGATCGGAGACTTCGTCTGGGCAGGTATGGATTATCTGGGCGAAGTCGGCGTGGGCGCTTGGGAGTATCGACAGGAAGTTCCACGGTTCAGCGGGCTGGGCTGGCTGACTGCTGGTTCCGGCCGTCTTGATCTGACAGGCAGGCCGCTGGGCGAGGCCTTGTACACACGGGTGGCGTTAGGGGGCGAGGCCGGGCCCTATCTGGCTGTGCGGCCCGTCAATCACTCGGGGGAGAGGCATTCTCCCAGCGCCTGGAAGATGACAGATGCCCTTGACTCATGGTCTTGGGACGGCTGCGAGGGCAGGACCGCCCAGGTGGAGGTCTACGCCCGGGCTCATGAGGTCCTGCTGATGCTGAATGGCCGTTGCCTTGGCCGTTCGCGTTGGCGGGGTAGCACTCGTTTCCGTTTCTCCTGTCCTTATGAACACGGCCTGCTGGAGGCCTTGGCCTACGACAGCTCGGGCAGGTTGATTGGACGGAGTCGGTTGCGGTCAGCCGCTCCCCAGACCATGGTCAAGCTGGAGGCCGATCGGAGCACCGTTCGCCCGGGAGGGTTATGCTTTGTGAGGGCAAGGTATACCGACCAGCAGGGCATTGACAAACCCATGACATCAGGAGATTTGACTGCTCAGGTAGAGGGTGGCCGACTGCTGGCCTTTGGGTGTGCCGCCCCATACAATCCCGAAGGGTTTTTGACCGGGCATACGCGCACCTATTACGGCCAAGCCTTGGCAGTGGTGCAGGCGGATCGGTCAGCAGGTTCAGACGGCTCGGACGTACCCAAGCAGCTTGAACTCAAGGTTTCCGACGGTCATCGCAAGGCTGCTTTGCGCCTTCCAATCCATAGGTGACGTGATCGTCATCTATATAATTCAACGAATTGACAAAATCGATCCGTCCCTCTACGCTTAGTGCTCAGGAGGCAGGAACTGGTTTCCTCCCCTGTGAACGCTGTAAAGGCAAATGCATTAAGCAAAGGAGCATTATGGGTCTGTGGGACGTTGACAAGATCGAATACGTGGGTCGCCAAGGCGTCAAGGAGGGCCTGGGCTTCCGTTACTACGACAAGAACAAGGTGGTGGCCGGCAAGCCCATGAAGGACTGGCTGCGCTTCGCTGTGGCCTGGTGGCACACCTTTAACCAGGGCTTGGTGGATCCCTTTGGCGATCCCACTGCGCAGAGGCCCTACTACCGCTACACCGATCCCATGGATCAGGCGCTGGCCAAGGTGGACTACGCCTTCGAGCTCTTCACCAAGCTGGGGGTTGATTTCTTCTGCTTCCACGACCGTGACCTGGCTCCCGAGGGCGACACCCTGCGCGAGAGCGATGCCAATCTTGACAAGGTGGTTGACCGCATCGAGGCCGCCATGAAGGA
This sequence comes from Bifidobacterium sp. W8112, assembly GCF_016101425.1. Lineage (NCBI taxonomy): Bacteria > Bacillati > Actinomycetota > Actinomycetes > Bifidobacteriales > Bifidobacteriaceae > Bifidobacterium > Bifidobacterium sp. W8112. Next base: position 200,709 of record NZ_JACFQN010000002.1, on the reverse strand, counting down.
CACGGGCGTCAAGCTGCTCTGGAACACCTCGTCGCTCTTCACCAATCCTCGTTTCGAGGCCGGCGCCGGCACCTCGCCCTTCGCTGACATCTATGCTTACTCGGCCGGCCAGCTCAAGCACAGCCTGGAGATCGGCAAGCGGCTCGGCGCCGAGAACTACGTCTTCTGGGGCGGCCGCGAGGGCTACGAATCCCTCTGGAACACCCGGATGAAGGAGGAGCAGGACCATATGGCTGCCCTCTTCCACATGTGCGTGGACTACGCCAAGGAGATCGGCTTCGACGCGCAGTTCCTGATCGAGCCCAAGCCCAAGGAGCCCACACTCCACCAGTACGATTACGACGCGGCTACCACCATCAACTTCCTGCGCACCTACGACCTGCAGGATAACTTCAAGCTCAACATCGAGGGCAACCACGCCAACCTGGCTATGCACACCTATCAGCATGAGGTCCGCGTGGCCCGCGAGACTGGATTCCTGGGATCCTTGGACGCCAACCAGGGCGACAAGCTGATCGGCTGGGACATGGACGAGTTCCCCTCGGACCTCTACGATGCCACCGCTGTCATGTGGGAGGTGCTGGCCAACGGGAGCATCGGGCCCCGTGGAGGCCTGAACTTCGATGCCAAGCCGCGCCGCTCCTCCTTCCTGCCTGAGGACCTCTTCAGGACCCACATCGTGGGCATGGACACCTACGCCGCCGGTCTGCTGGTCGCGGCCAAGATGCACGAGGACGGCTACATCGAGCAGCTGCAGCAGGATCGCTATGCCTCCTTCGAATCCGGCATCGGCTCGACGGTCAAGGATGGCACGGCCACACTGGCCTCCTTGGAGGAGTACAGCCTTGACAAGCCGCAGGCAGAACTCATTGCCGCTGACAAGTCCGACCATCTTGAGGTCGTCAAGGCCACCATCAACAACTACATCGTCGAGGCTCTGGCCCAGGCCTGAGTTTTAGACGGCTGTCGTTTCCTAGCTCCGCGAGTGAAAGCCCGCGGGGCTTTTTTGTGTGTGCGGATCAATGCAGGCATGTTTGCCAGGCAGGACACGCCAATTGTATCCGACCCCTATTGCTTGGAACGGAGGGGAGTATAATCAAACTAAACCGCTTTAGTAGAGTTGCGAAGCGGGCCTACGAGGAGGTTGTGAGGATGCAGCTGAAGATAGAACGCGTGCTTGACAAGTGCGACCGTGTCATGCGTCAACGCGTGCTACCGAAGATTGAGCGGCCTATGGGCCAGGTCCAAGTCCGCTCTTTCGTCATTTCTGGAGAACCGATGCCATCATCGGAGTTCTTCGGGAAAGTACAGAGCAAGAACGTGGATTTCCAGCCTCTCTCCCTAGGGGATACTTGGGGCACAACCTGGGGGACCACCTGGATGGAGGTGACCGGCCGCGTTGATGCCGACTGGGCGACCAGGGCCCCGATCGAGCTGGTGGTCGACTTGGGCTGGCATCCCGATGCGCCCGGCGGTCATTTTGAAGCCCAGGCCTACAGGAGTGATGGATCGATCATCAAGGCGGTCAATCCCCGCAACCGTTGGATTCCGCTCGACGGCACCGACCTGGACGGGAATCCGACCCGTGACGAGGCTTCGGTCATCAACCCTGACGGAACCTTTACCATCTATCTGGAGGCGGCCTGTAATCCGCTCCTGCTCGGCACCCCCGCATTCGTGGAGACGCAGCTGGGGGAGGGAACGACCGGTCGTGCCGATGAGCCCAATGTCCTCAAGCAGATGGATGTCTGCCATTTTGACCATGAGGCATGGAACTACTACATGGATCTTGAGGTCACTGCCCAGCTGATCCGCGAGTGCGACCAGAGCCAGCCGCGGTACTGGCGTTTGGGCAAAGCCCTGCAGCGTTCGCTGAATATTTATGATGAGCGTGACCTGGCCACACTGGGGCCGGCTCGACAGGCCTTGGCAGGTGTGCTGGCAGTGCCGGCGACCCCCAGTGCCTTGGACCATGCGGCAGTGGGTCATTCCCATATTGACTCCGCCTGGCTCTGGCCCAAGCGGGAGACCAGACGCAAGGTGGCGCGGACTGTTTCGAACATGCTCGCGCTGATGGAGCGCGATCCTCAATTCATCTATGCCATGAGTTCGCCCCAGCAGTATGCATGGCTGGAGGAGGATCATCCCGATCTCTTCTCCCGCGTCAAGCAACGCATCCAAGAAGGCAGGTTCATCCCCGTCGGAGGGATGTGGGTGGAGTCTGACGGCATGCTGCCCTCAGGGGAGTCGCTGACCCGTCAGTTCACCTATGGCAAGCGGTACTATCGGGAGCATCTGGGGGTGGATACGACCGTGGTCTGGGAGCCGGACAGCTTCGGCTATACGGGCCAGTTCCCGCAGATTGCCCGCCGTGCAGGCATGACTTCCTTCCTTTCGCAGAAGATCTCCTGGAATGATACAACCAAATTCCCGCATCATACCTTTGATTGGCAGGGCATTGACGGAACGGCCATCTTCACGCATTTCCCTCCCATGGATACCTATGCCTCCAGCATGACGGCCCGCGAGCTCAACCACTCCCAAGAAAACTACCAAGACAAGGACATCTCGACCAGGGCCTTGGTGCTGTTCGGCTATGGCGATGGTGGCGGCGGCACCACCAGGGAAATGCTGGGACGCTATGAGCGCCTGCACGACGTGGAGGGATCGGCCAAGGTTCGGTATCAGGCTCCTGCAGACTTCTTCCGCCAGTCCGAGGAAGAGATCCGCGCGGAGGCCGGTTCCGAAATGCCCGTCTGGAAGGGTGAACTCTATCTGGAACTGCACCGTAAGACCCTGACCTCCCAGCAGGATATGAAGCGAGGCTGCCGTCAAGAGGAGGCCATGCTGCGCACGGTCGAATACCTGTGCGCCTACGCCGGCTTGCTTGATGACTCATACGCCTACCCGCGTCAGGAGCTGGACCAAATCTGGCGCACGCTGCTGCTCAACCAGTTCCATGACATTCTTCCAGGGTCCGCCATCTCCTGGGTACACAGACTGGCCAGGGAGGACTACCGCAGGGACATCGCCCGTCTTGAGCAGATCGGCGATAAGGCTGCCCGCGTCATAGCTTCCGCCCAGCGGCAGGCTCCCATGGTATCCGATGCTCGGCTGGTACCCATGGACGGCAGGGGCCAGACGGCTTGGGAGGCTGTCGGGCCAGTTCAGGCCCAGGAAGGCCCCGAGCGCATCCGGCCCGTTCAAGTCAGTCAAGAAGGCGGCGGATTCGTCGTGGACAACGGACTTATCCGTGCCGTCGTCGCTTCGGATGGCGAGGTTCATTCCATTCTTGACAGGACTTCTGGCAGGGATCTGGTCCCGCAAGGCTCCTCGGTGGGCGGATACGAGCTCTTCAAGGACGAACCCTACATGTGGGATGCCTGGGATCTGGAGCGTGATGCCCTGCTGACCGCTGCTCCGGTCGATGACCCAGTCACCATGGAGGCCTTGGATTCCGGTGTTCGGGTATCGCGTCGGCATGGTGAGACCACAATCGTCACCACGGTTGGGCTGACTCCCGGCGGCAGGCAGTTGGACTTCACTGCTGACGTGGATTGGCACCAGGATGAGCAGCTGCTCAAGGTGGACATACCCGTCGCCGTTCAGGCCAGGTACGCGCAATTCGAGTGCCAATACGGCTTTATCGATAGGCCCATTCAGAAGAACAACGCCGCTGAAGAGGCTCAGTTCGAGAGCTGCACGCACCGATTCGTCAGGATCAGCGACGACGACCTTGCTGTTGGCGTGGTCAACGCTTCGACATACGGCGGCGACACCACACCGATCCACTACGACGAGAAGGCTGGCAAAGAGGCAGGCACCTTGGTCAGGCTGACCCTCCTTTCCGCTCCGGTCTTTCCCGATCCGCATACCGACAGGGGCAAGCACAGCTTTGCCTGGTCCATCGTCCCTGGGGACACCCAGGCTGACATTCTGCAAGCAGCCTATGCCCTCAACGCGCCGGTCTTCCATCATGGACTGCCTGCCGTTGAGCCCTTGGCTGGTGTCGAGGATATTCAGGGCACCACCGTCATCGACTGGATCAAGACGGCTGATGACGACAGCGGCGATGTGATTGTCAGGGTCTACAATCCGGATTCTTCGCCTTCCAAGGCCAGGCTGCACACAGGGTCCGTCCTTCAGGGGGCGACTGTGAAAGAGACCAACTCCCTGGAGGACGGTCCTGTGCCCGAGGGTGTGCGGCCAGGCCTGTGCTCCGAGCAGGGGGCGCAAGCCGACGGGGCCCTGTTGGATCTGGTTCCCTTCCAATTCACCACCTTGAGACTCTCCAGGCGCTGAATCGCCTGACCATGGGTGTCTGTCCGGCCGGTTCGTTCGGCTATTTGGATCGGCCGGAAGCTCCACAAAGAAGTGAGTAGTAAAAAAGAAAGGAAGCTCCGATGAGAGCACTGAAGAAGGTAGCAGTACTGATCTGCGCCACGGCCATGGCGGGTTCCTTGGCGGCATGCGGTGGAAGCAACAGCAGTTCAGGCGGGTCGAAGGACGGTAAGCCGTCAGGCGAGATCTCCTTCCAGACCTGGAATCTGAAAAACGACAAGTACACGCCGTACTTCAAAAACCTGATTTCGGCCTACGAGAAGTCACATCCCGGCACCACCATCAAGTGGATCGATCAGCCCTCGGACAACTATGAACAGAAGCTGTCCGCCGACGCAGCAGCCAACTCCTTACCTGACATCATCGATGCCGGCCCCTCACTGATGTACGGCCTGGCCAAGGCCGGGGCCCTGATGAACATCAGCAAGGAGGCTCCCAAGGCCCAAAACAACTATTACAAGAATGCCTGGGATGCGGTGACTTTCAAGGGCAAGGACATCGAGGAGGGTGCCTACGGCTTCCCCTGGTACGTCAACGATGGACCGACCTATTACAACACCGAGCTCATGCAGAAGTGCGGGCTGGATCCAAATAAGCTGCCTGTGACCTGGGATGACTACTTCTCCCAGGCGGACACCATGGTCAAGAGCGGCTGCGGGGCCTACATGTCCACCATGCTGGGCGGTGCCGTCGATGACTATGCATCGGCCGGCATTCCCATCATGAACAAGGATCACACCAAGTACATCTTCAATTCACCCAAGGCTGTCAAGCACCTGCAGCGCTTCGTCGACCTGTTCAACAAGAAGGGAATCCCGCCGGAGGCCCTGAGCGCGCAGTGGTCTCAGCAGGGCGAGTTCTTCCAGAAGGGCTCCATCGTGGCCATGGGCGGCAGCGCCTACTCGGCGGCGGACTTCAAGCAGAACTCTCCTGACCTCTACAAGCATCTGGCTGTGGGCACCAAGATCAGCGATCAAGGCAAGTCCGCCAGCCTGGCCTATGAGATGCTGGCCGTCAACGCGCAGACCAAGAACAAGACGCTCGCCCTGGACTTCGTCCAATATGTGACCAATGCCAAGAACCAGCTGGCATTCGCCAAGAAGTCCAACACCTTCCCCTCCAGCAAGGGTGGTCTTGATGATCCCTACTACGCCAACATCGACACCAGTGATGTTCAAGGCAAGGCGCTGAAGGTCACGCTGAACTCCGTAAAGACCGGGTACTCAAGCCGTCCTGCTGAGTTCACCGATGCCAATGGCAAGGACTACCTGCAACAGCAGGCCGCTCTGGCCCTGCAAGGCAAGCAGACTGCTAAGGAGTCCTTGGACAAGGCCGTCAAGTACGCCAACGAGAAGCTGCAGTAACTATGAGCCGCGTTGACTCTTCCGCCATCCGGCCGAAGGCTTCCGCCCTCGGCCGGCACGGCGGGCCTCAAACCCATTGGACCACGACCCTGGCCCCCTACTTGTTCGTCTTCCCGGCCTTTGCCATTGTCTTCATCTTCGTCATCGTCGCGGCGCTGAATACCTGTCGGCTGGCCTTTACCGATTCCACGTTGCTGCGACCGGGCAAGTTCATCGGCATCCAGAACTTCGTAGCGATCGTGCATGACGACTATTTCTGGACCGCGCTGCTTAATTCCACCTTGTACGTGGTCTGCGTGGTCCCCTTTATGGTGATTCTTCCTCTGATCTTGGCCAACCTGGTCAAGGGGAACTCCAGGATCATGGGGTTCTTCAGAACCTCCTTCTACACTCCCGTGGTCATGTCGGCCGTGGTAGTGGGAATGATCTGGACCAACCTGCTGGATCCTAAGGGACTGGTCAACTCGGTCCTGGAGTCCCTGCACATCATCCACAGCCCGATCCCATTCCTCAGTGATCGCTGGCTGATACTGTTCACATCCATGTTCGTCACCATCTGGCTGGGCTTGGGATACTACATGGTCATCTATCTGACCGCCCTGGCCAACATTGACGCCTCCCTGTACGAGGCCGCCTCACTGGATGGGGCAGGCCCGGTAAGGCAATTCCTGTATGTCACCATTCCCGGCGTGAGATCCACCATCGTGCTGATCATGATGCTATCCACCATCGCAGCCTTCCGCGTGTTCAACGAGATCTACGTGCTCACCAACGGCACGGCTGGCCCCGGCGGCGAAGACATCACCATGTCCATGCTCATCCAGAAGGAGGGCACGGGTATCCAGGCCAGGACCGGCTACGCCAGTGCTCTGTCGCTGATTGTCCTGATTGTGGTCGGAGCCATGCTGATTCTGCAGCAGATCATCCAGAAGCGGGGGGAGGACTCATGAAAAATAGTCACTCCAAGGTCACTGTCGGCAAGGTCGTCCAGTACCTTGTGCTCATACTGGTCTTTATCCTGCTGGTGGGGCCCTTCGTCTGGGAGCTGTCGCTGTCCTTCAAGGGCAAGGGTGACAACGTCTATGCGGTTCCGCCCTATATCATTCCGAAGACGCCCACCTGGGATAATTACCTATCCGTCTTCAGACAGGTTCCGGTCTTCCGGTACATGCTGAACACGGTGATTGTCGCTATCCTTTCCATAGGCGGCAACGTCATCTTCTCGACCATGGCCGGATATGCGCTGGGCCGGCTCAAGTGGCGCGGGCGCAACCTGCTCTTCACGATTTTCATGGGTACCATGGTCATCCCCGTCGAGGGTGTGGTCATCTCCCAGTTCCTGATCGTCAGAAGTGTCGGCCTGCAGAACACCCTTTTGGCTGTCGCCCTGCCAGGCATGGTGGGTGCCGTCAACATTCTGCTCATGACCAATGCCTTCAAGGGCATCCCAGACGAGCTTGAAGAGGCTGCCGAGGTGGACGGCGCCAATCTTTGGCAGCGGTTCTACCGGATCTGCGTGCCCCAGGTCAAAGGCACCATGACCGTCGTTGGCATCTTCGCCTTTGTGGGCGCCTGGAATGATTTCCTCTGGCCCCTGATCGTCATCTCCGACGAGTCAAACTACACGCTCACACTGGGCATGAACCGACTCAAGGGCATGTTCATTTCGGATCCCAGATTGATAGCAGCGGGGGCCCTGGTTTCCCTGATACCGATCCTGGTCTTCTTCGCCTGCTTCCAACGCTACTTCTTCCGTGGTCTGGAACAGGGTGGCATCAAGGAATAGCAACATCATGAAATTTGGAGTTAATTACACCCCCTCTCACAACTGGTTCTATTTCTGGCTGCATCCGGATTGGGATGCTGTCGCCAAAGATCTTGACGACATTGCTTCCATTGGGCTGGATCATATCCGCATCTTCCCGCTGTGGACGCTGCTCCAGCCCAACAGAACATGGATCAACGGCGCCGCCCTGGACGACCTGAGGCATATGGCCGCCCTGGCGGATGAGCGAGGGTTGGATGTCTATTCGGATGTGATTCAAGGACACATGTCCAGTTTTGATTTCGTGCCGTCCTGGCTGGTCTCGTGGCATGAAACCAATATGTTCACGGATCCGGACGCAATTCAGGCGCAGGCCCGTCTGGTCGCTTCGGTTTATGAAGCCTTGGCGGACCTGCCGCATTTCCGCGGTCTGACCATAGGGAACGAATGCAACCAGTTCACCGACCGTGTCCATCCGCGTCGAATGCCCTCTACCTCCAAGCAGGCAGAAGACTGGCTGCTGCAGCTGCTGACCCCTTTGAGGGAGAGGGCGGCCCAGGAAGGCCGCGTGCTCCTGCATTCCGAAAACGATGCGGCTTGGTATCAAGACGGCCACGCTTTTCTTCCCCGGTATGCGTCCAACATCGGCGACATGACCTGCATTCATTCCTGGGTTTTCAACGGCGCCGCTCAGGAGCGCGGCCCCTTGGGCGAGGAGAGCACGCGGCATGCCGAATACCTGGTGGAGCTGTCGAAGGCCTTCGCCAGTCAGCCTCATCGGCAGGTCTGGCTGCAGGAGATCGGTGCCCCGCTCAATGTAATGGGCGCAGGGCAGGCTGCCGACTTTTGCAGATCTTCAGTGGAACATGCTCTCGATTGCAGCGACATGTTCGGCATCACCTGGTGGTGTTCACATGATGTCGACCAGCAATTCGGCGATTTTCCTCCCTTTGAGCATCAGTTGGGTCTGTTTGACCAAGAGAAGCACCTCAAGCCCATAGGCAAGGCCTTCGCCCAGGCGGTGAAGGATTGCTCCGGCAAGGAGGATTCTCGGCCCAGGTCCACGGCTCTTGTCGTGGATGTGGACCAGCACGATGATCCCTTGCTCAGATCTGCCTGCGCGCCCGGCGGGTCTATCTTCAACAAGTGGATGGAACTCAGTCGTCAAGGTGCAAGGCCAGCCTTAGTCACATCCCTGCACGCGGCGGATAGCGGCTGGTTGCAGGACAGGGGCATCAGCGAGTGCATCGCCGTCAAACCTGTTGGCGGAAGCTCCTATAACGCCGTATCCGACCCCTCCCTCCTGCGAAAAAAGGCCTGACTGCGGCATAACTAGCCGCCATATTAGGCTTTAGCTCCCATCAGGGGCTAGAGCGTGAGCGATAACAAGGTCTTTGACTTCAAACCCGGTTGACGGCAGCCGTATGTGTTGTCGACCACGGTTTGTGTGGATGAGGGTCTAAGTTAGGGTTAAAGGTCGATATTCTTATATGCCTAAAGCGTGTGGCAGGCAGTCTTGTTTGACGAGCAGGCCGAGCCGGATCATGGGCGTCGACGAGGATGGTTGATATGAGGTGGCGTATGGGCGGCGAGTCCACTGGCGGAGAAACAGAAGCCAGAACGGACTCGTCTGTTCATAAGGAGATGGACGATGCCAGGGTCAACCTCAAGGACATAGCCAACGAACTGGGGATATCCCAGACCGCAGTCTCCTTCGCCATCAATGACAAGCCCGGAGTCTCCATCCAGACCAAGCGCAGGGTTCGTGAAGCGGCGGCAAGAATGGGTTGGAAACCTGCATATGCCGCCCAGGCACTGGGCAGTTCCAAGACTATGACAGTGGGTTTCGCCCCGGCCAGGTCCATGGATGCCTTCCAGACCGAGGGATTCATGCTGCATTTCATGGCCGGCATCCACGCCTCCTTGAGCCGGTCGGGCTATGGCCTGCTCTTCCGCCCATGCGCCACTCTGGATGAGGAGCTGGACACCTATCGGGACTGGGCCCGGCGCAAGCGGGTCGATGGGGTGGTGCTGGTGGATCTTCTCTCCGATGATCCCAGGCCTCGGCTCCTGCACAATCTGGGTCTGCCCGCAGTCCTGGCCGGAGGACCTGACTCGGATAACTACCTGCCTTCGTTGTCCATCGACGATTCCCGAACCATGACGACGATCATGGACCATCTGAGTTCGCGCGGGCATGCCCGGATCGCCTACTTGTCGGGGGATAAGAACCTTGACTACAGCCGCGCCCGTGTCTCTTCCTTCAAGGAGTTCGTCAGTCGTAAGAACCTGGGGGAGCCGAAAGTGGAGTTCACGGACTTCACGCCGGACAAGGCCGCCGCCTTCACCCTTCGTCTGTCATCGGGGAAGAACCCGTATACGGCTTTTATCTACGAGAACGAGATCATGGCTGCAGCAAGTCTGCGAGCGATGCTGGAAAGCAGGACGGCATCCATGGCAGTGCAAGGGTCTGATGAGAAGACCGCTGCTCCTGCATTGGCCTGCAGGGGCCTGCCAGCCATGGTCAGCTTCGAGGACAGCTTCATCTGCCAGAGCACCTATCCCTCCATCACGTCGGTTCATCGTGATGCCGGGCTCTACGGCACCAAGGTGGCCAACCTGCTTCTGAAGATCTTCCGGGGGGAGCATGTGGGGGGCAACCGCCGCATCCTGACCCCCAAGCTGGTCATCCGTGAGAGCACGGCGCGTCCGGTGCGTTGACGCCTGTGACAACCGGCGGGAATTCTGTGCTATGGCCCCGGTATCATGGACGCATGTGAGCGTAAACAGTCACGCCTGTGAAACGTCTGCTGCCATGGCCACCGAGGAGGATGGAATAGTCATGTTCATACCACGTTATTACGAGGATCCAGCCACGCTGCATGTGGGGACCGAGCCCAACCGTGCCTACTGCGTGCCAGCCGGCGCCCCCATGGACACGCGTGGCGATCTGCGCAGGCGCTCCGACCGGTACCTGGATCTGGATGGGGACTGGGATTTTCGCTATTACGCCAGCATCGACCAGCTGGATGCCGAGGTCCAGTCCGCCGTCGAGGCCGAGGATCCGGTTTTCTTCGAAGCCGACTACAGCCCTTCCAGGGATGCGGGCCGAGGGGCGTACCAGCCCATCCATGTACCAGGAGTCTGGCAGACCCAGGGCTATGACAGCCCCCAATACACCAACGTGCGCTACCCCTTCCCCTTCGATCCGCCCAGGGTGCCTGCCGACAATCCATGCGGCATCTATCTGCGCGCCTTCGACTACGAGCCCGAACCCTCAGCGCCCCGGGCCCTGCTCAATTTCGAGGGGGTGGATTCCTGCTTCTATCTCTGGGTCAATGGGGATCTGATCGGCTACAGCCAGGTCTCTCATGCCACCAGCGAATTCGACGTGACCGACCACCTGCAGCGAGGCCGCAACCAGCTGGCCGTCCTGGTGCTCAAGTGGTGCGATGGCAGCTATCTGGAGGATCAGGACAAGTTCCGCATGAGCGGCATCTTTCGCGATGTCTACATCCTGCGTCGCCCCAAGGCCCGTCTGCGCGACTGGTTCGTCCACACCAACCTCGATGAGGACATGAGCCATGCCAGTGTGACCCTGGATCTGGATCCGACTGGCGTATCGGGCCAGGACGATGCCGCTCTGGACATCCAGGCTCTGCTGACCGACCCCGATGGTGTGGAAGTGGCCCGGGCCGAGCTGACGGGTTGCAAGGAGCCCGCGCAGTTTGTCATGGAGGTTGGCCATCCTCGCCTCTGGAATGCCGAAGATCCCCAACTCTACCGGCTGACCTTGTCGACCAGGGCCAGCTCAACCGGCTCCGGCGACTCGGATGAGGTCGTCACCGAGTACATCGGCCTGCGCACCATCAGCGTGGACGGCCAGGTGGTCAAGGTCAACGGCAGCCCCATCAAGATCCACGGGGTCAACCGCCATGACGGGGATCCGCGCACCGGCTTCGCCATCGACCAGAAGCAGATCATGCGCGACCTGACCCTGATGAAGGAGCACAACGTCAACGCCATCCGCACCTCCCATTACCCCAACAGCCCCCAGTATTACGCTCTCTACGACCAGCTGGGCTTCTACCTGATCGCCGAGGCCGACCTGGAGGCCCATGGCATCGAGGCCCTCTACCATGGTCCGGACTGGAAGGAGCCCGATTACTGGAACGGCCGCATTGCCGACGAGCCGCTCTTTACCAAGGCCATTGTCGACCGGGTCCAGCGCAGTCTGGAGCGGGACAAGAACCACCCCTCCATCCTGATCTGGTCCATGGGCAACGAAAGCGGCTACGGCTGCGGCATCGAGGCGGCTCTGGCCTGGACCAAGTCCCGGGACCCCTCCCGTCTGACCCACTACGAGTCGGCCATCCACGGCTCGCCCCGTAAGGATCTGGACTATAGCAATCTGGACATCACTTCGCGGATGTATCCCTCCATCAAGCAAATCGAGGATTACTTCAGGCCGGAGGGCCCTCACGGCATCAGCAGCCACGGGGATGACGGAGACGGGGGCCGGAAGCCTTACTTCCTTTGCGAATACTGCCATGCCATGGGGCTGGGCCCAGGGGATCTGGAGGACTACTTTCGGGTCATTCAGGCTCATCCGGGGCTCCTGGGCGGCTGCATCTGGGAGTGGGCCGACCATGCCATCGACCAGGGCAGGGATCGCAAGGGCCGTCGGATCTATGCCTATGGGGGAGACTATGGCGAGTACCCCCATGATGCCAACTTCTGCATGGATGGCCTGGTCTATCCCGACCGGCGGCCCCACACTGGACTCAGGGAGTTCAAGAACGTCTTCCGTCCGGCCCGCCTGGTCAGCTACGATCCCCAGACCCGGCTGCTCACCTTGCATAACTATTTGGACTTCACCTTCCTGGACGAACATCTCAGCCTGAAGTGGACCCTTCTATGTGATGGGGAGCCTGTGGCTTCCGGGACGCCGGAGCTCGACCGGGGGACCGGCCTGCATATCGCCCCTCATGCTGAAGGCACCGTGGGTCTGCCGCCCATGGATCCACCCGAGCATGGCCGTCTGACCCTGCTGGTGGAGTACGTCTTGGCCAAGGCCGATCCGGCGCTTCCCCAAGGGCATCCGCTGGGCTTCGATCAGCTGGAAGCCGCGGACATGGGAATGCCTGAACGTCCTAATGGCGTGGCCAGGGTCATCCGTGCCGATCCCGGCAGCGGAGCACGGGGCGCCCACCGGCCGGTGGTCAGGCGGACTGATGCCCGCTTCGACGTGGAGGGGGCCGACTGGCGCTACGTCTTCAACCGCCGTACCGGCATGGTGGAATCCATGAGCGTCGACAACCGTGCCCTGCTGACCGCCCCTGTGGAGGTCAACCTCTGGCGGGCGCCCACTGACAACGATGCCACCATCAAGGAGGAATGGCGCAAGGCCGAATACGACCGGGCTGGCACCAGGGCCCTCTCCTGCCAGCTGCAGACCGATCAGGAACGGGGGTTGACCACAATCAAGACCGAACTGTCCCTGGTGGCCCCCTTCATTCAGCCCATGGGCAGCATCAACGCCACCTGGACCCTGAGCGACCAGGGTGGACTGGACCTGAAGATGGAGCTGCATCGGGATCCCGAGTTCCCCTATCTGCCCAGGTTCGGTCTACGGCTCTTCCTGCCCAAGAGCCTGCAGCGGGTCACCTACTGCGGCTATGGGCCCTACGAGAGCTACCGGGACATGCACCGCGCCAGCCACTATGGCGTTTTCCATGACACCGCATCAGGCATGGTCGAGCACTACCTGCGGCCCCAGGAGAACGGCTCCCATTATGGCTGCGACTACGTCCTGGTGGAGGATGACCGCTCCCTGCTGCAGGCGGCGGGGGATGGGCCCATCAGCTTCAACTGCTCACCGTATACGCAGGAGGAGCTGGCCGCCAAGGGGCACGACCATGAGCTGGAGGAATGCGGATCGACCGTGCTCTGTCTGGACTATGCCACAAGCGGCATAGGCTCCAACAGCTGCGGACCGGAGCTGGATCCCGCCTACCGCCTGGATGAAACCGATCTGGTCTTCGGACTGCATCTGCGGGTCCGCTCCAAGTGACCCTGGCTGGCGGGGCCCCTCATCCCCGCCAGCGCAGGTACTGCTGGTAGACCTGCTCGCAGGGGGCTCCCGTCAGGGTGGTCTCGATGTCCACCGGCCAGGCGGGGGGCTCCTCTTCCCCAGTCAGAGTCCAGGCCGCTTGGCGGGCAGCACCGATGGCCACATACTCGTCCGGCCGGGGCAGCTGCACATCCATGCCCAGAATCCCAGGTGCGTAGGCTCTGACCGCTGGGGACTTGGCGCCGCCGCCGACCAGAAGGATCCTGGAGACCGTGGTGCCCAGCCGTTTCAGCAGCTCCAGGCAGTCACGCTGGGAGCAGAGCAGGCCCTCCACGAATGCTCGGGCCAGGTTGGTGCGCATGGTGTTGGCCAGGGTCAGTCCCTCCAGCCTGGCGTGGGCGTCAGGGCGGTTCGGGGTGCGCTCGCCGTCGAAGTAGGGGATCAGGGTGATGCCCTCGGCTCCTGGTGAGGACTGCTCTGCCAGATTGGCCAGACCGTCGTAATCCGTCCCCAGGGCGGCCAGGCCCGCGTCCAGGATGCGTGATGCGTTGATGGTGCAGGCCAGAGGGAGCCAGTGGCCGGTGGCATCGGCGAATCCGGTGACCGAGGCGCTCATGTCATAGGCGGGGACCGGGCTGACCGCTGCAGCGACCCCCGAGGTTCCCAGGGAGATGGAGACGTCGCCCACCTGCATGGCCAGGCCCAGGGCCGTCATGGCGTTGTCGCCACCGCCCGGTGCGATGATGCAGCCGCCGGGCACGTCCCTGCCGGCGATGCGGGGGTCGGCCTTGGCTCCGACCTGGTGAGGGCCAAGAACCTTAGGCAGGATGACCTGTTCGGCCATCCCGTCGGGCAGGGCCATGGCCAGCAGGTCACGCCGGTAGCTGTCGGCGGCAGGGTCGTAGTAGCCGGTGCCTGAGGCATCAGAGCGATCGGTGAAGAGATCCTCCAGCCCGGGTTCGGTCCCCGGGTCGGCTGCGGGCCCATGACCGGCGATGACCCAGCTCAGCCAGTCATGGGGGAGGCATATGGCCGCGATGGCCTTGGCATGATCCGGCTCCATCCGGCTGACCCAGGCCACCTTGGTGATGGTCAGCGAGGCTACCGGGGAGGATCCCACAGCCCGTACCCAAGCTTGCTTGCCCTGCATGGCCAGGTCCGGGTCCGGGTCTTTGTTTGGCCCGCCGGTTTCGGACTTGGCGAGCCGGATGATGAGATCGTCGGCATCAGGAGCCGAACGCGTATCGTTCCAGAGCAAGGCATCCCTGATTACTCGCCCTTGGCGATCCAGCAATACCATGCCGTGCTGCTGGCCACCCACGCTGAGGGCCGAGACATCGTCCAATCCGCCCGCCTGGGCTGAAGCCTCCTGAAATGTCTTCCACCAGGCCATGGGATCGACGCTGGTGCCTGCCGGATGAGGGGCCTTGCCGAAGCGGACCAGCCGACCGGTCCGGGCTTCGGTCACCCTCACCTTGCAGGACTGGGTCGAAGTGTCCACTCCGGCCACCAGGATCTCATTCATGTCAGCCTCCTTGCTTTCTCCACTCCGGTCATTGGAATACTCCATAATAGTATCTCAATTATTAAATCGATAAACTAAATGACCTTGGTCTGAGTGACCCTTATTTGTTTACCTGCCGTTAGGCTGGAACGTAAGATGTTGAAGAAGGCCCAGGATTCTGCGGGCCTGTGTTCCTTCATGAAAGGTTATTGAACCGTGACTGCCCTGCGCTCTATCAATCAGGATGATCTGAGGAACCACAACCTCTCGGTCATCATCGACACCATTCTGAGGTCGCCTACCTCGCTGAGCAGAGCGGATCTGGCCAAGGCCACCGGGCTGACCAAGGCTACTATGTCGCTCCTGGCAGGGCTTCTGATCCGGAATCGGGTGGTGCGCGAGGAGGAGCCTGAGACTTCGCAGAGCAGCCATGGCCGACCCAGCACCCCGTTGTCCATCGCGCACGGACGGTGGGCCGGTCTGGGCCTGCAGATCAACACCGATGGCTACGGGTGTCTGGCCATGGATCTGGATGGGACCCTGATCGATTCGGCCTGGATCAAGGACGATATGCATGAGGCGGAACCCGATCTGGTCTTTGCCAACCTGGAAAAGCTGGCCAAGCCCATCGAACGCAAGCTGTCCCGTCGGCACTACCGCACAGTGGGTTCGGGCCTGGCCCTGCCCGGCCTGGTCGGTGGCGACACCACCCTGCTCATGGCCCGCAACCTGGGATGGGAACGTCTGGATCTGCAGGAATTTCCCCTGGTCCGTCGACTAGCTCCCAGAGTGGGCAATGAGGCGCGTCTGGCAGCCCTTGCACAGATTCCCGGCTACGCTGCCCAGCGTCCTGCGGGCGGAGATGAGGGGCCACTTTCGCCCACCGACTCCTTTATTTACATTTCCACTGACATCGGTATCGGCGGGGCTGTGGTGCGTCGCGGGGCCGTCGAGACCGGAGACCATGGGTTCGCTGGTGAATTGGGGCATGCCTCGGTGGATCTGAACGGCCCAACCTGCCGTTGCGGCCGCCGTGGGTGCCTGGAGACCTACGCCGGGCGTAGGGCTCTGGTTGAGGCGGCTGACATCGCCACCGGAGCCGAGGCGGTCACACCCCAGGCCATGGAGGAGCTCTACCAGCGCTGGCAGCAGGGCGATGCTAAAGCGGTAGACGCCATCGACCGCGGGCTCGATGCCATGATCTCGGTCATCGCCTCAGCCATCAATATTGTCGACGTGGATACGGTCATTCTGGGGGGATTCTGGTCGCACTTCGGGGGGAACCTGGCCCAGCGTCTGCAGGATCGGCTCAATCAGCTGACCCTGGGCCGGGATGCCGTGGACATTCGCGTGCTCATCCCCACCCAGGCCGACTATCCGGCCCTCAAGGGGGCGGCCCTGGTAGGCCTGCGCCGATTCATCGATGATCCGCTGGATTTCTTCGAGGACTGAGCCTTTAAAGACTGAGCCGTCCAAGGGCCCAATGGTCAATTTGAGACTAGTCGGGATTTGCGGGCAGCTCCCTGCCGCCAACCTTGAAGAAGGCGTGGGCATCTCCGCCATGCAGGCGTTCCAGATAGGTTCGGGCTCGGGCCATGCGTTTCACAGTGGTCTGGGCCAGCGGAGAGGGGAGTTGATCGGGGTCGAACCAGCCGACTGACAGGCTCTCCTCGTCACCCACAAAGGGGTCGGTGTTGCCGCTGGGGTCAGGCCGACAGATGAACAGATGATCCATATACATGGTCCGGTCCCCGTTGGCATAGGTGATCACCTCTTGGGAGGATGTGACTGCCGCCAGGTCGGTGACGATCACATCCACCCCGGTCTCCTCCTTGACCTCGCGGACCACGGTGTCAGCCGGATCCTCGCCCGGTTCGTTGATCCCGTAGACCAGGGCCCACTGGCCAGTGTCGGAGCGCCGGCCCAGCAGGACCCGGCCCTGGTCGTCGGTGACGAAGGCCGTTACGCCGTTCAGCCAGAGCAGGTCATGGCCTATGGACCGGCGCAGTTTGAGCACGAAGTCAGGTGTGGGCATAGTCAGTCCCGGTCCGGGTCGGCCAGCGCAGCCCGCTGCGCCATCCAGGCCTCCACCTCTTCCACCGTCTTGGGGATGCCTGCAGACAGCCACTGGGGTCCATGCTCGGTCATGAGCACGTCGTCCTCTACGCGCACGCCGATGCCGCGGAACTCCGGAGGCACCAGCAGGTCGTTCTCCTTGAAGTAGAGTCCGGGCTCGATGGTGAAGATCATTCCAGGGGTGATGGGCGCGCCCTGGTAGGACTCGTACCTGGCCTCCGCACAGTCATGCACGTCCAGACCCAGATGGTGGGCGCAGCCGCAGGCGTGCCAGCGGCGATGCTGCTGACCCTGGGGAGAGAGGGACTCTTCCACGCTGACCTTGAGGATGCCCCACTCGTGCAGTGTTTCGGCCAGCACCCGCATGACGGCATGGTGGATGTCCGAGTAGGTGGCTCCGGGCTTGGCCGCTTCGAAGCCGGCCTGCTGGGCCTTGAGCACGGTCTGGTAGATCCGCTTCTGCAGGGGGCTGAAGGTGCCGCCTACGGGGAAGGTGCGGGTGATGTCGGCCGTGTAGAGGCTGTTGACCTCCACGCCGGCGTCAATCAGGAGCAGGTCGCCCTTCTGGACTGTCCCGTCGTTGCGCATCCAGTGCAGGATAGGGGCATGCTTGCCCGAAGCGATGATGGACCCATAGCCCACGTCGTTGCCCTTCTCGCGGGCGTTGGCGTTGAAGACGCCCTCCAGCATCCGCTCGGAACGGGGCTTGCCTACCACCTGGGGCAGGTGGGTCAGAACCCGGTCGAACCCGTCCTTGGTGGCAGCGATGGCCTTGCGCATCTCGCTGACCTCGTAGTCGTCCTTGATCATGCGGGCCTCGGAGGTGAACTCCTCGAGCTTGTCGTCGGCCTCCTCATTACGGTCAGGGCCGCCGATGCCATTGGCCTTGCGGGCGGCTTCCACCTGGTTCAGGACCTCCTGGTCGGCAGTGCGGATCACTCGCAGCTTGACCGCTCCCTGGTCCGGCCCCAGATCCTTGGCGATGGCATCAGGGAAGGAGGCGATGTCCTTGGTGGGGATGCCGGTCATGATGGCCAGCTCCCGCAGCCCGGCCCGGGGACCTACCCAGTATTCCCCATACTGGGAGGAACGGTAGTAGTCACGGGTGGACTGATCGGCCCGGGGATGGACGAAGAGCTCGGGGGTATGGGTCAGGCCCCTGGCGGCCTCCGGGCTGTCGGGGTCCACCGGGTCAAGGACCAGGATGGCTCCGGGTTCGTAGTCCTCGCCCAGGCCCGTGTAGTAGGCAAAGGTGGTGTCTGGGCGGAAGGCGTAGTCGTTGTCGTTGTTTCGGGTCTTGTAGGATCCGGCAGGGATGACCAGTCGTTCGCCAGGGAAACGCTGACCCAGTTCACGCAGGCGGCGCTCAGTATATTTGCTGGACTCCAGCGGCTCGATCTGCGGCTCCTGGGCCTGCCACCCGGTGGTCATGAACTTCTGGAAGGCGGGGGAGTTGGGGCGCAGGGTGCGGTTGTTCACCCGGTCTTCCATGTTCTGCTCATCCAGGTCCACGTTCTTGGGATCAGTGTCTCCTTGTAGATGCTCCTGTGCAGATGCGGTCACGTCCAGCCTCCTTGAGATTCCGGTTCTGACTATGTTGGTTCCATGGTAGTGCGTTCGGCCGATGTAACAGTCGGCTGTTCCGGCCCTCAATCGGGGTCGGTGGCGCATAGAATGGGCGGGAAGCATCCACAGCCAGCAGGAGGCGCAGGCAGAATATGTCATTCGAACACCCCAACAGCAAGGGTCAGAATATTCGCGATGTCGAGCGGGCCATCATGGCGCGTCCCGCCGAGCATGACAGCCCCAACCTGGACCTGGACAGGATGGGGATGATGCTGGACCTGCTGGGCCACCCCGAGCACAGCTTCCGGGTCATCCATGTCACCGGGACCAATGGCAAGGGGTCCACGGCGCGGATGGCCGAGGCTCTGGTGCGGGCCTACGGTCTGCGCACCGGGCTCTACACCTCGCCCCACCTGGAGCGGATCAACGAGCGGATCGCCATCGACGGCCAGGAGCTCTCGGACGAGGACTTTGTGGACCTCTACCAGCAGATCGAGGATTTCATCGCCATGGTGGACGACCGCTTCGCCCAGCAAGGCAGGGCTCCCATGAGCTTCTTCGAGGTCCTGACTGCCATGGCTGTCTGGGCCTTTGCCGATGCCCCCGTGGACGTGGCCATCGTCGAGGTGGGGATGGGCGGCCGCTGGGATGCCACCAACGTCCTCGATGGCGACGCCGCCATCATCGGCCCGGTGGACATGGATCATATGCAGTGGCTGGGGGATACGGTCGAGCAGATTGCAGGGGAGAAGGCCGGGATCATCAAGCCCAAGTCCACGGTCATCGTCGGCGCCCAGCCGCATGAGGAGGCCGTCATGCCCATCATCGAGCAGGCCGTGCGCCAGCAGGGCGCCCCCACCCTTTTAAGGGATGGCAGCGAGCTGGAGGTGGTCTCGCGCATGCCCGCAGTGGGCGGCCAGGTGGCCACCTTGCGCACCCCACAGGGGCTCTATAAGGATGTGCCCATCGACAAGTTCGGCGAGCACCAGGCCCACAACGCTCTGGCTGCCCTGGCTGCGGCCGAGACGGTCATCCCCGTCAACGGAGCCCTGGACCAGGATCTGGTGGCCGAGGCCTTGAGCCAGGTGCGCATCCCCGGACGGATCGAGCAGGTGCGCACCTCGCCCACCATCATCATCGATGGCGGCCACAACCTGAACGCGGCCCAGTCCCTGCGTGCGGCCATCGAGGAGAACTACGACTTCAAGCAGCTGGTGGGTGTGATCTCCATGATGGCCGACAAACAGGTGGAGGATTATCTGGGACTGTTGGAACCCGTGCTGGACAGCGTCGTGGTCACCGAGAACTCCTGGAAGGGCCGAGTCATGCCGGCCGAGGATCTGGAACGGGTTGCGGTGCGGGTCTTCGGACCCGACAGGGTGGTCAGGCGCGACCGGATGCCCGATGCCATCCAGACGGCCGTCGACATGGTCGACAGCGAGGACCAGACCGGCGTGGGCTATGGCCGGGGAGTGCTGATCTGCGGCAGCTTCGTTACCGCCGGCGACGCCCGTACCCTGCTGGCCGAGCGTCCCAATCCCGATCTGGCCAAACCTAAGGCGGAGCGCGCCTGATGTACCTCAAGGAGCTGACCCTCAAGGGCTTCAAGTCCTTCGCCTCGGCCACCACCCTGCGCTTCGAGCCGGGTATCACCGCTGTGGTGGGCCCCAACGGATCAGGCAAATCCAACATCGTCGATGCCCTGGCCTGGGTCATGGGCGAGCAGGGAGCCAAGAGCCTGCGCGGCGGATCCATGGAGGACGTGATTTTCGCCGGCACCTCTTCCAGGCCGCCACTGGGCCGGGCTCAGGTCACCCTGACCATCGACAACACTGATCGGACCTTGGACATCGACTACACCGAGGTGACCATCAGCCGGACCATCTACCGCAACGGGGGGTCCGAATACGCCATCAACGGGTCCGACTGCCGCCTGCTGGACATCCAGGAGCTGCTCAGCGACACCGGGCTGGGCCAGCAGATGCACGTGATCGTCGGCCAGGGACGGCTGGATGCCATCCTGCGGGCTGATCCGGCCGGCCATCGCGCCTTCATCGAGGAGGCGGCCGGCATCCTCAAGCACCGCAAGCGCAAGGAGCGGGCCCTGCACAAGCTGGCCAACACCGAGACCAATCTGTCCCGCCTGGACGATTTGATCGGCGAGATTCATCGGCAGCTGGGGCCGCTGGGCCGCCAGGCCAAGGTCTCCCGCCGTGCCGACATGATTCAGGTCAGCCTGCGGGATGCCCAGGCCCGCATCCATGCCGACGATGCTCTGACCTCGCAGAGGAAGCTAGAGAACCTGCGCTCGCAGATGGCAGAGACTCGGGGGCAGCTGGCTCGCGGGCAGGAGGATCTGACCAGGGTCAAGTTGCGCATCGAACAGCTGGAGGGGTTGGACCGACAGTCCAGCCCGGCTCTGGAGGCGGTCAACCAGCAGTGGAACGACCTGACCAAGCTGGGTGAGCGGGCCGGATCCTTGGCATCCTTGGCCAGGGAGCGGGGCCGTTCGCTGGAGGCTGGCATGGTGACCGACCAGGGTCAGGATCCTGGGGTGCTCAGGCGGCGGGCCGACGAGCTCAAGGGCCAGGCCGACCAGGAAGAGGGCCAGGTCGGCGCCGACCGGATCGCCCTGGACGGCTGCGTCCAGGCCCGTGCGGATCTGGAGCGGCGGCTGGCCGCCCACCGGCAGACCATGACCGAGCTGCGGCAGGCGGCCAGAAAGCGGCAGGCTCGGCTGGGCGACCTGGCGCAGTTGGTGGCCAAGGAGGAATCGGCCCTGGAACTTTCCAGGCAGCGCGAGCGTGACCTGACCCGTCAGCAGGATCAAGTCAAGGAGAGCCTTGAACGAGCCAGGAGCCGGGTGCGGGACTTGGACAGCCAGGAAGAAGATTCTGACCAGGATGGCAGACAGGCGCTGGAGCAGGCAGGTCAGGTCAGGGATCAGGCCCGCAGCAGACTCAACGACCTCCAGGAGCGCGAACGCCGCATCCAGTCCGATGCCATATCGGCCCAGGCCAAGGCCGATGCCCTGGCGGACACGCTGGATCATCGCGGCGCCGGCGAGGCCCTGTCACAGGCGGGGGATACGGCCCTGCTGGGTGTACTGACCGACTTCGTCCGAGTAGAGGAGGGCTGGGAGGAGCCCCTGGCCCAGGCCTTGCACGACTATGCCTCGGCCTTGGTGGCCAGGGATGGCCAGGCGGTCGACCAGACCCTGGAGCGGGCCCGCCGAGACCGTCTGGGACGCGCCGCGCTGATCTCAGCATCAGACCCACTCGAAGGCGCCGGTGTAAGGCCCGGCGATGGCCCCTGGCGGTCAGCTGCCGACCTGGTGGCCCTGCGGGAGCATCCTGCTGATCCTGACCGGGCCCAGGGGGTGCTGACGGCTGTCCGCAGTCTGCTGGCCTCTACAGCTGCCGTCGAGGACGCCGATCAGGCCCGCCGTGCCCTGGAGGACGGATGGCAGCAGGCGTTGACCCGCCTGGGCGACCTCTACGATCGGGTGGGTGCGGTTGGCGGATCCGCCCCGGCCACCAGCGACCTGGCGCTGACCGCACGCAGGGATAAGGCCCTGGCACAGGTGGAGACCCTCCAGGAGGAGTCCCGGACTTTGCAGCCGCAGATGGATGCGGCCCGTGCCGCCCTTGAGCAGGCCGAGCAGCAGCTGCAGGAGGCGCGCAACCAGTGCACCGAGGCCCGGGTCAGGGCCGAGCAGGCTGCCCGGGAGCTGGCAGCAGCCCGCAAGGAATCCGATCGAGCCCAGGCCGGGGTCAAGGATCTGGATGACCGGCTGACCCAGGTGCGTGATCAGGTGCGCACCCACGAACTCAAACTGGAAGATCTGAAAGCCGGCTTGGCCCGTGCCCAGGAGGATGGGGATTCTGATCCGGATGACCCGGAGGGTATGGAAGACCGGCAGCATGAATTGGAGACGGCCCTGGACCAGGCCCGCACCGCCGAGATGGAGGCCAAGCTGACCTGGACGGAGAGCGACCGGCGGCATGTCTCCCTACTGCGGCAGATTGATCTGCTGCGGGATCAGGCCGACCAGGCCGAGCGTCATCGTCAGCGGATAGGCGAGGAAAACCGTCGTCGCAAGGCCGGCATGGCCTCCCTGGGGCTGATCGCGCTTAGGGCCGACCTGCTGGCCCAGCTGATCAAGGGGAGGATGGAGCATGCGGCCCGCCGCCGGGATCAGCTCAGGGCCAAGGCTTCGGCCCACGACAAGGAGCTGACCGATCTGCGGGCCAGCAGGGACGATATGGAACCCAAGGTGGCCGATCTGCGCCAGGATGAGCACGGTCTGGATCTGGAGCGGGAGCGCCTGGCTGGCGAAGATGGTCGCCTGCGCCAGCGCATCCAGGATGACTTGGGCATGGAACCTGAGGAGCTGATCCGCGAATACGGCCCCGATCGTCCGGTGCCCGTCCTGGATGACGAGGGCAATCCGGTGCCCCTGGATCAGGAGGCGACGGAGGAAGACGGTGATTCGCCAGCCTTCAAAACGGTGCCCTATAAGCGCGGTGAGCAGCAGAAGCGGCTGGCCAAGGCCAAGCGGGACCTGGCCGCTCTAGGCAAGGTCAACCCGCTAGCCACCGAGGAATACGAGGCCTTGGAGTCCCGCAACCGCTACCTGCACGAGCAGCGTCAGGATGTGATCGGGTCCCGGGACGATCTGATGGCCCTGGTCAAGGATCTGGATTCGACCATGGTCACGGTCTTCAAGGAGGCCTTCGACGACACCGCCCAGGCCTTCGAACGCATCTTCGCCACCCTCTTCCCCGGCGGGCGCGGGCGGCTGCGGCTGGAGGACCCGGACGACCTGCTGACCACCGGCGTTCTGGTCGAGGCCAGCCCGGCCGGCAAGAAGGTCCGTCGGCTCTCCCTGCTCTCGGGCGGGGAGCGGTCGCTGACGGCCCTGGCCCTGCTTCTGGCCATTTTTACGGCCCGGCCCAGCCCCTTCTACGTCATGGACGAGGTCGAGGCCGCCCTGGACGATGTGAACCTGACCAGGCTGCTCAAGGCCTTCGAGCAGTTGCGGGAGCATGCCCAGCTGATCATCATCACCCACCAGCAGCGGACCATGGGCATCGCCGACGCCCTCTACGGGGTCACCATGCGGGGGGACGGGGTGACGGCCGTCATTTCCCAGCGGCTGAAGGATCCGAATCGCTCCGGCCGCGAAGAGCCCGAGCCCGATCAAGGGTGACCTCTGCCAAAACGGCCTGTGAGTCCACGATGGGCAGCTGTGGCATGGGGTAGACCTCGTTGAGCACCGAGAGCTCGGTGCAGCCCAGCAGGACCGAGTCGCAGCGGTAGTCCTTCAGGAAGGCGTTGAGAACGCCCAGGTAGCGGTCCTTGTCCAGTCGCCCTTCCTTGACGTCGTCGTAGATCAGCGCGCTCACACGGTCCTGCAGGGCCTGGTCCGGATCCACCAGCTGGTAGCCGGCGCTGCCGGCCGGACCTTGGTAGATGGCGGCATGGCGGGACCCCTCGGTGCCCATGTATCCCATGCGAGGATGGGTTTTCGCCGGATAGTGCCGGTCGGCCCAGTCGATGGTGGCCTGGGGCATGTCCAAAATAGGGACCGGGGTCAAGGCCTGGAGCCTGGGCAGAATCTGATGGGCGGTGTTGCAGGCCATGACCATGAAGGAGGCGCCCATGGCTGTGGCCTGGCGCACATCCTCGGCCAGGTAGGGGAAGGGATCATCCTTGCTGCGGCCCAGGATGAATTCGGTGCGGTCCGGCACGGTGGCGTGGTTGAAGACCACATAGTCCAGAAAGTCCTGGTCCCGGTGCGCCCCGGTCATCCGGTCCAGCACCCGCACGAAGCTTTCGGTGGCCAGGGTGCCCATGCCGCCCAGGACGACGAAGAAGTTCCTCATGCCAGCTCCCCCTTGTCACGGAAGTAGCGCCGGTAACGGCGCCGGTAGATGGCGAACATGTGCCGGATCATCAGCCAGCGCAGCAGGCTGCGGTCCTTGTTGTACTCCAGAGTGGTGCCCCAGTCTCCGCGGCGAATCATGGCCATGGCCTGTCGCTTGTCCTCGGATTCGGCGCAGTATGTGCGGAAGATGTCCCTGGGAATCTCCATCCAGAGGCGATGCCCCCGGCCGAAGACGGTGCGTCCGTTGAAGGGGGTGTCCAGAACCAGGTCCTCCACGAAGCAGCGGGCCAGGTTGAAGCCGTTCAAGGTGACCACGTAGCTGCTGCGGCCCTGGCGCAGATTGATTTCGAAGAGCTTGTAGACGCCGTCGCGCGGGTCGTACTTCATGTCGAAGTTGGCCACTCCGCTGTAGTTGATGTCCTCCAGGAAGGCCTTGATCCGGTCGAAGATGTCCTGGTTGTAGTCGGGCATGATGGCTGCGTAGTTGCCCACGGCCTCGGGGGTGGGGTCCTCCAGCAGCGGGTGCCCCAGGAACATCATGCGCACCCGGTGGTGGCGGTCCACATAGGCATTGAGCACCCGCATGTGGTCGTCGCCCCCAGGCACGAAGTCCTGGATGACCATCTGCGAGGTGTACCCGGCCTGGTAGGACCTGCGGATCATGGTGTCCAGCTTCTCCGGGTTGCTGAAAATGAAGGCCTTCTTTCTCCCGGGGAAGTCGATGCCCAGCCATTCGTCGCTGTCGGCTGGCTTCATGGCCACCGGGTAGTCGAAGGGCAGGTTCCGGTGGCGTCCGGCTTTCACGTCATCGGCATTCACTGAAACGGTCTTTGGGTGGGGCAGGTCATAGCGGTCGCAGAGCTCATAGAAGGAGGATTTGAGTGAGAGGGCGCGGTTGAGCTTGGCATCGATGGCGTTGAAGACGAACCGTTCGCGCAGGGGGTCACCGAACTCGTCCAACAGGTTGGCATAGGTGTCCCCGCAGGGCAGCAGGAGCAGGGTGACGTCTGGGTGATCCCGGTGATAGGCATCGGCCCAGACGTTCAGAGACGGCACAAAGACCTGGGGATTGGTGAAATCCGGCACCAGGTGCACGTCGATGATCCTGCTGTACTTGGTGGGGGAGAGCTGCTGGTGGGCGAAGGCGGTGGAGACCAGTCCATAGGCCTCATGAAAAGCGCGCGCCATGCCGTAGGCGTTGATGTCGCTGCCCAGTATGACCGGTTGGAATTCTTGCATCTGTATGAAACCACCTACTATATGCTCGTGCGCTCCGCCCTGCCGCGGGGCATTTGGCTTTCCATCTTAGGGTCCTGTCAGGATCGTCATCCTTGGGCTGCGCCGGTGGCTCCCAGGTCGTAGCTTTCCGTGCCCAGCAGGCGCGCCACTACGTGGTCATCGCCCTCATAGGGCACGTGGCCGCTGTCCGTCTTGAACCAACGTTCCTCACCCTTGCCGATGACCAGTGTGACGCGCAGACGCTCCCCTGGCAGGCCCGGGTCTCCCAAGGCCTGCCGGATGGCTTGGGCCCTGTCCGGAACGATGCTGGCATCCAGGCTTGGGTTGGTCACGAAGCCCAGCATCTGGCGATCCACCTGGTCCGCGCTCTCCCCTTCCTCGTCGTCGGCGGTCAGGATCAGCCGGTCGACGCGGTCCTGGGCGGCGGCGACGATGCCCTCCCTGCGGTCGATGGCCTTGCCGCCAGCGGAACCGGAGACCAGGGTAATCAGGGGCTTGCGCTCGCCGTAACGCTCGTCCACAAAATCCAGCAGGGCGGTGACTGAGGCCTTGTTGTGGGCGTAGTCGACGTAGACCACTCGGTTGTCGGCCTTGAAGCGTTCCATCCTGCCGGCGATCCTGACGCTCCCCATGGCCCGGAGTGCGTCGGCATCGGGCTCCAGACCCAGACGGGTCAGCATGGCCAGGGCAGCGGCCGCGTTCAGGGCGTTGAAATCCCCGTCCATGGACAGGCTGACCGGCCTCATGGCTCCGCCGGCGGGTCCTATCAGGTAGTCGTCGCCCTGGCCGGGAGCCTTGCGAACCAGGAAATCGGCCTGCCGGGTTCCATCGCCGAATGTGGTCACCGGGACGTTGACGTCGCGGGCATCCTGACGGATCAGGTCGGCTCCGCGCGCATCGGCTCCCAGAACCAGTTGCCGGCTGTTGTAGGTTATGCGGCGTTTGCAGTAGAAGTAATCCTCGAAGCTGGGGTGTTCGATGGGGCTGATGTGGTCGGGGGAGATGTTCAGGAATGCCCCCATGTCGAATGTCAACCCGTAGACGCGGTCCACCTTGTAGGCCTGGGAGGAGACCTCCATGACCAGGTAGCGCATGCCGGCGTCTGCCGCCTGGCGCATCATCCGAAAGAGATCCAGCGATTCGGGTGTGGTCAGCTGGGACTCTTGGTAGTGCCGGCCGTCCAGGCAGTTGTCCACCGAGGAGAGCAGGGCGGCGCGACCTCCGGAGATCCTGGACAGCATGGCCTGCAGGAAGTAAGCGGTGGTGGTCTTGCCCTTGGTTCCGGTGATGCCCACCAGCGTCAGCTGCTCCTGGGGATACCCGTAGAAGGCCGCGGCCAGCAGGCTCATGGACTTGCGCACGTCGTTGACGATGATCCCCGGGGCTTTGGTATGGGCGGACAGATCCTGCTGGGCCACGTAGGCCTGTGGACCCTCGGGATCGCAGGCATCCAGATATTTGGGCAGGAAGTGGCCCTTGCAGAAGAGCAGGCTGCCAGGTCCAGCCTGGCGGGTGTCGTAGGTGATGTCGGTGAAGGGCTTGGATGACTCGGTGTCTTCTGGAGTATGCAAGGTCCACTGGTCGCCCTGGATCACCTCGCGCAGTTGATGATGGTTGCGCAGCAGCTCCAGAGTTGAAGCCATCGTCAGCGCCATGCCGGCTTCCCCCTTGTCTGTAGGTTCGTCACTTCAATGGTTCCCGTCCCGATCGGTGCCCCCGAGCGAGACCAGATACCAGTCTAAACCGCCTCAAGGCCAGGGCAGGAGGATCCGACGACCCCTTGACTGAATGGGCAAAAAGCAGGTAGCGGATCGGCCCTGGAGCTGAGCCTCAGAGCCAGGAGTCGGTGACTGGGCGACGGCCTTGTGAGATCAGATGCTGGTTGAACTGCTCCCGCCACTTGGCCTGCGCCTGCCGCTGCCAGTCCATCAGGGAGTCCATGGTGATTCGGGCCACTTGGGGGAAGAGGGTGGTCATGGGCTTGATCAGGTCGACGGCCGCCACCGTATCCGCCGTGGCATTGTGGAAGTTGCCATGGGGGATGACGCCGTAGTACTCACTGGTCAGCCCCAGGGTCCGGCGGCCCGACCGGTGGGAGATCTCCCTGTCCAGAACCAGAGGGTCCACCACCAGCAGATCCCCCTCGCTTAAGGGCTTGACTGACTCTGCGCACCAGTGGGCGATGTCCCCGTCCAGCATCTGCACGTCGAAGGGGGCGTTGTAGGCCAGCAGGGGGATGCGCTTGTCCTGGGCGCGGGCGATGAACCCGGCCATCTGCTCGGTGGCCAGCTCAGGCTCCATGCCCTCGGCGGCCAGCTGCTGGTCGGTGAACCCGTTGACCCGGCTGGCCCCCTTGCTGATATGCCGGTGCGGATTGACTATCCAGGTGGCTACGACATCCCCTGAGTAGCCCTTGCTCGGGTCGCGCAGAACCAGGCTGGCCGAGACGATGCCGTCCTTGCCTGGTCTGGTGCCCGTGGTTTCGGTGTCGAACCCCAGAAGCCAGGAGTCCCCTAGGCGAGTCGACCCCTCCTGTTCCGGGGCGGACGCAAGCGCCTGCTCCATGCTCGTGTACTCGGTGTTTTCCATAAGCGTGATTTCTCCTTCGTCATTATGGTAACCGAGGACCGACCGGCCCGCGACCGGGTCGAAACCGCCACGGGCGAGGGGGGATGGCACAATAGGGGTGTGGCAGATACCAGCGAACTCGAAAGCAGAAAACGTCAATTCGAGGCCCTGGCCATGCCTGCGGTGGATGTGCTGTACCGACAGGCCATGCGCCTGACCAACAACCCCGACGATGCCCAGGATCTGGTTCAGGACACTTTCGAGCGCGGATTCAAGGCCTTCGACCGTTTCCAGCCCGGCAGCAACTTCGAAGCCTGGATGACCACCATCGAGCGCAACGCCTACTTCAACCAGTACCACAAGGCCAAGCGGCGCCCGCAAAGGGCCAACGACTCGACCGGCGAGTACAACGACTGGGACATCTATTCGGCCTCGGAGCACGGGTCCGAAGGGCTCAAATCCGCCGAGCAGGAGTACATGGAGACCTTTGCCCCCGAGGAGATCATGGCAGCCCTGGACCGGCTCAGCCCGGAACGCCGACGGGTCTTCATCGATGCTGCCATCGACGGCAAGAGCTATCAGCAGGTGGCCGACGAGGAGGGCATCAAGATCGGCACGGTCATGAGCCGGCTGAACCGTGCGCGCTCGCAGTTGCGCCAGGAGCTGGAGCGCTATGCCCAGGAGCGCGGTTACCAGCAGGAGCGTGAGGCTGCAGGCAAGCCCTCAGCGGAACACCATGGCACTGGTGCTGCCAGGCCTAGTATAAAAAAAGAGATCAGCAACAAGGGGCATTGAGGGCCCCCGAAGATCGGGTATCAGGAAGCGGGCAGGAGCATGGACGGACGCGTGGAGATGAGTCACTACGCCTACGATGACGGCGGCTCTGTCAGGGTGTCCCACACCAGCCTGCGCATCTATCGGGATGCCTCCTGTGTGGATCCCAGCGACTGCTTCGATCCGGAATCCTGCTGCGACGATCGGGAGCGCATGGTCATCGAGGAGCTGCGCCGGTATCTGCGCCCCGAATGCGCACCGGACTGTCTGCTGGATCGGCTCAGGCACATGTTCGATCAGATGGATGAACTGGAGCAGGGAACCCCGGATCGCGCTACGGACAAGTAGATAAGGTCAAGCAGATCCAGCCTGTTTCTTGGCAGAGGATCGCTTCTGTCCGGCTATTCAGGCTATTGCACAGATCATGGTCATGCGAATGCAGCCATGGTTTTTCTTTATGCATATATGCAAAACCCCGGCACCGTTGGTGCCGGGGCAGACGATCAGGTGTTCGGCCTCTTACCGTGGTTGGCGGCCTTCTTGCGGCGATCCCTGCGCTTGCGTCCGCGCATGCCCATGATTGGACTCCTTTGCTACTGATGATCCGATAAGCCTTGCCGATTATCGCACACCGGGCTGACCTTTGTCGACCAGCCAGGCCGCTCAGAGCTGTTGTGCCCGGTAACCCACCTGGGTGGTGTATGTAGCGGCAGGCTGCAGAATGACCAGGTTCCGGCCTGTCCGGAAGGCGTTGGCATAGGCGGTCATAGGCTCTACGGCAACGCCTGCCGGGCGCATGCCTGCGTCGAAGCCGGTTCCGGTGCAGACCTGCCAGGAGGTGATGGTCTCATCGCCCCAGAGCTGAATGCGGATGCCATCCGGCCTGGTGAACCAGGCCGAGCAGGTGCCGTCGTCGTCCCGTTCCACATCGGTCCATGCGTCGTCGAAAGCCGTATCCTCGCCCAACACAGGGCCCTGGCGCAGATCGGTTCGTCCCTGGACAGGTTCGGTGCCGGTGGGCAGCAGCCTGTCCGGGTCGACCACTACGTGGGTGCGGCAGGGGATGGACAGGGTGCAGGGGGCGTTGTCCTTCTGAATCTGGTCACCGACGCCCTGCTTGCCGTTGGACAGCCAGGGGTGGATGCCGAAGGCCCAGGGCGCGGCCTCGTCGCCCAGGTTCAGGGCCCGGGTGGTCATGGTCAGCCCCTGGTCGTCCAGGGTGTAGGTGACGGTGACCACCACGTCGAAGGGGTATCCGGCCATGTCGGGCACCCGCCAGGAGAGGCTGACGGAGTCTTCAGCCAGGGCCTGCAGGTGCCAGTAGGCGCGGTAGCCGTAGCCGTGGATGGCGGTGCGCCGGTCGTGCTCATCGATGGGCAGGGTGTAGGTGTGGCCTTGGAAGTCGTAGGTGCCGTCCTCAATCCGGTTGGGGAAGGGGACCAGCACGTTCCCGTTGCTGCAGGGTACGGTTCCATCCGCGTCGAATGAGGCCAGCAGGTCCTTGCCTCGGTATTTCAGGACGCGCAGGATGGCTCCCAGCTCGGTCACTACCGCCTCGTAGTCCCCATGACGGATGCTGTACTGCTGTCCGGTCCGGGGCACGGCCCCGCCCATCATCTCGTTCGTATGCATGCTCCCACTTCCATAGTGCCGTTGATGCTTGCTACGCCACCATCCTAGCGCCTGGGTGGTCTTGGCTTCTTGGTGAAAGAGTGGCGGATGGACTACCGGGAGCGGCTCTGGCTTTCTACCATGGTCTTGCAATGTCCGGGACCGCCCGGATGGACGTTGATAAGGAGCGGCAGTGGCAGTATTTCGGACCACCGTGTGCGAACAGCCGACCACGCAGGGGCATGGGCGGGTCATCCTGGCTGATCCGCGTGGGTTCTGCGCGGGGGTGGACCGTGCCATCCAGACCGTGCAGACCATCCTGGATGCGGACAACCCCCACCAGGATCTGCCCCCGGTCTATGTGCGCCGGCAGATAGTCCACAACCGCCATGTGGTCGAGGACCTGTCCCGGCGAGGGGCCGTGTTCGTGGACGAGCTGGATCAGATTCCCGATCAGGCCGTCCGTGCCGGGGTTCCTGTGGTCTTCTCGGCCCATGGCATCGCCCCCTCGGTCGTCAAGGAGGCCCAGCGGCGGGGAATGCGTGTGGTCGATGCCTCGTGCCCCTTGGTCAGCAAGGTTCACCGGGAGGTCCAGCGCTTCGTTCGCGACGGCTACCGGATTATTTACATAGGCCACCGGGGGCACGACGAGGCTGTGGGAGTCATGGGGGAGGCCCCGGACCGGGTTCATCTGGTCGAGCATGAGGCCGATATTCAGGCCTTAAACTTCGGACCCGACACCCCGCTGGTCATGCTGACCCAGACCACCCTGAGCCTGGATGAGACCGCCGACCTGGCCGCGGCCCTGCGTCGACGCTTCCCTTGGATAGAGGAGCCGCCGGGCTCCGACATCTGCTACGCCACCCAGAACAGGCAGCAGGCGGTCAAGCTGGTGGCCGGTCAAGCAGACTGCATGGTTGTGGTGGGGTCGGCCAACTCCTCCAATTCGGTGCGTCTGGTCGAGGTGGCCCGTCAGGCCCTGGATGAGCGCTTTCCCGGTCAGGGCGAGCAGAGGGCCCACCGGGTCGACGATGCGGGCGAGCTGGATCCCGCCTGGCTGCAGGGCATGGATTCGGTAGGGCTCACCTCGGGTGCTTCGGTTCCCGAAGACCTGGTTCAGGGGGTGCTGGAGACCCTGGCCTCCCGAGGGTTCACCCAGATGACCCGGGCCCGGGCGGTTGACGAGCACATGCACTTCGTACTGCCTGCGGCCCTGCGCTCCGCACGGTCATCCAGGAAGCTTCCACAGCCGCAGGGCTGAGCTTCCAGGGCTAAGATCCCTCAGTCGGTGGCCAGCGGGGCGGTCTTGGCCTTGAGAACACGGATCAGATCCCGCGGGTCCAGACCCAGGCTGATCCCGCGCTTGCCGCCGGAGACCATGATGGTGTCGAATTCCAGGGCGCCCTGGTCCAGTACGGTCAGGTGCTGGGTGCGCTGGCCGAAGGGTGAGATGCCGCCCAGGACATATCCGCTCTCCCGCTCGGCCTGGGCCTTGTCGGCCATGCGGGCCTTCTTGGCGCCCACGGCAGCCGCCAGGTGTTTGAGGTTCAGGTGGCCGGTCACCGGCACAATGCCGATGACCCGTTCCTTGCCTGTGTCGGCCATCAGGGTCTTGTAGACCGTGCGCGGGTCCAGGCCCAGCTTTTTGGCGGCCTCGATGCCGTATCCCTGGTCCATATGGTCGGCGTTGTGTTGATACTCGTGGATGGTGAAGGGGACCCCCTGACGCTCCAGCTGGGCCATGGCCGGGGTCGCGGCATCCGAGTCCGCCCGCTTCTTCTTGCTCATGACTCCATGCTAAGGTACTGACCGTTTAGGGAGGCTGAGGGGTGTCTTTGGCGCCATCGCGCGGAAAGGGTGGTCCATGATCGCTGTCAATGCCTGGCTGCTTGATGCGGTGACGGGTGGCTGGGGGCTGGCTGTGCTTTTCCTGGCCGCCTTTTTGGATGCGCTGATCATTCCCATACCCACGGAGCTCATGGTCCTGGCTACGGCTTCGGCCTTTCGGGCCTCGGGACGACCCCTGCCCGTTTTGGTCTTTCTGGTATGCGCCCTGGCCTTCGCAGGCGGCGACGCCTGCACCTATGGGCTGGGGAGGATGGTTCCGCTGAATCGTCTGGCCGTCTTCCGGGGTGCCGCAGGCAAGGCTGTGACCTCATGGGCCCACCGGGCCCTGCTGCAGGGAGGCGGCTTCTTCACCCTGGCCTCGCGCTTCGTGCCCTCAGGCCGGACCGTGGTCAATCTGACGGCCGGGGCGGCGAGGTATCCGCTCAACCGTTACCTGCCCCTGGCTGCCCTGGCCGGTCTGCTCTGGTCCATCTACATGTGGACCCTGGGGTACCTGGCCGCCTCCTGGTTGGAAAACAACCCTCTGGCCGTCATGGCCATTGGTTTTCTGGCGGGTATGGCCGTCGGGCTGGTCTGCGATCTGGCCATGCGGGCGCTCACACGGAAGCGCCGATGATAAGCAAGGGGCCCGCCCCCGTAGGGAGGCGGACCCCATAATCGCTATGGCCGGATAAACCGGCCGGATGCTCAGTCGCCCAACTCAGCGAAGTAGAGCAGGGTGCGGATCATGTTGCTGGTGAAGCCGTACTCGTTGTCGTAGAAGGCAACGGTGCGGACCAGCTGGTCGTCACCGTAGGTGTTGACATCGGTCTGCGTGGGATCGAAGATGCCACCGTGGGTGTCGCCGATCACGTCGGAGGAGACGATGCCCTCGTCGTTGTAACCGAAGTAGTCCTTGCCCTCGAAGGCCTTCTTGGCGGCGTCGTTGATCTCGTCGACGGTGACCTTCTTGTCCAGGACGCAGGTCAGCTCGGTGACGGAGCCGGAGGGAACGGCCACACGCTGTGCATGGCCCTGCAGCTTGCCGTCAACGGAGGGAACAACCTTGCCGATGGCCTTGGCGGCGCCGGTGGAGTGCTCGATGGTGTTGATGGCGGCGGCGCGGGTGTTGCGCGGCTTGTTGCCCTTGGGGCCGTCCAGCAGCATCTGGGAGCCGGTGTAGGCGTGGATGGTGGTCATGTAGCCGATGCGGATGCCGAAGTTGTCATCCAGCATCTTGACCATGGCGGCCAGGGAGCCGGTGGTGCAGGATCCGGCGGAGATGATCTTGTCGGAGGGCTTCAGGGTCTCCTGGTTGACGCCGTAGACCACGGTGGGCGTGGTGTCGTCCTTGGCGGGGGCGGAGATCAGAACCTTCTTGGCTCCGGCGTTCAGGTGGGCCTGGGCCTTCTCGGCCGAGGTGTAGAAGCCGGTGCACTCCAGCACGTAGTCCACGCCGTCGTTCTTGACCCAGGGGATGTTGTTGGCGTCCTTCTCGGCGTAGACCGGAATCTCCTTGCCGTCCACCACGATGGCGGTGTCGGTGGAGGTGACCGAGACATTGGTGCCGTCGTCGTGACGGAAGGTGCCCTGGGTGCTGTCGTACTTGAGCAGATAGGCCAGAATGGCCGGGGTGGTCAGATCGTTGATGGCGGCAAC
The DNA here is from genome assembly GCF_016101425.1 of Bifidobacterium sp. W8112. Classification (NCBI taxonomy): domain Bacteria; kingdom Bacillati; phylum Actinomycetota; class Actinomycetes; order Bifidobacteriales; family Bifidobacteriaceae; genus Bifidobacterium; species Bifidobacterium sp. W8112. The sequence continues at coordinate 166,452 of NZ_JACFQN010000002.1, read as the reverse complement.
CTCGATGTTGGAGGCGTCGCCGCCACGGGCCTGGAGCTCAAAGATGCGCCGAAAGGCCAGACGACCGATACGTCCGAATCCGTTGATGCCAATCTTTACTGTCATTCAATTCTCCCTTGGAGATTGGCCGTATACAGCACAAAAATTACCGGACCGTATATGGCCGATTACTGATAACATCTCACAGTTTATAGAACCCTGTGTACTTATAGCAAGCGATAACGCGGGTTCTGCCAAGGAAAAAACGAACAAAAAAATTGGTAGGTTTTGTTGTGTGTTTGCGCAACAAAACGATCATGAATTGTGAGAATTTTCGTTCGTATCGGCCAGCCAATCCTCCCACTGCTGCTGACGGAATCCGACCAGGACACGCCGACCATCCAGCAGGATGGGACGCTTGACCAGCATGCCGTCGGTGGCCAGCAGCTGCAGAGCCTGCTCTGTGTCCATCTGTGGCAGGCGTTTGCTTAAGCCTTGGCTGCGATAGGCCTGACCAGAGGTATTGAAGAATCGTCGAACGGGCAGTCCGCTCATGTCCAGCCAGACGGTCAGTTCCTCCTGGGTGGGGCGGTCCTCCTTGATGTCGCGCTCGGTGAAGTCCACATTGTGGTCGCGCAGCCAGGTGCGGGCCTTGGCGCAGGTTGAGCAGCGGCTGTAGCAGATGAAGAGCGGGTGCTGGGCTGTAGGTGATGCTGTCATAGTTTTTCCTTTCCAAGTGGGGTTTCAAGTCAAAAAGGGGCTCAGGCCAGCCGCCGGGAGGGCCGCGTCTCCAGGGAGCCCAGGTCGGCCCTGGGCTCCAGGCTGGTGCTCCAGGCCGGCTGAGGCGCCGAGGTGGGGTAGGTGACGAATACCGCTCCCTGTTTCAGACCTATGTGGGCCGGTCTGCCGGGCAGGAACTCGTTGCTGACGCCGGTCACCTGCTGGTTGGTCATAGTCATGCCATCCGTCTGGTATTTGAGGCCCTGCTCGACTACTCCCAGAGCCTGGTCGTCGGCTGCCAGGACGGAGAGCATGGACCTGGGCGGGCAGTCCCAGGCGGGGAAGTCCAGGCTTCCAGGGCCAAGGGCCGTGACCAGCATCCCTTGACCCCAGAGTTCGGCCCGGCCCCCGCTGGCGGCGATCAGATGGATCAGGTTCAGATTGGCCAGCGTGTGGTCCATGCGTCCGCCCAGGCCACCATATATAAGGAACCGTCGGCAACCGTGCTGCCAGCCCACCTTGACCGCGGCCAGCAGGTCTGTGTCGTCCTTTTCGGCAGGCAGGACGCGGCGGGGGATGTCCGTGCGCAGCTTCCGGCTGCCGGCGGGCAGGGAATCGAAGTCGCCGACGACCAGCTCGGGCTCGTCCCCGTGCTCCAGGGCCGGCTCCAGCCCTCCGTCCGCTGCGATGACCAGGGCCTGTCCGCCGCGTGCCGTCTCTTCGCCAAAGTACTGTCCTGCGCCCCAGATCCGGCAGAGCGGTGTTTGGACATTCTCGCCCGACTGGCCGTCATCCTGCATGCGATTCTTCTTTCTGCGCTTGTCCCTTGAAGGCGTCTTCATCATCCCAGACCAGCCAGACCGACCAGGAAGGTCAGCCACCCCTGGACCAAGGCCATGTAGGTCAGTGTGCCGCAGGCGATGCTGACCATCATGTTCCGCCAGCGCAGGTGGACCAGGGCTGTGACCAGCAGCGCCAGGGCCTCGTAGAGCCCGTGGTCGCCTCCGACCAGGTTGGTGTGCCTCAACGAATAGACCACCAGCAGCCCCATGACGGCGGCGGGCAGCAGACGTCCCAGCCTGGTCACCAGGGCCGGCGGCCGACGCCCCTCCGGCCAGATGATGAAGGGCAGGAATCTGGTGGCCATGGTTCCCAGAACCACAATGCCTATGGTGATCAGTTGCTGCGTGGTGGTCATGAGGCCTCCCTTTGGCTGTGGAAGTCCAAGAGGATGAAGATGGCCAGGATGGCCACCATGGACGGGATGATGAACCGGTCGGGTCCGAAGACCAGCAGGCAGGCCAGGGAGGCCAGCAGACCGATCATGGCAGGCAGGCGGGCCTCGGCCTGCCGCCACTGCTCCAGAAAGAGGACCAGGAACATGGCGGTCAGCACGAAATCCAGCCCCCGGGTGTCGAAGTTGGCCAGGTTGCCCAGCACAGCGCCCAGGGTGGCGCCGCCCACCCAGTAGATCTGGTCGAGCAGGGTGACGAAGAAGAGGTACCAGCCCTTGTCGGTCCCGGCCGGGTGGGGGTCGGCGGACTCCAGGGCGAAGGTCTCGTCGCACATGCCGAAGATCAGGTAGGGCTTCTTCCGGCCCGTCCCGCGAAAGACCGGCAGCATGGCCAGGCCGTAGAAGAGGTGGCGGGCATTGACCATCAGGGTCAGCATCAGCGCGCCCCAGGGATTGAAGGTGGACATGAGCAGGTCTACGGTCACGAACTCCATGGAACCGGCGTAGATCAGGGCGCTCATGGCCAGCGGATAGATCACCGGGAAGCCACGGCTGGTCATCAGAAAGCCGTAGGAGATCCCCAGCACCAGGAATCCGGCCATGATGGGCAGGGTCCGTGGGAAGGCCGCAGCCAGGGAGCCCAGGATGGTCCCGGAGGACTCCGCATCTTCGTCAGCGTCTTTTTGCGCTTGCTGCATGACCCGCCTCCTGACTTCGTTTTGGGGAATGGTCAGCAATGATAATCCCCTCTCGCGCCGCAGGGATAGGCCGGTCGACAATGTGAGAAGGCTGTCAAGACGGGGCAGGAACGGAATAGGCGCTCTCCCGCTCCTGTTGAACCTAGCGATAGGCACCGGTATGTGAGGAGGAATCATGGACAAGAACAAGATTTCGACCAACAATCCGGCCACGGTCGTCCTGGCGGGGGGATGCTTCTGGGGCATCGAACGGTTCTTCCAGGAGGTGGACGGGATCATCGACACCCAGGTGGGATACGCCCAGTCCACAGTGCCCGACCCCAGCTATGAGCAGGTCTGCAGCGGTGTCACCGACGCCGTGGAAAGCGTTCGGCTGACCTATGATCCCCAGACGGTCAGTCTGCGGACCCTGACCCTGCTTCTGCTGGATCTGATCGACCCCTTCTCGGTGGATCGGCAGGGCAACGACCGGGGCCGGCAGTACCGCAGCGGCCTCTACTGGGATCCCGAGCATCGCGAGCAGGAGGAGCCCGTCTTCCGCCGCGCCCTGGAGGAGCTGGAGCACAGGACCGGCCGTCATCCCGCTGTGCAGGTGGAGGCCCTGATCAACTTCTACCCGGCGGAGGAGTCCCACCAGGACTACCTGCTCAAGAACCCCGGCGGCTACTGCCACATCCCTCTGGAGGCCATCGCCAACGCCGCCTCCCGCCAGCGCTACATCGAGCGCATATGGTCCCTGGACCCTGAAAGCTACGAGGTCACCCAGCACTCGGCCACCGAACGGCCCTTCACCAATGCCTACGACGGGGAGTTCCGCCCGGGCATCTATGTGGACGTGGTCAGCGGGCAGCCGCTCTTCTCCTCGGCGGACAAGTACGACTCGGGCTGCGGCTGGCCGGCATTCACCAAGCCCATCGATCCCGACCTGCTGGTCAACCGCAAGGACTACAAGCTGCTGGGCCGGCCCCGGATCGAGGTGCGTACGGCACAGACCGGCATTCATCTGGGACATGTTTTCGACGACGGTCCTGCCGACCGTGGCGGGCAGCGCTACTGCATGAACTCCGCCGCCCTGCGGTTCGTGCCGCGGGACCGGATGGAGGAGGAGGGCTATGGGGACTACCTGCCCTTGGTAGACCAAGTTAGCCGTTGACCGTTCTGCATCCAGTGACACGCCGGAGCTTCTGACCCATGGGGTTCCGGCGCAGTCCACGCATGAGGCCGGTCTGTTCCCTGTTGCCCTTTTGGGCTATTGTGGACTGCTGGTGGATTGATAAGGAGTCATGCCAATGTGCGGAATTGCTGGGTTCGTCAACGACACCTCTGCCGAGGAAAAAACGGCCGTGCTCAAGCGGATGACGGACATCATCGCCCACCGAGGCCCCGACAACGAGGGGCATTTCGTCGATGAGCGGGTGGCCCTGGGCTTTCGGCGCCTGAGCATCATCGACCTGCAGGGCGGCGACCAGCCCATCTTCAACGAGGACTCCTCCATGGCCATCACCATGAACGGGGAGATCTACAACTACCGTGAACTGCGCCGCCAGCTGATCGACCTGGGGCACACCTTCTCCACCGAGTCCGACACCGAGGTCATCCTGCACGGCTACGAGCAGTGGGGCCACCAGGTGGTCAACCGCCTGCGCGGCATGTTCGCCTTCGTCATCTGGGACCGGGGACGCGGCGAGCTGTTCGGGGCCCGGGACCACTTCGGCATCAAGCCCTTCTATTACGCCCGGATGGGCGGCACCTTCATGTATGCCTCGGAGATCAAGAGCCTCCTGCAGCATCCGGACTTCCACAAGGAGCTCAACACCCAGGCCCTGCGTCCCTACATGACCTTCCAGTACCCGGCGCTTCCGGAGACCTTCTTCAAGGGCGTATTCAAGCTTCCCGAGGGCCATTGGTTCACCTTCCGGGACGGGAAGATGGACATCCACCAGTATTATGACCCGGCCTTTGGGGAGAGCAAGCAGGATCTGAAGGACCTGGTCGACTCCATCGACCAGACCGTCCAGGATTCGGTCAAGGCGCACCAGGTGGCCGATGTGGAGGTGGGCTCCTTCCTCTCCTCCGGGGTGGACTCCAGCTATGTCGCCGCCCTGGCACGCCCCCGGCACACCTATTCGATCGGCTTCGGCAAGGGAACCTACAACGAGTCCGACCAGGCTGGCGAGCTGGCCTCCATACTCAAGCTCAACAACACCACCGAGTCCCTGGACGGCGACCAGGCCTTCAGCTACTTCCCGCAGATTCAGTGGTATATGGACGAGCCGGACTCCAATCCCTCCTGCGTGCCGCTCTTCTTCCTTTCCGAGTTGGCCAGCCGGGACCTGCGCGTGGTCCTGAGCGGGGAGGGCGCCGACGAGCTCTTCGCAGGCTACGTAGACTACGGCGTGCATACGCGCTCGCGGATCATCAAGGATGTCACCCGTCTCCTGGGCCGTCTGCCGCGCAAGGCCCGGTATGCCATCGGACGCTGGGCCAAGGGCAAGCACTTCCACGGGGCCTGGCACCTGTATGCCAACCTGGCCCCCGCCGAGGAGAGCTTCATCGGCCAGGCCAAGGTCTTCGACGAGGACGAGGCCGGCAGGCTGCTCAAGCCGGCCTACCGCAAGGCTCCCCGTGTCTCTGAGATCACTGGGCGAATCTATGCCCGGCTCAAGGGGCGCAGCCTGTCCGAGCTCAAGAAGAAGCAGTACCTGGACATGCATCAGTGGATGCCCGGGGACATCCTGCTCAAGGCTGACAAGATGACCATGGCCCACTCCCTGGAGCTGCGGGTGCCTCTGCTGGACCGCAAGCTGATGGATGTGGCCGAGAAGGTGCCCACCAAATATCTGATCACTGATCAGAACACCAAGTTCGCCTTCCGCAAGGCTGCCGACCGTCATATTCCTCGGGAGTGGTCCGCCAGGGAGAAGCTGGGCTTCCCCGTGCCTATCCGGGACTGGCTGCATCAGGAGCGTTACTACCGGCTGGTCCGCAGCATGTTCGAGCAGGACTGGGTGTCCGAGTTCTTCGACCAGGAGGCCCTGCTGCGCATGCTGGACGACAACTACGCCAAGCGCAACGACGCCCGCCGCAAGATCTGGACCGTCTATTCCTTCCTGACCTGGTATGACGTCTACTTCGTCCACGACGGAACCAAGCCGGAGCTGCTGGACCTTCAAGCCTAGGGGTCTGTCCTGAGGCCTGTGTTATACTGCTATTCGGCTTGAGAAATCAAGAAAGCGGATGATCCCACCTGGGAGCCTTCCATGGCTTCGGGTTCGACCTGTGCCGATGACGGTTGCCCGTCATCACGTACGGTGCAGGCATTGGCGGTTTCGTTGCCATACAGCAGCGGCAGTCATGTTCGAAACCTATGGGTTCTTCGCCTGGCAGTGGATGTTGTGGTATTTGAGAAGGAGTCATCATTAGCGACGAACCAAGGATTAACGACGATATACGAGTGTCTCAGGTACGCCTGATCGGGCCCAACGGCGAGCAGGTGGGAATCATTGCGACCTCCGTCGCCCTCAACCTGGCCAAGGAGGCCAACCTTGACCTGGTCGAGGTTGCGCCCAAGGCCAAGCCTCCGGTCGCCAAGCTCATTGATTACGGCAAGTTCAAATACAACGAGAAGATCAAGGCTCGTGAGGCGCGCCGCAATCAGAGCATGTCGGAGATCAAGGAGATCCGCTTCAGATTGAAGATCGACGACCACGACTTCGAGGTCAAGGAGGGGCACGTGCGCCGCTTCCTGTCCGCCGGAGACAAGGTCAAGGTCACCATCATGCTGCGTGGGCGTGAGCAGTCCCGGCCCATCGGCGGCGTGGAGCTCCTGCGCAAGCTGGCTGACGACGTCGCGGATCTGGGCTCCATCGAGTTCGCTCCCAAGCAGGAGGGGCGCAACATCATCATGACCCTGTCGCCCAAGGGCAAGAAGGTCCATACCCAGTCCGAGCAGCGTCGGCGGGGCGGCCAGGCCCGTGCCGAGCGCAAGGCCCGTCAGGCGGCCCATCTGGCTGCCAAGGCCGACAACAATACTTCTCCCAAGCAGATGAAATCCAAGGAGGGCAGCAATGCCGAAGATGAAAAGTAACTCCGCCGCATCCAAGCGCGTCCGGACCACGGGTTCGGGCAAGCTCATGCACGCCGGGACCGGTATGCGCCACAATCTGGAGCACAAGTCGGCCAAGAAGCGTCGTCACCTGTCCACTGACGAGGTGCTCGCTCCGACCCAGTCCAAGAACATGAAGAGGATGCTGGCCCGCTGAGCGGGTGCTGTCGCGTCGAGTGAGATTTTAGAAAGCTGAGGAATATCTATGGCACGAGTCAAGCGGGCAGTCAACGCGCATAAGAAGCGTCGGGTCGTCCTGGAGCGGGCGTCAGGCTACCGTGGCCAGCGCTCCCGTCTCTACCGCAAGGCCAAGGAGCAGCTGCTTCATTCATATACATACAACTTCCGGGACCGCAAGGCCCGCAAGGGCGACTTCCGCAAGCTGTGGATCCAGCGCATCAACGCCGGATGCCGCGCCCAGGGAATCACCTACAACCGCTTTATCCAGGGGCTGCGCCTGGCCGGCATCGAGCTGGATCGCCGCGCCCTGGCCGACCTGGTCGTCAACGACATCGACACCTTCAACGCCATCGTGGCTGAGGCCAAGAAGGCCCTGCCTGCCGATGTGAACGCTCCGGTCGCTGCCTGATCAGCGGACCTGAACACCCTACTGCAAGAACCTCGCCTTTCGCGGGGTTCTTTGCATATTTGACCATTCCTCATGGGGACGGTAAGTTGATTGACGACAATGATGCCGGGAGCCGCCATGAACAGTGATCACAGCGCAGACGCATCGGCTGTCTCGCCAGCATCGGCAGGTCAGGCCAGTCAGTCACCGAGCAGCGGTACATCCAAAAGGGCCAGAATCAATCAGTCGCGCCCTATTTTGCGGTCTCGGATCTTTCTCTATGTGACGGAGTTCTTCTCGGGGATGGCCGTCATGGCCGCCGAGCTGGGGGCCTCCCGCCTGCTGGCTCCTTACTTCTCGTCCTCACAGATCGTATGGACCATCATCATCGGGACCATCATGATCGCCCTGGCCCTAGGGGCCGTCGTCGGCGGCCGCTGGGCCGACCGGAACCCTGACCCGGACAGGCTCTACCTGTGCATTATGGCCGCGGCGGTCTGGATCGCCCTGATCCCCCTGGTCGGCAAGTATCTGATCATCCTGATCTCGGGGCTGCTGATCGTGGCCGTCTCCACCAACTTCCTGGTCCTGGCGGCCTTCATCTCCTGCCTGATCATCTTTGTCCCGCCCCTCTTCCTTCTGGGGACCATCACCCCCGGCCTGGTCAAGAGCGCCACCGACTCTCTGGACGACAACGCTTCGGTGGTCGGCCGGCTCAGCGCCTGCAATACCGTAGGATCCATCCTGGGCACCTTCCTGCCCACCTTTGTGACCATCCCGGCCGTGGGGACCTTCGTCACCTTTCTGATCTTCTCCGGGATACTGCTCCTGGTGGCCTTGATCTACTTCCTTTCCTCCCATGCCCACCGCCTGGCCTGCCTTCTAGCCACGGTGGCCTTTGTGGTCTCGGCAGCCCTGTCGCCGATGACGGGGTTCGCCTTCTGGGAGAAGGGCCTGGCCTACGAGGGCGAGTCCATCTACAACTACCTGCAGGTCAAAACCCTGGCGGACAGGACCATCCTTTCCACCAACGTCCTCTTCGGCGTTCAGTCGGTCACCATGAAGCATCCCGGGATGACCGGCATGTACTACGACACGGCCCTGGCGGCGCCGCTCATGGCTGATCAGGCCCGCTCGGCCCTGATCCTGGGCATGGGGACCGGGACCTACGCCCGGCAACTGAGGCGATACTACCCACGGATGGCCGTCCAGGGGGTGGAGATCGACCAGGCCATCAGCAACCTGGCCATCAAGTATTTTGATCAGCCCGCCGATATTCCGGTTTCCACCTATGACGGCCGGGCCTGGCTGGCGGCCAGTGGCCAGCGCTACGACCTGATCATGGTCGATGCCTATCAGGACATCACCATACCCTTCCAGATGAGTTCCACCGAGTTCTTCGCCCTGGTCAGGAACCACCTGAATCCGGGCGGGGTCATGGTGGTCAACATGAACATGATCGACGACGGTCAGGGGTCCATCAATGCGGCCCTGACCAATACCATCACCAGGGTCTTCGGATCCGATGCCATCCTGACGGCCGACGTGCCCCAGACCACCAACCGCGAGCTCTTTGCGCGCCGCCCCTCTTCCGGGAATTGCTCGGGATCAGGAGTGGATACCCAGGGCAAGAAGGCGGCGATGGGGGACTACCCGGGTTCCGACCTGTTGGCGGAGGCGGCCGCCAGGGTCAGCCCTGATCCGGACCTGTCCCAGATGATGGAGCAGGTCAGCTTCCGACTGAGCACGGTTGGGGATGCCAAGGGGAGGGTATTGACCGATGACAATGCGCCGGTCGAATTGCTGGGCATGCACGCCATCGACCGAATCATCAGCAGGGAGGCCGGCCCCTACCGGCGGATTCTCCAGCAAAAAGGGATCCAGGGGCTGATCCAGGAGGTCTCCTGATTCTCGATCCCAGGCGCGTTGGAAGCACGGGAAGAGGGGAGCTGAGCGCTAGAATATGGCCTAAAGACCAGCACTGATGAAGAGAACCGGAGGTTAAGCAGTAGTGGACGGTGATCATCAGGAGGGGCTGACTGCATTGCTGGATCAGTTCCTGGCTTACACCGGTCTGGAGCGGGGTCTGGCCCCCGCCACGGTCAAGGCTTATCGGTCCGATCTGACCATGTACATCAACTGGCTGTCAGGTCGTGGCATCACCAGCCTGGAGCAGATTCACACCGCCGATGTGGAGGGCTTCCTGGCCCACCTGGCCGACGAGAGCCCAGCCAGCCGCTCCCGAAGGATGGCCGCCGTCCATGAGTGGCACCGGTTCGCCCTCAAGCAGGGGGTGACCGACCAGGATGTCTCTCGTGCCGTCAAGGCTCCCAAGGGCACCTCGGCCCTGCCCGATGTGCTGGACGTGGACCAGGTAACCCGGCTGCTGGATGTGGCCGCCATGGGCGGGTCCAAGGATCCGGTGGTCCTGCGGGACAAGGCCCTGCTGGAGTTCATGTACGCCACCGGCTGCCGGGTCTCGGAGGCCGTCGGCACCGATTTGGAAGACATGAACCTTAATGAGCGGGTGGTCCGCCTGACCGGCAAGGGCGACAAGCAGCGTCTGGTGCCCATGGGCTCCTACGCCTGCCAGGCCATGCAGGCCTACCTGAATCTGGGGCGGTCCAGCCTGTGCAATCGGGCTACCAAGGACAGGGAGCTGCGTGCCGTCTTCCTGAACAAACGGGGCAAGCGGCTGACCAGGCAGACGGTCTGGCAGGTGGTCAGGGATGCCGGCCGCCGGGCAGGGCTGAACAGACCCCTGCACCCTCACACCCTGCGGCACTCCTTCGCCACTCATCTGCTGGAGGGAGGCGCCGATGTGCGTTCGGTCCAGGAGCTGCTGGGCCACGCCTCGGTGACCACGACGCAGATCTACACACACGTCAGCCCCCAGGCCCTGATGGAGACCTACCAAACGGCCCATCCCCGCGCCCGCTGACCCGCCAACCCGCGAATGCGGCCGGAAACTTGATAGGGTAGAAGCATGCCTACGGATTTGTTAGGGCGCGAGTATGAGACGTTCGCTGCCCCGGAGCCTTTGAAACAGCACGGCCCGGCCCGTGTTCTCGCCATGTGCAACCAGAAGGGCGGCGTAGGCAAGACCACCTCATCCATCAACATCGCCGGGGCCCTGTGCCAGTATGGGCGCCGGGTGCTGATCGTGGACTTCGACCCCCAGGGCGCAGCCACCGTGGGCCTGGGCATCAACGCCAACAGCGTGGACAACACCATTTACACCGCCATGTTCGACACCTCCCTGGATGTTCACGAGGTGGTCCGGCACACCCGTTTCGACGGCCTGGACATCATCCCGGCCAACATCGATCTGTCGGCCGCCGAGATTCAGCTGGTCACCGAGGTCGGCAGGGAACAGGCCCTGGCGGCCACCATCCGGCCCCTGCGGCAGGAGTATGACGCCATCATCATCGACTGCCAGCCTTCGCTCGGCCTGCTGACCGTCAACGCGCTGACTGCTGCGGACGGGGTCATCATTCCCGTGGCGGCCGAGTTCTTCGCCCTGCGCGGCGTGGCCCTGCTCATGCAATCCATCGAGAAGGTCCGCAGCCGCATCAACCCCGACCTGCAGATTTACGGGGTGCTGGTCACCATGTACACCAAGACCCTGCATTCGGACGAGGTGCTTCAGCGCATCTACGAGGCCTTCAAGGGCAAGGTCCTCCACTCCATCATCAGCCGGTCCATCAAGCTGCCCGATGCCACGGTGGCCGGCGAGCCCATCACCATGTTCGCCCCCGAGCACAAGACCGCCAAGGAGTATCGGGAGGTCGCCCGGGAGCTGATCGCCCGCGGCATCGTGGCGTGAGCGGATCATCGGACGGCTTCGCCGTCGACCTGGATGTCTACCAGGGGCCCTTCGACCTGCTGCTGGGCATGCTGGCCAACCGCAAGCTCTCGCTGACGGAGGTCTCGCTGGCCTCCATCACCGGGGAGTTTCTGGACTACGTGCGCACCCTGGACTTCAGCCAGGGACTGGACCAGGCCAGCGCCTTCCTGGATGTGGCCTCGGTTCTGGTGGAGGCCAAGAGCGCTGCCCTCCTGCCTGTGGAGGACGAGTCCATGCGCGACCAGGCCTCCATGGATGCCCTCCGGGAGCGTGATCTGCTCTTCGCCAGGCTCCTGCAGTACCGGGCCTTCAAGCAGGCGGGGCAGGACTTTCGAGCCAGGCTGGCCGCCAACTCTGGCCGCTACCCGCATCCCGGCCATCTGGAGCCCCAGCTGGCCCATCTGCTGCCTGATCTGGTCTGGACCCTGAAGCCGGAGGATCTGGCCCTGCTCTGTGCCAACGCCCTGGTCAACGCTCCGGCCTCCCAGGTCCGGCTGGATCAGCTGCACGTGCCCCTGGTCGACCTGAACAAGGAGGCCGACCTGGTTCGCCAGGCCCTGCTGGCACAGCCCGGGCAGCCGGTGGCCTTCGCCGATCTGGTCGCCTCGTCCCAGGGCCGGGCGCAGGTGGTGGCCCGATTCCTGGCCGTGCTGATTTTCTTTAGGCAGGAGCTGATCCAGTACCGTCAGGATGGCCCATACCAGCCGCTCTACCTGCGCTGGGTAGGGCCGACCCAGGAGCCGGAAACGGCCTTGATCAGTGAGGGGGATTTCGCATGAGCCAATCCTCGGCTCCCGACACCCGTCCCGAATATGTGGACTTCGACGTACAGGACTTTCCCGGCGGACTGGCCGCCTGTCTGGAGGCCATTTTAGTGGCCACGGACCGGCCGCTGACCGCAGAGGACTTCTCCCGGGTGCTGGCCGTGGATCCGGGCCCGGTCAATGCCGCCCTGGAATCGCTGGCTGAGTCCTATAGCGACCGAGGGTTCGAACTGCGTCGGACCGCTCGGGGCTGGCAGCTGACCAGCCGGACCGCCTACCAGCCCGTGGTGGCGGCCTTCGTCAAGGACGGCCAGACAGCACGCCTCTCCCAGGCGGCTTTGGAGGCCCTGGCCATCGTGGCCTACCGCCAGCCCATGACCCGTGCCCAGGTGGGGCAGATCCGCGGGGTCAATTCGGACGGGGTCATCCGGGCCCTGCTGGTGCGCGGCCTGGTCCGCGAGGAGGGCCTGGACGAGCAGACCCACGCCGCGCTGCTGGTCACCACCGACCTCTTCCTTGAGCGGATGGGCCTGCAATCCTTGGAGGATCTGCCCTCCCTGGCCCCCTTCCTGCCCGACGAGGACTCGGCTCTGGCCCAGGCCCGCCAGGAGCTGTCCGACCAGGTTCAGTCTCCGGACCCAGTCCAAGGTTCGCCCCAGGGCGAGGAGGAGTGAACGCCTGTCACACAAGGCGGTTACACTTGTCTCTGTTTGTCCAATTCCGGGATAGCATTCACGAGAATGAGGTTTTGATGGCGGTACGCGGCGATATACGAAATGTGGCGATTGTGGCACACGTTGACCACGGCAAGACCACCCTGGTCAACGCCATGCTGCAGCAGTCGCACGTCTTCTCCGAGCGGGAGGAGGTGCCCGACCGGGTCATGGACTCCAACGACCTGGAGAAGGAGAAGGGCATCACCATCCTGGCCAAGAACACCGCCGTCAAGTACACAGGCCCGCTGGCAGCCAAGCTGGGCGAGCCCGACGGCATCACCATCAACGTGGTGGACACCCCCGGCCACGCCGACTTCGGCGGCGAGGTGGAGCGCGGCATCTCCATGGTCGACGGCGTGGTCCTGCTGGTGGACGCCTCCGAGGGGCCCCTGCCCCAGACCCGCTTCGTCCTGCGCAAGGCCCTGGAGGCCAAGCTGCCCGTCATCCTGGTCATCAACAAGACCGACCGTCCCGATGCCCGCATCTCCGAGGTGGTCTCCGAGTCCACCGATCTGCTCCTGGGCCTGGCCCAGGACGTGAGCGAGGAGGGAGTGGACCTGGATCTGGATTCCCTCCTGGACCTGCCGGTCATCTACTGCGCAGCCAAGGCCGGCAAGGCCTCCGTCAACCAGCCCGCTGACGGCGCCGTGCCTGACAACGACGATCTGGAGCCCCTCTTCGAGGCCATCCTGACCAACATCCCCGCCCCGGAGTATGAGGAGGGCGCCCCACTGCAGGCCCATGTGACCAACATCGACGCCTCCGACTACCTGGGCCGTCTGGGCCTGGTGCGCATCTACAACGGCACCCTGACCAAGGGCCGCCAGTACGGCCTGTCGCGCGTGGACGGATCCATCGAGAACTTCAAACTGACCGAGATCCTGCGCACCAAGGGTCTGCAGCGCTTCCCTGTGGAGGAGGCCGGCCCCGGCGACATCGTTGCTGTGGCCGGCGTGGAGGACATCATGATCGGCGAGACCATCGTCGACCAGGACGACCCCCGCCCCCTGCCGCTGATCCACGTGGACGACCCGGCCGTCTCCATGACCTTCGGCACCAACGATTCGCCCTTGGCCGGCACCGAGGGCAAGGACCACAAGCTGACCGCCCGCATGCTCAAGGACCGTCTGGACCGCGAGCTGATCGGCAATGTCTCCATCAAGGTGCTGCCCACCGACCGGCCTGACGCCTGGGAGGTTCAGGGCCGTGGCGAGCTGGCCCTGGCCATCCTGGCCGAGCAGATGCGCCGCGAGGGCTACGAGCTGACCGTGGGCCGCCCCCAGGTGGTCACCAAGACCGTGGACGGCAAGCTTCAGGAGCCCATGGAGTCCGACACCATCGACGTGCCCGAGGAGTACATGGGCGCGGTCACCCAGCTCATGGCCGACCGCAAGGGCCGCATGGAGACCATGACCAACCACGGCTCCGGCTGGGTCAGGATGCAGTTCACCGTGCCCTCCCGTGGCCTGCTGGGCTTCCGCACCGCCCTGCTGACCGCCACCCGCGGCACCGGCATCTCCGCTTCAATCTCCGCCGGCTACGCCCCCTGGGCGGGCGACATCAAGACCCGGCAGAACGGATCCATGGTCTCCGACCGCTCCGGCAAGGCCAGCCCCTATGCCATGCAGAAGCTCCAGGCCCGGGGCGAGTTCTTCGTCAAGCCCCAGTCGCCCGTCTACGAGGGGCAGATCGTGGGCATCAACAACAAGCCCGGCGACCTGGACATCAACATCACCCTGGAGAAGCACATGACCAACATGCGTTCCTCCACCGCCGACGTCCTGGAGACCCTGACCCCGCCCATCGACATGAGCCTGGAGGAGTCCCTGGACTTCGCCAACGATGACGAGTGCGTGGAGGTGACCCCCGAGTCCATCCGCGTGCGCAAGATCATCCTGGACAGGGATGCCTGGTACAAGTGGAACGCCCGCCAGCGCAGGGCCAACAAGAAGTAATCCTGTTCTCGCAATCAGACCAGTCCGACCCGGCCGCCCCACGGTGACCGGGTCGGACTAGTCTGGAACCCATGAAGTCTCAGGTTTCCAAATCCAAGGACCAAGCCCCCTCCCGCTCGACGGGGGAGTCTGGCAAGGCCAGCGCCTTCCGTTGCCTGCTGGGCCTGCCCATCGGCCTGGCGGTGGGGGTGCTGGGGACCCTGGTCCAGCGCTCCGGGGCCGCTCAGGGTCTGCCCTGGGGGATGGTCCTGGCCTATCTGCTGGTGGCCCTGGCTGCCTGGTGGGTCCGTTGCGACAGCGGCACCATGGGGCTGGCCCTGCATCTGGTGGCCTCGACGGTCACGGTCTGGCTGCTCTCCATGAGGGGGCCGGGCGGCGACGTGCTCATGCCCTATGCCAATTTCCCTACATTCTTTGCCAAGTATGCGGTCTTCCTCTGGATGGGCGGGCTGGTCCTGATCCAGACCCTGGCCATCTGCCTGCCGGCCTCCTGGTTTGCCGATGGCCCCCTGCGTCGTCAGGGGCGATCCGCATGAGCCAGGACTCGTCAGAATCACCGGCGACTGAACCCGACCGAATTCCCCTGCACTTCCTGGGTCCCGAGGGGACCTTCACCCACCAGGCCGCCCTTGAGGCCGCCAGCCTCATGGCAACAAGGCTGGGCTGCCAGGCGGAACTTAAGCCCTGCACGGATGCGGCGGCCATCGTGGCCGCCGTGGAGGAGGGCCGAGGCTGGGGAGTGCTGGCCTGGGAAAACAACGTGGAGGGCCATGTGGTGCCCAACATGGATGCCCTGATCGATGCTCAATCGGTAGCGGGCTTCGGCATGGTCCGTCTGCCCATCGTCTTTGACGCCTTCGTCCGGGCCGACCATGGCCCCCTGCGCCAGGTCGGCGCCCATCCCCATGGACTGGCCCAGTGCAAGGGCTTCATCACAGAGACCGGCCTCAATCCGGTGCCGACCAACTCCAACGCCGCGGCCTGCCGTGATCTGGGCCCCGACCAGGTGGCTCTGGGGCCGCGCATATGCGGGAGCCTTTACGGACTGGAGACCTACCGGCGCGAGGTGCAGGACTATCAGGGGGCCCGTACCGACTTTCTTCTGCTGGCTCCCCGAGATCGGGCCGCCCGGCTGGCACGCCGCCTGGCGCCGGGCGGGGATTTCGAGTCCATCGTCACCTTCATTCCCCTGAATACCGGGCCGGGCGTGCTGGCCAACCTGCTGGACCGTCTGCGCGATGCGGGCCTGAACATGACCTCATTCATGTCCCGGCCCATCAAGGGGCACGACGGGACCTACAGCTTCGTGGCCAGCATCGACGCCGCACCCTGGCAGCAGGGTCTGCATCAGGTGCTGGCCGACCTGCTGGACAGGGGGGACTGGCTCAAGACCCTGGCGGTCCATCCGCGCACCCCGCATCCGGCGCCCCCCATCCGTGAATGGATGCTGCCCAGGGCGGGGGCCTTCCGGGGTGAGGACCCCGATACCGAGACGATCAGCAAGGAGTTGTTATGGTAGATGAATCCGCACCCTTTCCACACATGGACCTGTCAGGTCCCGAGCACATGCACCCCATGGCAGGCATGGCCGCCTCGCCGGTGCTGACCTCGGCCCACAAGATCGCCGTGGCAGGGCTGGGTCTGATCGGCGGATCGCTGGCCCGCCGCCTGGCCGCCCGGGGCCGGTTCGTGATCGCATGGAACCACAATGACCGTCCCTATGAGCAGGCCCGCAGCCAGGGGATTCACTGTGTGGACACCCTGGAAGAGCTGGCCAAGGGCAAGGCAGACGTGCTGGTGCTGGCCACCCCCTTGCGGGCCATGCCCGAGGTGCTCAAGGCCCTGGCTCCGGTGTTGACCCGGGGCACCACCCTGACCGACGTGGGCAGTGTCAAGGGGCCGGTCCGCCGTCAGGTCGAGCAGGCCGGTCTGGCTGATCGGTATGTGGGCGCCCATCCCATGGCGGGCAGCGAGGGCTCAGGTTACGAGGACTCGGACCCGGCCCTCTTGGATGATGCCCTCTGGGCTCTCTGCGTCGATGAACAAACGGATTACAGCCGATTCCTGACCGTGGCCGACATGGTCACCCAGGGTCTGGGCAACCGGCTGATCGCCCTGGACGATGCCACCCATGACCGGGCTGCGGCACTGATCTCGCACATGCCCCATGTGGTGGCCACCGCCCTGGCCAACATGCTGACCAGGTCGCCTGACCGCCGAGTGGCCTCGGCCCTGGCGGCCGGATCCTGGCGGGACATGACCCGGGTGGCCCTGACCGATCCGGAACGGACCCGGGCCATGGTGGAGGAGAACGCCGACCAGGTGGCCGACCTTCTGGATGCCCTGGCCGAGAATCTGCAGGGCATGGCCTCTCTCTTGCGGGACCAGGAGCCGGCGTCCGATGAAAAGCGCCGGGACTTCTTCCTCCAAGCCGATCCCTTCCGGCGCTACAAGGCTGCCCTGGCCGGCCAGGAGCCGATGCCCACCACCGACCTTGAATTGGATCCGCAGGAGGGCAACTGGCGGCAGGAGCTGCTGGATTCAGCCCTGCGCGGCGAGCAGGTCTCGGCCTTCCTGACCACCAGCCGTGCCCGGGTGCTGCACCCGCCGGTCATCGACTGAGATCAGGTGGGTCTGGACGGGGCGAACGGCGTTCCGGGACCGGCTTCAGGGCCACCATGTCTTCTGCTTGCAGGGTCACCCGTTCCCCGGGACGCGACCCATTGGCCGCCGGGTCCCTGTCCAGGATCAGCCGCCGTCCGTTCCAGTCGACCACATGGCCCACGTAGTCGCGGAACTTGGGCCTTCCGTCCTCCGGATCCGGTCCCAAGGCAATCCTGACCACCAGCCGCGCTCCGGCCGGTATGGCTGCTGGCAAACGCATGGCCATCCACCTCCTGGGCCAGTATCGCCTGCGGCTGCGACGAGGGTGAAAGCGCCTAAACTGTATTGCACATACTCACAGTCAAGCGAAGGGAGCGCCATCGGTGGATCAGGATCTGCAGGACTTCACCGACTATCTTTCCCGGGTGGCAGGCAAGAGTCCCAACACCGTGCGTTCCTACCGGGCCGACCTGTCAGGCTTTCTGCACCTGATGCATCTGCACGGCTTCGACGACCCCGCGCAGATCGACCTGGCCGCCATCAGGTCCTGGTTGGCTCACGAATCCGCCACCCACGCCCGCTCGACCATGGCCCGGAAGACGGCCGCACTGAGGTCCTTCTTCGGCTGGCTGAGCCGGCACGGCCGGATCAAGACCGACCCCACCCTGGCCCTGAGCAGCCCCAAGCAGTCCGAGCACCTTCCACGGATCCTGACGCACGACCAGGCCCGCACCCTGATGGATACGGTCGACCAGGATCCGGTCGAGCCCCGGGAGGACCAGAAAGTCCAGGCGGCCCTGCAGGTCCGGGATGCGGCCATGCTGGAGCTGCTGTACGCCACGGGCATGCGTGTGGCCGAACTCTGCGGGCTGGATCTGGATGACGTGAACCGGCACAGCCGCACCGTAAAGGTTCTGGGCAAGGGTTCCAAGGAGCGGGTCCTGCCCTATGGCCTGCCCGCCGATCGTGCTCTGGATCGCTGGCTGGGGGAGGGGCGGCCGGTCCTGGCGGGCTCAAGGGCCAGATCGGCCCGCAAGGCAGGTCAGGCCCTCTTCCTGGGTCAGCTTGGCGGCAGGGTTGGCCAACGGCAGGTCCGCAAGGTGGTCCATCAGGCGGCCGGTCAGGCCGGGGTGCCCGACATCGCCCCCCATGCCCTGCGGCACTCGGCCGCCACGCACATGCTGGATGGGGGAGCCGACCTGCGCGAGGTTCAGGAGATGCTGGGCCATTCCTCCCTGCGGACCACCCAGCGCTACACCCACGTCTCCATCGAGCAGCTGCGGGCCCGGTACAGGCAGGCTTTTCCCCGGGCATGAGATCCGGTAAATGAGATACGACTTGTCTCGGGAAACATCCTGGTATCAGAATATGGCGTATTCGAGCTGGAACATCAGTCAAAGACTTTCGGGATCATAGGCGCAATGTTGGCAACCAGCCAAAGGGAGCAGCAGGAATGAAGAAGAGTTCACAGCTCACGGTGGCGTCAGCCGCCATCTGTGCCTTGGCGCTCTTGGCCAGCGGCTGCGGCAGTGGAGGCAGCAGCACCAATACCGAGGGTGCCGAGCAGTCGTCCAGCAGCCAGCCCAGCAGCAACGCCGTGGTGTCGGTCCGTGGGTGCGAGCCGGCCAACCCGCTCATTCCCAGCAGCACTGCGGAAAGCTGCGGCGGGCAGGTCGTGGATGCCATCAACTCCAAGCTGATCCGCTTCGACGACCAGGGCAAGGCCCACAACGATCTGGCCGCGGAGATCAAGGGCAACGACGACATGTCCCAGTACAAGGTCACCTTGGTTGACGGACGCAAGTTCTCGGATGGCACCCCTATCACCGCCAAGTCCTTCACCAGGGCCTGGTCCTGGAGCGCCAACGTGTCCAACGGGCAGCTGAACGCCAGCTTTTTCTCTGACATCAAGGGCTTTGATGACCTGCAGAAGCAGGGCGTGCCTGCGGATGCCCAGTTCTCCGGATTGAAGGTCATCGATGACAAGACCTTCACCGTAGACCTCATTTCGCCCTCGTCCACCTTCCCCATTCAGGTGGGCTATACCTCTTTTGCGCCCCTGCCTGAGTCCTTCTACAAGGATCCCAAGGCCTACGGGGAGAATCCGGTCAGCTCGGGTCCTTACACGTTTGAGTCCTGGCAGCACAACGCCATGATCAGGCTTCGCAAGAACAACGACTACGGCGGGGAGGTCAAGGTCCAGAACGGCGGCATCGACTACAAGGTCTACACTGACCTGAATTCTGCCTATTCCGATGTGCAGGCGGGCAACCTGGATGTGATCGACAGGATCCCCACCTCCGCTGTCAAGACGTTCATGACCGACAGCATGGTGCAGAGTTATAACAAGCCTGGCTCCACCCTGCAGATGTTCACCATTCCTGCCACCATGGAGCATTTCGGCCAGGACCAGGAGGGCCACCTGCGCCGCCTGGCCATCTCCATGGCCATTGACCGGAAGATGCTGATCGACAAGGTCCTGGGCGGTCTGGGCGTGCAGCCCACCGACTTCACCGCGCCGACCATCCCAGGCTATGCCAAGGATCTCAAGGGTTCGGACAACCTCAAGTACAACGCCAGGAAAGCCAAGGAGTACTGGGCCAAGGCCGATGCCATCAGCAAGTGGCCAGCCGACAAGAGCTTCCAAATGCTGTACAGTTCGGATGGCGGCGCCAAGGACTTCTACGACGGCATGGCCAACTCCATCAAGAACACGCTGGGCATCAAGGCCGAGGCCACTCCTGTGCCCACCTTCAGCGAGTTCCGCGGCAACATCAAAAAGCGCCTCTACGCGGATGCGGCCTTCAGATCCTCCTGGTCACCCGACTACCCATCGCCTGAGAGCTATCTGATGAGCAACTTCGCCAGCTCGGCGGCCGACGGCAACGGATCCAACGATGGCGACTACAAGAACCCCAAGTTCGATGCCCTGCTGAAGCAGGCTGCCAAGGCCAAGGACACCGATGAAGCCAACAGGCTCTTCCAGCAGGCTGAGGAGATCCTTCTGCAGGACATGCCGGCGGTTCCGCTCTATTATGGAAACAACATCGGCGCGTCCGCCAAGAAGGTTCATGGGATGCGTCTGGGCTGGGATGGCTATCCGATCTTCTCGGAGCTGTCCAAGGACCAGTAATGATCGTGCCGGAAACGGCATAAACCGCCGTCGATGACTGGCGGTTCGGGAAACCAACCAAAGGAAAGAGCAAGATATATGAAGAAGCAATCGGCCCTGACCATTGCGGGCGCCGGACTGTGCGTCATGGCGCTCACGCTGGGCGCCTGCGGCGGATCCGGCGGATCCGGCTCCTCTGCCCAGGGGAGCAACGGCGGCAGCTCGAACGCCGTCATCTCGGTCTTCAACCCTGAGCCGGCCAATCCGCTCATCCCCAGCATGACCAACGAGGTGGGGGGTGGCAACCCCATCGACGTCATGTTCTCCAAGCTGGTCCGCTTTGACGACAAGGGCAAGCCGGTCAACGAGATCGCCAAGCAGATCAAGGCCAACGAGGACAACACCCAGTACACCGTGACCATCAACGACGGCTGGAAATTCTCGGACGGCACCCCGGTCACCGCACAGTCCTTCACCAAGGCCTGGTCCTGGGCGGCCGACATCGCCAACAAGCAGCTGGGCTCCAGCTTCTTCGCCAACATCAAGGGGTATGACGACCTGCAGAAGGAGGGCACCCCTGGCGATGCCCAGCTGTCCGGCCTCAAGGTCATCGACAACAAGACCTTCACCGTTGATTTGACCTCGCCTTCCTCCACCTTCCCCATCCAGGTGGGCTACACCGCCTTTGCGCCCCTGCCCGAGTCCTTCTACAAGGACACCAAGGCCTTCGGCGAGAAGCCGGTGACCGTGGGACCCTACAAGTTCCAGTCCTGGGAGCACAACAAGGCCATCAAGCTGGTCAAGGATCCCGCTTACAAGGGCGGCATCAAGGTCAAGAACGGCGGCGTCGAGTTCCGCTCCTACACCGATGCCACCGCAGCCTACCGCGATGTGCAGGCCGGCAACCTGGACGTGCTGGACACCCTGCCGGCCTCGGCTCGCAAGACCTTCCAGACCGACAACACGGTCCAGGCCATCAACGATCCGGGTTCGGTCATCCAGATGTTCACCATCCCCACCTACATGAAGCACTTCGGCCAGGATCAGGAGGGCAAGCTCCGTCGCCAGGCCATCTCCATGGCCATCGACCGGCCGACCATCATCAAGAAGGTGCTGTCCGGAACCGCCAAGGAGGTCCACGACTTCACCGCCCCCGTCATCCCCGGCTACTCAACCAGCATCAAGGGATCCGACGTGCTCAAGTACAACCCGTCCAAGGCCAAGGAGCTCTGGGCCGAGGCCAACAAGATCTCCCCCTGGGGCGAGGGCGACAGCTTCAAGATCGCCTACAACGCCGATGGCGCCCACAAGGAGATCTATGACGCCGTCACCAACTCCATCAAGAACGCCCTGGGCATCCAGGCTTCGGGCAACCCTCTGCCCACCTTCAGCGAGTTCCGCTCCAACGTGCAGAACCGCAAGTTCACCGACTCGGCCTTCCGCTCCGGTTGGCAGCCCGACTACCCCTCGCCCGAGAGCTACCTGTCCAGCAACTTCGCCAGCTCGGCAGCCAACGGCAACGGGTCCAACGACGGCGACTACAAGAACCCCGAGTTCGACGGCCTGATGGACAAGGCAGCCTCCGCCAAGAGCATCGACGAGGCCAACAAGATCTACCAGCAGTCCGAGGAGCTGCTCTTCCGCGATCTGCCCGCAGTCCCGCTCTACTACCAGAACTCCAACGGCGTGGCCGCCAAGAACATCCAAGGATTCTCCTTCACCTGGAAGGGCGTCCCTGCTTACTACAACATCAGCAAGTGAGGTGACGGGAGCCTGAATCCCGCACCTGACAGCTGACATCGCCCGGGCCGGCACGGAAGGATCCACTCCGCGCCGGCCTTGGTGTCTTTGCACCTCTGTTGAGGTGTGCTGGTAGACTCAAACAAGAATTTTTGCGGCGGCCCCGATCCCCATGCCGATCCCGGTCGCGGATGACAAAGGAGAATAGCCGATGGGAAAATATCTTCTGCGACGTATTCTGCAGATGATCCCCGTCGTTCTCGGCACGACACTGCTGATATACGCGCTGGTCTTCGCGCTTCCCGGCGACCCCGTGGCCGCCATGTTCGGGGACAAGCCGGTCAATCAGGCCGTTGCCGCACAGATACGTTCGGAATACAATCTCGACAAGCCCTTCATCGTGCAGTACGTGCTCTTCCTGAAGAACGCGCTGACCCTGAACTTCGGCAACACCTTCGCCGGCCAGCCCGTGATCAGCGTGATCGGTAGGGCCTTCCCGGTGACCATCAAGCTGGCCCTGATGGCCTTCGTCTTCGAGGGCGTCTTCGGCGTGATCTTCGGCATCATCGGCGGCCTGACCAAGGGCAAGTGGTCGGACAACATCATCCTGGTCCTCTCCCTGCTGCTGATTTCGGTGCCTACCTTCGTCACCGGCTTCATCCTGCAGTACCTGTTCGGCGTCAAATGGCATCTGCTGCCAGCCACCGCCGGGGCCAATCCGGGCTTTATTGACCTGCTCATGCCGGCCATTGTGCTGGGGTCGGTGTCCATGGCTTCCATCATCCGTCTGACCAGGACGGAGATCACCTCCAACATCTCCGAGGACTACGTGCGCACGGCCCGGGCCAAGGGCATGAGCAACCGGTCCGTCATCGTGCGGCACGTGCTGCGCAACTCCCTGATCCCTGTGGTCACCTACCTGGGCGCCGACATCGGCGGACTCATGGGCGGGGCCATGATCACCGAGCGCATCTTCAACATCCAGGGCGTGGGCAACACCCTTTACCAGGCCATCCTGAGGGGCGAAGGCACCCTGGTGGTCTCCATCGTGACCATTCTGGTCCTGATCTTCGTCATCACCAGCCTCCTGGTCGACCTGCTCTACGCAGTGCTCGATCCGCGGATCCGGTATGCGTGAGGGAGAGGGACCGACTATGAGTGAAACGGCAATGAACGAGTCAAGCGAACAGAACGAAAGCCAGGCCCGCGTCTACTTCCCCGACCCCCTGCCGGGCCAGGAGCGGTTCGTGGCCCCCATCGACGAGACGCCCCTGCGCGAGGTGGACTCGGTGGATGAGGACGTGCCGCCCACCAGCATGTGGGCCGACGCCTGGAAGACCCTGAGGCGCAACCCGCTCTTCATCATCTCCGCAATCCTGGCTATCGTGGTCATCCTGGTGGCCCTCTTCCCCAACCTCTTCGCCAGGCAGGATCCCATGGCCTGCAGCCTGTCCGACTCCCTGGAGCCCGGACGGCCCGGGCATCCCTTCGGCTTCGATCTGCAGGGCTGCGACGTCTACAGCCGCGTCATCCACGGGGCCCGGACCTCGGTGGCCATCGGCATCATGACCACCATCCTGGTCACCGTCTTCGGCGGCCTCATCGGCGCCATCGCCGGATTCTTCGGGGGCTGGGTTGACGCCGTGCTCAGCCGCATCACCGACATCTTCTTCGCCATCCCCATGATCCTGGGCGCCATCGTGCTCCTGCAGATGTTCCGCACCTCCACCTCCCTGTGGAAGATCATCCTGACCCTGACCCTCTTCGGCTGGGTCAACATGGCCCGCATCACCCGCAGCGCCGTCCTGGAGGCCAAGAACCTGGAGTTCAACACCGCTTCCACGGCCCTGGGCTCCACGCCCCTGCGCAACCTCTTCCGGCACATCATGCCCAACTCCCTGGCCCCGGTCATCGTCATGGCCACCATGTCGCTGGGCACCTACATCGTCTCTGAAGCCACGCTGAGCTTCCTGGGCATCGGCCTGCCCTCCACCGTGGTCTCCTGGGGCGGGGACATCTCGACGGCCCAGAACCTCCTGACCACCAACCCCTCGGTCCTCTTCTATCCCTCCGCAGCCCTGGCCATCACCGTGCTGGCCTTCATCATGATGGGCGACGCGGTCAAGGATGCATTGGATCCCAAGAGCAGAACGGCCTGAGCGGAGGAAGCATGACTGAAGCAGACAAGAACATGACCACCAATCAGGAGCAGCAGCCTCTGCTCGACGTGCGGGACCTGCAGGTGGACTTCACCGCCGATGGGCGCACCGTCCACGCAGTTCGCGACGCCTCCTTCAATGTCTATCCCGGCCAGTGGGTGGCCATCGTGGGGGAGTCCGGCTCGGGCAAGTCCACCTCGGCCATGGCTGTGCTGGGCCTTCTGCCCGGCACCGGCAAGGTGACCGGCGGCAGCATCCGGCTCAATGGCCGCGAGCTGGTGGGCCTGGACCGCAAGGACTATGAGGCGCTGCGCGGCTCCCAGGTGGGCCTGGTCCCGCAGGATCCCATGAGCAATCTGAACCCGGTCTGGCGCATCGGCTCCCAGGTCAAGGAGGCGCTGACCGCCAACCATATGGATGTCTCCCGGGAGAAGCGCTCCCGGCTGGCCAAGGCCCTGGCCAGCGACGAAGAGGTGACGCTCAAGAAGTCGGACGACGAGCTTTTCATCTCCTCCAAGGACCTGCCCGGCCTGCTCCAGGCCGCCCGCCAGGCCCTGAGCGATGCCGGGGTCGCCGACGTGGACCAGACCATGGAGGCCCTGAAGGCCGAGTGGGATGTGGGCTCCGAGACCCGCTGGGGCGTGGCCAAGTCCCTGATCGACGCCGGTGTGGATGACGATGCGGCCTGGACGCTGGCCAAGGAGCATGTCACCGGCTCGGACATGGACGACCGCATCGCCGGCCTGCTGTCTGAGGCCGGGCTGCCTGAGGCTGCCACCAGGGCCCGACAGTATCCGCATGAGTTCTCCGGCGGCATGCGCCAGCGCGCCCTGATCGCCATCGGCCTGGCCTCGCGGCCCGACCTGCTGATTGCCGACGAGCCCACCAGCGCCCTGGATGTGACCGTCCAGAAGCGGATTCTGGACCACCTGCGCAGCCTGACCGAATCCCTGGGCACCGCCGTGCTCTTCATCACCCACGACCTGGGTCTGGCAGCCGAGCGCGCCCAGCACATCGTGGTCATGTACCGGGGCCAGGTGGTGGAGTCCGGGCCCAGCCTGGAGGTCCTGCAGCACCCCCAGCACCCGTACACCAAGCGGCTGGTCCAGGCCGCGCCCTCGCTGGCCTCCCAGCGCATCATCTCCGCCAAGCAGCGCGGCCAGGATGCCGAAGACCTGCTGGAGCATCACGTCAAGGGCGAGAGCACACTGGAGCGCAGCGAGCATGTCATCACCGTGGAGCACCTGACCCGCGAGTTCAGGCTGCCCCGGCGCAAGGAGATGTTCAAGGCCGTGGACGACGTCTCCTTCTCGGTCAAGCGGGGGACCACCCTGGCCATCGTGGGGGAGTCCGGCTCCGGCAAGTCCACCGTGGCCAACATGGTCCTGCACCTGCTCAAGCCCACCTCGGGCCTGGTGACCTACGAGGGCCAGGACATCGCCGGCTTCGGCAGCCGTCAGCTCATGGAGTTCCGCCGGCACGTGCAGCCGGTCTTCCAGAACCCCTACGGCTCCCTGGACCCCATGTACTCCATCTACCGCTCCATCGAGGAGCCCCTGCGCATCCACAAGATCGGCAACGCCAAGTCCCGGCAGAAGCGGGTCAAGGAGCTGCTGGACATGGTGGAGATGCCCGAGTCGGTCATGGGGCGCTACCCCAACGAGCTCTCCGGCGGACAGCGTCAGCGCATCGCCATCGCCCGGGCCATGGCCCTGAATCCGGATGTGATCATCTGCGACGAGGCCGTCTCCGCCCTGGACGTGCTGGTCCAGGACCAGGTGCTGCGGCTGCTCAACGACCTGCAGGCCGAGCAAGGGCTGAGCTACCTGTTCATCACCCACGATCTGGCCGTGGTCAGGCAGATCGCCGACGAGGTGGTGGTCATGCAGCATGGCCGGCTGGTGGAGCACGCCACCACCGACGAGGTCTTCGACCACCCGCAACGCCAGTACACCAAGGATCTGCTGGACGCCATCCCCGGCGGCAAGCTGCGCCTGGGTCTTGACTAGGTATCCTTTGCACAGACTCACAAGGAAATGAGGCATCATGGGATTGTTCGGTTTCGGCAGGAAACGCGCCAAGAAGCAGGCTGAGGAGGCCGTCGAGGAGTCCAAGGACGTTGAAAAGTCCACGGAGAAATCAGACCAGACCTCTCAGGCTGACCGTGATGAGACGGCTGCGGAGCAGGACGAAGCCGAGCAGAGCGGGAAAGGCCCCTGGGACAGTTTGGATTCCGAGGCTCCCGACACCGATGAGTACCTGGACATCGGCGCCCTGATGCTGCCCTTCCTCAAGGGCAGCGAGCTGAGGCTCAAGGCCAACTCGCAGACCGGCGACGTGCTGGGGGCCACCATCACCTACGGGTCCTCCAGTCTGGAGCTGGAGCCCTTCGCGGCCCCCAAGTCCCTGGGCCTCTGGGACGAGGTCCGGGCCGACCTGCTCAAGGCCAACCCCTCCTGCAAGGAGGTGGACGGCGTCTTCGGCAAGGAGCTGACCCTGCCCGTCAAGGTCAAGGGCAAGAACCTGCTGACCCGTGTGGTGGGCGTCGACGGACCCCGCTGGATGCTGCGAGGCATCTTCTCCGGCCCGGCAGCCAAGGGCGGCAAAGAGAAGGATGTGCTCGACGGCTACCTGGCCGACCTGGTGGTGGTCCGTGGCGATGAGCCCCTGGCCCCCCGCGACCTGGTGCCCATGCATGCGCCCATCACCCCCAACCAGCGTCGCGGAGAAGCCGAAGACTCGGAGTCCAAGGACGATGAGAGTGCGCAGATCCCCGGCAGGCCCGAGGGCCCCTTCGACTCGGACCAGCAGACCGAGGTGAAGACCACACTGTCGCGCGGACCCATGTTCTCGGAGGTCCGCTAAGGCTGTGAAGCAGAAGCACTCCGGGCTGGCAGCGCTGGCCGACGACGATTTCTCCGTCATGGAGGCCATCGGCGGATGGCGGGGGATCGTCGAGTCCCTGCTGCCGGGGCTGGTATTTCTGGTTGTCTTCCTGGTCACCGGCCGTCTGGGGCTGACCGTGGCGGTTTCGGCGGCGCTGGCCCTGGTGCAGCTCCTGATTCGTCTGGTTCAGCGGCAGTCCTTTCTGGGGGCGCTGACCGGCCTGCTTTCGGTGGGCATCTGCCTGGTGGCCGCATGGCTGACCCGGGATGCCCGCAACTATTATCTGCCAGGATTCCTGACCAACGGATTCTGGATCATCGTGCTCGTCGCCTCGCTGCTGGCACGGATGCCCGGCATAGGCCTGCTGGTGGAGTACCTGCGCCGGCCCGTCGTCTCAGGCTGGAGGCAGTGGCTGGCCTCCTGGCGGGGCGAGCCAGAACTGGCACGGGCCTATACCCAGGCCACTCTGGTCTGGATCGCCGTCTTCGCGCTGCGCCTGCTGGTTCAAGTGCCGCTCTACCTGGCCGGTTCCGTAGGGTTGCTGGGCGCCGCACGCCTGATTTTGGGCCTGCCCCTGTTTGCTCTGGGCATCTGGATCAGCTGGCTGCTGATCGGGGGCCCCTACCATCGTCGCCAGGCCGACCAGGCGCAGACCGACCAGGAGGTTCACGCTGATCATGACTGAAACCAGGGTTCGTCTGCGCATCGAACGCTACGCCGACCAAGGCCGTTGTGTCAGCCACCTGGAGGACGGGCGGGTGGTCTTCGTCCGTTTCGCCCTGCCCGGGGAGCTGGTGGAGGTCCTCCTGGACGAGCCTCACGGCCGGGCCGGCAGGTTCGCCACGGGCGAGGTCACCAAGGTGCTGGAGGCCAGCCCTGACCGCCGCCAACCCGCCTGGCCCCTGGCTGGACCCTTGGCCTGGGGAGGAGGCCTTGGCGGGGCCGATCTGATTCACGTCAGCCTGCCCGGTCAGCTGACCTGGAAGGCTGATCTGATTGGCCAGCAGATGTCCCGCCTGGGCGGGGTGGACGTCCAGGTGCCGGTGGCCCGGGTTCCGGGTGATGAGGAGCTGGGCGGCCTGCACTGGAGGACCCGAATCGAGCTGGTGGCCGACGATCAGGGCCGCCCCTCCATGCGTCGGCGGGGATCGCATGACCGCCTGCCGATCCAGACCATGCCCCTGGCCACCCAGGAGTTGCTGGATCTGGCCGACGACCTGGGCATCTGGGAAGGCGGCCTGCCCGCCGGTGCCCGCATACGCCTGGCCGTGCCCCAGCCGCGCGACGGGGGACCGGTCGGCGACAACTTCGCCCTGCTGGTGGATGGCCGCCTGAGCCAGGGGAGCCGCCTGTTGACGGAGCGGCTGGAGGCCGGAGCAGGACCTGAGTACCAGGTTCGGGCCGACGGATTCTGGCAGGTCCACTGTCAGGCACCGGTCGTGCTGACCAAGGTGGTCCTGGACCAGGCCAGGCAGGCTCTGGATGGGGTCGCCGAACCGGTCATCTGGGATCTTTACTGCGGATCAGGGCTCTTCACCCTGCCGCTGGCCGCTCTGGCCGACGGACGGGCCCGGCTCCTGGCTGTGGAGGGATCCGCCGGAGCCATTGCCAGCGCGAAACACAACGTGAAGCAGGCCGGACTGGACCGGGTGGTCCTGCGTCGAGGGGACGTGGCCAAGGTCCTGGCTGGCGGTGCGCCCAAGGGGCTGGGCCATCCCGACCTGATCCTGCTGGATCCGCCCAGGGCCGGCGCCAAGGCCCAAGTCTGCCGACTGCTGGCCGCCAGCGGGGCGGGGACCATCATCTATGTGGCCTGCGATCCGACCAGCCTGGCCAGGGATACGGCCACCCTGATCTCCCTGGGCTACAGCCCCAAGCACCTTGAGGCCTTTGACATCTACCCGATGACCCACCACGTGGAGACCGTGGCGGTCTTCACCCGCACGGCGGGAAGGCAGCGCTGACATGAGCCGCACCGGGCGGGTCTTGGCAGTGGTCAGGCGGCTGGCTGGTCTGCTGCTGGCGGTCGCCCTGCTGGCAGGCCTGCCCACGCTGACCGGATGCGCCCCCAAGGACAGGGCCGTGGGCGACTCCTGGCACGAGGGCACCGTGCCCCACGACGGCGTGGATCGCTCCGACACGCTCGTGGCTTTGATTGGCTGCCCGCAGAAGGGCGAAAAAGACCCGGATGCCGGTCTGGACAGCCGCATCCTGGCATCCTTGAAGGCCGAGCGCATGAAGGGCTATTTCTCCTCGGCGCAGTCCACCAGCGATCAGCAGGATGGGGTGCAGGATGCCGTCAACCGCGGAGTCAGCCTGATTCTGATCCGTCGGCCCGGCGCCGGCGACTGGACCCCCGCCTTGAAGGCAGCCCGGAAGGCGGGCATCCCTGTGGTAGAGTTCGCTCAAAGCGCCAAGGCTTGGACCCCTGACCCGGGTAGGCTCTACTATGCGGCTACGGTCCATCCGGTGGGTCCTGCCGGGCATCCGCACGCGCCCCTGCTGGCCGACGCCCTGCAGACCATTGTGGACGACGGACCGCATGCCAGGATCATGGCCGTGCGCCTGAGCGCCGACTGAGAGGGGGGCCAAGGATGAGCACAACGGCGGACACAGGCTTTCCGGAGACCGACCGGCCGGGGCTGAGCTCCCAGGAGGTGGAGCGGCTGAAGGCACAGGGCCTGGTCAACGTCTCCCAGGACCAAACCTCCCGCAGCCTGGGCCAGATCATCCGCGACAACGTCTTCACCCTCTTCAACGGCATCATCCTGACCGCCATGGTGGTGGTTCTGCTGACCGGGCAGTGGAAGGACGCGGTCTTCGGCCTGATCATCATCATCAACACCGGCATCGGCGTGGCCACCGAACTCAAGGCCAAGCACACCCTGGACGGGCTGTCCATCCTGGTGGCCTCCGACTATACGGTGCGCAGGGATGGGCGCAACCTGACCGTGCCCCACGATGCCATCGTCAAGGGGGATCTGCTCTGGATCCGCTCCGGGGACCAGGTGCCCGCCGACGCGCAGATCATCGACACCTACGGCCTGGAGCTGGACGAGTCCATGCTGACCGGCGAATCGCGCACGGTCAAGCACAAGCCGGGGGACCAGGTCTACTCGGGCTCCACGGCTGTCTCGGGCATGGCCCTGGCCCAGGTGACCGCCGTGGGCGCCGACTCCTACGCCGCCACGCTGACGGCCAAGGCCAAGGTCTACAAGAAGGTCCACTCCGACCTGAACGAGGGCATCAACACCATCCTCAAGGTCATGACCGTGGTGGTCATTCCCCTCTGCCTGCTGCTCATCTTCACACAGATGCGGACCGTGGGCGGCTTCCAGACTGCCCTGGCCACCGGAGCCTGGCGGCAGGCCGTGGTGTCCGCCGTGGCCGGGGTCGTGGGCATGATCCCCGAGGGTCTGGTCCTCTTGACCTCCCTGAACTTCGCCCTGGCCGCCATCCGCCTGGCCCGGCATCAAACGTTGGTCCAGCAGATGGAGTCCGTGGAGACCCTTGCCCGGGTGGATGCCCTGAACCTGGACAAGACCGGCACCATCACCGACGGGGGCATCGTCTACGACGACCTGCATCCGCTGGCCGAGGACCTGCCGGTCCAGCAGCTGCGGCAGGCCCTGGTGGACGTCTGCGCGGAGGAGAGCCCCAACGCCACCGGCCGTGCCATCCTCAAGGGGATGGAGGACCTGCACCCGGGCAGGGCCGTCAGCCGCCTGCCCTTCTCATCAGCCCGCAAGTGGAGCGCCGTGGCCGACCAGTCCGGCAGAATCTGGTACTTCGGCGCCCCGGAGGTGCTCCTGGCATCCCAGGCGGGCAGCTGGCCCCAGGTGGACCAGCAGGTGGCCGACCTGGCCGACCGCGGCTACCGGGTGCTGATGCTGGCCGCCCCCGACGGGTACCCGAGCACCGACCGGCCCGACTACTTCACCAGCAGCCCCGACCTGCCCGGGAACCTGAAGCCCCTGGCCCTGATCACCTGCTCGGAGCACATCCGCGACGACGCTGCCGAGACCCTGGCCTGGTTCCGCCAGCAGGGCGTGCGCTGCCGGGTCATCTCGGGCGACAACCCGGCCACGGTGGCGGCCATCGCCAACAAGGTGGGCCTGACCGGCGACCGGGCGCCCCGGGCCATGGATGCCCGGCAGCTGCCCGAGGACACCGCAGCCCTGGCCGAGGTGCTGGAGGACGTGGACGTGCTGGGCCGGGTCCTGCCCGACCAGAAGAAGGCCATCGTCCAGGCCCTGCACCTGAAGGGTCACACGGTGGCCATGACCGGCGACGGGGTCAACGACTCCCTGGCCCTGAAGGAGGCGGACCTGGGCATCGCCATGGGCAATGCGGCGGCCGCCACCAAGGCCGTGGCCCAGCTGGTCCTGGTGGATTCGCGTTTCTCCCACTTGCCTGACGTGGTGGCCCGGGGCCGGCAGGTCATGGCCAACATGGAGCGTGTGGCCGGCCTCTTCCTGGTCAAGACCGTCTACTCGGCCCTGATCTCCCTGGGCGTGGTCCTGACCGGCATCCCCTTCCCCTACCTGCCCCGGCACATCACCTACATCGGCGCCCTGACCATCGGCACACCGGCCTTCTTCCTGGCGCTGGCCCCCAACACCAGGCGCTACCGGCCCGGCTTCCTCAAGCGTGTGGTCGCCTTCGCCCTGCCCTCGGGCATCGCCACGGCCTTGATTGTGCTGGCGGCGGCCTGGAGCCTGCCCGGCCTGCTGGGCCTGGACCTGGCCCGGCCCGGCGACCTGGGGCGTTGGCGTTCGGTCTGCGCCATCGTCCTCTTCTGCATGGGCGTGCTGGTCCTGACCCAGGTGGCCCGGCCCCTGCGCTCCTGGAGGGGCCTGCTGGTCCTCTGCTTCGCCGCAGCCGGGGTGATCGGGGCCCTGATTCCCATGGTGGCGCGGTTCTTCGCCATCAGCCTGCCCACCGGTCCTGCCCTGGCCGCCACCGTGGCCTTCGCCCTGGCGGGTGCCCTGCTCATGGTCCTGGCCGTCCTGGGCTATCCGGCATGCGCACGTTACATCCGTCAGGTAACACATGGGCGCTAAGAATGAACCTCACAAGCACAGATAAGCGTCACTGACGGCCTGGGGTCCTCCCGCCGCCGGTCCACATGGGCGCCAGGGCAGGGCCCGAGCGTCCAAGGAAGGGGTGGTGCATGTCAGAATCCGCACAAGATGCAGGTCGTTCCAAGCTCAAGGTGGGCTCCGAGGAGTTCGAATACTACCGGATCAGCGACCTGCCGGGCATCGACCACCTGCCCTACAGCCTGCGCATCCTGGCCGAGAATCTGCTGCGGCACCAGAACGGGACCACGGTGACCCGGGACCAGCTGGACCAGCTTCTGGACTGGGACCCCAAGGCCCAGCCCGACAGGGAGATCCAGTACAGTCCCGCCCGGGTGCTCATGCAGGACTTCACCGGCGTGCCCTGCATGGTCGACCTGGCCACCATGCGCGATGCCGTCAAGGCCCTGGGCGACGACCCCTCCCTGGTCAACCCGCTCATCCCCGCGCAGATGGTCATCGACCACTCCGTCCAGGTGGACAGCTCGGGCGTGCCCGGCGCCCTGGAACACAACATGGACATGGAATACCGGCGCAACAGTGAGCGCTACCGCTTCCTGCGCTGGAGCCAGCAGGCCTTCCAAAACTTCCGCGTCGTGCCCCCGGGCACCGGCATCATCCACCAGGTCAACCTGGAGTACCTGGCCCAGGTGGTCATGCGCAGGGACAGGACCCAAGGGGAGGGGCCGGCCCTGGTCTACCCGGACTCCTGCGTGGGCACCGACTCCCACACCACCATGGTCAACGGCCTGGGCGTGCTGGGCTGGGGCGTGGGCGGCATCGAGGCCGAGGCTGCCATGCTGGGCCAGCCCATCTCCATGCTGGTGCCCCAGGTCCTGGGCTTCAAGCTGACCGGATCCATCCCCGAGGGGGTCACCGCCACCGACGTGGTGCTGACCGTGACCCAGATGCTGCGCGAGGTGGGCGTGGTGGGCCGGTTTGTGGAGTTCCACGGCAAGGGCCTGGCCCAGGTCCCCCTGGCCAACCGGGCCACCCTGGGCAACATGAGCCCCGAGTTCGGCTCCACCTGCGCCATCTTCCCCATCGACCGAATCACCCTGGACTACCTGCGTCTGACCGGCCGCAGCGACGAGCATGTGCGCCTGGTGGAGGCCTATGCCAAGGCCAACGGGCTGTGGATGGACCCGGAGGATGCCGACTGCCCTGAGCCCGAGTATTCCCAGGTGCTGGAGCTGGACCTGTCCACGGTGCGGCCGTCCATCGCCGGCCCCCGCCGGCCCCAGGACCGCATCCTGCTGGACCAGGCCCAGCAGACCTTCCATCGGGACTTCAAGGATTACAGCGACCAGGACAGGGACAAGGGCGAGGCTGTGCCAGTCAAGAAGGCCGACGGCAGCGAGTTCAGCCTGCGGGACGGGGATGTGGTCATCGCGGCCATCACCTCATGCACCAACACCTCCAACCCCTCGGTCATGGTGGCCGCCGGTCTGCTGGCCCGCCAGGCGCGCGCCCGGGGCCTCAAGCCCAAGCCCTGGGTCAAGACCTCGCTGGCTCCCGGCTCCCAGGTGGTGACGGACTATCTGAACCGGACCGGCCTGAGCAAGGACCTGGACGCCCTGGGCTTCGAGCTGGTCGGCTACGGCTGCACCACCTGCATCGGCAACTCCGGACCCCTGGACCCGGCCATCCACCAGGCCATCGCCGACCACGACCTGACGGTGACGGCCGTGCTCTCGGGCAACAGGAACTTCGAGGGCCGCATCAGCCCGGATGTGAAGATGAACTACCTGGCCTCGCCGCCCCTGGTGGTGGCCTACGCTCTGGCCGGCACCATGGACTTCGACCCCTGGCGCGACCCCCTGGGCCGGGACAGCCAGGGCAAGCCGGTCATGCTGGCGGACATCTGGCCCTCCCAGGAGGCCATCGAGTCCGTGGTGGGCACCGCCCTGGACCGGGACATGTACCTGCGCGACTATGCGGATGTCTTCGGCGGGGACGAGCGCTGGCGGAAGCTGGAGGTGCCGGAGGGCGAGCTCTTCCACTGGGACCAGGATTCCACCTACATCCGCCGCCAGACCTTCTTCGACGGCATGAAGGCCCAGCCCGACCCACTGGAGGACATCCACGGGGCCCGGGTGCTGGCCCTGCTGGGGGATTCGGTCACCACCGACCACATCTCGCCCGCAGGGGCCATCAAGGCCGACGCACCGGCCGGCCGCTACCTGCAGGAGCACGGCATAGCCCCCAGGGACTTCAACTCCTACGGCTCCCGGCGCGGCAACCATGAGGTCATGGTCCGGGGCACCTTCGGCAACATCCGCCTGCGCAACCAGCTGCTGGCCTCGGTGGGGCTGGACGTGCGGCCGGGAGGGTTCACCTACGACTTCCTGAACGGCCAGGAGACGACCATCTTCGAGGCGGCGCAGGACTATGCCAGGCAGGGCACGCCCCTGGTGGTGCTGGCCGGCAGCGAGTACGGCACGGGCTCCTCCAGGGACTGGGCGGCCAAGGGCACAAGGATGCTGGGCGTGCGGGCCGTCATCGCCAGGTCCTTCGAGCGCATTCACCGCAGCAACCTGATCGGCATGGGTGTGCTGCCGCTGGAGTTCCCGGCGGGTCAGTCGGCCCAGAGCCTGGGGCTGGACGGCCAGGAGACCTATGACCTGGTTGGCATTGATGCTCTGAACAACTCCCTGCCCGAGCAGGTCCAGGTACGGGCCCAGCGGCCCGACGGCAGCAGGGTGGAGTTTGCGGCCAAGGTGCGCATCGACACTCCTGGCGAGGCCGAGTACTACCGCAACGGCGGCATCCTGCAGTACGTGCTGCGCGGGTTGCTGGCCAGGGCCGACCAGGAGGCCTGAAGATACAAAAATCCCCGCCACCAATGCCAGGGGCGGGGATTTTCTTTTTGTCAGTTGCGGTCGCCGACCAGATTCAGGATGTAGAGGAAGAGGTTGACGAAGTCCAGGTAGAGGTTGAGGGCGCAGAGGATGGAGACCCGCTTGATGGCCTCCGGCCCCTGGCTGCGGTAGGTGGCGAAGATGACCCTGGTCTGCTGGGCGTCATACATGGTCAGGCCGGCGAAGAGGATGATGCCGATGGCCGAGACCACGCGCAGGGCCGTGTTGGAGGGGGCCACGAAGAGCATGACCACCTCGACCAGGATCAGCATGAGCAGGCCGGCCATGAAGATGGAACCCATGCCCAGCATGTTGCGCCGTGTGGTCAGCGCCAGCATGCTGAGGACGAAGAAGAAGCCTGCGGTGATTACCAGGGTCAGCATGATGGAGGGCAGTGAGTAGGTCATGAAGATGGTGCTCAGGGTGAAGCCCATCAGGGCCGCATAGAGGTAGAACATGACCCGGGCGGTGGAGGTGCGCATGCGCATAACCCGGAAGCTCAGAATCATGGCGAAGGCCACCTGGACCACGGCCATGCCGATCCAGCCCAGGGCGCCCGTGGCCTGCATGAAGGCCAGGAGCAGTCCGGTCCGGGCGGTCAGGTAGGCCGTCAGGGCGGTGACCAGCAGGCCGACGGCCATCTCCGCATAGGCGCGGGACATGGAGACCCGCTCCGCCTTTTCAAAGCTGTATGCTGCGCTGGTGTCGATGGGCGAGCCCATGCCGTAGGGCTCACCGCTCTGCATGGTCGGCATAGGCTGTTGTGTGTACTGACCGTATGGGGCCTGCGGCCGCGGATTCCCGTTGAAAGCCATCTGCTCCTCCTTGTCTTCCCGTCTATGGCGGGATGGTCGTCTTGTTCAATTCTACATGGCCGGTTTGGCCATATAACAGGTGTTTGCTCTGGTTGGAATCAGGCGGGGGTGGCCGCCATAGCGGGGTGGTTGCATGCCCGTATCCCGCCATGGCGGTTGCCCCCTCTCCTGATGTGCCGTCCATCCTTGGCGGGATGGACGGAGTGTGGTGGGGGCGCGGGAGGGAAGTGTCGGCTCACTTGGGGTTTGAGCCTTCAGTGGCACGTTTCCTCCCTGCTCCCCCTATGTGGGCCGGGGGCGGGGGGATTGATACGCCGCCCGGCCGTTCTTACTCGTGCGAAGCGTGTGACAGTTGGTGTTGTTCCCTCCGGTGGCGGCGGGATGCCAGCACTCCGCCCATGCCGGTCATGCCGGTGGCCAGGGCGAGCAGGATGCCTTCCCCGCCTGCCTTGGGGAGCACGCCTGCTGGCAGGTATGTGTACCTGAGGGTAGTGTCCGGCGTTTGGGGTGTGCCGCCCAGCGTGTAGTCCACGCTGACCGTGACCATGCCCGGCTGGTGCGCGGGCGTGAACACGCTCACGCTGCCGCCGTCGCCGCGCGTCAGCCCTGATGCGGGGGTCTGGTCGAACCTGACGCCGGTGATCACCAGAGCCAGGTTGAACGACACCGGCACAGGAGCCGACTTGCTGTTTGTGGTGTCGTCGCCGAGCTGGCCATACAAGTTCCGTCCCCAGGCTTTTGCGTTCCCGTCTATGCTGATCGCTAATGAACAATGGTAGCCCGCGCTGATTTGCACGGCTTGCAGCCAGGGGCCGGCCGAGCTTGTGGACTGCGCGGACGCTAGCACCTTCACCGGGATAGTCCGATTGTTCGTGGTGCCGTCGCCGAGCTGACCATAGGAGTTCCATCCCCATGCCCAGGCGTTCCCCTCCTTGTCAAGTGCAAGCGAATGTCGACCTCTGGCGCTGATTTGCCTGGCTATCACTGTGCCCGCATTCGCGGGGTATCGCACTCGCACGGGAAGAGGATTCGGAATTTGATCACTCCCGGTGCTGGTGCCGTTGCCGAGTGCGCCATACGTATTCTGTCCCCATGCCCAGGTGTTCCCGTCCTCGTCGATAGCCAATGCGAACCAGCTTCCGGCGCTCACTTGGACGGCTTTCAGCCAGGGGCCTGCCGCAGCCGTGGACTTGCCGGTGGCAAACACGCGGCTGGGCGTGGGGTGGAAACTATTGTCGTTGGTGTTGTTGCCGATCTGGCCCAGGAAGTTGTAGCCCCAGGTGTACGCGTACCCGTCCTGGCCGATGGCCATGTCGAAGGACCAGCTTGTGCTGATCTGCACGGCGTGGAAGACGCCGCTGGCATCCGAAGGGTCCTTGACCGCAGATGGGACAGTCTGCGGGCTCGAGTAGTCATCACCGACTTGTTTGGATATGCTGCCCCAGGTGTATACGGTGCCGTCGGCGCCCAATGCCATGGAGTTCCAGGCTCCTGCGGCGACTTGAATCGCTTTCAGCCCTTCGCCGGTGTTGCCGGGCCCGTGCACGCGCACGGGTGTTGATGAATTGGACTTGGTGTTGTTGCCGAGCTGCCCGTGGTCGTTGAGCCCCCAGGCGTACACGTACCCGTCGCTGCCGATGGCCAGCGAATGATAGCCTCCGGCATAGGCCTGCACGTAGGTGAAATCCGCGGGCGCGCCTGCAGGCTTTGGCACCGGGACGGGCGTGTTCCGCTGGGCGGTCGTACCGTTGCCGAGCTGGCCGAACTTGTTGTTGCCCCATGCGTAGGCGTTCCCGTCACTGCCCACAGCCAGCGAATACCCCGTCAGATCACCAATGGTGTACCCTCCGCTGCTGACCTGGTTGAACCTGATGCCGCTTCTCGTTGCTGGTGGGGTGATGGTGGTCTGTTGCTTGCCCAGCTGGCTGCCTTTATTGGGACTGATCTTCCACGTGTTGCTTGCGTTTTCTGGCGTCCATTTGGCGGTGAGGATGAGGTTCTGGGTGATGGGTTTGCTGAAGTCGTAGGCGACTTCGCCGGTGAACCATCCGTCGAACTGGTAGCCTTCGCGCGTCGGGTCGGGGGAGGGTCGCTGGACCCTGCCGTAGACTGGCTGGATGCTCTGGTCCTGGGGGGTCGGGCCTCCTTCGCCCGTGTTGAAATGGACCGTGTAGGCGGAGCCCTGTTGGACCTCTCTGGTCAGTGCCTGGTCGACCGTGTAGCCGAGGCTTTTGGTGAAGGACTGGCCGTCCTGGCTGCCGGCGATGTGAATAGTGGTCTGCCCTGGATGGCTGGCGGGTATGTCCGCCTGCCAGGAGTCGTCTTTCTTGTTGAGTGTCAATGCTTGCCCGTCCATGCTGGCTGATTCCAGGGTGGGTGCGTGCGTGGTGTCGATTCTTGCTGGCTTGCCTTGATTGCCTTGGGTGTCCTGATTCCACGTGAATATGCTGCCCTTACTGTCAATGGCGGTGATCTTGTTGCCGGCAGCGGTGGCCTGCACGTAGGCCTGTCTCCTGTTATCTGCGCGGATGGGTGCCTTGCCGGGCTTCCAGGCCCAGACGTGGCCGTCCTCGTCAGTGATGATGGCCTGGTCCTTGTTGGCGGTGATATGTCTGGCTTGCACCCCGTCCGGCAAGCCGGCGGCTGTGGGACTGGTTGTGCTGTCGGCCAGGTACCGGGCCTGTTTTTTTGAATCCAATAGAAGGAATCCCTTGCTGAGGGCTTGTGCTTGGATGAGGCGCGTGCCCGGGTCCTGCTTGACGCGTTCGGGTTTGACGCTTCCGGTCTTGCCTGCGTCCCAGGTCCATGCCTGCCCGTCAGCGTCCAGGGCGAGGATACGGCTGGCTGAGGCGCCGGCGGTGACGGCCTGCGCCTTTCCGGGCAGGTTGAGCGTAGCCTGCTCGTCAGGCTTCGTGTTCTGACTGTCTTTCTGGCTGGCCTGGAAGGCGTGGACCTGTCCCTGCCGGTCCACCGCCAAGAGCCTGTCGTCGTTAATGTTGACGCTGGTGAACACGGCATCCTGGCCGGTGCCGAGGATGGCGGGCGTTGATTGTTGGCTGGTCCAGGTGTAGATGTGCTGGTCGGATCCAAGTGCGGCTTGCCGTTGGCTGCCGGCTGTGGCCTGCAGGTAGTGGAAACCGTCGGGAGCCTGGGCGGGTGAGGGGACCTGTTTGGGTGTGCTGTCTTTCGTCCATGTGTAGATGCGGCCGTCGCCGGTTAGGCTCACAACCTGGTCTCCTGCGGCTTGGACACTGACGTAGTAAGGTTCCTGCTGGTTGGGCGGGTTGATGGTTAGCCTTGCGCCGGAGGCGGGCCCGTGGTCCGGGCTCAGTGTCCAGTCTGTGATCTTCGTCCACTGGGCTTTCAGGGTTGTGTCTTGGAGGATTGGGGTCTGGAAGTTGAAAGGCTGGCCGTCGTATGTCCATCCGTCGAAGCGGAAGCTTTCACGTTGCGGGTTCTTTTCCGGGGAAGCGGCAAGAGTGCCAGTTTGCACGGTTGATTGTGTTGGCTTGCTGCCGTCGGCAGGGTCGAAGCGCACTGTGCGTGTGGCTTGATCGTCCGTCTTCTCTGTTGACTTAGCTGGAGCGGAGTCTGCGCTGTCAGGTGTTCTCGTCGTCGATGATGGGGTACCTGGCGTGGTGCTTAATGGTGTGGTGGTTTGTATCGGTGATGGTGTGGGTAGTGGTGTGCTGGTTGCGTTGCTGGGGAGGGTGCCGGGGGTTCCGTCAGCTACGCGAGGGGTCTGACGACCCCCCCCCCCCCGGTGAGTATGGGAGCGTCCGCCTGGGCGGATGCGACGCCCAGGCCTGCCAGCAGGCCCAGCAGGACGGTCGTCATCGCCGTGATGCGACGCAGACGGGAAACCAGATGCATGAAACCAAAACCCCTTCACCAAACACCAAGCGGTATCAGAACCGCCTGCCTATAGCCTTAACGTTTTCCTGTCGGAAAGTTGCCCAATGCTCAAGGTCAGACCGTGCAACAGATTGCGCGGATCCTGACAGAAGCCTGTTGTCTTTTCGACATCCCCCGCTTTTCACCCTACCACCCGACCCACAGACAACACACAAGTTAGAGTCAGCCGTTCGGCGACATTGACCCCGGCGTCTAAATAAGGGCGGCTGCTTACCAAATTATGAAGGTGCAGGGAGCATGAACAGCGGCTGGCCTAACTGAGGCTGCAAGATCCCTGTGTCGGCCTAGCCGTTTTTCTCTCTTCGCCTGAATGCGAGTGTGCATGCATGCCTTGAACTTCGGCAAGCGGAAGTGTGGTGGGGGCGCGGGAGGGGTGTCGGCTCTCTTGGGGTTGAACCTTACGTGGCACGTTCCTCCCTGCTTCCCCCTGTATCGGCCGGGGGCGGGGGGATTGATACGCCGACCGGCCTGTCTTACTCGTGCGAAGCGTGAAGCAGCTGGTGTCGTTCTCTCCGGTGGCGGCTGGATGCTAGCACCCCGCCTATGCCCATTGTGCCTGCCGCCAGGATGAGCAGGATGCCTTCCCCGCCCGCCTCAGGAAGAGTGCCTGCAGGCAGGTACGTGTATCTGAGGGAGGTGTCCGGCTTTTGGGTTGCGCCAACCAATGTGTAGTCGACGCTGACCGTGACCGTGCCCGGCAGGTGTTCGGGCGTGAGCACGGTGACGATGCCGTCATCGCCGCGTGTCAGGCCTGATACGGGGGTCTGGTCGAATCTGACGCCGGTGATCACCAGCTGCAGGTTAAACACCACCGGCACAGGAGCCGACTTGTTGTTTGTGGTGCCGTCGCCGAGTCGACCAGAGTCGTTGCGTCCCCATGCTTTGGTGTTCCCGTCCGTGTCGATGGCCAGCGAATGCTGGTCACCGGCGATTATTCGCACGGCGTGCAGCCAGGGGCCGGCCTTGCTTGTGGACTGTTCGGAGGCGAGCACCTTTACAGGGTAATAGTAGCCGCTGGTTGTATTGTTCCCGAGCTGGCCCTTATCGTTCTCTCCCCAGGCGTAGGCGTATCCGTCGCTGCCCAGGGCCAATGAATGCTCGTATCCACCGTCCACCTGTGTGGCTTGCAGTCCTTTGCTCTCGTCATCAGGGTTGGCGGGGTCGCGCACGTGCACAGGAACAGTCGAATCCGTTGTGCTGTTATTTCCGAGCTGGCCACAGTAGTCGAATCCCCAGGCGTAGGCGTATCCGTCGCTGCCCACGGCTAGCGAATGAGAGTATCCGGCGCTCACCTGTGTGGCTTGCAGTCCTTTGCTCTCGTCATCAGGGTTGGCGGGGTCGCGCACGTGCACAGGAACAGGGTTCGCGTTAGTGCTGCTGGTCTTCCCGTTGCCGAGCTGGCCATTTTTGTTGTATCCCCAGGCGTAGGCGTATCCGTCAGTCCCGATGGCCAGCGAATGCCGCCATCCGGCATCCACCTGGGTGGCTTGCAGTCCTTTGCTTACGTCAGCAGGGTCGCGCACTTGCACGGGAACATCAGACAAATCATCGCTGGTGTTGTTGCCGAGCTTGCCATATTCGTTGTATCCCCAGGCGTAGGCGTATCCGTCGCTGCCCACGGCTAGCGAATGAGAGTATCCGGCGCTCACCTGGGTGGCTTGCAGTCCTTTGCTCTCGTCATCAGGGTTGGCGGGGTCGCGCACGCGTATTGGTTTTGACGAATCGGACTTGGTCTTGTTGCCGAGCTGGCCATAGTGGTTGTATCCCCAGGCGTACACGTATCCGTCACTGCCCAAGGCCAACGAGTAATAGCTTCCGGCGCTGACCTGCACGTAGGTGAAATCCGCAGGCAGGTCCGGATACGTCTCGCGGTCAGGTGTTCTCACCCTGACCGGCGTATGCCGCTCGGTGGTCGTCCCGTCGCCGAGCTGGCCATACCTGTTGTCTCCCCATGCGTAGGCGTTCCCGTCGCTGCCCACAGCCAAGGAAAAACCATAGGTAGTACTACTGTCGTTTTTTGATCCGCTGACCTGGCTGAACCTGATGTTTCGCCTGGTGATGTCAGGCGGGGTGATGATGGTGGACTCGTTGCCCAGCTGGCTGCCCTTATCGGGGCTGATGCTCCACGTGTTGTTAGGGTCTTTGAAGGTCCATTTGGCGGTGATGGTGAGGTTTTCGGTGACGGGCCTGCTGAAGTCGTAGGCGACTTCGCCGGTGAACCATCCGTCGAACAGATAGCCTTCGCGCGTCGGGTCGGGGGAGGGCCGCTTCACTCTGCTGTTTGGGGTGGAGAAATTCTGATCTGCTGGTTCGGGGTTTCCTCCGTCCGCATTAAAAGTGACTTTATAAGTGGATCTTTGCAGGTCGTCTCTGGTCAGTGTCTGATCGACCGTGTAGCTGAGGCTCCTGGTGAAGGGCTGGCCGTCTTGTCTACCGGCGAGTGTGATGGCGGCTGGTCCCGGCTTATGGGCTGGAGCTTCCGTCTGCCAGGAGTTATCTTTCTTGCTGAGTGTCAATGTTTGGCCGTCCATGCTGGCTGATTCCAGGGTGGACGTCACGGTGGCGTTGATCCTTGTCGGTTTGCCGGGCTGGCCCTGCTCGTCCAAGCTCCACGTGAACATGTAGCCCTGCCTGTCCAAGGCGATGATTCTGTCACTTGTAGCGGCGGCCTGTGTGTAGGGCTGGCTTCCCTTGTCTGCGCGCATGGGTTTATCGCCGGTCTGCCAGACCCATAGGCGGCCATCTGTGTCGGTGATGACGGCCCGGCTATGGTTAGTGGCAATCGAGCGAGCTTTCATGCTTTCTGACAGGTTGACGGCTGTAAGGCTGGTCTTGCTGTTAGCCAGGTGATAGGCCTGTCCGTCCGCGTCTAGGAGAAGGACTCCTTGGTTGAGGGCTTGGGCTTGGACGATGCGCGTGCCCGGTTCCTGTTTGATGGGTTCTGGTTTGGCTTTTCCGGTGTTGTTCGTCTCCCGGGTCCAGGCCTGCCCGTCTGTGTCCACGATGAGGATTCGGCTGCCGGATGTGACGGCGAGGACGGCTTGCGCCTGACCGGGCAGGCTGATGGCTTCCTGTGCTGCGGGTTTCGGGTTCGGGTTTTGGCTGTCGGCCTGTATTGCTTGATAGGCGTGTACCTGTCCCTGCCGGTCCACGGCCAGGAGCAGGTCGCCGTTCATGCTGATGCTGGTGAACTCGGCATCCTGTCCGGTGTGGAGGAGCGTGGGTACGAGCTGTTGGCTGGCCCAGGTGTAGATGTGCTGGTCGGATCCGAGCGCGGCCTGCCAGTGGCTGCCGGCTGCGGCCTGCAGGTAGCGGAACCCGCCGGATGCTTGGGCGGGGGTAGGAACCTGTTGTGGCGTGTTGCCTTGCTTCCATGTGTATATGCGGCCGTCGCCGGTCACGCCGACGGTTTGGTCTCCTGCCGTGCGGATGCCCGTGTAATAGGGTTCCTGCCTGTCGGGCGGGGTGATGGTCAGCAGGGCGCCGGAGGCGGGCCCATGGTCCGGGCTCAGCCGCCAGTCCGTAGCCTTGCTCCATTTGGCTGTCAGTGTCGTGTCCTGGAGGATCGGATCCTGGAAGTCATAAGGCTGGCCGTCACGTGTCCATCCGTCGAACCTGAAGCCATCACGTTGAGGATTGTGTTGCGGGGGAGTGGCGAGTGTGCCGGTCTTCATGATCGCTTGTGTTGGCTTGCTGCCGTCGGCCGGGTCGAAACGCACCATATGTGCGGCTTGACCATCCGTTTTATTATTTGGTTTGTCAGGAGCTGGTTCTGTGCTGTCTATATTGTTCGTCGACGTTGACGGAGTGCTTGGACTCGGCGCTGCTGAGCTTAACAGTGGGGTGGCTTGTATAGGTAGTGGTGTGCTGGTTGCGTTGCTGGGGACAGTGGCGGGGGTTTGCTTAGCTACGCGAGGGGTCTGACGACCCCCCCCCCCCGGTGAGTATGGGAGCGTCCGCCTGGGCGGATGCGACGCCCAGGCCTGCCAGCAGGCTGATCAGGACGGTCGTCATCGCCAGGATGTGACGCAGACGGGAAACCACATGCATGAAACCAAAACCCCTTCACCAAACATCAAGCGGTATCAACACCGCTGCCTATTAAAGTTCTATCTGTCAACGCCAGCCCTGCATCG
Organism: Bifidobacterium sp. W8112; assembly: GCF_016101425.1. Classification (NCBI taxonomy): domain Bacteria; kingdom Bacillati; phylum Actinomycetota; class Actinomycetes; order Bifidobacteriales; family Bifidobacteriaceae; genus Bifidobacterium; species Bifidobacterium sp. W8112. Next base: position 122,557 of record NZ_JACFQN010000002.1, on the reverse strand, counting down.
GATTGCACAAGCTGTGACGGAAGCCAGCTGTCTTCTCGATATCCCCTGTTTTTCACCCTACCACCCGGTCAGTAGACAACACACGAACCAGAGGTAGTTGCTTGGCGGCAGTGATCCTCTCGGTCAAGAAGAGTCGTTGTTGACAGCGTTATTTGAGAACAGGAACACGGACAGCGTCCGGGCCGGCTCGAGTTGCAAGCCCTATTGCCTGCCCTGCTGTGTTCATCTTCCTTCCTGGGCGGAAACAAGAGAGGTCTGCCTGTATCCCCACAGGCAGAAGTGTGGTGGGGGCGCGGGAGGATGTGTCGGCTCTCTTGGGGTTTGAGCCTTTAAGTGGCACTTTTCCTCCCTGCTCCCCCTTGATGGGCCGGGGGCGGGGGGATTGATACGCCGCCCGGCCGCTCTTACTCGTGCGAAGCATGTGACAGTTGGTGTTGTTCTCTCCGGTGGCGGCGTGAGGCCAGGACCCCGCCCATGCCGGTCATGCCGGTGGCCAGGGCGAGCAGGATGCCTTCCCCGCCTGCCTTGGGGAGCACGCCTGCGGGCAGGTACGTGTATCGGAGGGAGGTGTCCGGGTTTTGGGGTGCGCCGCCCAGCGTGTAGTCGACGCTGACGGTGACCGTGCCCGGCTGGTGCGCGGGCGTGAGCACAGTCACGCTATTACTATCGCCGCGGGTCAGGTTCGTGCCGGCATTGCTGTCGAATCTGACGCCGGTGATCACCAGCTGCAGGTTGAACGACACCGGCACAGGAGCCGACTTGCTGTCTGTGCTGCCGTCGCCGAGCTGGCCATAGCCGTTGGCTCCCCAGGCGTAGGCGTTCCCGTCCGTGCCCATGGCTAGCGAGTGATGGAATCCGGCGCTGACTTGCACGGCTTTCAGTCCTTTGCTCTTGTCGGTGGGGTTGGCGGGGTCGCGCACGCGCACAGGAAGAGACGAATTCCTGGTGGTGTTCTTGCCGAGCTGGCCATCGCTGTTGTTTCCCCAGGCGTAGGCGTATCCGTCGCTGCCCACAGCCAGCGAATGAGTGCATCCGGCGCTGACCTGCAGGTAGGTGAAGTCCGTGGGCAGGTCCGGGTACGTGTTGCGGTCGGGTGTCTTCACTCTGACCGGTGTATTCCGTTGAGTGCCCGTCCCGTTGCCGAGCTGGCCATTGCCGTTGTATCCCCACGCGTAGGCGTTGCCGTCGCTGCCCAGGGCCAGCGAATGATACCATCCGGCGCTGACCTGCACGTAGGTGAAATCCGCAGGCGTGCCTTCAGGCTTGTTGATCCTGACCGGCGTATGCCGTTCGGTGGTTGTCCCGTCGCCGAGCTGGCCATAGTCGTTCCGTCCCCATGCGTAGGTGTTGCCGTCGCTGCCCAGGGCCAGTGAATGATATTGTCCGGCGCTGACCTGCACGTAGGTGAAATCCTGTGGCAGATCCGGATACGTCTCGCGGTCAGGATTTCCCACCATGACCGGCGTAGTCCGATAGGAGGTTGTCCCGTCGCCGAGCTGGCCATACTGGTTGTTTCCCCAGGCGTAGGCGTTCCCGTCGCTGTCTACAGCCAAGGAAAAATTATAGGGACTGTCACCTTGGTTTTCTGATCCGCTGACCTGATTGAATCTGATGCCCCGGCTGGCGCTGTCAGGCGGGGTGATGGTGGTGGATTCCTTGCCCAGCTGGCTGCCCTTGTCGGGGCTGATGCTCCACGTGCTGTTCCGGCCTGCGGGCGACCAGTGGGCGGTCAGGGTCAGGTCCTTGTCGACGGGCTTGCTGAAATCGTAGGCGGCCTGCCCGATGAACCACCCGTCGAACAGGAAGCCTTGGCGCGCCGGGTCGGGGGAGGGCCTCCTCACCCTGCTGTTCGGGGTGGAGAATTGCTGGTCTGCTGGTTCGGGGTTTCCGCCGTCTGTGTCGAATCGGACTGTGAGTGTGGATCTTGGTTCGGCGCCTCTGGTCAGCGTCTGGTCGACCGTGTACATAAGGCTCCTGGTGAAGGGCTGCCCGTCCTGCCTGCCGGTGATGGTGATGGCGGCTGGTCCGGGCTGGTGGGTGGGCATGTCCGCCTGCCATGAATCGTTGTTCCTGCTGAGCGCCAATGCTTGGCCGTCTATGCTGGCTGATTCCAGAGTGGGCGCCTGTGCGGTGTCCAGTCTGGCCGGTTTGCCGGGCTGGCCCTGCTTATCCAGGCTCCAGGTGAACATGTCGCCTTTCGTGCTGAGGGCGATGATCCTACTGTCAGTGCTTGCAGCTTGCACGTACAACTGATTCTCATTGTCCGCGCGCTTGGGCGCTTCGCCCGGCTTCCAGGCCCAGACCTGGCCGTCCTTGCCGACGATGATGGCCTGGTCCTTGTTGGCGGTGATCCTGCTGGCTTTCATGCCTTCTGGCAGATTGACGGCTGTAAGACTGGTCATGTTGTCGGCCAGATGATAGACGCGCCCGTCCGCGTCCAGGAGGAGGAACCCCTGGCTGAGAGCCCGGGCTTGGCTGATGTGTATGCCCGGGTCCTGCTTGATGCGTTCGGGCTCGGCTCTTCCGGTGTTGCTCGTGTCCCAGGTCCAGGCTTGCCTGTCCGCGTCCACGATGAGGGTACAGCTGGTGGATGCGACGGCGAGGACGGCTTGTGCCTGTCCGGGCAGTCTGGTCGTGGCCGGCTCGGTGAGTTTCGGGTTCAGGTTCTGGCTGCTTGTCTGGCCGGTTTGGAGTGCATGGACCCGACCTTGTCGGTCCACTGCCAAGAGACGCTCGTCGTTCATGCTGATGCTCGTGAATTGGGTGTTCGTGCTGGTGTTGAGAGTTATGGGTTCAGTCTGTTGCCTGGTCCAGGTGTAGATGTGCTGGTCGGAGCCCAATGCGGCCTGCCATTGGCTGCCGGCTGCGGCCTGCAGATAGCGGAACCCGTCGGGAGACTGGTCGGGGAGAGGAACCTGCTTGGGTGTGTTGTCTTGTGTCCAGGTGTAGATGCGGCCGTCGCCAGTCAGGCCGACTGTCTGCTCTCCTGCGGCCTGTATATTGCTGAAACGTGGCTCTTGTCTACCGGGTGAACTGATGGTCACTCGTGCGCCGGAAGCAGGGCCGTGGTCCGGGCTCAGCGTCCAGTCTGTGACGTTAGTCCACTGGGCTTTCAGGGTCGTGCTCTTAAGGATGGGGGTCTGGAAGTCAAAGGGCTGGCCGTCGTAAGTCCATCCGTCGAATAGAAAGCCATCACGCACAGGATTCTGTTGCGGGGGAGCGGCGAGGGTGCCGGTTTTCACGGTTGACTGTGTTGGCTTGCTGCCGTCGGCCGGGTCGAAGCGCACTATGTGCGAAGCCTGAGTATCTGTTTTTTCGGCTGGTTTAGCAGGAGCGGAGCCTGCGCTGTCAGGGTTTCCCATAGGTGATGACGGAGTGCCTGACGTGGGGTTTAATGGTGTGGTGGTTTGTATTGGTGAGGGTGTGGGAAGTGGTGTGCTGGTTGCGTTGCTGGGGAGAGTGCCGGGGGTTCCGTCAGCTACGCGAGGGGTCTGACGACCCCCCCCCCCCGGTGAGTATGGGAGCGTCCGCCTGTGCGGATGCGACGCCCAGGCCTGCCAGCAGGCTTAGCAGGACGGTCATCATCGCCATGATGCGACGCAGACGGGAAACCAGATGCATGAAACCAAAACCCCTTCACCAAACACCAAGCGGAATCAACGCCGCTTGCATAATAAAGTTCTTCTTGTCGGAAAGCCGCCCGTTGCTCAATACCAGTCCGCGCAACAGATTATGCGAATCATGGCCGAGGCCGGTTGTCTTTGCGACATCCCCCGCTTTTCACCCTACCACCCAGCCTGCAGACAACACACACGGGCCAAGCCGGTCACCGATGACAATGAATTGTTTGGTTGAGCAAAAGCGTGTGTTTCTGGCGATCATCCGGAACTGGGAGCACAGATGAAGCCCAAGCGGACTTGGGGTCCAAGCCCCCTGGTCGGCGTGCCCGAGTTTCCCTTTCGAGGGCGGAGACGGGGGCATGCATGCCTGCTGTCGACTCCTGTCAGCGGCAGTCGACAGTAGTGTGGTGGTGGGGGCGCGGGAGGAGTGCCGGCTCCCTTGGGGATGAGCCTTGTATGCGGCATTCCTTCGTGCGCCCCCGTTGTAAGCCGGGGGTGGGGGGATTGATCCGCCTCCGGCCTGTCTTACTCGTGCGAAGTATGCAGTAGCCTGTGCCGTTCCCTCCTGTGGCGGCGCGAGGCCAGGACCCCGCCCATGCCGGTCAAACCGGTGGCCAGGGCGAGCAGGATGCCCTCCCCGCCGGCCCTTGGGAGCACGCCTGCAGGCAGATATGTATATCTGAGGGAAGTATCGGGCTTCTGGTGTATGCCGCCCAGCGTGTAGTCCACACTGACTGTGACCGTGCCCGGCACGTGTGCAGGTGTGAGCACGCTGACACTGTTGTCATTGCCATGCGACAGGCCTGATACGACAGTCCGGTCGAATTTGACGCCGGTGATCACCAGCTGCAGGTTGAACACCACCGGCACAGGAACATATGCATTATAGGTGGAGCGGTCGCCGATCTGGCCAAAGGCGTTGTATCCGCAGGCGTATGTGTATCCGTTTGGGCTCACAGCCAGCGAATGATGGTCTCCGGCAATGAACTGTGTGGCTTTTAGTCCTTTGCTCGAGTCGGTGGGGTTGGCGGGGTCGCGCACGTGCACAGGAACAGTTGAAGAGTTGCTGGTGCTGTTGCCAAGCTGGCCAAAGGCGTTGTATCCCCAGGCGTAGGCGTATCCGTCGCTGCCAACGGCCAGTGAATGATAGTATCCGCCGCTCACTTGTACGGCTTGCAGTCCTTTGCTCGTATCGTAGGGGTTGGCGGGGTCGTGCACGCGCAAAGGAACAGGATTCGGATAATGAACGCTGCTGTTGTTGCCGAGGGAGCCATTGCTGCTGTCTCCCCATGCGTAGGCGTATCCGTCGCTGCCCACGGCCAACGAATGATAGGTTCCACAGCTCACCTGTACGGCTTGCAGTCCTTTACTCGTATCGGTGGGGTTGGCGGGGTCGCGTACGCGCACAGGAACAGACGAATCTGCATAGTAATCGTTGCTATTGTTGCCAAGCCGGCCATATTCGTTGTTTCCCCATGCGTAGGCGTATCCGTCGCTGCCCACGGCTAGCGAGTGCTCGTATCCGGCACTGACCTGCACGTATGTGAAGTCCGCCGGCAGGTCAGGATACGTTTTGCGATCGGGCGTCTTCACCCTGACCGGCGTATACCGATAGTTGTTGCTCGTCCCGTCGCCGAGCTGACCAGAGCTGTTGTATCCCCACGCGTAGGTGTTCCCGTCGGCGCCCACGGCCAGCGAATGATAGGTTCCACAGCTCACCTGTACGGCTTGCAGTCCTTTACTCTTATCGTAGGGGCTGTCGGGGTCGCGCACGCGCACAGGGACAGTCGAATACCCGCCGCTGGTCTTATCGCCGAGCTGGCCATTGTCGTTGTTTCCCCATGCGTAGGCGTATCCATCGCTGCCCACGGCCAGGGAATGATAGTATCCGGCACTGACCTGCACATAGGTGAAGTCCGCCGGCAGGTCAGGATACGTTTTGCGATCGGGCATCTTCACCATGACCGGTGTGGTCCGGTTGGTTTTCGTCCCGTCGCCGAGCTGGCCATATTCGTTGTTTCCCCATGCGTAGGCGTTCCCGTCGCTGCCCACAGCCAAGGAAAAACCATAGGAGTAATAACCGTCGTATTTTGATCCGCTGATCTGACTGAACCTGATGCCCCGGCTGGTGTTTGGCGGGGCGATAGTGGTGGATTCGTTGCCCAGTTGACTGCCCTTGTCAGGGCTGATGCTCCACTTGTCGTTCCCGCTTTCGGTCCACTTGGCGGTCAGGGCGAGGTCCTTGGTGACGGGCTTGCTGAAGTCGTAGGCGACTTCGCCTATGAACCATCCGTCGAACTGGAAGCCGTCGCGTGCCGGGTCGGGGGTGGGGCGCTTCACCCTGCCGTATGGGGCGGAGACAGTCTGGGCTGCGGGTTCGGGGCTTCCTCCGTCCGCATTGAAGGTGACGGTGTGGGTCGTGCCCTGCTGGTCGACTCGTGTCAGCGGCTGGTCGACCGTGTAGTTGAGGCTTCTGGTGAAGGGCTGGCCGTCCTGCCTGCCGGCGATGGTGATGGTGGCTAGTCCCGGTTTGTGTGCGGGGATTTCCACCTGCCATGATCTCTCATTTTTGCCGAGCGTGAGTGGCTGGCCGTCCATGCTGGCTGATTCCAGGATGGGGGAGGTGCTGGTGTCGAGTCTGGCTGGCTTGCCGGGCTGACCCTGCTCGTCCAGGCTCCACCTGTATATGTGGCCCTGCCTGCTGATAGCAATGATCCTGTTGCCTGCAGCTGTTGCCTGCACAAACTGCTGGTTCCCGTTGTCCGTGCGCATGGGCGCTTCGCCGGGCTTCCAGGCCCAGAGGCGGCCGTTCGTGCCGACGATCATGGCCTGGTCATTGTTGGTGGCGGCCGAGCTGGCTTTCATGCCTTCTGGCAGCTTGACGGCAGTGGAATCGGCTGCGGTGTTGGCCAGGTACCGGGCTTGCCCGTCCGCGTTCAGAAGGAGAAACCCCTGGTTGAGGGCTTGGGCTTGGACGGTGCGCATGCCGGGCTGCTGTTTGATGCGTGCGGGTTCGGCTTTTCCGGTGTTGTTCTTGTCCCAGGTCCAGGCTTGCCCGTCTGCGTCCAGGGCGAGGATCCGGCTGGCGGAGGCTGCGGCGAGGACGGCCTGCGCCTGCCCCGGCAGCCTGGTTGTGGTTTGCTCGACGGGCTTCTGGTGCGGATTCTGGCTGCCGGTCTGGCTGTCTTGGAAGGCGTGGACCTGTCCCTGCCGGTCCACGGCCAGGAGCCGGTCATCGTTCATGCTGATGCTGGTGAACCTGCTGCTCTGGCTGGTGTCGAGGATCACGGGTGTCGCTTGTTGGCTGTTCCAGGTGTAGAGCTGCTGGTCGGATCCTAATGCGGCCTGCGATCGGCTGCCGACCGTGGCCTGCAGGTAGTGGAACCCGGCAGGAGTCTGCGCGGGGGAGGGAACCTGTTTGGGTGTGCCACCTTGCGGCCATGTGTAGATGCGGCCGTCGCCGGTCAGGCCGACAATCTGGTCTCCTGCGGTTTGGACGCTGACATAGTAGGGTTCCTGCGGGCTGGGCGGGCTGATGGTCAGCCGGGCGCCGGTGGCGGGCCCGTGGTCCGGGCTCAGCGTCCAGTCCGTGGTCTTCGACCACTGGGCTTTCAGGGTCGTGTCCTGGAGGATGGGGGTCTGTAAGTCGAAGGGCTGGCCGTCAAGCGTCCACCCGTCGAACCGGAAGCCCTCGCGCACTGGGTTCTGTTGCGGGGGAGCGGCGAGAGTGCCGGTTTTCACGGTTGATTGAGTAGGCGCGTTCCCGTCAGCAGGGTCGAAGCGCACTATGTGTGAAGTGTGATCATCGGTATCGGATGGCTTGGTTGAAGCGGATCCTGTGTTGTCCGGACTGCTTGTTGATGATTGCGGGGCATTTGGGCTTGGTGTCGTGGAGCTCAGTGGCGAGGAAGGTGTCAGCGGTGATGGCGAGGGCAGTGGAGTGTTTTTTGCGTTGCTGGGGAGAATGCTGGGGGTTTGCTTAGCTACGCGAGGGGTCTGACGACCCCCCCCCCCCGGTGAGTACAGGAGTGTCCGCCGCATTGGCGGACGCGACACCCAGGCCTGCCAGCAGGCCCAGCAGGACGGTCATCATCGCCAACGCGCGACGCAGACGGGAAACCAGATGCATGACTCGTAAACCCCTTCACCAACACCAAGCGGAGCCAGCGGCCCGCTGATCAATGTCTTGTTTGCCGGAAAGCCGTCCTGTCTTTCAACGCCGGACCTGCACCGGATTGCAGGAACTGTGGCGGAAGCCAGCCGTCTTCCCGTTACCCCTGTTTTTCACCATACCACCGGTTTGACAAGCAACACACAAGCCGGATCCGAACGCCCTACGGCTGTGATTGCAGTAATTGGGCATAGTCGGCTGCGTAGGGCAATTATGAGATTGCATGAAAGGGGCTGGCTAGGATCAGGCGGGGATGGCCGCCATGGCGGGGTGGTTGCATGCCCGTATCCCGCCATGGCGGTTGCCCCCTCTCCTGATGTGCCGTCCAGACTTTGCAGGCTGGGCGGAGTGTGGTGGGGGCGCGGGAGGAAAGTGTCGGGCTCTCTTGGGGTTGAGCCTTGTGTGGCACTTGTCCTCCCTGCTCCCCTATGTGGGCCGGGGGCGGGGGGATTGATACGCCGCCCGGCCGTTCTTACTCGTGCGAAGCGTGTGACAGTTGGTGTTGTTCCCTCCGGTGGCGGCGGGATGCCAGCACTCCGCCCATGCCGGTCATGCCGGTGGCCAGGGCGAGCAGGATGCCTTCCCCGCCTGCCTTGGGGAGCACGCCTGCTGGCAGGTATGTGTACCTGAGGGTAGTGTCCGGCGTTTGGGGTGTGCCGCCCAGCGTGTAGTCCACGCTGACCGTGACCATGCCCGGCTGGTGCGCGGGCGTGAACACGCTCACGCTGCCGCCGTCGCCGCGCGTCAGCCCTGATGCGGGGGTCTGGTCGAATCTGACGCCGGTGATCACCAGAGCCAGGTTGAACGACACCGGCACAGGAGCCGACTTGCTGTTTGTGCTGCCGTCGCCGAGCTGGCCATAGGTGTTGTCTCCCCATGCCCAGGCGTTCCCGTCGCTGCCCACGGCCAGGGAATGATGGTATCCGGCGCTGACCTGTTCGGCTTGCAGTCCTTGGCTCGTGTCGGTGGGGCTGGCGGGGTCGCGCACGCGCGCAGGAACATGCGATTCGCTGTAGCTGTTGTTGCCGAGGTTACCAGACGAATTGCATCCCCATGCCCAGGCGTATCCGTCGCTGCCCAGGGCCAGGGAATGATCGCCTCCGGCGCTGACCTGCAGGTAGGTGAAGTCCGCTGGCAGGTCCGGGTAGGTCTTCCGGTCGGGCGTCCTCACCCTGACCGGCGCATACCGTGTGGTGCTCGTCCCGTCGCCGAGCTGGCCACTGCCGTTGTTTCCCCAGGCGTAGGCGTTGCCGTCGCTGCCCAGGGCCAGGGAATGCAGGTATCCGGCGCTGACCTGCAGGTAGGTGAAGTCCGCTGGCAGGTCCGGGTAGGTCTTCCGGTCGGGCGTCTTCACCCTGACCGGCGCATACCGTGTGGTGCTCGTCCCGTCGCCGAGCTGGCCACTGCCGTTGTATCCCCAGGCGTAGGCGTTGCCGTCGCTGCCCAGGGCCAGGGAATGATAGGCTCCGGCGCTGGCCTGCAGGTAGGTGAAGTCCGCTGGCAGGTCCGGGTAGGTCTTCCGGTCGGGCGTCTTCACCCTGACCGGCGTGTACCGGTTGCTGACGGTTGTCCCGTCGCCGAGCTGGCCATTGTAGTTGGATCCCCAGGCGTAAACGTTGCCGTCGCTGCCCACGGCCAGGGAATGATAGCCTCCGGCGCTGGCCTGCATGTAGGTGAAGTCCGCTGGCAGGTCCGGGTACGTGTTGCGGTCGGGCGTCCTCACCCTGACCGGCGCATGCTTGTCGTCTCTCGTCCCGTCGCCGAGCTGGCCATTGCCGTTGTATCCCCAGGCGTAGGCGTTGCCGTCGCTGCCCACCGCCAAGGAAAAACCAGAGCTGGAGTTTGCTGATCCGCTGACCTGGCTGAATCTGATGCCCCGGCTGGCGCTGTCGGGCGGGGTGATGGTCGCAGGCTCCCTGCCCAGCTGGCTGCCCTTGTCGGGGCTGATGCTCCACCTGCTGTTCCGGCTTGCCGGCGTCCAGTGGGCGGCCAGGGTCAGGTCCTTGTCGACGGGCCTGCTGAAATCATAGGCGACCTGACCGGTGAACCATCCGTCGAACAGGTAGCCTTCCCGTACAGGGTCGGGGGAGGGGCGTTTCGCCCTGCCGTACGGGGCGGGGACAGTCTGGTCTGCTGGTTTGGGGTTTCCGCCTCCTGTGTCGAAGCGGACCGTGAACGCGGATCCTGGTTCCGCAGCCCGTGCCGGCGGCTGGTCGACCGTGTACGCAAGGCTCCTGGCGAAAGGCTGCCCGTCCTGCCTGCCCGTGATGAGGATGGCGGCCGGCCCTGGCTTGCGGGCGGGCATGTCCGCCCGCAAGGAGCCGTTGCTCCTGGTGAGCGGCAACGCCTGGCCGTCCAGGCTGGCTGATTCCAGGATGGGCGCTGTAGCTGTGTCGATCCTGGCCGGCTGGCCTGCCTGGCCCTGCCCGTCCAGGCTCCACGCGAGCATGCCGCCTTGCCTGCTGATGGCGCTGATCCTGCTACCGGCAGCGGCGGCCTGCACGTAGGCTTGGTTCCTGCTGTCCGCGCGCTTGGGGGTCTTGCCGGGCTTCCAGGCCCAGACGTGGCCGTCCGCATCAGTGATGACGGCCTGGTCCTTGTTGGCGGCGGTCGAGCTGGCCTGCGCGCCGTCCGGCAGGCTGAGCTGGATCATGGCGGCAGTGCCGTCTGGCAGGTACCGGGCCTGCCCGTCCGCGTCCAGGAGGAGGAACCCCTGGCTGAGGGCCTGGGCTTGGACGATGCGCATGCCCGGGTCCTGCTTGACGCGTGCGGGCTTGGCTTTCCCGAGGTTGCTCATCTCCCAGGTCCAGGCTAGCCCGTCAGCGTCCACGATGAGGATCCGGCTGGCGGAGGCGACGGCGGTGACGGCCTGCGCCTTTCCGGGCAGGCTGATGGCGGCCTGCTGTATAAGTTCCGGGTTCTGGCTGTCGGCCTTGCTGGCCTGATAGGCGTGGACCCGGCCCTGCCGGTCCACCGCCAGCAGCAGGTCGTCGCTCAGGCTGATGCTGGTGAACCTGGCATCCTTGCCGGTGTCGAGGATGGCGGGCGTTGCTTGTCCGCTGTCCCAGGTGTATATCCGCTGGTCGGATCCGATCGCGGCCTGCCGGCGGCTGCCGGCTGCGGCCTGCAGGTAGTGGAACCCGTCGGGGGCCTGGGTGGGGGAGGGAACTGGTTTGGGTGTGCTGTCCTGCGTCCAGGTGTAGATCCGCCCGTCGCCGGCCAGGCCGAGGAACCGGTCTCCAGCGGCTTGGATGCTGGTGAACTGAGGTTCCTGCCTGTCGGGCGGGCTGATGGTCAGCCGGGCGCCGGTGGCGGGCCCGTGGTCCGGGTTCAGCGTCCAGTCCGTGGTCTTGGTCCACTGGGCTTTCAGGGTCGTGTCCTGGAGGATGGGGGTCTGCAAGTCGAAAGGCTGGCCGTCGAGCGTCCACCCGTCAAGCAGGAAACCATCACGCACTGGGTTCTGTTGCGGGGGTGTGGCGAGGGTGCCGGTTTTCACGGTTGACTGTGTGGGTTTGCTGCCGTCGGCCGGGTCGAAACGCACTATGTGCGAAGCCTGACCATCCCTCTTTTCGGCTGGCTTGGCCTGGGCGGCATCTGTGCTGCCAGGTGTTCCCGTCGTCGATGATGGGGTTCCTGGATTTGCTGTTGGGTTTAACGGTGTGGCAGCTTGTATCGGCGATGGCGAGGATAGCGGGGTTTCTGGAGTGTTGCTGGGGGGAATGCCGGGGGTTTGCTCAGCTACGCGAGGGGTCTGACGACCCCCCCCCCCCGGTGAGGATGGGAGCGTCCGCCTGGGCGGATGCGACGCCCAGGCCGGCCAGCATTCCCAGCAGGACGGTCGTCATCGCCAGGATGCGGCGCAGACGGGAAACCAGATGCATGAAACCAAAACCCCTTCACCAAACACCAAACGGTATCAACGCCGCTTGCATAACAAAGTTCTTCTTGTCGGAAAGCCGCCTATTGCTCAATACCAGCCCGTGCAACAGACTGCATGAGTCACGACAAAAGCCAGCCGTCTTCTCGACATCCCCCGCCTTTCACCCTACCACCCAGCCAGAAAACAACACACGAGATGCAAATGCACAGCGGTAGGCCTAAGCAACAGCTCCTCCCATCTTGCCTGGCAGATAGAATGAATAGACAATACGTCACGGCCGCTGATCGGCCGATAAGGAGCATGACTATATGACCGGAAACGTTACCGACACCGTCATCACCCTCAACAATGGGGTCAGCATTCCCCAGCTGGGGCTCGGGGTCTTCCAAACACCCGATGGCGAGGCCACCAGCCAGGCCGTCACCTGGGCCCTGCAGGCTGGCTATCGCCACATCGACACAGCCATGATCTACGGCAACGAGCAGTCCGTGGGGGAGGGTCTGCGCCGCTCCGGGGTTGACCGGCGGGATGTTTTCCTGACCACCAAGCTCTGGAATGACGACATCCGTGCAGGGCGGGCCAAGGAAGCCTTCAAGGAGAGCCTGGACCGGCTGGGCGTGGACTACCTGGACCTCTACCTGATCCACTGGCCCGCCAAGGGCTGGCAGCAGGCCTGGGAGGACATGGAGGAGCTCTACACCCAGCGGCGGGTGCGGGCCATCGGGGTCTGCAACTTCCAGAAGCACCACCTGGACGAGCTGCACACCATCAGCGGCACCAAGCCGGCGGTCGACCAGATCGAGTCCTCGCCCCAGTTCGTCAACGACGACCTGATCGACTACTGCCATGGCACCCTGCGCGTGGATGTGGAGGCCTACAGCCCCCTGGGCGGCACCGGCGGCAACCTGCTGGCCGACCCCAGGCTCAAGGCCATGGCCGAGCGTTACGACCGTTCCCCGGCGCAGATCGTGCTTCGCTGGCACCTGCAGCGCGGGGTCATCGTCATCCCCAAGTCCACCCACAAGGAGCGGATCGAGCAGAACGCGCAGGTCTTCGACTTCGAGCTGAGCGATGAGGATATGAAGGCCATCACCGCCATGAACAGGGACGAGCGCACCGGTGCGGATCCCGACAACTTCGACTTCTGAAGGATGGTGGTACAGGAGGAGACCCGACCTTGCAGGCGGGGCCTCCTCCTGGGACCCGGCGGAAGCCCCAACCCTTCCACCTGGCCTGGTTTCTATGGTAAAGGATTTGTGACGATTCAGCTAATCGGCATTGCCGCTGATGGCTTCGTCGTCGGCCTCCTGCTCCTGGGGCGAACCTGAGATGTCGCGGTGGATGGACTGCATCTGCACCTCGATGTTCTGCAGGGAGCGGGCGCAGTCCAGCAGGGTCTGCGAATGCTCGGCCAGGCGGGCGTCGGGCAGGTCGGACTTGTAGCGCAGCTGGTGCTCCAGGGAGGCCCAGTAATCCATGGCGATGGTGCGGAACTGCACCTCGACCGGCGTGTAGTGGGGGCCCGAGGTCAGGAAGACCGGCACGGCGTAGATGACGTGCAGGCTGCGGTAGCCGTTCATCTTGGGGTTGCGGATGTAGTCCTTGACCCTCAGCACCTGGATGTCCGACTGGTCGGAGAGGTAGCGGGAGACCGAGTAGACGTCGTCCCGGTAGTTGCAGATGACGCGCACGCCGGCCACGTCGAAGATGTGATCGCGCACCGAGGGGATGGTGACGGGCAGGTTCTTGCGGTGCAGCTTGCCGATCAGGGAGTCCACGCTCTTGAGCCGGCGCTCCATGTGGTGGATGGGGTTGTGGCTGAAACGGACCTGGAATTCCGTGTCCAGTACGTCCAGCTTGGTCGAAATCTCGTACATGGCCCCCTCGTAGGTCTGCATGAGATTGACGAATTCCGTTATCTCGTCGATGTCCAGCTTGGGACGGTCCTTTTCGTCCAAGTCCGACAGTCGCTGCTTCATTTCGGATGCGCTCATGGCACTGTTACGGTCGAGTATCACATGAACCTCCCATGCTGCCGTTCGTAACCATGACTCATGGTACGCACAGGCCCCGATGGCCGCGGGACCCGACCTGCGCATACAATCAGGGCTTATGGAAGCAGGCGAGGGCATGAGCGTGACCGCTCAGCGTAAGGACAGCAGGGGCGTCTACTATGTGCGGACCCTGGGCTGCCAGATGAACGAGCACGATTCCGAGCGGATCGCCGGGGTGCTCCGGGCCCAGGGCTACCAGCAGGCCACGCCCGAGCAGGTACGCGCGCGCGAGGTGGACGTGATGGTGCTCAACACCTGCGCCGTGCGCGACAACGCCACCCAGCGCATGTACGGGACCATCGGGCGCTGGCACAGGTTCAAGCAGCACAAGCCCGACACGCGCATCGCCGTGGGCGGCTGCATGGCCCAGAAGGACCGGGAGCGGATTGTGAAGGCGGCGCCCTGGGTGGATGCGGTCTTCGGCACCAGGGACATCGGCTCACTGCCCGGGCTTTTGGACAAGGCCCGCAAGGACGGGCGGCCCCAGGTGGGGGTTACGCAGGAACTGCGGGATCTGCCCGGGCGGCTGCCGGCGGTCAGGGCCTCGCGCTCGCAGGCCTGGGTGTCCATATCGGTCGGCTGCAACAACACCTGCACCTTCTGCATCGTGCCCTCGGTGCGCGGGCGGGAGCGGGACCGGTCCATGGACGACATCCTGCAGGAGGTTGAGGACTGCGTGCGCTCCGGTGCCCGCCAGGTGACGCTGCTGGGGCAGAACGTCAACTCCTACGGCTGGTCCACGGGGGACCGCTACGCCTTCGCCCGGCTCCTGCGGGCCTGCGGACAGGTGCCCGGGCTGGAGCGGATCCGCTTCACCTCGCCCCATCCGGCGGCCTTCACCGACGATGTGATCGCCGCCATGGCCGAGACGCCCACGGTCATGCACCAGCTGCACATGCCCCTGCAGTCGGGCTCAGACCGGATTCTGCGGGCTATGCGGCGCTCCTACCGGTCCCAGCGCTTTCTGCAGATCCTGGACAAGGTGCGGGCTGCCATGCCCGATGCCCTGATCACCACCGACATCATCGTGGGCTTCCCCGGGGAAACCGAAGAGGACTTCCAGGCCACCATGGATGTAGTGCGCCGGGCGCGCTTCTCGTCGGCCTTCATCTTTGAGTATTCGCCCAGGCCCGGCACGCCGGCCGCCCGCATGTCCCAGCTGCCCAAGGCCGTGGTCCAGGACCGGTTCGAGCGGCTGCAGGCCCTGCAGGAGTCCATCACCATGGAGCACATGCAGGACTTTCTGGGCAAAGAGGTGGAAGTGCTGATCGGCGACGGGCACGGTCGGCACGACGGCAGCACCCATCGGGTGACCGGGCATGAGCGCACTGGGGTGCTGGTCCACGTCGGCGTGCCCCAGGGGATGCCTGCGCCTAAGCCCGGGGACCTGGTCACCTGCACCGTCACCCAGGCCGGGCCCCACTATTTGATCGCTGACCCGGATCCCCGGGCGGGGCAGGTCTATGTCATCCGCTGAACCCCGCATCGTCTCCATCGTGGGTCCCACAGCCTCGGGCAAGACGGCCCTGGGCGTGGCCCTGGCACAGGCTCTCCAGGCGCGCGGGCAGGAGGCTCATATCGTCAATGCCGATGCCTACCAGATGTACCGGGGGATGGATGTGGGCACGGCCAAGCCTTCGGCAGGGGAGCGGCAGGCGGTGGTCCACCACCTGATCGACATCATCGAGCCGGAGGAGGCCATGAGCGTGGCCCGCTTCCAGGCCATGGCCCGGTCCTTGATAGCCGACCTGCGGGCGCAGGGAATCCGGCCCATTCTCGTCGGCGGCTCCGGGCTCTATACCCGGGCGGTCATCGACGATCTGTCCTTCCCCGGCACCGACCCGGCGGTCAGGGCCAGGCTGGAGGAGCGGGCCCAAAAGGAGGGCCCCGGGCTGCTCTTCCGCCAGCTGGAGGAGCGGGACCCGGAGGCTGCGGCCAGGATGGACCCTCGGAATGTGCGGCGGACCGTGCGGGCTCTGGAGGTCATGGAGATCACCGGACGGCCCTATTCGGCCAGTCTGCCCCGGTACCGCTACCTGCTGCCCGCCCTGCAGCTGGGGCTGGACCTGCCCCGGGAGGAGCTGGACCGCAGGATCGACCGACGCACCCAGGCCATGCGGGACCAGGGGCTGGTCGATGAGGTGAGCGGGCTGCGCAACCGCCTGGGAACCACGGCCTCACGCGCCCTGGGCTATCAGCAGATTCTGGACTATTTGGACGGCCGCACCGACCTGGATGCCGCCTTCGAGCTGATAGCGCAGAAGACCAAGCGCCTGGCCCGCAAGCAGATGGGCTGGTTCGGCCGGGATCCGCGCATCCACTGGCTGAATGCCCTGGCCCCGGACCTGGCCCGGCAGGCCCTGGACCTGGTGGACCAGGCCGACCAAGGCTGCTTCGACCAGGCGGACGCCCAGGCCGACCAGTCGGACCAGGGGAGGGTGACCCGACACCATCTGGGCGCGCTTTGACTTCAAGTACTTGAAGTTCCTAGGCTGGACGGGTATGACCACCATCACGCAGCCCCAGGCTGAAACCCAGACCGCCCAAAGCCAGCCCGACCAGGAATCAGGGCCCTGGTACACCATCCGCCAGGCCTCGCTCATGTCGGGGATGCCGGAGACCACCCTGCGCTATTACGAGACCATCGGCATCATTCCGCCCATCGCCAGGGATCCCTCGAGCGGCCACCGCTGCTACAGCCAGGAGGATCTGGATCTGCTGGAGACCATCTCCTGCCTGAGCGCCACGGGCATGTCCCTGGAGCACATGCGGGAGTATCTGGGCAACCGCGCTGGGGGAGCCCAGGCCGCCGGACGGCAGATCGAACTCCTGGACGAGCAGGGACGGCGGCTGGACCAGCGGATGGCCGACCTGCAGGCGCGGAAGCGCTATGTGCAGCTCAAAATACAATACTGGGGTCACGTCCGCGACCACGACCAGGCCGGGGCGACAGAACTGATCAACCAGAGTGCCCAGATCATCGAGGCCGCCAAGCGCAGCGGCAACGAGCGGCTGGCAGGCTGAGGCTGCCGGGCTGAGGGTGTCGGCTCAGTGGGCTGGGCCCTGGTCCCATCCGGCGATCAGAAATATCCTGGTTGGGTTGACCGGGCGGACCATGCCTGCGATCAGGGCCTGCAGGCCGTCGGTGTTGCCCCGGAGCGCCCGCTGGAGGGCCCGGCGGTGGGCGGTCGGATCAGCCCGTCCCCAGTCCAGGTCCCAGCCTGCATCGTGGGACAGGCGTGAGAGGAAGATGCGCAGGGTCATGCCGTCGCAGTCGGCGAAGGGGTGCAGGCAGGAGAGCTCGTCGTAGTAATGGGCCAGGCGCTCCACGAAGACCGGACGGTCCAG
This sequence comes from Bifidobacterium sp. W8112, assembly GCF_016101425.1. Lineage (NCBI taxonomy): Bacteria > Bacillati > Actinomycetota > Actinomycetes > Bifidobacteriales > Bifidobacteriaceae > Bifidobacterium > Bifidobacterium sp. W8112. The sequence continues at coordinate 105,484 of NZ_JACFQN010000002.1, read as the reverse complement.
GCTGGCCAGGTTGCGTTCGGCCGCCAGCTCCTGGCCGATGGCCGCAGCTCCCTGCTCCAGCATGGCCGCCGGGTACAGGCTGGTGTTGTCGTCTGGTTGAGGTCGGCGCAGCGCTTGCTCTTCCGGCAGGCTGGGCAGCAGCCGGCGGTGGATGGCCCGCAGCTCTGCAAGATCGCCCTCGGTCGCCCAAGGCCGCTGACAGACCAGGATGGTCCGCAGAAAGAGGGCATCCGTCAGGGCATCCGCCTTGGCCTCCAAGCGCCGGGCCTGGTCGGCCAGAGCCTCAGTCTGCTTCCTGCCCGCCGTAAAGTCGCTGGCTGCCTGCAGGGCCGAAGGACTGGGATGACGGTCATCCAGAAGCAGGTTGCGCAGGGCGAAGGCCACGGCGCTCTGACGTTCGGCTGGTGTCATGCCAACGATGCTAGCCCTGGCGGCCCACCGTCTGAAAGAGTTGTGCACACTGACCCGGCGGGCCCGGCGCGGACCGGGGTTCTGGGTAGGCTGAAAGGGTTATGACACGTAAGCAGCAAGCAGACGCACGCGGTCGCGGCCGGACCGCAGCCAAGGACAGCCAAGACCCGGAACCCTTCTGGCACAAGGCCTTGCTGGCCCTGCCCCGGGGCCTGGGGTCCCTGGTGCGCGCCGTGGCCGGCAAGAACGGCGACAACTCCGCCTACCGCAAGGACGGGCTCTGCTTCGTGCTGGTCATCCTGGCCGTGCTCTTCAGTGCCAGCGAATGGTTCCGCGTGAACGGTTTCCTGGGGCGGGGGCTGCATGCCCTGGCTGCGGGCGTTCTGGGGCTCTGCAGCATCATCCTGCCGGTGGTCCTGCTCTTCGCGGCCTTCCGGCTGGTCTGCTACACCGGGCGCGAGGCCGGCAACCTGCCTGTGGTGGGCGGCCTCATGGTAGTGCTCTGGTCGGTCTGCTCCATTCTGGACGTGCTCATGGCTTCGGACCATCGTGGTTTCGACATGAGGGCCATCAGCGGCTCAGGCGGCCTTCTGGGGTTCTTCCTGGGGTCGCCTCTGGCCTGGGGGCTGTCCAAGGTCTTCGCCGTCATCATCTTCGTCCTCGTGGCGATTTTCGGCCTCTTCATCACCTTCAGATTCCATATGAGCGACCTGGTCGCCTTGCTGCGCGGCAAGAGGACTCATGCCTCCGGCTCGGCTCAGGCGCAGACCGCTCCCAACGAGGTCAGGCTGGGGGATGACACCCTGCCTCTGGCGCCCGGCGTGCCCGCCCACCAGGAGTCGGACCAGGAGGATGCCAGGGATTCCGGCCGAGGCGGGGTGGCCGGCTGGTTCAGTCGCTTGCTGCATGGCCGCATCGGCAAGGACACGGACACCCATCTTGAGCGTTACGAGGCTGACGAGCCCTTCTCCCAGGCGGCCTCGCTGGAGGGGGCTGACCAGGCCGACCAGGGTGACCAGGTGCCCACGCAGAACATGCCCGCGGTGGAGGCCCCTGCCACTGCCGCCCTCGTGGATGCCAGGGAGCAGGGGCAACCCAAGGTGGATCCGGCTGCCCTGTCCGGCGTGGGGGCCTCGGACCCCTGGGCCGCTGCTGCAGCCGCTGCCGACACCGTGCAGATGGATGCCCAGCCCGCTCCGGCCGCAGGGAACCAGGCTGCCGGAACCCAGGCTGCAGAAGCGTCAGGTTCCTCCGACGACCGCCAGGTGGACGAGAGCCGGCCCTATGTGCTGCCCAGCACGGACCTGCTGGTCAAGGGCAAGCCCCACGCGGTCAGGACCTCGGCCAACGATGCGGTCATCAAGGCCCTGCAATCGACCTTCCAGCAGTTCGACGTGGATGCCAAGGTGGTCGGCTTCCTGCGCGGCCCCTCGGTCACCCAATACGAGGTGGAGCTGGGCCCGGGCGTCAAGGTGGAGAAGGTCACCAACCTCCAGCGCAACATCGCCTACGCGGTGGCCAGCTCGGACGTGCGCATCCTGTCGCCTATCCCTGGCAAGTCGGCCATCGGCATCGAAATTCCCAACGTGGACCGCGAGATCGTCCACCTGGGCGACGTGCTGCGCTCCGACAAGGCCCAGCAGGACGACAACCCCATGATGACCGCCGTGGGCAAGGATGTGGAGGGCCACTATGTGACCGCCGACCTGACCAAGATGCCCCACCTGCTGGTGGCCGGCGCCACGGGTTCGGGCAAGTCCAGCTTCATCAACTCCATGCTGGTTTCGCTGATCATGCGGGCCACGCCGGAACAGGTCCGCCTGATCATGGTGGACCCCAAGCGCGTGGAGCTGAGCGCCTACGCCGGCATTCCCCACCTGCTCACGCCCATCATCACCGAGCCCAAGAAGGCCGCCCAGGCCCTGGAATGGGTGGTCAAGGAGATGGACGCCCGCTACGACGACCTGCAGTTCTTCGGATTCCGGCACATCAAGGACTTCAACAAGGCCGTGCGCGAGGGCAAGGTCCACGCCCCCGCCGGCTCCAACCGCAAGGTGGCCCCGTATCCCTACCTGGTCGTGGTGGTCGACGAGATGGCCGACCTGATGATGGTGGCCAAGAATGACGTGGAGAGCTCCATCCAGCGGATCACCCAGCTGGCGCGTGCCGCCGGCGTCCACCTGGTCCTGGCCACCCAGCGGCCCTCGGTGGATGTGGTCACCGGCCTGATCAAGGCCAACATCCCCTCCAGGCTGGCCTTTGCCACATCCTCCTCAACCGATTCCCGGGTCATTCTGGATGCCACCGGCGCCGAGACCCTGATCGGCCAGGGCGACGCCCTCTTCCTGCCCATGGGCCAGGCCAAACCCACCCGCGTCCAGGGGGCCTGGGTCTCCGAGTCCGAGATCCGCAAGGCGGTGGATTATGTGCGCACCCAGCGCAAGCCCCACTACCGTGAGGACATCGAGCAGATGGCCGACAAGGCCGACCACAAGAACGAGATCCAGGAGGAGATCGGCGACGACATGGACGAGCTGCTCCAGGCGGCCGAGCTGGTGGTGACCACCCAGTTCGGATCCACCTCCATGCTCCAGCGCAAGCTGCGTGTGGGCTTCGCCAGGGCAGGGAGGCTGATGGACCTGCTGGAGTCGAGGGGGATCGTTGGGCCGTCGGAGGGTTCCAAGGCCCGCGAGGTGCTCATCCAGCCGCCGCAGCTGCAGCAGGCCCTGGCCTTCATCCGAGGCGACGCCTCCTCCATGGATCCCGCCCCGGATGAGCAAGCGCAGGGCTGAACATCGGCCCAAAAAGCTGGGCCTGGTCTACCGTTATGATGAAACTGCCGCCCGGCATCTCTTGCTGGACGGCCCGAGCGCACGAGTATCGCGTATAAGGAGTGGCAATGCAGGAGCATGCCGAGTCAGAGACCGGTCGTGAGAGGCGCAGGCTTCTCGAAGGATGGAATTCACCCCCAAACCTGGTCACCTACACCCGTATCCTCCTGGTCCTGGTCTTCATCGCCTTGGATCTGATGGCCGGTCCCTGGGGCGAACGCAGGCCTGGCATGCGCTGGACCGCCGCTGTGCTCTTCATCCTCGCCGCCTCGACCGACAAGCTGGACGGGTGGCTGGCCCGCCGGTACAACCAGGTGACCGAGCTGGGCAAGCTCATGGATCCCATCGCCGACAAGCTGCTGATCTGCTCGGCGCTGATTGTGGCCTCCGTCTTCGGCGAGCTCTGGTGGTGGGTCACCCTGCTCTTCCTGGTGCGGGAACTGGGCATCACCCTGCTGCGGGTCCTGGTCATCAACAAGCAAGGGCGGGTCATCGCCGCCTCCCAGGCTGGCAAGTACAAGACCTTGTTTGAGTGCATCGGCCTGGGCATGCTCATGGTGCCTTTGTCGACGGTCTGGCCCTGGTACCTGGTGGCCACTCGTGTGGTCATCCTGGTGGCCCTGGCCCTCTGCCTCTACTCGGGAGCGGAATACGTGATAGGGATGCGGCGATGATCGGCAAGAGCGTGCAGGGCCGTTGCGACGACCTGGCTGGACGGATCATCGACACCTGCCGTGACTCGGGCCTGCTGCTGGCCGCCGCCGAATCGCTGACCGGTGGGCTGCTGGCCGATGCCTTCGTCAGGATTCCCGGTGCGTCAGACGTCTTTCTTGGCTCGGCCGTCACCTACGACATCGCCGCCAAGGCCGCCATTCTCAAGGTGGACCAGGACCTGCTGGCCACCCAGGGTGCGGTCCATCCACGGGTCGCCCAGGAGATGGCCGAGGGCACGGCCAGGCTCTACACCAGGCCGGGTCATGAGGACACGGTCATCGGCATGGCCACTACAGGTGTGGCCGGTCCGGGGCCTGACGGGGATGATCCCGCCGGGCTGGTCTACATCGGTCTGGCCCTGCCCGTCCGGGTGATGGGTCGGCGTATTGAGACCGGCCTGCAGTCCCACGCCTACCGGACCTATGCCTACGAGCTGCACCTGGATGGCGACCGCGAACAGGTGCGCCGGGGCACGGTAATGCGGATTCTGGACCAGCTGGATCGGGCCCTGCACTCGCGCGGCTGACGGCCTGATGCGGTGAGTCGCTTTCACTGACCGCTGCCGGACCTTGTGCATACGTGACCTTGGTCACAAAGCGGGCCTTTCGGGTTCCTCCCCTGGAATAATCCACTGGCTCGTCTGTTGGTCACTGTGTAAGAAGTTGAACACGATAATGGCGAAAGGGGCTGCTATGGCCAGCACCGAGACCGTGATGACTCGAACCAACGATACCTATGATGTCAAGCCGGCCGCACCCGGAGTGGAGCGCAATGCGCGGGTTCGTGATCTGACGCCCGCCCAGCGTCGTGCCGTCGTCTTCGCCCAGCAGCAGGTGATCCGTGCCAAGGCCGCCAAGAAGGCCAAGGAGGAGCGCCAGGCCAACCTGAACAAGATGTGGATGGAGGAGGACGGCATGGAAGCCAGCCGTCAGCGGGCAGCCTCCAACAACGACGGCCGGGCCGTCACTCATAGCGTCTCCCTGCGCGAGGCCCTGGGCCACGTGCTGCGCGAGCTGAGGACCAACGATCACAAGACCCTGCGTGAGGTCAGCGAGAAGGCCGGCGTGTCCCTGGGCTACCTGTCCGAGGTGGAACGCGGCCAGAAGGAGGCCAGCTCCGAACTGCTGAGCTCCATCGCCGATGCGCTGGGCCTGGGTGTGCCGCAGACCCTGCGGATGGTGGCGGACTACCTGGAGTCCACTCAGGAGTAAGCATGTCAGGTTCCGCCGGTTGAATCGGCGGACCGTTCTTGAGGGCGTCCGGTTCTGAGGAACCAGGCGCCCTCTTCTGCTGACTGTCGGTTGCTACCGTAGAAGGGGTGTGACAGGGTGGGTCTTGGACGAAAGGTGATGTCGGGTGCGTGAACGGGAATTCTGGCAGCTGCTGGAGGAGGTCTTCGGCCGGGTCTACGGACGCAGTCTGGCCCGTGACCAGAGGCTGACCGCCCTGGATGCCATGACCGTAATAGAGGCCCTGGATGCGGGCGTGGAGCCGCGCGTGGTCTGGAATGTGCTCTGCGATCAGATGGAGATTCCCGACTCCCGGCGCTGGGGGAAGGACCACAATGCGCCGCCCCTGCCGGCAGCCTGATCGGCGGGTTTTATCCTCCGCGAATTTATTGCCCATTCCAGGTGATTTTCGAACATTTGTTCGCATAGTCGGGTATACTGATACCCATGGTCCGGTGACCATCGGCACGTTTGACCACATCGGGCGCCGGGACCGCAGACAGGTTCCGACGGCGGATAGGCTGTCAATCGTGAGGTCGTCAATCAGGATGTCGTCATCGTGAGGTCGGTTACGAAGAAGGAGAGCCATATGGCACGTCAGAGCAACAGTGGCAAGGCGAAGAAGGAAGAGGAGGGCGGGATCGACCCCCGTCGCCAGGCAGCCTTGAACACGGCCCTCGCGCAGGTGGAGAAGAGCTTCGGCAAGGGTTCGGCCATGCGCCTGGGCGACAAGCCCGCCCAGGATGTGGAGGTCATTCCCACCGGGTCCCTGGCCTTGGACATGGCCCTGGGCATCGGCGGACTGCCCCGCGGCCGCATCGTCGAGATCTATGGTCCCGAATCCTCGGGCAAGACCACCCTGGCCCTGCACGCGGTGGCCAATGCACAGGCCGGCGGTGGAGTGGCCGCTTTCATCGATGCTGAGCACGCTCTGGATCCTGAGTATGCCAAGAAGCTGGGCGTGGACACGGACTCCCTGATCGTCTCCCAGCCGGACAACGGCGAGCAGGCGCTGGAGATCGCCGACATGCTGATCCGGTCGGGCGCCCTGGATGTCATCGTCATCGACTCGGTGGCCGCCCTGGTGCCCAAGGCCGAGATCGAGGGCGACATGGGCGACAGCCACGTGGGTCTGCAGGCCAGGCTGATGAGCCAGGCCCTGCGCAAGATGACCGGCGCCCTGTCCCAGGCCAACACCACGGCCATCTTCATCAACCAGCTCAGGGAGAAGATCGGCGTCTTCTTCGGCAGCCCGGAGACCACCACCGGCGGCAAGGCCCTGAAGTTCTACGCCTCGGTCCGCTTGGACATCCGCCGCATCCAGACCCTGAAGAACGGCGACGAGGCAGTGGGCAACCGCACCAAGGTCAAGGTGGTCAAGAACAAGATGGCCCCGCCCTTCAAGGTGGCTGAGTTCGACATTCTCTACGGAGAGGGCATCTCCAAGGAGGGTTCGGTTCTGGACATGGCCCTGCAGACCAACATTGTCAAGAAGTCGGGCTCCTGGTTCACCTACGAGGGCGATCAGCTGGGTCAGGGCAGGGAGAACGTCCGTCAGTTCCTCAAGGACAACCCCGGCCTGACCAAGGAGATCGAAGATAAGGTCAAGGTCGCCTTCGGCCTTATCCCTGCTCCTTCCGAGGACGACAAGGCCGATCAGGCTGATGCTGACCAAGACAGCAAGGAAGACGACTCGGCTCCTGTCGACATCAACAGCACTGTGCCCACGGCCCAGGCTGCATGACCCGATGATCTCGGCCGAGGACTTCCTCAAGGAAAATCCGGTCCGACTGGCGCAGACCGGGGATCCTGCCGACTCCAGCACAGAGTCGAAGAATCCTCGGTCGGACCAGTTGCAGCCAGACTCTGCGGGTGCGCCTGCTCCAGCAAAGTCGGTGTCAGTCCTTGATCCTGCCCTTGAGCAGAAGGATGACAGCTTCAAGGAGGACAGCCGCCTGGTGCAGTCTCCTGTCCTGGGTCTTGGGCATGGCGCCCGATTCGGAGGCAGTCTGGAAGATACAGACAGTGCTGCCAATCCGGATATTGATGCTGAATCTCTGGCAGGTCACCATTCCCGTGGGCACCGCTCCGCCCGGGGTTCCGACAGAAGGACCCGCCGCCGTGGCCGTCGTCCACGCGCAGGCGGCTTCGGCGGAGGTTCCCCGCCTGCAGCTCCGCGAGCGGATGCTGAAGATGCGGATGCTTGCCGGGAGGCTGCTCTGACCCTTTTGGATGCGGCAGCGCGTTCAAGCGGGGCTCTGGCCCGTCGCCTGGTCGACAAGGGGTTTGATACGAACGTGGTCGATCAAGTGATCGACCGGCTGACCAAGCTGGGCCTGTTGGATGACCAGGCCTATGCCCAGGATCTTCTGCGCTCCTGTCTGCATCGCACCATGGGGGAGCGCGGCGTGCTCTCGGAGATGACCCGCAAGGGTCTGGATCCGGGACTGGCTGCGCAGGTGGTGGCCCAGGCCTCCCGTGAGGGGCTCTTCGTCGACTCCGCCTACGAGCTCGGTCGCAAGGTGGCCCGCAAGACAGCCGGACTTGATCTCAAGGTGCGCAAACGGCGATTCTGGAGTGCTGGATCCCGCAAGGGCCACTCTCCCGGTCTCCTCAACCAGGTGGCAGCCGACCTTTTCATCTCTGACGACCCTCTCGATTGAGGTGTGTCATTAACTTATCGGTTTTCACAGTGAAGGAAGGCAAAGCAATATGCGGCTATGGCCGTTTCCCTGAACTGCTGCTCTTGTTCTAGATCGGTTAGAAGGTGAAAGTGTCGGATGCTCAAAAAGAGTGAACTTCTGCAGGAAAATGCAGCACTGGTAGCCCTTCTTAGAACCATTGGCAAATCTCATGACACCTGGAGCTCCATCGCTGAGAAGGTTGTACGCCGGGGTAGCGCTATTCAAGTTTTTGAACATGAGCTTGACCCGCAGCACCATCGGCTGGATGACCCCGATGAGGATGACGAATATGAATACCGTATTCAGTCGACCCTGTTGGGAGAGGATGACATACCGATTACCACACAACGTCGTGTACAGCTCCTGCAGGCCCGCAAAGAGGCAGAAGCCTTGGTTCACGATTGGCATAAGCAGGGTTTGGATATGGTGTCGGTCCTCGACGAACGGTATCCGTTGAGCCTGCGTGAAGTTGTCGATATGCCTCCGTTCCTGTTTTCCAAGGGGTGTTTCCTCAGCCCCAATCAACAGGATATGGGTGTCAGCGTGGTCGGTTCGCGCAATGCAGGATCGGAGGCTTTGCATTTCGCTTCTGATGTCGCAACAATGCTCGTGAGCAAAGGCCTGACTGTCATCGCCGGCTTGGCCCTGGGTGTGGATGCTGAGGCCCATCATCGTGCTCTTCAGGAGCATGGCCGTACGGTGGCTTTCATCGGTACGGGCATAGGGAAGTACTACCCTGCAAAAAATCGCCAATTGCAGGATCTTATCGAACGTAAAGGGCAGGTGTTTTCGCAGTTCTGGCCCTGGCAGGGGCCCGCAAAGTGGACCTTTCCTGCGCGTAATGCCACCATGAGCGGCTACGGTATCGCTACGGTCATTGTTGAAGCCCATGAGTATTCCGGCACCCGTGTTCAGGCTCGGAAGGCTCAGCATCATGGCCGGCCGATCATAATTCGCGACGTTGTAGTTGACCATACGGAATGGGGCAATCGTTTGGCCCATAAGCCCAATGTTTACGTCGTATCCAACGTGGATGATGTGGCCAGGGCCATCAACTCGATACAGAGGGTCAATGGTGAGTTACGAGACGCAATCAACGGTCTAATTGCCCAAGCCAGTGCCTATGCCAAACGTGTCTTATTGGTCTGACTACAGCCGACCTTTAATGATCGCAAGCATCAAGTTGCTGAGGGGAAGAAAATGAGACCTCTCATATACCCCGGGTTCTGTCATCGACCGGATAAAATCCGGACGACGGATGGCCATCCATCTCGACCTGACGTTGCCGCCAGGCTCTAGCGGCCTACCCGAAGGCGGGACGAGCAGCCCCTGAATGCCTTCTGCTTGGCCTTGCTCCCGATGAGGCTTGCCATGCGGTCGGCGTTACCGTCGACCCGGTGGTCTCTTACACCGCCGTTTCACCCTTGCCCGCCTTTGCCAGGCGAGCGGTCTGTTCTCTGTTGCGCTATCTCTCAGGTCGCCCTGGGCGGACGTTATCCGCCATCGTGCTCTGTGGAGCCCGGAAGTTCCTCAGCCCCTCCCAGGAGGAGGGGCCGCGGCCATCCGAGAGGTCTCGGGGATTCAGCATAGCGGAACTGAACGACCGGACCAACGGCCAGGATCCCGCTCTGGCCTCAAGCTCAATCAGTGAGTCAGCCCCGCTCTTCGGATACAATCGGAAGCACAGTCGATGGTGACCAAGTCCGCCATCGCACCAGCGGTTCGTCCGCTCACAAGTGCAAGGAGATTCCCATGGAGATCGTCATTACCGGTCGACATACCCAAATCAAGCAGCGGTTCCGCGATGTTGTGGACAGCAAGATGAACAGGGTGACGGCCATCGCCCCCGATGCCCAGCGCATCCAGGTCGTTCTGACACATGAAGGCAATCCCCGCCAGGCTGACAGCGCCAAGAGGGTGGAGCTCACGGTCCAGGCCGGCAAGACCGTGATCCGCGCCGAGGCCTCCAGCGCCGACGAGTTCAGCGCACTGGACATGGCCCTGGACAAGCTGACCCAGCGTCTGCGCCGGGTCCGCGACCGCCGCAAGGACCACCGCCGGGGACTTGAGCATCCGCCCCTGCCCGCCGACCTGCCCGTGGATGACCAGACAGGCGATGAGGGCGATCAGGGAGACCAGGGCCAGGAGTCCAACCCCGACAACAGCGCCCAGAGCGCCGTGGCCTCGGACCTGGCTCCGGGCCAGTCGGTCGAGGTGCAGGTGGGGGACACCCCCATCGTCATCCGCCGCAAGCTGCACATCGCCGAGCCCATGAGCATCGACGAGGCCCTCTACGAGATGGAGCTGATCGGCCACGACTTCTTCCTCTTCGTCAACAAGGAGACCCAACGGCCGTCGGTGGTCTATCGCCGGCACGGATGGAGCTACGGCGTCTTCGAGATCGATACGCCTGAGCATGTAGGCCAGAAGAAGTAACAGCAAAACGGATAGACGAGCGGATATTGAACTGTGGGGCGATTCCCCGGCGGCAAATTGGCCTGACGTGCGGAGAATCGCCCTTCTTCAATGCCCTGTCCGGCTGCCAAGGCCGCAGTTGGGTTTATGGAATAATCGGTTTCGAGAAAATCGGTGCATTCGCGTAAGATAATCAAGGTCTGGGCCTACGTCAGCTGAGGGCGTGCGAAGGCCATAAAAGAACGGTAGGGAGCGCAACGTGGTAGCAGTCTTGGACAAGGTCCTCCGTATGGGCGAGGGTCGTCAGATTCGCAAGCTTCAGGGGGTGGCCAAGGCGACCAACGCCTTCGAGGATCAGATCTCGGCCATGAGCGATGAGGAGCTCAAGGCGCAGACGCCCAAGTTCAAGCAGCGACTGGAGAACGGCGAATCCCTCGATTCACTGATGCCCGAAGCTTTCGCCACGGTTCGCGAGGTTTCCAAGCGCACCCTGGGCCAGAGGCACTTCGACGTCCAGCTGATGGGCGGCGCGGCCCTGCACTGGGGCAACATCGCCGAGATGAAGACCGGCGAGGGCAAGACCCTGGTGGCCACCCTGCCCAGCTATCTGAATGCTCTGGAGGGCAAGGGCGTGCACGTGGTCACGGTCAACGACTACCTGGCCTCCTATCAGAGCGAGCTCATGGGGCGCATCTTCCGCTTCCTGGGTATGAGCGTGGGCTGCATCATCACCGACCAGCGCCCCAACGAGCGCCGCAAGCAGTACCAGGCGGACATCACCTACGGCACCAACAACGAATTCGGCTTCGACTACCTGCGCGACAACATGGCCTGGGACAAGGACGAGCTGGTCCAGCGCGGCCACCATTTCGCCATCGTGGACGAGGTGGATTCCATCCTGATCGACGAGGCACGAACTCCTCTGATCATCTCCGGACCCGCCGAGGGCGACGTGACCCGATGGTACCGGCAGTTCGCCAAGCTGGTCCCCAAGCTGACCAGGGACGAGGACTACGAGGTCGACGAGAAGAAGAAGGTCGTCGGCATTCTGGACCCCGGCATCACCAAGGTTGAGGACTACCTGGGCATCGACAACCTCTACGAGCCCGCCAACACCGCCCTGATCGGGTACCTGAACAACGCCATCAAGGCCAAGGAGCTCTTCCTGCGCGACCGCGACTACGTGGTCCAGAACGGCGAGGTCCTGATCGTGGACGAGCACACCGGCCGTCTGCTCAAGGGCCGCCGCTACAACGAGGGCCTCCACCAGGCCATCGAGGCCAAGGAGGGCGTGGAGGTCAAGGCCGAGAACCAGACCTTCGCCACCATCACCCTGCAGAACTACTTCCGCATGTACGACAAGCTGGCGGGCATGACCGGAACGGCCGAGACCGAGGCCGCCGAGTTCATGAACACCTACAAGCTGGGTGTGCTGCCCATCCCCACCAACAAGCCCATGATCCGCAAGGATCAGGACGATCTGATCTACCGCTCCAAGAAGGAGAAGCTGGCCGCCATCGTCCGGGACGTAGCCAAGCGGCATGCCAAGGGCCAGCCCATCCTGCTGGGCACTGCATCCGTGGAGTCCTCCGAGGTGGTCTCCTCCCTGCTGGATGTGGCCGGCATCGACCACCAGGTGCTCAACGCCAAGCAGCATGCGCGCGAGGCTGCTGTCGTAGCCGTGGCAGGGCGCAAGGGGGCCGTGACCGTGGCCACCAACATGGCCGGGCGCGGCACCGACATCATGCTGGGCGGCAACGTGGAGTTCCTCGCCGATCAGAAGCTCAAGGAGCAGGGCTACTCGCCCGACGACACCCCTGAGGAGTATGAGAAGCGCTGGCCCAAGATGCTGGATTCCGTCAAGGAACAGGTCAAGGATGAGCATGAGGAAGTCGTCAAGCTGGGCGGCCTCTACGTGCTGGGCACCGAACGGCACGAGTCCCGCCGCATCGACAACCAGCTGCGCGGCCGTTCCGGCCGTCAGGGCGACCCCGGTGAGTCCAGGTTCTACCTGAGCCTGGAGGATGACCTGATGCGCCTGTTCAACACCCAGCTGGTGGCCCGAATGATGTCCTCCAAGAGCCTGCCCGAAGGTCAGCCCATCGGCACCAAGAGCGTCTCCAAGGGTGTGCGCAATGCGCAGAAGTCCGTTGAATCCCGCAACTACGAGATCCGCAAGAACGTGCTCAAGTACGACGACGTGATGAACAAGCAGCGTCAGGTCATCTACGGCGAGCGTCAAGCCGTGCTCAAGGGCGAGGATATCCACCAGGACATCCTCCGCTTCATCCGTGAGACCGTGACTTCATACATTCGTGGGGCGCAGAACGGCTCGGACAAGCCTCAGGATTGGGATGCTGACGGGCTCTGGAAGGCGCTGGCCTCCGTCTATCCGATCAGTCTCGACCAGGACGAGAGCATGGACTCCCTGGAGTCTCTGAAGGGTGACAAGGCCGTCAAGGCCCTGGCGGACAAGATCGTGGAGGACGCCGAGTCCATCTACCAGGAGCGCGAGGATGAACTGGGCGAGAAGGGCTCAAGGCAGCTGGAGCGCCAGGTGGTCCTCTCCGTCCTGGACAGCAAGTGGCGCGAGCACCTCTACGAGATGGACTACCTCAAGGACGGCATCGGCCTGCGCGGCATGGGTCAGCGCGACCCCCTGGTCGAGTACCAGCGCGAGGGCTACCAGATGTACAACTCCATGATCGACGCCATCAAGGAGCAGACCGTGCAGCTGCTCTTCAACGTGGACCTCAAGCAAATTGCGGCCAGCCAGGAGAACGAGCGGCGGGCCCGCGAAGAACGCGAAGAAAACGAGGCCAGCCAGTCCGAAGAGGTCAACTACCAGGCGCCTGAAGAGCCTGACGCCGAGGATGAGACCACCGACATCGACGAGACGGCCGAGGAGCGTGATGAGGATGCTCCGGCGGGCAGCGTCCAGGAGGACTCCGACGAGGAAGCCGATGACGCCCAGTCGGGTCTGAGCACGTCCGCCGAGGACTCGGAAGCTCCCGACGCTTCGAGTCCGGCTCCGGTGGGGCCTGCGCCCATCAGCCATGCCGAGGGCAAGGTTCCTGCCAATAAGAGGCCCAAGGCCGTAGAGGACCACTCGCCCTGGGCCGACGGCCGCACCTTCCCGGGCACGCCTCGCAACGCGCCTTGCCCCTGCGGTTCTGGGCGCAAGTACAAGATGTGCCACGGTCAGAACGAGAAGAAATGACAGGTACGCGTAATCAGTAGCGGCTTTTGCAGATAGGGTTGCTGATCTGATTGACGGCCATCGCTCACCAGGGCGGTGGCCGTTTCCATATAGTGGATTGCCTTCTTTCATATATTGGTAGCAAAATGACCAAAATATGGGATGGCCTTGTGCAGGGGAGGGGCAGGGCAGTAAACCTAGAGCAAACAGCGGGGCATCCGGCCCCGCTTCTTCAAAGGAAAAGAGTCATCATGCGGCCACTTAGCTGGAAATCCGTCCTGAACTCCTTGGTGTCCGGTCGGCACCTGAGCGCGGATGAGGCCGAGTGGTGCATGAACGACCTGATGGATGGGAATGCCGACCCGGTGCAGGTGGGCGCCGCCCTGTCCATGCAATCCACCCTGGGGCTGACCAGCCCGGAGGTCGAAGGGGCCGCCAAGGCCATGGTGGGCCATGCGGTACCGCTGAAGGTCAGCGGTGACGTGACCGACATCGTCGGCACCGGCGGCGACGGGGCAGCGACGGTCAACCTGTCGACCATGGGCGCCATCGTAGCTGCAGCTGCAGGGGTCAGGATCGTCAAGCACGGCAACCGGGCCGCATCCAGCAAGAGCGGCACCGCCGACTGCCTGGAGCAGCTGGGCCTGCCCTTGGATCTGCCGCCGCAGGAGGTGGCTGCCATGGCTGACCGCTACGGCATCACCTTCGTCTTCGCCAAGACCTTCCACCCCGCCATGCGGTTCGCCGGGCCTGTCCGCTCGTCGCTGGGGATTCCGACCGTCTTCAACCTCCTGGGACCCCTGACCAATCCGGTCAACCCCCGCTATGTGGCCATCGGATGCGCCCAGCGCCAGCTGAGTCCCATGTTGGCCCAGGTCTATGCCTCACGCGGCCAGGAGGGCATGGTCTACACCTCGGCCGAAGGCCTTGACGAGATGGCCCCGACCGGGCCGGTCTCCATCTGGGAGATCCACCAGGGCAAGGTGGAGGAACGCTCCTTCGACCCGACTCGTGAACTGGGCATCGACCCGGTGGATTTGGATGACCTGCGCGGCGGCGACCCCGCCTTCAACGCCAGCGTCGTCAGGGACTTCCTGGCTGGAAAGTCGGTTCCCTCCCGCTCCACGGCCCTGCTCAATGCGGCCTCGGCCATCGTGGCCGACGGCACGCAGATCGACGCCGGTCCCGAGGCTGATCTGAACGTGCGGTTTGCCCAGGCCTATCAACTGGCCACCGAGGTTGTGGATCAGGGCAGGGCCGCCGACCTGCTGGCAGCCTGGATCCACGGAGCCCAGGAAGCGCAGTCCCGCTGCCAGCAAGAGCATCGGACACGCCGTCCGGTCTTGGTGTAAGTTCGCCGCTGCCAAACCTGTTCGGGCCTCGCTGACTGATGTTTCTGCCAGCGAGGCCCGACTCTTTTGGCGGCTCACCAATGGCGGCACATGGCATTATCGCCGGTAGTGCCGTTCGTCGTCATCGAAGAGTCCGCTTGAATCGTCGCGGAAATTCTTCCGGTCGATGATCAGTCCTGCGATGCCTATCAGCAGGAGCAGTCCCGCCAGCAGGCCGGTCAAGCCGGACCAGCGGGGAAGGAAGATGGTCAGGAAGAAGCAGACCAGGCCCAGCACCGTCATGATCATGAAGGCCACCCGCCTTCCGCCCAGGTCGCTCAGATCGGGGTTGGGCGGCACAAAGTTCGACGACCGGTCCATGACCTCGTCGGTGTCCAGCCAGCTGCTGCCTTGGAAATCGCGCGGTCCGGAGCCGCCGACGAAAGAGTCGCGCTTCAAGTCCTCGGCCCTCAGCGCCGCCTTCTTCTCGGACTTTCGAGCCTTCTTCTCGAATTCCTTGGCCGTCCTGGACGATTCCAGGGAACCCAGCTCGTCAGCGTGCGAGTTCAGGAAGTCCGCCCATTCCTCGTCCCCCTGTGGGGACCCGGTTCCCGCCTCGCTGTTATACTGTTTCCCGGCGTCGTTATGCTTGTGCTCGGTCATAGAACCATCGTAACCTCGGCCGCACGCATTCGCTACCAAGGAGTCTCTGTGCTGTACTGGTTCTTCGTCAAACTGCTCGGTCCGTTGGCGCGTACCTGGTTCAAACCGACCGTTGAGGGCACGGAGAACATTCCCAAGCAGGGGGCTGCCATCATCGCCTCCAACCATCTGGCCGTCATCGACGACGCCCTCCTGCCCATCACCTGCCCTAGGATGATCCACTTCATGGGCAAGGCCGAGTACTTCAACGGCAAGGGGATCAAGGGCAAGTTCAAAAAGTGGTGGTTCAGCTCGGTCGGTGTCTTCCCCGTGGACAGGTCAGGCGGCTCCAAGTCGCTGGGCGCCATGGAAACGGCTCGTTCCATCCTTGAGCACGGGCACATCTTCGGCATCCATCCTGAGGGCACGCGCAGCCCTGACGGCAGGCTTTACCGGGGGCATACCGGGGCGGCGCGGCTGGCCTTCGAGACCGGGACGACGGTGGTGCCGGCAGCCATCATCGGCACCAGGCAGCTTCAGGAGCCCGGCCATGTGATTCCGCATAAGGGCCGGACCAAGGTCATCTACGGCAAGCCCATCACCGTGCCCTGCGTTCCGGTCAACAGCCTCACCCACGAGGAGATCCGCAATCTGACCGACCGGATCATGCAGGAGATCCAGGAAATGAGCGGGCAACGATACGTGGACGTGTATGCCCAGGTCATCAAGGCGCATGAAAACCATGAGAACAACCAGGAGCTGGACTGACTTCCCAGGGGTTCAGACCACGGTCAGGGTCACGACGGCCGGAGAGCCGTCATCGTTGAGCACCTTGACCTGACTGCCAGGATTGGGGTCCTGGATGCGCACCGTGTGGGTCAGATTGCCCAAGGGAGCGGAGATGTTGACCTTGAGCCCGTATCCCTCCAGAATCCGGGTGGCCTCGTCCTGGCTCTTGCCTTTCACGTCGGGCATGGTGATGGATTGCGGCCCCTTGGAGATCACCACGTTGACGGCGTCGCCCCAATGCAGCTGCTCCTGGGCCTGGTGGGAGGCGGAGATCACCTGGTTGCGCGGCACCTTGTCGGACCAGTCCTCGCTGTAGCTGACCTTGAGTCGCAGGGCTTCCAGGGCCGCCTGAGCCTCATCCCTCGCCTTGCCGACGATATCGGGCATGGCCACGGGCATTCGACCCTTGGACAGGACCAGGCTGACCTTGGCATCATGACGGGTCTTGGTCCCTGGGGCCGGATCCACTGAAATGGCCGCTCCTTCGGGGATGTTCATGGAGTATTGGTCCTTGGACGCGTCGTGGTCGATCCTGTCGAACCCGGCTGCTTTCAGAGCCTGCACCGGATCCTTGCCGTTGGGTGTGTCCGGCGTGAGGATGTCCTTGGGCACCGTGGCCTGGCGCACCCCTTTGGAGACGGTCAATTTGAGCCTGCCGCCCCTCTTGCTGATATGGGCTCCGACGGTATCGGGATCCGCGGCCATGACGGCTCCCTTGGCCACCTGGTCGCTGAAGTCATAGGCCGTGTCGACCTCGATGCCGGCGACCTTGAGTGTACGGACGTACTTGGCGAAGTCGGCGCCGATGACCTTGCACTCCTGGTTCTCGGCGCAGGAGATGTCATCCGGCTTGGGCAGCGCGACATAGCTGCCCGGACCCAGGAAGTACCACCAGGCGCCACCGCCGCCTCCGGCCAGGGCCAGCACCAGCAGAACCGCCAGCACAATGATCAAGCCACGATGCCGGTGCTTGGGTTGAGCCGCTTCAGCGCCTTGCTGCATGGTCGTTGCATCGGCGGAAGATGCTGCCGGATCCTGAGGCTGCAGAACGGTCGTGGTCTCGGCTCGGGAGGGGGTGTCCACGTCGTTGAGCTGATAGCGTCTGGTCGCTGCGCTCGCATCGGTTTCGGGCGGGACGGGCACAGACAGAACCGTGTCCGAATTCTCCGGGTCTCTGGCCGCCTCCTCGTCGTCATTGGCAGCTGCCGCCGTCTGCCTTGGCGACCCGGTCACCTCAGGGTCGTGCCCAGCGGTTCCGGCGATGGCGGATTCGGGCTGTCCGCCGGCTGCGGCCGCTGCGGCCCCTGCGGGCAGCACATAGTCCATGGCCTGTCGGTCCAGTCCCTTGACCACCTTCCTCAGGCTCTCCTGGGCCTTGCCGGCGTCATCCGGGCGATGCTCGGGGGAGCGGTCGGTCATCTCGGAGACCAAGGCGGCCACAGACGGGTCGATTCCCGGGCAGACCCTGGCCAGGGAGGGGACATCCTCGTGGACGTGCTTGAAGACGATGGTCACCGGATTGTCACTGGCGAAGGGGACCGTGCCGGTCAGCATCTCGTAGGCGATGATGCCCACGGCGTAGAGGTCGCTCTGTGGGGAGGCCTCATTGTTCTCGATGGTCTCGGGGGCCAGGTAGGCGGCCGTGCCCATGAGCATGCCTGTCGAGGACAGGGTGGCCTGGGCGGCGGCGCGGGCCAGGCCGAAGTCGGTGATCTCCACGTGGCCGCGGTCGTTGATGAGGATGTTTTCCGGCTTGATGTCGCGGTGGATGACGCCGGCTCGGTGGGCGGAGGCCAGGCCGTCCAGGATCTCGCCCACGATGCGCAGGGTCTCCTTCAGGGGATAGACGCCCTGCCGGGCCATGTCCCGCCGCAGGCTGATGCCGTGGACATACTCCATGACCAGGTAATCCAGCCCCTGATCGACGCCCGTGTCGTAGACCTGGACGATGTGGGGGTTGGCGATGGCGGCCGCGGACCTGGCCTCCCGGCGGAAGCGCTCCTCGAACTGGGCCCTGTGCGGCCCCTGGGCCAGCATGGTGTGCATGATCTTGACCGCCACATGCCTGGACAGCCGCTGGTCCAAGGCCTCGTAGACCGTGGCCATGCCACCCTGCGCGATCTCACGCAGAATGCGGTAGCGCCCGTCGATGATCCGGTCGCTGGTCCTCTCGTCCGCTTCACTCATGCTCGTCTTGTCCGGCCCTCTGCACCTCGGAGGCCTGACCGGCCTCAGCATCAATGGAAGATACACGTTCATGATACCCGGCGGTGGTGGCAAGCGGCAGGAAGCGTCGACAGGCCTTGAGGAATATGGTTCGGCCCCCTGTCGACAGATGCAGATGATCGGCCAGGGCCTGGGCCTGGGCCTGGGCCCGGACGGACAGGTCGGCCATGCGTTGGCGGCTGGCTTCTACGGCCCCGCAGGACTGCATCAGGTCGCGGACCATATTCACCTGGGTGTCGTTGCGGCCTTGGGAGGGGGAACCGTACAGTCGGCGGATTTCCTTGGCCTGATCAGGATCGGCCATGGCCAGGGTGTCGGCCAGGAGGACGGTCCGCTTGCCCTCGCGGATATCGCCACCCACAGGTTTGCCGGTGCGTCGGTCGTCGCCTGTCACATCCAGCAGATCATCCGCCAGCTGGTAGGCCAGCCCCAGGTCCAGGCCCAGGGCGCGCACTGATGCTTTATGCTCTTCCAGGTCTGCTCCAGAGGCCAGCAGGCCCAGAGCCAGCGGGGCCAGGGTGGTGTAGGAGGCGGTCTTCCAGGCCATGGTGTGCAGGGCCTGGCGGCGCAGGCGTTCCGGATCGTCCAGACAGGCCTCCTCCATGCCCATGTCCAGGACCTGGCCGGTGACCACAGCCGTCTGCATGGCTTGAAAGGTTCTGCCGATGGCCGGCCCCTGAGGCAGTTTGGCAGCCGCCTGGAGGGCCATGTCCGTGCTCAGCGAAGCCAGCAGGTCGCCAAGGAGGATGCCTAGGCCGGTGCCGCGGGCATCAGGTTTTGCGGGTGCCCGGCCGCTCGAACCGTTGCCGGCAACCGACCGGCTCAGGGCCAGATGGGCGGCAGGGCGGCCCCGACGACGGGGGGAGCCGTCGATGATGTCGTCATGGACCAGCGCACTGGTCTGATAGACCTCCAAGGCGCAGGCAAGATCCACTACCGCCTGTTCACGGTCAGGATGCTGCTCGGACTCCAGAGCCCGCCAGACGTCGCAGAGCAGCAGGGCACGCAGGCGTTTGCCGCCGCGGCCAGCCTCGATTGCCTGCAGGATGACCTCCTGCAAAGCCTCCCGGGAGGGGTCTTGATCCAGGGGTGAGTCCGCTCCGGGCTCTGGAGCAGTCAGGTGGTCGCAACGGCGCTGGAGCAGTTCCTCCATGCGCTGTTCGACCCGTGCTGCAGTCACGCTTTTCATGCCTTAGAGCCTATCCGCATATCTGCCCAGCGGACAGGCTGCCAGGACCATGGTGGATGGATGGCCTCATTTGACCACATGATCGGTTGCGGCCTTCCTCACGGTTCCCGCTGGATCAGGATGGTACCAAGGCTCCCGGTCCTCATACCGGGAGCGGATGGGAGGCGATGACGGCATGGACGATGCGCATGAAGACGGCATGAAAGAACTGGTGGAGCACTACCGAGAGGGCCGGCGACGATGGGGCGTGGAAGAGGCCGACAGACGATGGCTCCAGCAACCTCTGACAGATTGGACTGCTGGCTTGCAAGGGCCGCAGACGCACCAGCAGTTGGACGCCGACTCGGCCGACAGCCTGGCCGTGGCCATTAAGGAGACACTGGCCATACGCGACGGGCTTATTTTGTCGATTCTGGCACCTGAGCCTGGTCTGGACAGCGATCGGCTGATGGACCTGTGTGTTCGTCCCAACGATCCATCGAATGTGACGGCGCTCTGCAGCATCCTGGATGCGGTCTTCAAGGATCCTGCGACGCGGCCGGACCAGCCCCGTTGCCATGCTGGGTTGGCCATGCTCGAAGCGCTGGCAGATCAGGTTCCGCCGGGGTTTCGGTCCCAGCCGTTGGCGGTCGCGGCTTATGTCGACTGGTGGAGTGGGGGATCCCGAGCATCGGGGTTTGCCGAGGAAGCCTTGGCAGAGGACCGTTCCTGCACCTTGGCCGCCATCGTCCTGGCCTTGATAGGCCGCGGCATCGACCCGGCCTGGAGGCAATTGAGCTGAATCGGGAATAATCGTCCCCCTGGGGTGGTTCACTTTAATGAGTCTACGATTTGACCTTGCCAGAGCTGTGCCCTAAAAGCAGTGTCGGCGGGTGGGATGATCCAGGAGGAGAATTTGGCCACGAAGGACACCAAGTCAGCCAAGACAGCCGCAGTGGATACCGCAAAGGGCCGGACCAGTTCAACTGCCGGCAAGACCAAGACCGCCACCAGGTCCAAGACCAGCAGCAAGGCGTCCCGCAAGACCGCGTCCCGCAAGAGCGCCACTACGAGCACCTCGGCGACCAAGACGAACCGCCGTCCGGCCTCCAAGACCGCCAAGAAGGTCGAAGAGAAGCCCATCCTGCAGCAGGATGAGCAGGAGCCCGACGAGGATCTGCTTGACGATCAGGAGGACGACGACCAGCTGGAGGACGAGCCCGACGAGGACGATCAGGAGGAGGACGAGGCCTCCCAGGTCCAGGATGAGGCCGAGGAGGACCGCAAGGCCGCCCATGCCCTAGCAGCCAAGGTCAAGGGCGCTTTCGTCGTCGACGACTCCGACGACGATGAGAATGTCACCCCCTCAGGCAATCCCAAGCGTCGGGTGGTCACCGCCGGCGCCACTGCCGATCCTGTCAAGGACTACCTCAAGCAGATCGGCCGCGTCAGCCTGCTGAACGCCGAGCAGGAGGTGGATCTCTCGGAGCGCATCGAGGCCGGCCTCTACGCCCAGCATCTGCTGGATACCGAGGGCGAGGACATGGACTTCAAGCGTCGCCGCGAGCTCAAGTGGGCCGCCAACGACGGGAAGAAGGCCAAGGACCATCTGTTGGAGGCCAACCTGCGATTGGTGGTCTCCCTGGCCAAGCGCTACACCGGCAGGGGCATGCTCTTCCTGGATCTGATCCAGGAAGGCAATCTGGGTCTGATTCGCGCCGTGGAGAAGTTCGACTACACCAAGGGCTACAAGTTCTCCACCTACGCCACCTGGTGGATTCGTCAGGCCATTACCCGCGCCATGGCCGACCAGGCCCGCACCATCCGCGTGCCCGTCCACATGGTCGAGGTCATCAACAAGCTTTCCCGCGTCCAGCGTCAGATGCTGCAGGACCTGGGCCGCGAACCCACCCCCGACGAGCTGGCCAGGGAACTGGACATGCCGGTCGAGAAGGTCCAGGAGGTCCAGAAGTACGGCCGCGAGCCCATCTCCCTGCACACCCCACTGGGTGAAGACGGCGACTCGGAGTTCGGCGACCTTATTGAGGACACCGACGCCATCGCCCCCTCGGATGCTGTGGCCTTCTCCCTGCTGCAGGAGCAGTTCCAGCAGGTTCTCGAGACCCTGAGCCCCCGCGAGGCCGGCGTCATCAAGATGCGCTACGGCCTGGAGGATGGACAGCCCAAGACCCTGGACGACATCGGCCGCGTCTACGGGGTCACCCGTGAGCGCATCCGCCAGATCGAGTCCAAGACCATGTCCAAGCTGCGGCATCCCTCGCGCTCGCAGACCCTGCGCGACTTCCTGGACCAGTGACCTCTGCGCCCGACGGGGAAGCCCTGATGCTGTCGAGGCCTCCTTGCTAGAAATGGTCATCGGTGCGTAAGCGACCGCCCATGCGGGGATCCCTGTCCCCCTTGGGCGCCATGAGGTGAACGGCGAGGTAAATGGTGGCGAAAAAGCCTGATACGGGAAAGTCCTATGGTGCCGGCAGTCTGACGGTTCTGGATGGCTTGGACGCAGTGCGCAAGCGTCCAGGCATGTACATCGGAACCACGGACAGCCAGGGGCTCATGCACTGCCTTTGGGAGATCATCGACAACGCCGTGGACGAGGCCCTGGCCGGCCAGTGCGACCACATCAAGGTCATCCTGCACAGGGACGGCTCCATCGAGGTGGACGACAACGGCCGAGGCATCCCCGTCGATACTGAGCCGCGGACCGGGCTGACCGGCGTGGAGGTGGTTCTGACCAAGCTTCATGCCGGCGCCAAGTTCGGCAACTCTTCATACACGGCTGTTGGCGGCCTGCACGGCGTGGGCTCTTCGGTGGTCAACGCCTTGAGCTCCCGACTGGACGTGGAGGTGGACAGGGACGGCAAGACCCACCGGATGCGCTTCCACCAGGGCCATCCCGGCACCTATCAGGACCCTGATCCGGAGCATCCCTCGCCTGATTCGCCCTTCAAACGCACCAGGAAGAACCGGCCTACGCCCCTGGAGGTGGTGGGCAGCGTGCCCAAGTCCCGGACCGGCACCAGGGTGCGTTACTGGGCCGACCCGGAAATTTTCAACTCAACGGCCCGGTTCAGCTACGCTCAGCTGATCGACCGGGTGCGTCAGACCAGCTTCCTGGTGCCCGGCCTCAAGATCACCGTGGTCGACGACCGCATCCCCGCCACAGGAAGCGCCGAGCAGGATCTGCGCCTGGAGGTTGACGGCGAACCCGCTGCGGAGTCGAGCGGCCAGGACGATCACGGGAGCCTTCGCGAATCGCTTGGCAGCGGCGACCTCCCTGAAGAAGATGCCGTAGAAGAAGGTGCCGAAGACGCGCAGGCGGACGATGTCAGCCTTTCGGCCACCGAGCAGGCCGACCGGGCCATGCTGCAGCCGGAGGACGAGTCTGGCCATCAACGGGTGGAGGAGTTCCTGCACACTGGCGGGGTGACGGATTTCGTGGACTTCCTGTCCAAGGGCGAGCCGGTCAGCGACATCTGGCGGATCAGCGGCCAGGACACCTACCAGGAGGAGACCCAGCGTGTGGGCTCGGACGGGGAGCTGCATGCCGAGCAGGTGGAACGGGTCTGCGGTGTGGATATCGCCCTGCGCTGGGTCAACGACTACGATTCTGTCGTCCGCAGCTTCGTCAATGTGGTGGAGACGCCTGGCGGAGGCATGCACGTGGACGGGTTCATGAACGCCATGACCCGCCAGGTGCGCAAGGCCGTGGAGGCCAACGCCCGCCGCCTCAAGGTCAACCTCAAGGACTCCCATACCAAGGTGGAGCGCGACGACGTCCTGGCCGGGCTGGTGGCCGTGGTCACCGTGCGCATCGCCGAGCCGCAGTTCCAGGGCCAGACCAAGGACGTGCTGGGTACGGCCCAGGTCAAACCCATCGTCACCCGGATGACCGACGACCAGTTCGGCCAGATGATCAGCGGCTCCAAGCGCGGCTTCAAGGAGCAGTCCGGCCAGGTGCTGGAGAAGATCGTGGGCGAGATGCACGCCCGCGTCCAGGCACGCAAGACCAAGGAGGTCACCAGGCGCAAGAACGCCCTGGAATCGGCTTCCATGCCCTCCAAGCTCTCGGATTCCATGCCCGGCAACGACGATATCGCCGAGCTGTTCATCGTCGAGGGCGACTCCGCCTTGGGCACGGCCAAGGCGGCACGAAACTCCATGTTCCAGGCCCTGCTGCCCATCCGCGGCAAGATCCTCAACGTGCAGAAGGCCTCCCTGTCCCAGATGCTGACCAACAAGGAGTGCGCCTCCATCATCCAGGTGGTCGGCGCCGGCTCGGGAGCCAGCTTCGACATCGACCAGGCCCGCTACAACAAGGTCATCATGATGACCGATGCCGACGTGGACGGCGCCCACATCCGCATCCTCCTGCTGACCCTCTTCTACCGCTACATGCGGCCCCTGATCGAGAACGGGCGGGTCTACGCAGCCGTGCCGCCCCTGCATCGAATCGCCCTGGCAGGCAAGAACAAGGGGAAGTTCATCTACACCTATTCGGACGATGAGCTGGAGGGCAAGCTGGCCGACCTGCAGGCCAAGCACATCGACTACAATCCCGATGTGCAGCGCTACAAGGGTCTGGGCGAGATGGACGCCGACCAGCTGGCCGACACCACCATGGATCCCAGGACCCGCATGCTGCGCCGCATCCGCATGGAGGATGCCGCACAGGCGGCCGGCATCTTCCCCCTGCTCATGGGGGACGACGTGCCGCCGCGCAAGCAGTTCATCGTGGACAATGCCGACGACTTCGACCGGAGCAAGATCGACACCTGATCGACTTTCAGCAAGGCCCAGAAGGGCGGGGAGGGGAGTATGACGCATATGGGCGATCCCTTGGACAATTTTTCCCCGCAGACGGCCGACTGGTTTCGCCAGACCTTTCCTGAGGGGCCCACGCCGACCCAGGTGCAGGCCTGGCCGGCCATCCGCGCAGGCGGCGATGCGCTGATCATTTCGCCCACCGGTTCGGGCAAGACCCTGGCCGCCTTTCTTTGGGCCATCGACGAGCTTATGACCAAGCCCCGGCGCTCCCGGAAGCCTGGGGTCGCCGTGCTCTACATCTCGCCCATGAAGGCCCTGGGGACGGATGTGGCCCGCAACCTGCAGGCTCCGCTGGAAGGCATCGCCGAGCGGTTTGAACAGCAGGGACGCCAAGCACCCAAGGTCCGGACGGGCATCCGCACCGGAGACACCGATGCCCGCGGCCGCAGGGCCCTGGCCGCCCATCCGCCGGACATTCTGGTCACCACCCCTGAATCCCTCTATCTGATGCTGACCTCCAAGACGGCCAGCACGCTGAAGAACGTGCAAACCGTTATTGTGGACGAAATCCACGTTTTGGCGGGCAATAAGCGCGGGGCTCATCTGGCCCTGAGCCTGGAGCGCCTGGACGACCTGGTCGGAGGGCCTGTGCAGCGGATAGGCCTGTCGGCTACGGTCCGCCCGCCCGAGCAGGTGGCACGTTTCCTGGGTGGCAGCCGTCCGGTCAGTCTGATCCAGCCCAAGTCGTCCACAGCCATGGACCTGCGCCTGATCGAGCCCCTGGAGGACATGGCCGATCTGGCGGCGCCGCCCGGCGAGCCCGGTCAGGAGGGTCAGGAGGGCGACCAAAGAAGCGGATCCATCTGGCCAGCCATCGAGCGGGCCATTCTGGATCAGGTGCTGTCCCACCGCACCACCCTGGTCTTCGTAAACTCCCGAGGGCTCGCCGAACGCCTGACCGCCCGGCTGAACGACCTGCATCAAGCCGATGTAAGCCAGGGCGGCCGGTATTGGAACGGGCGTGACCGGTCAGGTCCCTCTGACAAGTCCGAGCCGGCCAGGGAGCCCGCCCACTACGATTCGGCCACCGGGTCCACCTCCGAGAGAACCTCTGGCCAAACTGTCGACCAACCCATTGCCATGGCCCACCATGGATCGGTGTCCAAGGAACGCCGGCGCCAGGTGGAGGATGACCTCAAGGCCGGCAGACTGCGCTGTGTGGTGGCCACCTCCAGCCTGGAGCTGGGCATCGATATGGGCTCGGTCGATCTGGTCATCCAGGTCAACGCCCCGCTGTCGACCGCCTCGGGACTGCAGCGGGTGGGCCGGGCCGATCACCAGGTCGGTCGGGTATCGCAGGCCAGGCTGTTCCCGCTGACCCGCGAGCAGATCCTGGAGTGCACAGCCAGCATGGAAAGCATGGTCCAGGGCGACATCGAACCGACCATCATGCCCAGCAGTCCCTTGGATGTTCTGGCCCAGCAGACGGTGGCCGCAGCCGCCATGGGGCCGCTCAAGGAGCAGGACTGGCTGACCACGGTCAGACGGGCCGCGCCCTTCGCCCACCTGGATCAGCAGGTCTACCGGGCGGTGCTGGGCATGCTCAGCGGCGCCTACACCTCCCAGGATTTCACCGCTTTCCGCCCCATCTTGGTCTGGGACCACCAGACCGGCATCCTGACGGCCCGCCCCGGCGCGCAACGACTGGCGGTGACCTCCGGGGGCACCATTCCCGACCGTGGCTCCTACAGCGTGGTCATGCCCTCCGAGGCCGCCGGCGGCAAGCCACGACGAGTGGGGGAGCTGGACGAGGAGATGGTCTACGAGTCCCGCAAGGGGGACGTGATCACCCTGGGCACCACCTCCTGGAGGATCCAGCAGATCACCCGCGACCGTGTGGTGGTGGTGCCCGCTCCGGGACGCTCCGCCAGACTGCCTTTCTGGCACGGGGAGGGCACCGGCCGTGACCCTGTCTTCGGCCGTCGTCTGGGCAGGCTGGCCAGGGAACTGTCCCAGGGCCTGATACCGGCAGTCCAGACTGCCTCCGGTCGGCCGGGCTTCACGCAACCCGTCTGTGCTCGTCTGCTGGGGGACGGGCTGGACCGTCCTGCCATCAACAATCTGGCCGCCTTTCTGGCCGAACAGCAGGCCTCCACCGGCCGGGTGCCCGACGACCGTCACCTGGTGGTCGAGCGCTGCCCCAACGAGGAGGGCGATCTGAGGCTGATCCTCCATTCGCCATACGGCCGCAGGGTCAACGAGCCCTGGGCCCTGGCCATCGCCGCCCGGCTCTCCCGTGAGCGCGGCTATGACGGATCCGTCTGGGCGGGGGAGGACGGCATCGTCGTGCAGATTCCGGGTACCGATGCCTTCCTGGAAGACCAGCGAATATTCGGATTCACCCCCGATCAGGCGGAGCGTGAGGTCCGCCGGCATCTGGTCGGCTCGGCGCTCTTCCAGGCCCGCTTCCGCCAGTGCGCAGCCCGCTCGCTCTACATGCCCAGGATGGAGCCGGGCCGCAGGGTTCCGCTCTGGCAGCAGCGTCTGCGGGCCTCCCGTCTGCTGGACGCGGCCCTGAAGGAGGACGACTTCCCCCTGGTTCTGGAGACCATGCGCGAATGCTTGCAGGATGTCTACGACATGCCTGCCCTGCGCGAGCTCATGACCGACCTGGAGCAGGGGAGCGTCCGTCTGGTCCCGGCCTCCACCAAGACCCCCTCGCCCATGGCCTCAGGACTGCTCTTCGGCTACCTGGGGACCTTCATGTACCAGTACGACATGCCCAAGGCCGAGCGCGACGCCGCCATGCTGGCCATCGACTCCGACCTGCTGGAGCAGATGGTCGGCCAAGTGGACATGGCTGACCTCCTGGACCAGGAGACCGTCGATCAGGTGACTGCTGACCTGCAGCGGCTTTCGCCCAAGACCCGGGCCAGGGGGGCCGAAGGACTGGCCGACCTGCTGCGCACCCTGGGTCCCATGGACCTGGCCGGCATTGGTCGGCGCATGCGCGGTCAGGAGGACGAACCGGTGACGCAGGCACAGGTCCGGGCCATGCTGGAGGGGCTGCAGGCCCAGTCCAGGGTGGTTCCGGTCAGGTTAGGCACTCGCGACTGCTGGGTATGGGCCGGCCAGGCAGGACGGCTGACGGCGGTCCTGGGCCCAGGCGTCATCCAGCCATCCGCCCAGCCGACAAAGGAATCGGAATCAGACAGCGAGGCCTTCGACCAGCTGGTCAGGCAATACGCCGCAGTCCATGGGCCGTTCACCACCGAGGACCTGGCCGGCCACCTGGGTCTGGGCGGTGCTCTATTGGAGGACAGGCTGCGTTCCCTGGTCGCACGCGAGTTGCTCATGACCGGGGTCTTCCCCCGTCCCGACCTGAGCGCCTATGGCGAGCCCGGATGGGAGGGAGGCGAACCCCGCCGAGGATGGCTGGATCCCGAGGTCTTCCGTCGGCTGCGCTCGCGGTCCCTGGCCAAGGCCAGCAAGGCCGCCAGTCCCGTCCCCGGCCATGTCTACAGCGACTTTCTTCTTCACCGGCAGGGTCTGGCGCCCCTGGGCCAGGAGCCCTTGATGGGCACCGAAGGACTGCTGGAGGTGATCGGGCAGCTGGAGGGGCTGGCTCTGCCGCCCGAACTCTGGGAGTCGGCCATCTTCCCGGCCAGGGTGCGTGATTACGGCCCGGCATTGATGGACGACCTGTTGGCCTCGGGCCAGGTGGTCTGGGTGGGGTCCGACCAAGGGGAGGGCCCGCTGGGCGCCATGACCTTTTATCTGGCCGAGGACCTGGACGAGGAGCTTCCAGCACAATCCGCCGGCCCTCCGTCAGCCACAAATGGGACCGGCAACCCGAGCCACCCGGGCAAGGCGGGCGATCTGGAAAAGGTCCTGCTGGGTGTGCTGGCCGATGGGGGAGCCTACCGCTTCGATCGCCTTCTGCGCGCCTGCGCCAGTCGGGGCGGGGATGACATCGAGTCCCCTGTCTCTGAAGCCCCCGACCAGGAGGCCATGGCCCGGTCGCTCTGGGGCCTGGTCAGGCGTGGGCTGGTCACCAATGCCTCCCTGGCTCCGGTTCGGCGCCTGGTTCGAGGATCAGGCTCACCGACCTCGGGTAGGACGCGCCGGTTGCCCCATGGTCTGCGTGGACACGGCAGGTCCTTGGCGCGCGCTGCCTTGGCTCGGGCGGCCGGCTCGTCAGCGCTGTCAGCGGCGACGGAGGGATTCTGGACCCTGGTTGCGGAAGAGCGCGGAGCAGCGAGAGGTGCAGCGGGGACTGGCATGGCTGATGCAAACCACAAGCTCAGCGGTGGCCAGGATGATGACCGGCAGCGGACCGTCCGCCTGGTCCACGACGAGCAGGCCATTCTGGGCCGCTATGGGCTCCTGGCCCCGGTCCTGCCAGAAGTGCGATCCCTGCCCGGCGGATTCTCGGCCCTTTATCAGGTCTGCAGACGCATGGAGGAGGCCGGCCAGCTGACGCGTGGGGTCATCGTCGACGGTTTCGGCGGCGCCCAGTTCGCCCCCCGGGAGGTGATTGACCAGCTCAGAGGCTTCCAAGAGGATGAGCGCAATGACGATGGCGAAGGCGGATCGAAGCAGCGGCCGCCCGAGCCCGTGGTCATGGATGTGACGGATCCTGCCAACCTCTATGGCACGGCCCTAGCATGGCCGGCCGCATCAGGGGACGGCAGCGGTCGTCCCATTCGGCGCATGGGGAACCTCCTGGTGCAGAATCGAGGCCGCGCCCTGGTCTACGCGGCGCCCAAGGGGCATCATCTGCTGGTCTTCGGTGAGCCCGAGCGTGGATTGCTGGAGGCCGCCTTCGCCCAGCTGGCCTCTTGGCTGAGGCGGGGCGGACAGGGACGCATCCTCTTCAGTGACTCCAATGGCCGGCCCCTGACCATGCGCGAACCGGTGGGCATGGCCCTGGCCGCCGCCGGATTCACGGCTGGGCCGGGCGGCATGGCCCTCTACTGAGTCTTTGTTGAGCGCCCTCAGGCCACGAAGGCGATGGGCGCTGCCAGCTCCTGGCCGGAGGCATCCCGGCGCATGTCCACATCGGGCAGTTCGACCGGAGAACCGGCAGCGGTGCTGGCGTGCAGGGGCCAGGCGCCCACCCGGGCCAGCAGCAGGCTGTCCTGGCCCTTGAGGAAGCGCTGGGAGCGCACGCCTTTCGTTCCACGGCCCTTGACTGGATACATCTCCAGCGGGGTCAGCTTGGCGGATCCGTTCTCAGTGCCGGGCAGGGCCTCTGAGTCGCCGGCCACGGTCAGGACCACGGCCCCGGCCTGGGTGCTCATGCCATCCTCGCCGGTCTCCTGGTAGGTCCAGCCGATCTCCCCGGCCGGCACGACCGCGAAGGCGGCGACCTGGCAGCCCTGGGCCAGACGGATGCCGGCCATGCCGGCCGCATTGCGGCCCTGGGGTCGAACCTTGTCCCCGGTGAAGGTCAAGAGGCTGGCATCCGAGGAGATGAGCACCATGCGGTCCCCGTCCTGGCAGGGGGCCGCGAAGACCACCTGGTCGCCGTCCTTCAGGTCGATGACTAGCCATGAGTCCATGGTGGTCGGGGATTCGCGGTTCCAGCGCTTGACCGTGCCCTGTCGGGTGCCCAGGGCCAAGGGGCGGGTGTCGGCCATGTCGATGACGGTGACGGCGTGCTCGTCGGCCTGAGGCTCGGTGCTGGCGGTCCCGCCCAGAAGCTCGTCGGCCACGATGCCCCCGCCCAGGTTGGGGTTGGCGGTGGCCGGGATCAGCGGCAGGTCGGCCACAGGAGCGGTGATCAGCCGTCCGGCCGTGGTGACCAGGCCGTAGGTGGCCAGGGTGGTGGTGGCGAATATGGCGATGATCTGGTCGTCATGCCCCCGGTCCTGGTTGCGCGGGCGCGACCGCCAGGCATCCAGGGCGCCCGGGGTGCTGCGTGCCAGCAGGCCGGTGGCGCTCATCATGACCGTGCAGGGCTTGTCCTCCATGTGCAGGTCGCCGTCGCCACTGCCGCGGCTGGTTCCTCCGCTGGCTACCAGCGCAGCCTGCGACCCAGCGCCCACTTTGCCGGAGGTCTGCTGAGTGGTCTGCTGATCGCCAGCTGCTGCTGACTGCACGGGGGCCAGGTCGCCGGAAGGCTCCTGGTCCAGGATGACCGTGCGCCTGGGCGTGCCCCACTGGGCCACCGCCTGATCCATCTCCTGGATGACCACCCGGTCCAGCTCGGCCGAGGAGCCCAGAATCCGCTCCAGCTCCTCCAGCTGCTTGTTGAGCTCGTCACGCTCGCCCTCCAGCTCGATCCGGCTCATCTTGGTCAGCCGCCGCAGCCGCAGGTCAAGAATGTACTGGGCCTGGGTCTGATCCAGATCGAAGACCGCCATCAGCCTGGTCTTGGCCGCATCCGCGTCGTCCGAGCTGCGGATGACCTGGATGACCTCGTCGATGTCGACCAGGGCCAGCAGGAGCCCCTCGACCAGGTGCAGACGCTCCAGGGCCTTCTTGCGGCGGAACTCGCTGCGCCGATGGATGACCGTGCGTCGGTGCTCCACCCAGACCTCCAGCAGCTCCTTGAGCCCCATGGTTCTGGGCCGTCCATGGACCAGGGCCACGTTGTTGATGGTGAAGGAGTCCTCCAGGGGCGTGTACTTGAAGAGCTTGCCCAGCACCTTGCCCGGGTCGAATCCCGTCTTGATCTCGATGACCAGGCGGGTCCCGTTGTGCCGGTCGGTCAGGTCGATGGCGCTGGAGATGCCCTCCAGCTTGTGGTTGCGCACCCCATCCGAGATGCGTTCCAGAACCCGCTCAGGGCCCACCATGAAGGGCAGCTCGGTGACCACGATGGCCTTCTTGCGGGCGGTCACGTTCTCCAGGTGGGTGACGGACCTGGTCACGAAGGCCCCTCGGCCGTGCTCGTAGGCCTTGCGGATGCCGTCCCGTCCCACGATGACTCCGCCGCCGGGCAGATCCGGGCCGGGCACGTAGCGCATGAGCTCGTCCAGCCCTGCGTCCGGGTGAGCCATCAGATACTTGGCGGCGGCCACCACCTCGCCCAGGTTGTGGGTGATCATGTTGGTGGCCATGCCCACGGCGATGCCCGAGGCCCCGTTGACCAGCAGGTTGGGGATGGCCGAGGGCAGGACCTGGGGCTCCTTGAGCTTGTTGTCGTAGTTGGGGGAGAAGTCCACCGTGTCCTGGTCGATGTCGGCGTTCATGCCCAGGGCCGCAGGAGCCAGCCTGGCCTCGGTGTAGCGGGAGGCGGCAGGTCCGTCGTCCAGGGAGCCGAAGTTGCCGTGGCCGTCGACCAGGGGCAGGCGCATGGCAAAGGGCTGGGCCAGCCGGACCATGGCCTCGTAGATGGAAGAGTCGCCATGGGGGTGCAGCTTGCCCATGACCTCGCCCACCGCCCTGGCGGACTTCATATAGGGGCGGTCGGGGTTGAGGTTCATCTGGCCCATCTGGTAGATGATCCGCCGCTGAACAGGCTTGAGTCCGTCGCGGGCATCGGGCAGGGCCCGTGCGTAGATGACCGAGTAGGCATATTCCAGGAAGGACTTGCTCATCTCCTCGTTCAGAGGGGTTTCGACGATGTGCTCCTTGACCTGCCGGGGGTCGTATCCCGCCGCCTTGCTCCTGCGATGAGTTGCCATGCTCAAGCTCCTGCTCCTTCACGTTCCGCCTTATGATAACCGGACGGTCCGCCAAAGCATTCGCAGCAGGCATGCGGTGTCGGCCTGGGGTCTGACCGTGCTTGAATGGAAGGCATGGGTCTGGATACACCTGACATGAAGGAACTGCTGCAGCCGAGTCTGCCTATCCAATACGGGGACCAGGCGGGGAATAACCATGTTGGCGGGGCCAGGCATCTGTCCGCCGTCCTGCCGGCCCTGAGCGCCTGTCTGGGAACGCCTGTGGCCACTGATGTCCATCCGTCCGCCAAGGCCCTCCAGGAGGCCCTGGGACTGCCGGAGGCACGGTCGGCGGTCGTCGTCCTGGTGGATGGGCTGGGATTCTGGAATCTGGTCAGCCGGCAGGGCCATGTGCCCTACCTGCGCTCGCTGCTGTCCGAACCCATCAACCAGCGTCCCCTCTACACCAGTCTGCCCTCGACGACCGTGGCGGCCATGGGAGTCTTCGGCACCGGAACCAGCCCGGGGCTGACCGGCATGACCGGCTACACCCAGCTGAACCCGGACACCGGCCAGCTGGGTCAGATGATCCAATTCAGGGGGGCTCAGGATCCCGAGCGTCTGCAACGCCGTCCCACGGTCTTCGAGACTCTCCAGGCGCAGGGGGTCCGGGTGACCTCCTCGGGCCTGCCGCGTTTTCGCGACTCAGCCCTGACCCGTGCGGCTCTGCGCGGCGGGGAGTACCTGGCCCACAATCACTCCCGTCAGCGTCTTCTGGCTGCCTGCCAGGCTGCCCGCCAGCCGGGGCTGACCTACCTCTATATCCGCGATGTGGACAAGGTGGGCCACCACAGCGGCTGGGAGGGCGAGGAATGGGTGGCCGCTCTGGAAGCGACCGATGCACAGCTGGCCGAGCTTCATCGCCGCCTGCCCGCCGGGACGCTGACGGTGATCGTGGCCGATCATGGCATGGTTGAGTCCGATCCGAACCAGCGCATTGACATCGCCCAGGACCCGGAGCTGAGCCGGGATGTGCGACTGGTGGGCGGCGAGCCTAGGGCGGTCATGCTCTATCTGGACCAGAGGGCGGATCCCCAGGTCGTGGCCGCCCGTTGGCGGGGGCGTCTGGGGGAGCGAGCCTGGGTGCTGACCCGGGACCAGGCCATCGAACGGGGAATCTTCGGTCCTGTGGATGCCCGGATTCGACCCATGATCGGCGACCTTCTGGTGCTGGCCGGCGATCGGATCACCTTAGTGAATTCGGCTGATCAGACCGATGCAGCGACCAGGCTGCCTGGCGTCCATGGCTCCTGGACCCGTCTGGAGACGCAGATCCCCTGCCTGATCGATCTGGTCTGACTACTTGCCGAAGAGGATCTCATCCCAGCTGGGTACGGCCGACCGCCCGGAGTGCTTTTTGGCCCGCTTGCTGCGGCGGCCCTCCTTGGGCTGATCCTCCTGCTCGTCCTGCCCGGCATCATCGCCTTGATCCTGTTGCTGGTGCTGCCCATGGTTCTGCACGGGCAGGACCATGGTGGATTCGTTGTCTCTGATGGGAGGATGCTCGGCCGTATCGGGATCCTCGCTCAGCTCGGCACGGGGTTGACTGGGCTCTCGGTCGGCTGTCCGCTCCTGGCCTTCCTTGGGCTTGCCATAAAGCCAGGCCGTGAGTGCCGCCTGGCGTTCACCGTTTTCTTCTTCGATTGGGGCAACGGTATCCTGCTGGCTTGGGGGCCGCCTGTCGGTCTGATCGTCGATTTCTTCGGCGGGTCCCTGGTCTCCAGCGGGTCGCTCCTGTCCGTGGTCGTCTGTGGAATCGTCCAGCAGCATCCTTGCCGCCCCGTTCAAACAGGTCACGGTGTTGTCATGCATGTTCCAGGCCCAGCGGGCGTTGAAAATCCGCTTGTCCAGCGTAAACACGCCGTTGATGTTCCAGGGTTCGTACCCTCGTCTGGTGGCCTGCCAGGAAACCTGGGTCAGGCTGACCCCCGCACGGGCCAGCACCTTGCCGATCAGTTCCTGATAGTTTCGTCCCCCCGACCCCTTGGGTGCCGGCATGGTCAGGAACTGCTCGATGGCGTACTTCTTCTCGGTTTCCACAGGAGCCGCGAAACGCCGTACCAGCGCTTCGTTGACAGCGTATTGCTGAGCCACCTGCTCGGGGCGGGCGCCGGCGCGCACAGCGGCCTGAATCGCTGAGACGGGCAGGGGCTTGGACTTGCCGGTCTGGGGGTCCACGTCCTCTTCCTCCTTGACCTGCTTGGCCTCAAGAATGGCGCGATCAAGCGCATCGTCGACTCTTACGGCGAAGTGCCGGTGGTCACAGACGAAGACCAGATCGCCCCTGTCGTCGACATGGTCAAAGCTGGCCACCCTGGTCCCATTCTCAGACATGCACGCCCCTATCCTCTTACGGTTCCTTTACACGGCCTCAGGTATTTCCATTGTGCCCTATGGTTCGTATTTTACGTGCTTTTGAAATCGTGTATCCTATGCGCAGTACATATCGTGTGAAATGACCGGCATACGAGGTGGCTGGTCGAACAAGGAAAGGGTACACGATGGCACAGGATTACGATACCCCGCGAGACAAGGACGAAGACGAGGAATCCCTGCAGGAGCTGGGCAAAAGCGGCCAGGATGCCGGGGCCGACCTGGACGACGACGAGAACGCCATCGCCGAGGACTATGAGCTGCCGGGCGCTGACCTGAGCAATGAGGACTCTTCGGTGACCGTCATCCCCATGCAGGGCGATGAATTCATCTGCTCCAACTGCTTCCTGGTCAAACACCGGAGCCAGCTGGCCTATATGACTCCCGACGGCAAGCCCGTCTGCAAGGAGTGCGCCGCCTGATGGCCTACGACGAGTCCTACAACGAGCCGGAAACGGTCGAGGTCCTGTTCAAATCCTTGGATGGGGCCGAGGTGCCGGAATACGCCATGCCTGGCGATGCGGGGGCTGATCTGCGAGCCAGGGTGGCCGTGGACCTGGCCCCCTTCCAGCGGGCCCTGGTTCCCACTGGTGTCGCTCTGGCTCTGCCCAACGGGTACGTCGGCCTGGTTCACCCACGCTCAGGGCTGGCAGTCAAGATGGGGGTGACCGTGCTCAACGCGCCCGGAACCATCGATGCCGGGTACCGGGGCGAGATCAAGGTGCCGCTGATCAACTTGGATCCGCATGAGTCGGTTCACTTCGAGCCTGGGGAGCGCATTGCCCAGCTGGTCATCCAGCGTTACGTACAGGCCCGTTTCGTGCCCGCAGAACGTCTGCCTGGCTCGGTGCGTTCGGATGCCGGATTCGGCTCGACTGGCCGCTGAGGCATCCTTCGGACACGGACGGCCTGAATGGGTCAGGCGCAAGTGTAGGATTGGTGCATTATATCAGGACATTGGAGGCTTGAATGGTCACTCCGGAGGGCAGCGTCTGCAGCAATGATGTCGGCGAGCAGGCCCCGTCCGGCCTGTCCTCCAGAGCCTTGGGCTGCGAAATCAGCGACGATCCGCTCAACCCCCTGATGCCCATCCGGGAGATCTGCGCCGCCCACCATCCCGGCGAGGACCTGTCCATGCTCCAGCGCGCCTATGACCGGGCTGTAGTCCAGCATGCCAACCAAAGGCGCAAGTCCGGCGAGCCCTACATCATTCATCCACTGGCTGTCGCTCAGATTCTGGCCGACCTGGGCATGGGTCCTACGGTGGTTTCGGCCGGTCTGCTGCACGACACGGTGGAGGATACCGACTACACCCTGGAGCAGTGCAGAAATGACTTCGGCGATACCGTGGCCGGCCTGGTGGATGGGGTCACCAAAATATCCAAGATGGACTACGGCGATTCGGCCCAGGCCGAGACCATCCGCAAGATGATCGTGGCCATGAGCCGGGATGTGCGCGTCCTGGTGGTCAAGCTGGCCGACCGGGTCCACAACGCCCGCACCTGGCGCTACGTCAAGGCTTCATCAGCCCAGCGTAAGGCCCGCGAGACCCTCGATGTCTACGCCCCTCTTGCCAACCGTCTGGGCATGAACGCCATCAAGACCGAGCTGGAGGAGCTCAGCTTCAAGACGCTCTATCCCAAGATCTACAACGAAATCGTAGTGCTGGTCTCCCGCAGGGCGGGCCAGCGGGAGGTCTACCTGAAGCAGATCCTGGACGAGATCCACGAGGATCTGGATGCCCAGGGCATCAAGGCCCAGGTGACCGGACGGCCCAAGGACTACTTCAGCATCTACCAGAAGATGATCGTGCGCGGACACGATTTCGCTAACATTTACGATCTGGTCGGGGTGCGCATCATCGTGGACACCATCCGCGACTGCTATGCGGCCCTGGGCGCCGTCCATGCACGCTGGAGCCCGGTGCCTGGGCGATTCAAGGACTACATCGCCATGCCCAAGACCAACCGCTACCAGTCCTTGCACACCACGGTGGTGGGCCCGGGCGGCAAGCCGGTGGAGATCCAGATCCGCACCTGGCAGATGCACCGTCGTGCTGAGTTCGGCATCGCCGCCCACTGGAAGTACAAGGAGAACGGGTCTGCCGGCCGCGAACTCTCCCAGCCTGACAAGGCTGACGTCAAGCGCGAGCGCCAGGAGGGGGAGCTGAGCCAGGAGGACAACCTGACCTGGATCCAGCAGCTGGCTGACTGGACCAGCGAGACCCCTGACTCCAATGAGTTCCTGGGCTCCCTCAAGGACGATCTGGGTTCGGCCGAGGTCTATGTGTTCACCCCCAAGGGCAAGATCATCTCCCTGCCGGCCGAATCCACCCCCGTGGACTTCGCCTACGCCGTCCACACCGAGGTGGGGCACAGAACCATGGGCGCCAGGGTGAATGGCCGTCTGGTCCCCCTGGACACCAAGCTGCGCAACGGGGACACGGTGGAGATTCTGACCAGCAAGTCGGACACCGATGGGCCCTCGCGCGACTGGCTCAGCTTCGCCAAGAGCCCCCGCGCCCGCAGCAAGATCCGTCAGTGGTTCAGCAAGGAGCGCCGTTCGGAGACCATCGAGGAGGGCAAGGACGAGCTGATCCGCGCCATGCGCAAGCGGAACCTGCCAGTGGCCACCCTGCTGACCCCCGAAGCCATGGTGGGGGCCGCCGACGAGCTCAACTATCCCAATGAGAAGGCCGTCTACGCTGCCATTGGCGACGGACAGGTCTCCACCCAGAACGTGATCTCCCGGCTGGTTCATGACGCCGGCCGGTCAGCCCTCGAGGACGAAGTGGAGCAGGAGGCCATACCTCTGCAGCGGGTGGCCAAATCCAGCCGTCCGGAGACCTCCCAGGGGATCTCGGTCAAGGGTGTGGACGATGTCTGGGTCAAGCTGGCCCGTTGCTGCACCCCAGTGCCGGGAGATCCCATCACCGGGTTCATCACCCGCAACCAGGGCGTCTCGGTCCATCGGTCCGACTGTCAGAACCTTCTGGACCTGCGCAAGAAGCAGCCCGAACGGATCATCGAGGTCTCCTGGACGGGCAAACAGGGCACCTTCATGGTCCAGATCCAGGTGGAGGCCCTGGACCGGCCCCACCTGCTCTCTGACATCACCCAGGTGCTGTCCGACCACGGCGTCAACATCCTGTCGGGCAGCCAGTCCACAGGCCGTGACCGGGTAGCCGTCAGCCAGTTCGTCTTCGAGATGGGCGATCCCCAGCATCTGAACACCCTCTTGTCGGCCGTCAGGAAGATTGACGGGGTCTTCGATGCCTACCGTCTGACCGGAGCCAAGGGTTCGGCCAGCCCCCATATGCGGGCCATCTGACCTCCTCTGCAACCAGGCTTAGAGCCCTTTCCCTGACCTGCTTTTCCGGCTTGTGATCTCTGCATGCTGTTCCAGTCGGTGGCTGTCTGTCTGGAAGTCCTGCTGGAACAAGGTCTCATGGATGGATACGAAAGGACCCCCGGTGGTCGATGACCAGGTCGGGGGTCCTGGTGGAACAGATGCGATCAGCGCACGGCGTTCATCCACTGCTCCTTGGTGGCCTTCTCGGCCTCCAACTCCTGCTTCTTGGCCGGATCCTGCTCGGCGGCGATCCGACGGTCCAGGTCCTCAAGCTGGGCGGCCAGCTGCTGCTCGAAGCTGGAGACGCGGGCATCGGCCTCGGGGTCCGACTGGTTCCAGGCCGCATCCTCCACCGCCTTGATCTGCCGGTCCACAGCATCCATCCTGCCCTCGATCCGGCGCACGTCGTCACGGGGGACAAAGCCGATGCCGTCCCATTCCTCCTGAATCTTGGCCAGCTCCTGCCGCGCCTGCTTGGCGGCCTTGGCATCCTTGACGGGCAGCAGAGCCTCGGCCTTGGCCACCAGGGCTTCTTTCTTGGTCAGGTTCTCGCGCTCGTTGACCGAGGTCTTGTCCCGGTCTGCCTGACGGGCGTTGAAGAAGACATCCGCGGCCTGACGGAACCGGGCCCAGAGGGCATCGTCATCCTGACGCCCTGCCCTTCCGGCCTGCTTCCAACGGTCCATGAGCTCGTTGAACTGGTGGGAGGTGGGTCCCCAGTCGGTGGAGTCCTTGATCTGGTCAGCCTCGGCGATAATCTCCTCCTTGATCCGCTTGGTCTCGGACCGTTGGGCATCACGCTGCTGGGCCCACTTGCGGCGGGCCTGGTTGAAAGTGGTGCGGGCGGATGAGAAGCGCTTCCAGAGGGCGTCCGCGTCGGCCTTGTCGATGCGGATGGTGGTGCGCTGGTGCTGCTGCCACTGCTCGAAGAGGGAACGGAACTTGTCCGCTGTGGAACGCCAGTTGGTGGAGTCGCCCAGGGATGCGGCCAGTTCTTCGGCCTTCTCCACGATGGCAGTCCGCTCCTTGATGGCCTTGGCCATGGCGTCCTTGCGGGCCTGCGCCAACTCGGCCTTGCGCGCCTGCCCCTGCTCAGCCAGCTGATCCAGCTGTGTGCGCAGGGCGGCGAGGTCGCCGACGGCCTCGGGCTGCTTGGTCTCCTCTTTGAGTGAGGTGAGGGACTCGTCGATCTCGTGGGCCTTGATCTTGGGGCTGCGCAGCCTGGAGGCGAAGAGGTTCAGCTTTTCCTTGAGGTCCAGGTATCGGCGGGCATAGAGGTTCAGTGCCTCCTTGGCCTCAGCGTTGGGGAACTGACCCACCTGGCGCTCCTGGTCGTCCTCGCGGACGAAGACGTTGCCCTGCTCGTCCACCCGTCCGAAGGCTTCGGCCTTGTCGATCTCCTCCTGGCTGTAGGTGGGAGCGGCCGGAGCGGCCTTGACGTGAGGGGCCTTGTGGGCCAGAGCCGCAGGGGAGGGGACTGCCTTGGGCTTTGCCGGCTTAGGCGCTACCGGTGCACTCTGGGTCGGTGCATCCTCAGTGGGAGCAGGTTGTTCCTGTGCGGCCTCTGGTGCCGGCGCAGCGGCGACCTGGCCAGCCGCATCCACGGTGTGGTCCTCCTGCGGTGTCGAGGTGTTCTCGGGTGTGATGGCGGTGTTGTCGGCCATGGCCAGCTCCTTAGGCTTGTGTGTTGGAGAGATCGCAAAATATGGCAATACCATTTTCCTTGACCTCCTATAGTATAGGTTCTTATGGCAAAAGGCACATCTCTATCCGGTTTCCCTGAATGGCTTCCTTCACAACGAGTGGTGGAGCAGCGCATCATCGACACGCTCCGCAAGGTCTTCGAATTGAACGGCTACATCGGCATTGAGACCAGGGCCGTCGAAGAGGGCTCCAGCCTGCTCAAGAAGGGGGAGACCAGCAAGGAGATCTACCTGCTCTCCCGGCTGCAGGATCTGGGCCAGGAAAAGGATGTGCCGGTGGAGCGCCGGCTGGGTCTGCATTTCGACCTGACTGTGCCGCTCAGCCGCTACGTGGTGGAGCACAGCAACGACTTGACCTTCCCCTTCAAGCGCTGGCAGATTCAGAAGGTCTGGCGAGGGGAGCGCCCCCAGGAGGGACGGTTCAGGGAGTTCGTCCAGGCTGATATTGATGTGATCGGCAACGGGGAGCTGCCCGACCACTACGAGGTCGAGGTGCCCCTGGTCATGCTGAGCGCCCTGGAGGAGCTGCGGGCCTTCGGCCTGCCCAAGCCCACCGTGCACGCCAACAACCGCAAGCTCTCCGAGGGGTTCTACCGGGGTCTGGGCCTGGAGGACATCGAAGGCGTTCTGCGCGAGATCGACAAGCTGGACAAGATCGGCCCTGACGAGGTGGCCAGTCTGCTGGTCAGTGAGTGCGGCGCCAACCAGGACCAGGCCAGGGCCTGCCTGGAGCTAGCCGAGCTGACCGCCGACGATGGCGAGCAGCTGCGCCAGCGCTTCGACGCCCTGGTCGACAAGGTTGGCATCGACAAGGAGTCTCCTGCGTATGCCCTGGCCATTGAGGGTCTGGAGACGCTGGCCATGATCATCGACGAGGCCGCGCGCATCCGGCCGGGCTCGGTCATCGCCGACCTGAAGATCGCCCGCGGGTTGGACTACTACACCGGCTCGGTCTACGAGACCTTCCTGGAGGGGGCGCAATCCCTGGGGTCCATCTGCTCAGGCGGCCGTTACGACAACCTGGCCAGCCAGGGCAACCGCACCTACCCGGGTGTGGGGCTGTCCATCGGACTTTCGCGCCTGCTCTCCTACCTGCTGGCCCAGGGGGCCCAGGCCTCCCGGGTCTCCCCAGCGGCGGTCATGGTCGCCGTCTGGGATGAGGAGGATCGCACCGCCAGCAACCACATCGCCCAGGACCTGAGGGCCAGGGGGATCGCTGCCGATGTGGCTCCGACCGCAGCCAAGATCGGCAAGCAGATCCGCTATGCCGACCACCTGGGCATCCCCTATGTCTGGTTCCCGGCCAAGGAGGGCCAGCAGGAGGGCGACCAGGTCAAGAACATCATTACCGGCGAACAGGTTCCGGCCGACCTGGTGTCGTGGACGCCGGATAGCCTGTATGCCCGGCAGAGTGTGGAATACCAGGCCTGACGCAGGGGCAGGCCGAGCATTATGGAGGTACAGGAAAGCATGGGCCAGTCGGCTTACAGAACCAGCTACGCCACGGATGTCACGCAGGATATGGTCGGTCGCCAGGTGACGGTGGCCGGATGGGTGGATCGTCGCCGGGATCACGGAGGCGTGGCCTTCATCGATCTGCGTGACCGCTCCGGTCTGGTGCAGATCGTCATCTACGACGAGGAAGAGGCCCGCCCCCTGCGCAGCGAGTACGTGATCCAGGTCACCGGCAAGGTCCGCGAACGCCCCGAGGGCAATGACAACGAGCATCTGTCCACCGGGCACATCGAGATCGTGGCCGACAAGATCGAGGTTTTGGCCAAGTCGGCCGCCCTGCCCTTCCAGGTGTCCACCGCCCTGGAGAACGAGGCCGAGAACAAGCTGCCCGGCGAGGATGTGCGGCTGCGCTACCGTTATCTGGACCTGCGCCGCCCCTCCATGCAGCGCAACATCCGCCTGAGGGCCGCCATGAACCGTGCCGCCCGTGCCGCCTTGGACAGGATGGACTTCTGCGAGATCGAGACGCCGACCCTGATCAAGTCCACCCCCGAGGGTGCCCGTGACTTCCTGGTGCCGGCCCGTCTGGTGCCCGGATCCTGGTATGCCCTGCCGCAGTCCCCCCAGCTGCTCAAGCAGCTGCTGATGGTGGGCGGCTTCGAGCGCTACTACCAGATCGCCCGCTGCTACCGGGACGAGGACTTCCGTGCCGACAGGCAGCCCGAGTTCACCCAGCTGGACATCGAGATGAGCTTCGCCTCCCAGGAGGACGTCATGGCCATGGCCGAACAGGTCATCGCCGAGGTCTGGAAGGCTGCAGGATTCGAGGTCGCCCTGCCCATCCCCAGGATCAGCTGGCAGGAGGCCATGGACAAGTATGGCTCAGACAAGCCAGACCTGCGCTTCGGCAACCCCATCGTCGAGCTGACCGAGTACTTCAAGGACACCCCCTTCCGCGTCTTCCAGGCTCCCTACGTGGGCGCCGTGGTCTACCAGGGTGCGGCCAACCTGCCCCGCAGGCAGTTCGATGCCTGGCAGGAATGGGCCCGCCAGCGGGGTGCCAAGGGTCTGGCCTACGTCCAGTTCACCGGCGACGGCACCCTCAAGGGCCCTGTGGCCAAGAACCTGTCTGATGCCGAGCGCCAAGGCCTCAAGGAGGCCGTGGGTGCCTCGGATGGCGATGCCGTCTTCTTCGCAGCCGGTCCCCGTGAGGCTTCGCAGACCCTGCTGGGTGCGGCCCGCGTGGAGATCGCCCGCCGCCAGGGGCTGCTCAAGCCCGACGAATTCGCCCTGACCTGGGTGGTGGACTTCCCGCTCTTCAAGCCCACCGACGACCCGGATGACGACGATGTGGCTGTGGGTCATTCCAAGTGGACCTCCATGCACCACCCATTCACCATGCCCTCGGCCGACTGGATCGACCGCTTCGACAAGGATCCCGAGCATGCCATGAGCGACTCCTACGACATCGTCTGCAACGGCGAGGAGATGGGCGGCGGCTCGGTGCGTATCCACCGCGACGACATCCAGGACCGGGTCTTCAAGGTGCTGGGCATCGGCCCCGAGGAGGCCCAGGAGAAGTTCGGCTTCCTGCTGGATGCCTTCAAGTACGGCGCTCCGCCCCACGCGGGCATCGCCTTCGGCTGGGACCGGACCGCACAGATCCTGACGGGAGCCGACTCCATCCGCGATGTCATCGCCTTCCCCAAGTCCGGCGGCGGCCAGGATCCCATGACCGGGGCTCCGGCGCCCATCTCCGACCAGCAACGCGCCGAGACCGGCGTAGACTGGGAGCCAGACCAGGAGGATGCCGATTGAGCGCATCCCGCCGCTGATCGACGAGAGTCGTAAAGGGCTGGAATCCTGCGGGAGACCGGCCCTTATTGTTTCTGCCCTTCTATGCATTATCGGGTCAATCGGTCGCGCTTGGCCAAGGCTCAGCTTTTCATGAGAACCGTTTCTATGGCCGTTCTGCAACAAAGGATGAGTAAACTGCCCAATATGAGCGAAACAACCAAACAGCCGTCGGAGCGGATTCTGCCGGAGAAACCCGCCTCGGATCGCCCCGTCAAGGACAAGTCCGGGCCGCTGGTCGAGCTGGCCCACGTCGAGAAGCATTTTGGCAGCCTGCACGTCCTCAAGGACATCAACCTGCAGGTCGACACCGGCGAGGTGCTGGTGGTGGTCGGACCCTCAGGCTCCGGCAAGTCCACCATGTGTCGGACCATCAACCGTCTGGAGTCCATCGACTCCGGCGTCATCAGGATCGAGGGGGAGCCCCTGCCCCAGGAGGGACGCGACCTGGCTCGGCTCAGGGCCGAGGTGGGCATGGTCTTCCAGTCCTTCAATTTGTTCGCCAACAAGACCATCCTGGAGAACATGACCCTGGCGCCCATCAAGGTGCGCCACATGCCCAAGAAGGATGCCGAGGACCTGGCCATGGACCTCTTGGCCCGGGTGGGCGTGGAATCCCAAGCCTCCAAGATGCCCTCCCAGCTCTCCGGCGGGCAGCAGCAGCGTGTGGCCATCGCCCGCGCCCTGGCCATGCAGCCCAAGATCATGCTCTTCGACGAGCCCACATCAGCGCTGGATCCTGAGATGGTCAACGAGGTGCTGGATGTCATGATCCAGCTGGCCAAGGAGGGCATGACCATGATCTGCGTGACCCATGAGATGGGCTTTGCCCGTCAGGCGGCCGACCATATCGTTTTCATGGCCGATGGGCGGATCCTGGAAAAGGACGATCCCGACGATTTCTTCGACCATCCCAAGACCCAGCGGGCCGCTGACTTCCTGTCCAAAATTCTGACCCACTGAAGCAGGAGGGAAGCGTATCCGCATGAATGCAAGCATGCATGGCATGGGCCGGCCGCTGAAACGGCTGGCCAGGAATCTGACCGCGATCCTGTGCGCTCTGGGTTGCCTGGTCTCCCTGGCGGCCTGCGGCTCCGACAAGGAGGCAGGCAAGATCCGGGTAGGCATCAAGTTCGACCAGCCCGGTCTGGGCTTCAAGAAGGCCGGGACCTATGTGGGCTTCGACGTGGACGTGGCCACCTACATCGCCGACAAGCTGGGCTACAGCGCCGACGACATCGTCTGGAAGGAGGCCCCCTCCAAGCAGCGGGAGGCCATGCTCCAGAACGGCGACGTGGACATGATCCTGGCATCCTACTCCATAACGGACGAGCGCAAGCGGGCGGTCTCCTTCGCTGGGCCCTACATCGTGGCCGGCCAGGACCTGCTGGTGCGCAAGGAGGACCACCATATCCGCGGCCCCGAGGACCTCAACGGCAAGCGGCTGTGCTCAGTGACCGGATCCACCTCGGCCGTCACCGTCAAGAAAAAGTTTGCCAAGGAGGTCCAGCTGATGGAGCAGCCCGGCTACGCCGAATGCGCCACAGCCCTCTTCTCCGGCATCGTCGATGCGGTCACCACTGACGACATCATCCTGGCCGGGCTGGCCTCCGCCTCCCGGGGAAGGCTGCGGCTGGTGGGCAAGCCCTTCACCCAGGAGTACTACGGCGTGGGCATCAAGAAGGGCAATACCCAGCTGGCCCACAAGATCAACGCGGCCCTGGCCGACATGGAGGCCAACGGCTCCTGGCAGCGGGCGCTGGAAAACAACACCCGGGGCACCCACTACAAACCCGACCCGCGGTTCAATCCGCCCAAGCCCACGGAAGGGGAGTGAGATGTCAACCATCATCGAACTGTTTTCCGACTACGACATCCCGGCAGCTTTCTGGGTCAACATCCAGTTGACCCTCTGGTCGGCCCTCTTCTCGCTGATCCTGGGCATCATCCTGGTCATCATGCGCATCTCGCCCATC
Organism: Bifidobacterium sp. W8112; assembly: GCF_016101425.1. Taxonomy (NCBI): domain Bacteria; kingdom Bacillati; phylum Actinomycetota; class Actinomycetes; order Bifidobacteriales; family Bifidobacteriaceae; genus Bifidobacterium; species Bifidobacterium sp. W8112. The sequence goes on along the minus strand of NZ_JACFQN010000002.1, from coordinate 60,675 downwards.
TCCTCCCTGCGGGCCGTCGGTCGGGGGTACGTGGAGTTCTTCCAGAACATGCCGTTGACCATCATCATGGTCTTCATGGTCCTGGGGGCCTTCGCCCAGCTCAAGATCAGCTTCTCGCCGGAATTCTCCGTCAACTTCTTCTGGCTGGCGGTGACGGGCCTGTCCCTGTACACGGCGGCCTTTGTCTGCGAGTCCCTGCGCTCGGGCATCAACACGGTGCCTCTGGGCCAGGCCGAGGCGGCCCGTGCCCTGGGGCTGAGCTTCTTCCAGTCGGCCTCACAGATCATTCTGCCCCAGGCCTTCCGCGGTTCGGTGGCGCCCCTGGGCAACACCTTCATCGCCCTGTTGAAGAACTCAACCGTTGCCGCAGCGGCCTCCGTGGCCTCCGAGAGCTCCTCCCTGATGAGTGAGATGATCGAGTTCCACGCCAACGCCATCGTGGCCATCTTCCTGATTTTCGCCTTGGGATACGTGATTCTGGTTCTGCCCATCGGGGCTTTGACCACGTACCTGTCCAACAAGCTGGCAGTGAGGAGGTGAGCGGCCATGGCACAGGACAATGAGAGCTCGCTGCTCTTCGATCAGCCCGGTCCCAAGGGCCGGCGCACCATACGAATCGCCAACTGGATAGCCGCCATCATCTTTGCCGTAGTGGTCATCCTGGTGCTGATGCGGCTGCACAACCCCCCGGACGGGGAGAACCAGTTGAGCTGGGAGCTCTGGCGCCCGGCCCTGGACTATGAAGCCTGGTCGGACTTCTACCTGCCCGGGCTCTGGCTGACCATCAAGGCCTCGGTCGTTGCAGTGATCGGCTCGGTCATCTTCGGGTTCATCTTCGGCATCGGCCGTCTGCTGCCCAACGGGTTGGTCAGGGCAGTCTCAGGCATCATAGTGGAGTTCTGCCGGGCCGTTCCGGTGTTGATGATGATGATCTTCTTCTGGCGCTGGTTTGCCTTTGCCGGAATCAGCCAGGCCTCCTACTGGGCCGTCGTGTTGGGCCTGATTCTCTACAACGGCTCCGTGGTGGCTGAGCTGATCCGTTCGGGCGTGGGCAACCTGCCCAACGGCCAGCGCGAGGCCTCCCTGGCTCTGGGGCTGACCAGGACCCAGTCGCTGATGCAGATCGAGGTTCCCCAGGCCGTCTACGCCATGCTGCCCGCGGCTGTGACCCAGCTGGTCGTGGTCCTCAAGGATACGGCACTGGGTTCCATCATCATGTACACGGATCTGCTGCAGGAATCCCGTCGTCTGGGTTCCATGTACTTCAACATCCTGCAGACCCTGGTGGTGGCCTCGGTGGTCTACTTCTTCGTCTGCTTCCTGCTGTCCCACTTCGCCCGCTGGCTGCCCACGAAGATGCAGGAGCGCACTGCCGCCCCAGCCGACTTTGTGGAGCCGGCGGCGCCGGTGGCCATCATGGATCCCTCCAACGTCAACCAGATAGCCGTGGCCAAGGAGGTTGACGAGGACCGGTACGGCGGCGCCCCGCTGCAGTACCACGCCCATCACCGTGGATCGAACGCCTCCATCCAGCACTGGAGGAAGACCCGCTACATCCAGGGCTATGACCGGACCCAGCCCGACACGCTGGTCGATCCGCACAAGGCGAGCCTGGAGATTCCGGACTTCCTCAAGCCCGGACGCGGCAACCGCTCCGGTGGCGAGCAGAAAGCCGAAGACAAGACCGGGAAGGACGGGAAAGGCGGTAGCGACAAAGACAGCAGGAACAGGAGCTGACGAAGAGCTCCCGGCCGCTTTGTTGCCTGGACGGAGCCGGCCTCCGGCCGGACTTGTGTGCCTTGCCGGATAGACTGGTGGACATGGTCCAAGAACATGCTGATTCCTCAACCGCCCCAACCGACCAGCCTCCCTCCCTGGGCGACCTGGTCCCCGAGGCGGGAGGCCCCCGCAACCTGACCGAGGATCAGATCTACGACCGCTTCTTCTCCTGGGTGGCTTCCCGGGGCATCACCCCCTGGCCGCACCAGGAGGAGGCCGTCCTCTCCCTGGTTTCTGGCGACCATGTGATTCTGTCGACCCCGACCGGCTCGGGAAAGTCCATGGTGGCCCTGGCCATGCATTTCATCGCCCTGTGCACAGGGCGGCGCTCCTATTACACGGCCCCCATCAAGGCCTTGGTCTCCGAGAAGTTCTTCGACCTGGTCTCGGTTCTGGGCCGCGACCGGGTAGGCATGATCACCGGCGACACCCATATCAACACGGATGCCCCGGTCATCTGCTGCACTGCCGAGATCCTGGCCAACCAGGCGCTCAGGGAGGGTCGCCATGCCGATATCGGCTGCGTGGCCATGGATGAGTTCCACTATTACGGGGACCCGGACCGAGGCTGGGCCTGGCAGGTGCCCCTGCTGACCCTGCCCGATGTGCAGTTCCTGCTCATGTCGGCCACCCTGGGCGACGTGGATCAGATCGCCGTGGACCTGGAGCGCAAAACCGGGGTGGGTGTGGACATCGTCGCCGATGCCCCACGACCGGTGCCTCTGGACTACCGGTATGTGGACACCCCATTGCCCAACACTGTGGAGTCCTTGCTGGCCGATGGGGATTCGCCGGTCTACATTGTTCACTTCTCCCAGGATGCCGCCCTGGAGACGGCCCAGGCCCTGTCCAGCACGGGGGTCTCCGACCGGGGACAGCGGGACCGGATCAAGGAGGCCATGGCCGGCACCCGCTTCACCACGGCCTTCGGTAGGATTCTGCAGCGCTTGTTGCGCACCGGGGTCGGGGTCCACCATGCGGGCATGCTGCCCCGGTATCGGCGTCTGGTGGAGCAGCTGGCCCAGGATGGCCTTCTGCCGGTCATCTGTGGCACGGACACCCTGGGGGTCGGCATCAATGTGCCCATCCACACGGTCCTGCTGACCGGGCTGACCAAGTTCGACGGCTACAGGATGCGTCGCCTGAGGGCTCGGGAATTCCACCAGATTGCTGGCAGGGCCGGGCGCATGGGCTTCGATACCAGCGGGCTGGTCGTGGCCGAGGCCCCCGAATACGAGATAGAGAACGCCAGGGCCGTGGCCAAGGCGGGCAACGACCCCAAGAAGCTCAAGCGGATCAAACGCAAGAAGCCCCAGGAGGGGTTTGTCACCTGGGGCAAGGGAACCTTCGACAAGCTGATCGAGGCCCGTCCCGAGACCCTGACGCCGCACCTGAAGATCTCCCATGCCATGGTGCTCAACGAGGTCGACCAGGGCGGTGATGCCAGGAGACGGGTCGAGGACCTGATCGAGGACTCCTGTCAGACCCCGCAGCAGAAGGAGCATCTCCAGGACCGGGCCGACGAGATCTTCCAGACCCTGACCGACACCGGGGTCATCGAGACCGAACGAAACCCCGACGGCGGCCTGGACTACTTCACGACCGTGGACCTGCCCGAGGACTTCGCCCTGGACCAGCCCCTCTCGCCCTTCCTGCTGGCCGCCCTGGAGCTGCTGGATCCCGAGGACCCTGACTACGACATGAATCTGCTCTCCATGGTCGAGGCCACCCTGGAGGATCCCCGGCAGATACTCAAGGCCCAGCAGCGGCAGGCCCGCGACGCGGCCATCCAGCAGATGAAGGAGGATGGCCTGGAGTACGAGGAACGGATGGAACGCCTGCAGGAGGTGACCTGGCCCAAGCCCCTGGAGGAGCTGCTGGGGGAGGCCTTCGACCGCTACCGTCGGGACGTTCCCTGGGCCAACGACTATGAGATCCACCCCAAGTCCGTTCTGCGGGACATGATCGAGACGGCCTCGGACTTCAACGGCTACATCGCCCGCTACGGAATATCCCGATCGGAGGGGACCCTGCTGCGCTATCTGTCCGATGCCTATCGGGCGCTCAGCAGGACGGTTCCCGAAGAGTTCATGGATGAGCGGCTGGAGGACATCCTGGCCTGGCTGGGACTTATAGTGCGCTCGGTGGATTCCAGCCTGGTGGATGAGTGGGAGGCCGCGGGCAGGGCTGAACATGGCGAGGTCGCAAGCGGCCTGGATGCCGCTCCGCCCAAGGTGGAGAACCAGGTGGTGGCGGACCGGCGGGGACTGACCCTGCTGGTGCGCAACGCCATGTTCCAGCGGGTGGAGCTGGTTGCCGCCGACCGGCCGGAGGTCCTGGCCGATCTTGATGCGGACTGGGGCTATGGCCTGCGGGCCTGGAGCGATGCACTGGACGACCTTTACGAGGACCATGAGCGGATCCTGACCGATGCCCAGGCCAGGTCCTCGGACTTCTTCAGCCTGGATGACCGTGACGAGTACCAGGGGCACACCTGGCGGGTCCAACAGATCTTCGACGACGTCGAGGGGGAGCGCGACTGGGGCATCGCAGGCATCGTGGATCTGGATGCCACCCAGGAGAGCGGCCAGGTGGTCTTCAAGGAGTACCGGGTGGGTCCCATCGAGGAGCTGATGGACCTCTAGCCCCGAGGCGTTACAGGACCTTGGAGAGGAAGGACTGCAGCCGAGGGCTCTGCGGGTGGCCGAAGATCTGTTCTGGCGTGCCCTCCTCCTCGATGATCCCGGCATCGGTGAAGATCACCCTGGAGGAGACCTCCCGTGCAAAGGCCATCTCGTGGGTGACCAGAATCATGGTCATGCCGCCCTCTGCCAGGGAGCGGATGACTTCAAGCACGTCGCCCACCATCTCCGGATCCAGGGCCGAGGTGGCCTCGTCGAAGAGCATGATGTCCGGGTGCATGGCCAGGGCGCGGGCGATGGCCACACGCTGCTGCTGCCCGCCTGACAGATCCGTGGGCCGCGCGTCCGCCTTCTCCTGAAGCCCTACGGTCTCCAGCAGGTCCAGGGCCTGCTGCCGGGCATCCTCCTTGGGCGTCTTGTGCAGCATGTGGGGGGCCAGCGTGATGTTGTCGGCCACGCTCATGTTGGGGAAGAGGTTGAAGTGCTGGAAGACCATGCCCACGTGCTCGCGCAGCTTGTCGATGTTGGTCTTGGGATCGGAAATGTCGATTCCATAGACGCTGATGGTGCCCGAGGTCGGCATCTCCAGGGCGTTGATGCAGCGCAGCAGGGTGGACTTGCCCGCGCCCGAGGGACCGATGATGGAGATGACCTCGCCCGGCTTGACCTCCATGTCGATCCCCTTGAGGACCTCGGTGTCGCCGTAGCGCTTATGCAGGTCGCGGATGGATACGGCCGCCTGGGAAGTTCCCTGGTTGAGGCGACTTTGGTTCTGGCGGATGCGACGGGTCAGTCGTCCGGTGTCCATGTCCGGGTCCTCGAAGTTCATCGATGCAGCCTCCTATCGAGCATATTGGCCATCCAGGTCAGGGCGCTGATGGCGACGAAGTAGATGACGCCCACCATGAACAGGGTCTCGGTCACGCGGAAGTTGGCCGCGTAGATCTGCTGGGCCTGGTAGAGCAGTTCGCCGAAGCCGATGGCCAGCAGCAGGGAGGAGTCCTTGAGCATGATGACCAGCTGGTTGATGATGGAGGGCGTGGCGAATCTGACGGCCTGGGGCAGGATGACCCGGCGCAGGGCCATGCGACGTGTCAGGCCCAGGCTGCGGGCTCCCTCCATCTGCCCGACATCCACCGACTCGATGGCCCCGCGCACGATCTCCACCAGGTAGGCTCCGGAGTTCAGGGACAGGGTCAGTGCGCCGGCCAGCCAGATGCTGATGCGGTGACCGATCAGCTGGGGGACGCCCAGGTAGAAGAAGAAGGCCCAGACCAGGACGGGTGTGCCCCTGAAGACCGCCACGTAGATCCGGGCGATCCAGGACAGTATCCGATTGGGGCTGATCCGCCACAGTCCCAGGATGATGCCGATGGCCAGGGCGATGACGAAGGATATGGCCGTGATGGCCAGGGTGTTGCGCAGGCCCAGCATCAGGGAGGGGAAGGCCTGGCGGACCAGCTCGAAGAATCCTGGCCTGGAGGCGGGGGCGCTCTTGCTGGACTGGCCGCTGCCCACATAGGAATCGACCAGCTGTTTATAGCTGCCGTCGGCCTTCATCTTGGCCAGGCCCTCGTTGAAGGCGGCCACGAACTCCTTGTTCTCGCCCTTGCGGACGGCCGCCCCGTAGGAGGCACCAGGCTCCTTCTTGGTCACGGTCTTCAGCCCGTTGCCCTGGGCGATGCCGTAGGCCAGGACCGGGTAGTCGTCAATGACCGCCTGGGCATTGCCGGACTTGACCATCTCGTACATGGTGGAGGACTGGTCCACCGCCTTGACCGTGAAACCGTACTGGGCCGCCCGCTGCTTGGCGAAAGCCTCGCCCTCGCTGCCGGTTTTGACGGCCACCACGGTGCCTCGCAGATCCTTGTAGCTGTGGATCTGGTCGTTGTCCTTGGCAATGGCCATCTGCACGCCGGAGTCGAAATAGGGGTCGGTGAAGTCGTAGACCTGCTTGCGCTGGTCGGTGATGGTCATGCCGGCTATGACCACATCGGCCTGCTGGGAGTTCAAGGCCTGGAGGGCGGCGTTGAAGCCCAGGGACTGGATCTGCACCGAGAACCCCTCGATGTCGGCGATCTTGCGGATCAGATCCATGTCGATGCCGACCAGCTTGCCGGAGGAGTCGCGGAATTCGAAGGGGGCAAAGGTGGTGTCGGTGGCGACGCGGAAGGTGCGTCCGTGGACCGCCTGCGCGGCGGGTGAGTCCTGGGCCGCCTGCGCCGGCGTGGCCAGGGGGGCGACAATCAGGGCTGAGAGCCCCAGGACCAGGGCAAGCAGGCCCATGGCCCACCTGCCTGGACCGGATGTCCATCCCTGGCGAACATGCTTGGCGATCACTGGCGATTCTCCTTATTGCTCCTACTGTGCCGGTCCCGGTTTTTCATGGGCCTACCTGAAGATGTTCAGGCGGATGACCAGTAAACTGTACACACACCGGGTTTCCGGGACCCAACTACGCGCTGGGCGATACGGTCATATAGGTTTCCAGTCTAGCGCGTTCGTCTTGCTGTTTGTGGCAGGCGCAGGCCTATGCTGGTGAAGGCGGGGAGCCATAGGGCCCCGAGGAATGAGGTATTGCAGATGGTTGATGATCTCTTCCAGGCGGCGGATCCCCCCGAGGAGCACACTCTGCCTCTGGCGGTCAGGATGCGGCCCAGGAGCCTGGACGAGGTGGTCGGCCAGGACAAGGTCACGGCTCCTGGAACCCCCTTGGAGCGGCTGGCTCGGTCGGATCCGAACAACCGCCTGACGGCTCCCAGTTCGGTCATTCTTTTCGGACCTCCCGGGGTGGGCAAGACCACCCTGGCCTACATCGTCGCCCGACAGTCAGGGCGGCATTTCGAGGAGCTTTCGGCCGTCACCTCGGGGGTCAAGGAGGTCCGGCAGGTCCTCGCCCAGGCCCGGGAGCGGCTGGTCAGCCAGGGGCAGGAGACGGTCCTCTTCATCGATGAGGTCCACCGCTTTTCCAAGTCCCAGCAGGATGCCCTGCTGCCCAGCGTGGAGAACCGGGATGTGACTTTCATCGCAGCCACTACGGAGAATCCCAGCTTTTCGGTCATTGCGCCCCTGCTTTCGCGCTCGGTGGTGGTCAAGCTGGAGGCCCTGGACGACCAGGACCTGGCCAAACTGGTCCGCAGGGCCGTCAAGGACCAGCGGGGGCTCAAGGACCAGGTGCGGCTGGATCCGGCGGCTTTGGACCAGATCGTGCGTTTTTCGGGGGGTGACGCCCGCCGGGCCCTGACCATTCTGGAGGCTGCGGCCGGGGCCGTCACCGAGGATGGACCTCGTGCCAAGGGGGCGCGTCGGCCCCTGATCAATGCCAAGGTGGTCTCCTCGGTCATGGATGTGGCCGCGGTCCGCTATGACAAGAAGGGCGACGACCACTATGACGTGGCCTCGGCCTTCATCAAGTCCATGCGGGGGTCCGACGTGGATGCGGCCCTGCACTATCTGGCTCGGATGATCCGGGCTGGCGAGGACCCGCGTTTCATCGCCCGACGGATCATGATCGCCTCCGCCGAGGAGGTGGGCATGGCCTCTCCGGAGGTGCTGGAGATCACGGTCGCGGCTGCCCAGGCCGTGGCCATGGTGGGCATGCCAGAGGCCAGGTTGATCCTGGCCGAGGCAGTCATCGCCGTGGCCACTGCGCCCAAGTCCAACGCCTCTTACATGGCCATCAACCAGGCCCTGGAGGACGTGGACGCCGGGCATATCGGCCAGGTTCCCCTGCATCTGCGCAACGCTCCCACCAAACTGATGAAGGCCTGGGGCAACCACGAGGGCTATCAGTATGCCCACGATGCGCCGGATGCAGTGGCGCCCCAGCAGTACATGCCGGACGAACTGGTCGGGCGACGCTACTATCACCCCAATGACCGGGGCTATGAGCGTCAGCTGGGTCCCCGTCTGGAGGCCATCAGGGCCATCCTGGACAGGGCCGCCGGACCGGAGGGAAACGCCGGGTCTGGGCAATGACCGTCCAGACTCCTATACTGGGCACCCAATAGACGTTGAGCAGCCACACAATGACCGAAACGCCGCAGGGTCCAGGCCTTCCATAGTGACGGTCGCCATGCTCCCAGAAGGAGCCTGTCGCCGTCGGCGGGTCTGGCATGGACGCATGGGGCATGCCTGCCTCATGGACGGGCGCGAGGGTGACGATGTCGACAGCGGTCATTGACAATGCAGACATATCCGAACAATCCAAAGGTCTCGGCGTGGCCGAGCACGACTTGGCGGTCCGCGAGATTACCCGGCGAGTAGACAATGCTCGTGAATCGGCTACTTTTTACAAGATCGTGGCCCTGGTGGCCGCGGGAATGCTCATGGACAGCATCGATGTCTATGTGGGCAGCGCTGTAGCCAGTTCAGCCTTGAGCACCGGGTGGTCCACGGTCGCCCAGAACTCCCTCTTCCTGTCGGCCGGCTTCCTGGGGCTCCTGGTGGGTTCGCTCCTGGCCGGGTTCATCGGAGACCTGCGGGGGCGCAAGACCGCCTATCAGATCAATCTGCTGCTCTTCGGCGGCTTTACCCTGCTGGGTGCTCTGGCTCCGAACATGGCCGTCCTCTCGGTCTGCCGTCTGGGGGCGGGGCTGGGGCTGGGCGCCGAAATCGTCACCGGCTTCTCCATGGTCAACGAATTCGCTCCCATCCGGCATCGCGGTCGCTGGAGTGCCATCGTCTCCCTGGTGGCCAACACCGGAGTGCCCCTGGCCATGCTCCTGTGCGCCTGGATCATTCCGCGCTGGTCCTGGCGACCGCTCTTTGTGGGCATTGGTCTGGCAGCGGCGTTGATCTGGTATCTGCGGCGTGACATCCCTGAGTCCCCTCGCTGGCTGGCCCTGCACGGGCGAATGGACGAGGCCACCCAGGTGGTCGAGCTTCTGGAGGCCGACAATGGCCGGGGAGGGGCAAGCTCCGATTCTGCCAGCGGCTCAGCACTTGCTGGCAAGGATGAGGGCGTTGAGGCATCCGCCAAGGCTTCGGGCAGCATTGTCCGCGGCCTGATTGTGGCCACTGTGGCGGTTTCGGCCACCAATGTCTGCTCCTACGCCTTCACCTCCTGGGTGCCCACCATCCTGCTCAAGCGGGGCATCAATCTGAGCGGATCCCTGTGGATCAGCACCCTGATGATGCTGGGCGCTCCGCTGGGCTGCCTGATCGGATCCCTGCTGCTGGATCGCATCGGCCGCAAGCGGATCATCGTCACGGCCTTCCTGCTGACGGCGGTCTTTGGGCTGCTCTACGCTGCACAGACCAGCCAGGTAACGGCCATCCTGGTGGGCATCCTGCTCATGGCCAGCCTCTACGTGCTCATGTCTTCTGTGGTGGCCGTCTATGCGCCCGAGCTCTTCCCGACCACGGTCCGCTTCCGCTGCGTGGGCATCGCCAATGCCGTTGCCAAGCTCTGCAATGTGCTCATGCCTGTGCTGATCGGTGCCATGCTCAGCGTATGGGGGAGCACCTCAATCTTCGTCACCATCAGCCTGGTGGCCTTGGTCTCCATGCTGGTCGTGGGCCTCATGGGTTGGGAGACCTCGGGTCGTTCAGTGGGCTGATTCTGCGGTAAGCGGGTCAGAGCTGATTGGCCAGCAGACGGTTGTAGACGCAGCGAAGCTCGGACTGGAAGGTCTCGGGGTCGATATCGGGATTCTGCTTGAACAGGTCCGTCCACCAGTTGTTGACCGACCTGATCCGTTTGCGCGCGATGTCTGCGCCCGACCTGGTCAGGGCGATGATATTGACGCGGTGATCGGCGGGGTTCTGTTCACGGCTGACCAGGCCCTGGGCCTTCAGAGCCTTGAGATCCCTGGCCAGCAAACTGGGGTCTACGCACAGATCCCGGGCGATCTGCCGCTGGCTGAGGCCTGGATGATCATAGAGATATACGATCAGATCACCTTGAGTGCCCCGTAAGGTGGAGTCGCCCATGTACCGGCTGGTGTCATTGCGTGCATGCCGGTAGATTCCGGCTATGCAGCTGCTCAGGTTGTGGTAGTGGCTCTTCTTCAACATCGCTGCTGCCCCCTAGCTGGTAAGGAAAATCAAAGAGCTCGGCGGACATGATTGACCGCATGGACCCCTTCGGCGCCGTTCCCCTTCCAGGCCTATTTTCGACAAGTCCCAAACCTCGGCCTTATGTGAACAACGCATTTTCATCATATCAATACCGTCGACACCATGGGGATGATCCACGATCAGGACATGGATCAGGCAGGCCACGATTGCCCAGACGACGATTCCGATCGAGGCCTGTCACGGTCGATCGTCTAGGGATTGTCGGTCTCCTTCGTGCTTGTCGGCTGAAAAAGGACTGCCTATTCGTGAGGCTGTACAGGTCAGCATTTGGGGGAGTATGACCCATGGAAGTCGGGGACTATCACCGTCATTGCTCCACGGTATGCTAAGATGTTCGCTTTTTAGCGCTGAGATCTGGAAAGGACTGGCATGCGGGTACTGGACTTCGACGGCACCATCTACGATGGCGAGAGCCTGCTTGACTTCTACCTGTTCACTGCCCGCAAGGATCCGCGGGTGCTTGGCTACCTGCCGATTGCCCTCTTCTATGCCGTCCGCTATCGTCTGGGCCGGGTCACACTCGAGCAACTGGACTCGGCCATGCGCCGGGTGGGCTCGCGCTACCTGCGTCGCCTGACCTCGCGTCCCGGCTTTGACATGGACCGGTTGGTCAACCAATTCTGGGATGCCAACATGCACAAGATCATGGATTGGTACACCCCCCAGGCTGATGACGTGGTGGTGACCGCCTCCTTTGATCTGGTGGCGGGGGAGGCCTGCCGCCGACTGGGCATCACCCGCTGCATCGGCTCCACCCTGGATTTGGAATCCCTGACCGTGGGCTACCTCAACTTCGGGCCTGACAAGCCCCTGCACTTTCAGCAGACCCTGGGCCGGAAGACGGCCATTGACGCCTTTTACACCGATTCGGCCTTCGATCTGCCCATGATCGATCTGGCGCGGCGAGCCTATATGGTGGAGCATGGCCGGGTCCGTCGCATCAAATAGGTCAGCTCTGCCAATTCCCGCCAAGATCCGTCGGCGGGTGCAGCCCCGACCAACCCTGCTATCGTTCTGCTTAGAAGCAAGTGAGCATAATGGCATGCTGAGAACGAGGGAGGGCTTCTTGTGAAAGAGCCGGCCACGATACTGATTGTCGACGATGACAGGGATCTGGGCGAGATGTTGTCAATAGTGCTGCAGACGAAGTCCTACAGGCCGGTGACCTGTACGGATGGATCCAGGGCAGTGGAGATATTCCCTACGGTGGAACCTGATCTGGTGCTGCTGGACATCATGCTGCCCGGCATGGATGGGATCGGCATCGCCCGCTGGATCAGGTCCAGATCCAATGTCCCCATCATCATGCTGACGGCCAAATCCGATACCAAGAACATCGTCGAGGGTCTGGAGGCTGGAGCCGATGACTATGTGGTCAAGCCCTTCAGCACCGATGAACTCCTGGCCAGGATTCATGCACGTCTGCGTCCGGTCTCGGTCCGGGCTGATCAGGAGGGGCAGGAGTCACCGGCCGCCATCCATGGCCTGATAGAGATCAACCGCCAGGAGCACACTGCGGTCAAGCGGGGCAGGCAGCTTTCCCTGACACCCACGGAGTTCGAGCTGCTCTACGTGCTGGCCTCGCATCCCGGGGAGGTGCTCAGCCGGGGAGAGCTGTTGCGGAAGGTCTGGGATTACCAGGATATGGGCGATACCCGTCTGGTCAACGTCCACGTGCAGCGTCTCAGGCAGAAGATCGAAGACGATCCTGAAAATCCCAGAATCATCGAGACGGTTCGGGGCATCGGTTACAAGTATGCGGCTGAGCAGCCAGGATCATGAGCAGTCGCACGAGGCACAGGGTGGTGTCTTCCGCAGTCGGGATGTTCCTGCGCAGGCTCTACAGAGCAGTCAGGAGCTCCCTGCAGATACGGATGGTCCTTCTGGCAACGGTTTCGGCACTCCTGATCGGCGTCGTCTTCATGACAGCCTCCCTGTATTCGGTCAGGACCTCCCTCTTGAACCAGGTTCTGCGACAGGCGCAGGCCGACTTTGCCGCTGAGCTGACCAGGGCTCAGGGAGGACTTGACTCCGCAGACATCACCGGTGATGAGGGCAGCTATCAGAAACTGGTGGTCAATATGGCAGCCAACGTTCAGAATGAGGGGGCGCCCAACATGGTTGGGGTCTTCATCTGGCCAGATGACTCCACAGCCCGCAGGTTCGTCCCTGTATCCACTGCCCCGGGAGACAGCGACCTGATCACCCCGGAAATCAGGAATGCCGTCGTCTCAAATGGCAGCCACTCATACTCGCAGATGATCAACACGGCCGACAAGGGTCAGTACCCGGTCCCGGGCATCGTCATGGGGTCAATGCTGAGGCCGGCCACCACCGGAGGGATCGAGTTCTATGCCATCTACTCCTTCGCAGACCAGCAGCGCTCCGTGCTCTCCGTGCAGATGGCCCTTCTTGCGGTCAGCGTGGTGACCAGCGTTGTGATGGGGATCATCGTGTTCCTGGCCCTTCACTCAGTCATCCGTCCGGTGACCAAGGTGGCAGGTGCCGCCAAGGGATTGGCCCAAGGGGAGTCGGACGTCCGGGTCACCGAGGACCGGACCGATGAGCTGGGCACCCTGCAGCGTTCCTTCAACGTGATGGCTGATTCCATCAATGAGAAGATCGGTCAGCTGGAGGAGGCCGAAGCCTACCAGCGCAGGTTTGTATCAGACGTCAGCCATGAGCTGCGGACCCCGGTCACCACCATCCGCATGGCTACGGACCTGCTCTTCAAGACTCGGGACGACCTGGATCCCAGCAAGCGCAGGACCGTGGAATTGCTGGACAAGCAGGTGTCGCGCTTCGCCAGCATGCTTGAGGATCTTCTCGAAATATCCAGGTACGAGGCTGGCCAGACATCGCTGAATCCAGACCTGTGCGATGCCTGCGATCTGGTCCGCAACGTGGTCCAGCAGGTCGCCCAGATAGCCAGGACGAAGGGGGTTCCCGTGAAGGCGCTCCTTCCCGACCACAAGGTGATGATCACCGTCGATGCCAGCCGTTGCACTTCGATTCTGCGCAACCTGGTCAACAATGCCATCGATTTCGCCGAGGACGGGCCGGTGCAGCTGCGGCTGGCCGTCTCGGAGCACGCCGTGGTATTCAGTGTGCGCGACTGGGGAACCGGCATTGCGCCCGAAGACCTGACTCATATATTCGAACGGTTCTGGCGGGCCGATCCTTCGCGGTCTCGGTTGACGGGCGGTACAGGTCTGGGGCTGTCGATCGCCTTGGACAATACCGACCTCATGCATGGCCTGCTCCAGGTGCGCTCGCAGGTTGGGCAGGGGACCTGGTTCCTGCTGACCCTGCCCAGGGATGTCTCCGAGCAACTGGATCAGGGGAGTGCGCCGGTCCGATTCCAGCCTGGCCATGGTCTGGACGTGGAAGGCTTCTTCGAAGAGGCTGCATCATGAGCATTTTCAGACCGTCACGCTGGCCAAGAGCCTTTCGCCCTGTGCGGATGCTGGGGATGTGTGTGGCCATGGTGGCTGCTCTGGTCGCAGGAGGCTGCGCCAATCCATTCGGGCTGCCGACCTCAGGGTCGGTCCGTCAGCTCAGTCCCATCGAGAATCAGCCCCATCGCGTCTTCTCCTCCCCGGAAGGTCCTGTGGACGGAGCCGTGCCAGAGAGCATTGTCAAGGGCTTCCTGGCGGCTCTGCCTACCGGCATTCAAAGCGATGGCTTTGCTGTCGCCAAGTCCTACATGACCAAGCGGGCCTTTGCGGGATGGGATTTCAATGCATCCGTCTCGATCTATAAGGGTTCCCCTGTCTATGACCGAGTGGATGACGAGGGCAGCGGGAAGAGGACTGCCCTTGACCTGACCACCGAGTGCATTGGCTCCTTGGACGCCCATGGAATATTCTCCGTCACCGAGCAGGACTGCGGCTCAGGGTACAGGACCGAACGGTTTGAGCTCGCTAAAGTGCGCGGCCAATGGCGGATCAGCAAGGCCCCGGCGGGGATAGTGATCTCTTCGGATGATTTCATGCAGGTCTACCGTCAGGTCGTCATCTATCAGTTCCCCTTGGCCAAGGGTGTGCCTGTTCCCGACAACCGCTGGTTCGGCTGGCGAAACTGGAGGACCCTGGCCCTGAAGGAACTGCTGAAGGGACCTCCGGCCTGGCTGCGGGATTCCGTGACGAACTTCAACACCGCCAAGGTCTCCCTGGCAGTCGATGCGGTGCAGCAGGTCAAGGGACGCATGGAAATCAGGGTCAGCAGCTCCTTCGCCTCCCTGAGCAGCGAAAACAGGGCCATGCTGGTCCATCAAATGCGGATGCTCTTGGGCGACGGCAATGGCGAGTTTGATCTGCGGGTGGTCGATGCGTCAGGGATTGACTACTCCCACGCGGATGACGACCTGACCATAGCTTCAGGGCAGACTTCCAACCGCATCTACAGTCTGGGCAGCAGCGGGGTGGTAGGTTTCAACTCCTCGAACCTGATCAGGGTCGGTCAGCCTCCCGTCTTTCATGAGCCCAGGGGGCTGGTCTTTTCCTCCAATGGCGGTGCGCTGCTGTCTGATCAGGGCCAGGTGACCTGTCTGAAACCCGATGCTTCATCCTGCGGAAAACTGTTTGCCGGCACACCCATTACCGCCATAGCCGGCAGTTTCACCGATGAGGTTTGGGCTGTCAGGCAGAGTGATTCCGCCATCCTGGTCGACGCAGGCAAGCCGGGTGCCTTGGAATTCGCCCTGCCCTGGCTGCATGGGCGGCGTGTGGTCGCCCTGACTGTGGCACCTGAGGGGCAGCGTCTATGCCTGGTGCTCGATGACGGTTCGCAGGGTATGAACACCCTGGTCATGCTGGGTATCGTCCGAGGCGAGAATCAGCGGCCGAAGGGCTTGAGCGACCAGATCCAGGTCATCGCCCGACATCGGGATATCAGGGCCTTGACCTTCTACAACGACGACACCCTGGTCTACAAGGATGGCGACATGGATGCGGGCGGCCATTCCCAGATCGCCCCTGGTCCGGAGACGATCCAGCATTTGCCGGCCGGAACCACAGGCTTGGCTGCAGGGCAGGTCAATCAGATGCAGAGCCTGATCGCCCTGGACCGTTCGGGCATCGTTCACTGCCTTTCCGGAGCCCTGGAGGGCATGTGGTACATCATTGATTCCCAGGTGGATACGGTTACCAGCGGCAGGTGACAATCACCGGGATGGGTGGGACCGGCTGCGGCTTGGCTGTCGGTGTGGTTGAACTGTTATCGATTTGTTATCACTGCGCCTTGAGCTCGGCAAGAGGAAAAACGATACTGAAAATCGTGGATGTCATCATCGATGATCATAATGCTGTGGCTTCGATGCTGACTACTCAAGGAGGAGAACAATGAATACAGTACTGAAGAAGGCGCTGACCATCGCCACGGCCTCGGCTGCGGTCTTGGCCATGGGAGCTTGCGGCTCTTCCGGATCCAGCTCCAGCAAGGGCGGCGACAAGCAGAAGACCATCGGATTCGTTGCTGTGGGTCCTGAGGGCGGCTTCCGCACGGCCAACGAGAACGATCTGAAGAAGGCCTTCAAGAACGCCGGATTCAACATGATCTATTCGCCGACCCAGAACAACGATCAGCAGAAGCAGATCCAGGCCTTCAACAAGTTCGTCAACGACGAGGTTGATGCCATCGTCCTGTCCTCCACCGAGGACAGCGGATGGGATGAGTCGCTGAAGAAGGCCAAGGAGGCCGAGATCCCGGTCTTCCTGGTCGACCGCAACGTGCAGACCAAGGACGAAAGCCTGGTCGCCTCCCACATCGGACCTTCCAACGAGTGGGCAGGGCAGCAGGCGGCAGAGTTCGTCAACAAGAACTTCCCCGATGGAGCCAATGGCCTGATTCTGGAGGGCCCTGCCGGCCTGTCGGTGGTCAAGGATCGCCAGAAGGGCTGGGATTCCAAGATCGGCGGCAACATCAAGGTTCTGGAGAGCCAGTCGGCCAACTGGTCCACTGACGAGGCCAAGACCGTCACCGCCGGACTGCTGGACAAGTACAAGAGCCAGAATGTCCAGTTCATCTTCTCGCAGAACGACGAGATGGGCCTGGGCGCTGCACAGGCTGTCGATGCCGCAGGTCTTAAGGGCAAGGTCAAGATCATCACCATCGATGGCACCAAGCCTGCTCTGAAGGCCCTGATCGACGGCGATCTGTCGCTGGTGATCGAGTACAACCCGCTCTTCGGCGAAACGACCGCCAAGACCGTCAAGGATTACCTGGACGGCAAGAAGGTCAAGAAGAACATCGTCATTGATTCGAAGGTCTTCACCGCCGACGAGGCCAAGAAGGTCATCGATTCCAGAGCGTACTGATCTATCGCTGATCGCATAGGACGCACAGGACGGCGCACCCGGGAAGGTTGCGGTACGCCGTTTTTCATGGGCGGGAAAGGGTCTTTGGGCCGCTGTACCGCCCCCGATCAGCATTCAGTTTGATGAGGCAAGACAATGACAAAAGAAGCACCCTTGGTCTCCATGAAGGGAATCAGCATTGAATTCCCTGGTGTCAAGGCGCTCGACAATGTCGATCTGCGTCTGTTCCCCGGTGAGGTCCATGCCCTCATGGGGGAGAACGGCGCAGGCAAATCGACCATGATCAAGGCGCTCACCGGGGTATACAAAATCAACGCGGGAACCATCACCGTCAACGGCCAAAACAGGATTTTCAACGGCACAGCCGATGCGCAGAACGCCGGCATCGCCACGGTCTACCAGGAAGTCAACCTGTGCACCAATCTGAGCGTGGGCGAAAACGTCATGCTCGGGCACGAGGTGAGGGGGCACCTGGGCATCAACTGGCGCAAGACCCATGAGGCGGCCAAAGGCTTTCTGGCCCAGATGGGCCTGACGGATCTGGATCCTCACACACCGCTCAATGAGATATCCATAGCCATGCAGCAACTGGTGGCCATCGCCAGGGCCATGGTCATCGATGCCAAGGTCCTGATCTTGGATGAGCCGACATCTTCGCTGGATGCCAATGAGGTTCAGGATCTTTTCCGGATCATGCGCAAGGTCAGGGACCGGGGCATCGCCATACTGTTCGTTTCCCACTTCCTGGACCAGGTCTACGAGATCGCCGACAGAATGACCATTCTGCGCAATGGCAAATTCGTCGAGGAGACCATGGTCAAGGACATGCCGCGCGATGTCCTTATTACCAAGATGATCGGCAAGAACGCCGATGAGCTCTCGCTGATCGGCACCAAGTCGAGGAAAGAGACACCCCAAGCCGCAACAGACCGGCCTCTGGCCAGCGTCCGCGGCTTCGGCAGAAAGGGCAGCATCTACCCCTTCGACATGGATCTTTTCAAGGGCAAGATCATGGGACTGGCCGGCCTGCTGGGTTCCGGCAGAACCGAAATCGGCCGCCTGCTCTTCGGCGCAGACAAGCCCGACAAGGGTACCTACACCTTTGATGGGAAGAAGATCTCCATCGACAGCCCGGCCAACGCCCTGAAGAACAAGATTGCCTACTCTACGGAGAACAGAAGGGATGAGGGCATCATCGGCGACCTGACGGTCAGGGAGAACATCATCCTGGCCCTCCAGGCCACCCGGGGCATGTTCAGGCCAATCCCCAGGAAGGAGGCTGACCGGATAGTCGACAAGTACATCAAGGAGCTCAATGTTCGCCCGGCCGATCCCGACAGGCTGATCAAGAACCTTTCAGGAGGAAACCAGCAGAAGGTCCTGCTGGCCAGGTGGCTGGCCACGGATCCTGAGCTGCTGATCCTGGACGAACCGACCAGGGGAATCGACATCGGCGCCAAGGCGGAGATCCAGCAGACGGTGCTGGATCTGGCCGCTCAGGGCATGAGCGTGGTCTTCATCTCCTCTGAACTTGATGAGGTCGTCCGCCTCTCCGATCAGATAACCGTCCTCAAGGACCGTCACAAGATCGACCTGATGGACAACGATGACACGGTTTCCCAGCAGACCATCGTGGAAGACATAGCCAACACCTCGGTCTCCGGACAATCTCAAGGAAAGGAGGAAAGATGAGCAAGCCCGCCAAGCAGCAATCGGAGGATGAAGGTCCATCCTTCCTGCGCCGCATATTCGGCAATCAGCTGATTTGGAGCGTGGTCGCCTTCCTCGCGCTGATTGTGGTCTGCACCCTAGTGGATCATTCCTTCCTCAGCCTGTCATACAATCCGCGCACAGGCGGCCTGGCAGGACCCCTGATCACCATGATCCAGGAGTCTGCGCGATACCTGATGATCGCCACCGGCATGACCCTGGTCATCTCGACCTCGGGCATCGACCTTTCGGTCGGCTCGCTCATGGCCGTGGCCGGAGCTGCAGCCATGCAGATGCTGATCAACGGGGTGAACGTCTGGATGGCCATTCTGATCTCCCTGGCCGTAGGTCTGGTTCTGGGCTGCATCAACGGCGCCTTGGTCTCCATTCTGGGACTCCAGCCCTTCATCACCACGCTGATCATGATGCTGGCAGGCAGGGGACTGGCCAAGGTCATCACCAATGGGCAGAATGCCGACGCTTCAGGCGTGGCCGGCAGCGGACCATTGCGCTGGATGGCCAATGGCTTCATTCTGGGAATCCCGGCCAATTTCGTCATAGCCGTGATCATCGTCTGCCTTGTCGGTCTTCTGATGAGGAAGACGGCAGCCGGCATGATGATCGAGTCGGTGGGCATCAACCAGGAAGCCAGCCGAATGACCGGCATCAAGCCCCGTCGGATCCTCTTCCTGGTCTACGCCATCTCGGGTCTGCTGGCCGCTGTGGCAGGGCTGTTCGCGACTGCTTCAGTGATGAGGGTCGATGTGGTCAAGACCGGTCAGGATCTGGAGATGTACGCCATTCTGGCTGTGGTCATTGGAGGCACCTCCCTGCTGGGCGGCAAGTTCTCGCTGCTGGGAAGCGCTTTCGGTGCCGTGATCATTGCGATGATCCGCAAGACCATCATCACCCTGGGCATTGATTCAGCCGCCACGCCAGCCTTCTTCGCCGTGGTGGTCATCATCATCTGCGTCATGCAGGCGCCCAAGGTGCACAACGCGGTCGCTGAGTTCAAACGCAGGCGTGCCATGAGGCAGCCTGCAGAGGTGGTGGCATGATGAAGAAGAGTGCAAGCAGACAAGCAGGTTTCCGGCTGAGCCCCAGGGCCATTCCGACAGTCGCTGCCGTGGTCATCTTCCTGCTCATGCTGATCATGGGCCAGGTGCTCTTCGGCACTTATATCCGGCTGGGATTCATGTCCTCGCTGTTCATGGACCACGCCTACCTGGTGATCCTGGCAGTAGCCATGACCTTCCCCATTCTCACCGGCGGCATCGATCTGAGCGTGGGGGCCATAGTCGCCATCACTGGCGTCGTCGGTGTCAAGCTCATGATCGCCGGCGTGCCGGCGGCGGTGGTCATCGTCATCATGATCGCCATTGGCGCAGTCTTTGGGCTGCTGGCCGGCGTGCTCATCGAAGAGTTCAACATGCAGCCCTTCATCGCCACACTGTCCACTATGTTCCTGGCCAGGGGCATAGCCTCCATCATTTCAACTGATTCGCTCAATATGCCGCAGAACAACAACTTCAGCTGGATCGGCGGCGAGGGACTGAAAATCATCGACAACCCGAAGATTTCCAATGATCTTTCGCTGAACTTCGGCGTGGTAGTCGCTCTGGTCGTTGTGGCAGTCAGCTATGTCATCCTCCACAAGACCAGGACGGGCCGTACCATCTACGCCATCGGCGGTTCCCGGTCCTCGGCCGAGCTGATGGGCCTTCCGGTCAAGCGGACGCAGTATGTCATCTACCTGACTTCGGCTGTCCTGGCCTCCATCGCTTCCATCGTCTATGTGGCTGGCATCGGTTCAGCCAAGAACACCATGGGCGTGGGCTGGGAGCTGGACGCTGTAGCTGCGGTCGTCATCGGCGGCACCCTGATCACTGGCGGTTACGGCTACGTGCTGGGTTCTGTCATAGGTGCGCTGGTCCGCTCGATCATCGATCCTCTGACTTCGGACTTCGGAGTCCCTGCTGAGGCCGTCACCATCGTGGTCGGTCTGATGATCCTGGTCTTCGTCATCCTCCAGCGTCTGGTGACCTTCGTGAGAAAGGAATGACGCAGGGCTTTCCTGGATGATCTGAATGGGGGCTGATGCCGTGGCGATTGCGGCATCAGCCCCCATTCGCGCTGCTAGTTCATGATTCGAAGGGGAAGACCAGGCCCCACTGGCGGCGCAGGGAGTCCATGAGCTCCATGATGCGCAGGGTGTCCTTGTGGGGCATCTGGGCGCACTCGGTCTCGCCGTCCAGAATGGCCTGCGCTGCGCTGGACACCTCATACTCATAACCGGTCAGCTGGTCAGGGATGGGGTAGCGCTTCTTCAATTGGTGATCCGCGTCGTACAGGTCGATTGACTCCACGTTGTTGATGTTGGCGCACTGCAGGTAGCCCTGGTCTCCGCAGATGCTGCCGGTCCGGTCACTGGCCGAGACCATGGAGCTGGTCGCTGCCCCCATGGATCCATCCTGGTAGAGAATGGTCGTGGAGTTCTGGCTGTCAACGCCCTCCGGGCTGCGGACCCAATCCGTGCAGACCCGCTCAATAGGCTTGGGTCCCATGACCATGTCGATGAAGTTGAGAGGGTAGACACCTACGTCGAGCAGGGCGCCGCCGGCCAGGGCCGGGTCGGTCATTCTGGCCTTGCCCATGGTCACATATCCCAGGTTGGCGGTGACCGTTCTGACGGTGCCGATTTCTCCCGAAGAGACGATGTCGTCGATGATGGAGCGCGAGGGCATGTACCTGGTCCAGATGGCCTCGGTGCAGAGCAGGCCGGTGCTCTCGGATGTTTCGATGACCTGTTTGGCCTGGTCGGCGTTGGCCGTGAAGGACTTCTCGACCAGCACGTTCTTTCCCGCCTTCATGCAGGCGATGGCCTGCTCGGCGTGGAGGCTGTGAGGCGTGGCGATGTAGACCAGATCCACTTGGGGATCGTCCAGGAGCTCCTGGTAGGAACCATAAGAGTGCTCGAATCCATATTTTTTGGCAAAAGCGGCTGCGCGATCCCCATCCCTCGAGGCCACGGCGTATGGGGCAACCAGATGGCTGTATTGCTGGTCTTTGGCCATCATGACCACCGTCTTGGCCAGCGCATTGGCTATCCGTCCGGCGCCGAGAATGGCGAAGTTGACCCGCATGCCCTTCTGCTCAGCCTCTTGTCCTTTGCCGTTCAATCTACTCATCCTTGACTCCTTCGTTTGGATGGCCATCAGCCGTGATGGCCTCATATAATGTTTGCAGGGTTTCCTGGGCATGGCGGGCATCCAGCTGGCACTCCCAAACGGTGAAAACCCGCCAACCCATGGCTTTCAGTTTTTTGCCCTGCTCCTGATCCCGCAGACGGTTCCTTGTCAGCTTGGTGGTCCAATATTCCACATTGGATTTGGGAAGGGAGAATTTGGCACAGCCCTGATGCATGTGCCAGAAACAGCCATTGACGAATACCATGGCCCGCCACTTGGGCAGGACCACATCAGGATGGCCCGGATACCGCTTGTCGTTTTTGCGAAACCGCAGACCGCGCGAGAAGAGGTAGGACCGGACCTGGCGCTCTATTGATGTTTCCGTGCCCCTGATGCGGGACATGGTGTAGCTGCGTGTGCCGGGCTGGAATCTGCTGGGTGCCTTTTTCGAAACCATCCCCGGCACGGCTCAGAGGACTTCGACGCTGTTGATGAAGACCGGCTCGAGGGGACGGTCGCCCGGGTCAGTGGCCACGGCATCCAGCTTGTCGACCACCTTCCGGGAATCCTCATCGGCCACCTGGCCGAAGATGGTGTGATGCCCGTTCAGCCAGGGGGTGGGCACGGTGGTGATGAAGAACTGTGATCCATTGGTGCCATGGGTCTTCCCTGTGGCGGGGTCACGGCGCAGTCCTGCATTGGCCATGGCCAGCTTGTAGGGTTCCTCAAAGGTCAGGGAGGGGTCGATCTCATCGTCGAACTCGTAGCCGGGGCCGCCTGTGCCGGTGCCCAGCGGGCAGCCGCCCTGGATCATGAAATCCTTGATGATCCGGTGGAAGGTCAGCCCGTCATAGAAGGGATCCTGACGCTTCTGGCCCGTTTCGGGGTCGGTCCAGTTTTTGCGGCCTGCGGCCAGGTCCAGGAAGTTGGCTACGGTTTCAGGGGCCTGATCGTCAAAGAGGTCCAGGCGAATATCGCCCTCCGAGGTATGCATGATAACTGTGCTCATGTCACCAATCCTTTCATAAGATGGCGACTCACACTGAGGATCCGAAGGGCATCAGGGCCAGGCGGGCCATCTTGAAGGCCTGCAGACCGAAGGGGATGCCCACCACGGTCAACATGGTGACCAGTCCGGCCACCAGATAGGCCAGGGCCAGCCACCACCCGCCCAGGATGATCCAGAGCAGGTTGGCCAGCCAGGATCCCAGTCCGCCTCCATAGATGACCTGTCGGCCAAAGGGGGTCAGGGTGAGTCTGGCCATCTTGAAGGCCTGGATGCCTAGGGGGATGCCTACTACGGTCAGGCAGAGCACGATACCCACCAGGGTCCAGGCCAGGGCGATGGCCAGTCCTCCCAGCAGCAGCCAGCAGATGTTGCCGATCAGGCGCATGCGGGTCCTTCCGTCAGGGTGGCGGTGACGGCCTTGGCGCAGGCGGTCACCTTCTCAATGATGATGGTCAGTCGTTCCTGCCGTTGTTCGGGAGCGAGATCCAAGTCCAGGGCGTCGATCAGTCGCATGCCGGATTGGACGATGCCCCGCGTCACCTCCACGCCCATGGCCGGATCCGCTGGGCGCAGGGCTGTCCACGCCTGGATCAGCGGCTGGTTGACCTGCCGGTGGAAGTTCAGCAGGGCTTGGATCTGCCGGTCTGTGGACCGATCGCTCCTTGAGGTGGGCTCGTGGGGATTCGAGGGACTGCCGTAGATCAGGGCCCGGCGTAACTGCTCGTCGTGCTGCTCGGCGTAGAGGTTCATCAGCCAGCCGTGTCCGTGCAGTCCGGCCTGCTCCAGATTGGTGCGGGTCCAGACCTCAATCGTCCGCCGCGGGTCGTCTGTCCTGCCCAGGGCCTGGTCCAGGGCTTGGCCCCAGTCAGGCAGATGCCGTTCCATGACCATATCGCAGAGCTGATCGGCATCCCGGGCATAGCGGTAGAGGGAGTTCCGGGCCAGGTTGGCGCGTCGGGCCACCTCGGCCATGGTCAGCTGGCCTCGTCCGCCGGTGCGCAGGATGGCCTCGGCGGCGGCGATGATCTGGTCCAGGGTTTTGGCGCGGTGCTCCTGGAGCGTGGATTCGCGGATCCTGGGCATGGTCCTCCTTGGTCCGGCCTCCTGGGAGTGGGCCGGTCATGGGGCATATGATATGGCCTATTTGCTGCGGAACCAAGCTGCCAGGACTGGTTCAGCGTGCGGCTTGTCCGCGCAGAGTGAACTTGCCAGACGAGTTTTCGCGACGTATAGTCGCAAAAAATTCGCAGGCCAGGGTGAGGGGAGTTCAGATGACCGGATTGGCAAGTGCGGACGTGAAGATGGGCAGCCAGAAGAACCGTCAAGAGTCTCAGGAGGCAACGCCGCCCTGGCGTGCCCTCTGGGTGTTGGCCCTGGGTCTGGCCATGATCGTGCTGGATTCGTCCATCGTCAACGTCTCCATTCCTTCCATCATCGCCGCCATCCACATCAATCTGGCTCAGGCCCAGTGGGTGACCGCCCTCTACAGCATCGTCCTGGCCGCCCTGCTCCTGCCTTCCGGTCGACTGGGGGACATGATCGGACGCAAGCGGATCCTGCAGGTGGGCACGGTCATCTTTGTGCTGGGTTCCGTCTTCGCCGCATCGGCTTCCTCCGGCACAATGCTGCTTCTGGCCCGGCTTGTTCAGGGAATCGGCGGCTCCCTGGTCATGCCTTCCACCCTGTCTACCGTGTCCGCCACCTTCAGGGGTCGGCACCGGGCCACCGCTTTCGGCATCTGGGGGGCCGTCATGTCATCCGCTGCGGCGGTCGGCCCCTTCCTGGGCGGGGTCTTCACCAGCACCATCGGGTGGCGGTGGATCTTCCTGGTCAATCTGCCCCTGGGACTGATCGTCCTCCTGACCAGTGCGGTCTTTGTGCCCGAGACCAAGTCAGCGCCCGGGCAGACCGGTGACCGGTGGGGAATGCTTGCCGACTGGAAGGGCATACTCCTTTCGGCCCTGGGGTCGGCCCTGGTGGTCTTTGCACTGATCGAGGGGCAGACCTACGGCTGGTGGCATCCACGCGCCGCACTCGATTTGGGCCCTCTGCACTGGTCCGCATCGGCACCCCTGTCGCCGGTCCCGGTCAGTCTGCTCCTGGGGTTGGCCCTGCTGGCCGCCTTTGCGATGACCGAGCTGTCCAGGGCGCGCAGGGGCAGGATGGTCATCCTGGACGTTTCCATGTTCGCCATCGGCACTTTCGGCTGGGGCAACCTGACGGCCGCCATCGTCAACGCTGGTCAGTTCGCAGTCATGTTCATCCTGCCCCTCTACCTGATCAACGCCAGAGGCCTGAGTCCACTGGGGGCCGGATCCATCCTGGGCGTCATGGCTCTGGGGTCAGTTGTTTCGGGCGGTCTGGCCCGGGTTGTCTCAGCCCGTCTGGGGGCCGGTGGCACGGTGCAGACGGGCCTGCTGATGGAGATCGTCGGCGTGGCCCTGTCCATTCTGCTCATGCGCGGGTCGGTGCCGGTCTGGCCCATGACCCTGACTCTGATCATCTACGGTGCCGGCCTGGGCTTTGCCTCGGCACAGCTGACCAGCCTGGTGCTCTCCGGTGTTCCGGTGGCCCAGTCCGGACAGGCTTCGGCCACCCAGTCCACCATTCGTCAGTGGGGGACCGCCCTGGGTGCTGCAGTCTCCGGTTCCGCCCTCTCCCTGGCTCTGAGCCTGGTGCTGCCAAGGCATCTGACGGCGCTCAAGGGGATCTCGGCGCAGATGGCCGATGGCCTGGTCAGATCCGTTCAGTCCTCTGCCGGGAATGCCATCGTCGGCCTGCGCGCCCAGGGCACACGGGGTCGGCTGGGAGCCCTGGGTCCTCAGGTGACCAATGCCCTGACCGAGGGATTCACCCAGGGCGCCCAGTGGGCCATGGGCTTTGCAGTCCTGCTGCTTCTCGTGGGACTGGCTGCCTCGGTGCTGGTGCGTCGGGCCGCCCGCAAGGCTGGCGCCGACAAGGTCTGAGGCGTCCGCGATCCCGTTTTTCCCGGGTCCCTCCCTGCACGGAACTGTCTGCCCGCCGGCTGGCCCGGCACGGTTTAGAATCATGGGTATGGGCATACAAGACGAACAGCCGCAGCGGGATGGCGATCTGCTGGTGGCTCTGGCTCAGATCGACACCTGTGTGGGCGATCTTGACGGCAACGCCGACATTATTATGGATTACTCCCATAAGGCAGCTAAGCAAGGGGCGGCCCTGGTGGTCTTTCCTGAGATGAGCCTGACCGGTTACCCGATCGAGGACCTGGCCTTTCGCGCCAGTTTCCGTCGGGCCGCCTGGTCCCGGGCCGACCGTCTGGCCAGGGAACTGGACGAGCAGGGTCTGGGCCATTTGCATGTGATCGTGGGGACCGTGGGCACCGACGCGGATCAGGACAGGCCCCGCAATCGGCTGGTAGTGCTGCACCAGGGGCGTGTCGAGGCCGGCTATGACAAGCACTTCCTGCCCAACTACGGAGTCTTCGACGAGTACAGGATTTTTACTCCGGGGGACAGAACCGTGGTCCTGGAGGTGCAGGGGCACCGGATAGGGCTGGCCATCTGCGAGGACATCTGGCAGGAGGGCGATCCCATCAGCGACCTGGCTGGCCGGGACATCGACCTCCTGGTGACCATCAATGGCTCCCCCTTCGAGGAGGGCAAGGGGCATGTCCGCTACGAGCTGGCGGCTCGCCGGGCCAAACAGGTCGGTGCGCCTCTGCTCTACCTGAACCAGGTGGGCGGGCAGGATGATCTGGTCTTCGACGGCGGCAGCTTT
Source organism: Bifidobacterium sp. W8112 (assembly GCF_016101425.1). NCBI lineage: Bacteria > Bacillati > Actinomycetota > Actinomycetes > Bifidobacteriales > Bifidobacteriaceae > Bifidobacterium > Bifidobacterium sp. W8112. The sequence goes on along the minus strand of NZ_JACFQN010000002.1, from coordinate 34,190 downwards.
GTGGTGGACCAGGATGGCACCCTGCTGGAGCGCTCGCCCAGGTTCGTCCAGGATCTGTCCACGTGGACCTTGCCTGCACGAGGGGAGCGCCCAATGCCCAGCAAGTCATGCATGGCCGAAGAGATGCCTGGAGACGAGGAGGTCTATCGGGCCTGCGTGCTGGGGCTACAAGACTATATGGCCAAGAATCACTTCACTGGCGTCTGCCTGGGGCTCTCAGGCGGGATCGACTCGGCCCTGGTGGCCACCATGGCCGCCGATGCCTGCGGGGGGGAGCACGTGCGCGGCATTTCCATGCCCAGCCGCTATTCCTCGGAAGGCTCCCGGGATGATGCCGCCGACCTGGCCCAGCGTCTGGGCGTGCGTTACGTGGTCCAAGCCATAGGCCCGGAATTCAATGCCTTCCAAGGGCAGCTGCATCTGGAAGGGGTGGCTGAAGAGAACCTGCAGGCCCGGATACGCGGCGTCATCGTCATGGCTTACGCCAATGCCGAGGGGCTTCTGGCCCTAGCCACAGGCAACAAGTCCGAGCTGGCCTGCGGTTACTCAACTATCTATGGTGATGCAGTAGGCGGCTACGCGCCCATCAAGGATCTGCTCAAGACCCGGGTCTGGCAGCTGGCCCGCTGGCGCAACGCCCAGGCTCAGGCACGGGGCGAACGTGAGCCCATCCCCGTCAATTCCATCGTCAAGCCGCCTTCGGCCGAGCTGCGCCAAGGGCAGAAGGACTCTGATTCCCTGCCCGACTACAGCCTGCTTGACAAGGTCCTCGAGGCATACATCGAGCGTGCGCATGGTCGGGCCGACCTTCTGGCCGATGGCTTCGATCCCGACACGGTCGACACGGTCATGCGGCTGGTGGATCGAGCCGAGTGGAAGCGGCGTCAGTACCCGCTGGGGCCCAAGGTCACCTCCCTGGCCTTCGGCCGGGACCGTCGGCTGCCTGTCACCAACGCCTTCAGGGAATGATCACCATGGGTTCCGAACAAGAGCAAACGGCCTGGTACTTCAACACCGTCACCGGCGAACCCGAACAGGGCAAGCTGTCTCCCCAGGACAGGCGGATGGGCCCCTACCGCAGCAGGCAGGAGGCCCTCGATGCCTGGAAGATCGCCAAGCGCCGGAACAAGGAATGGGATGAAGAAGACCGTCGCTGGCGGCAGGCCTGGGAGGGAGACCCTGGGCAGGGACAGTCATCAGCTGACAGATGAAGCTCCTGCTGGATCGCTCACTAGCGTTAGCGACCAGTCGGCCATGCAGGCAGAACGAATCGGGACTCAGACGGTGTGCCGGGCGAGTTTGCAAGATATGGGCGTGGCGCCCATTGCGAGTCCGCCCTTAGTGTGATATAGCTCACGTCGCGATTCGGTTTCCCGTGGTAGTGCGCACCCTATACTTGAAAGTGACAGTGGTGTGAGGAAGCGCCATTGACCATATCAACAAGGAGTTGACTATGACAGCAGTTGAGACCAACACCGTCTCTCCCGCAGAGCTGCAAGCCAAGGCTTGGAAGGGCTTCAAGGGCGAGGACTGGAAGAAAGACATCGACGTTCGCGACTTCATTCAAAAGAACTACACTCCGTACACCGGTGACGAATCCTTCCTGGCACCGGCCACAGAGAAGACCAAGTTCCTGTGGAACTACCTGGATGACAATTTCCTCGCCGTGGAGCGCAAGCAGCGCGTCTACGACGTGGACACCCACACTCCGGCGGGCATTGACGCCTTCCCGGCCGGATACATCGACGGCAAGCCTGCCGGCGAGACTCAGGATGACGTGATTGTCGGCATACAGACCGACGTACCCTGCAAGCGTGCGATGATGCCCTACGGCGGCTGGCGCATGGTTGAGCAGGCCCTCAAGGAGGCCGGCAAGGAGCCCGACCCCGAGGTCAAGAAGATCTTCACCCGGTATCGCAAGACCCACAACGATGGCGTCTTCGACGTTTACACCAAGAGGATCAAGCTGGCCCGCCACAACAAGATTCTGACCGGTCTGCCCGATGCTTACGGCCGTGGCCGCATCATTGGCGACTACCGTCGTGTGGCCCTCTACGGCATTGACGAGCTGATTGCCCGCAAGAAGGCCGACAAGGATTCGATTCCTTACCGCAACGACTTCACCGAGGAAGAGATCGAGCACTGGATCCGCTTCCGCGAGGAGCACGCCGAGCAGATCAAGGCTCTCAAGCAGCTGCTGAACCTGGGCAAGGAGTACGGCCTGGATCTGAGCCGTCCTGCCATGAACGCCAAGGAAGCTGTCCAGTGGACCTACATGGCCTACCTGGCCTCGGTCAAGAGCCAGGACGGCGCCGCCATGTCCATCGGCCGTCTGTCCGCATTCTTCGACGTCTACTTCGAGCGTGATCTGGCCGCTGGCCTGATCGACGAGACCGATGCCCAGGAGATCATCGACAACATCGTGATGAAGTTGCGCATCGTGCGCTTCCTGCGGACCAAGGACTACGACAACATCTTCTCGGGCGACCCCTACTGGGCCACCTGGTCCGACGCTGGCTTCGGCGATGACGGCAGGCCCATGGTCACCAAGACCTCCTTCCGTCTGCTGGCAACCCTGACCCTGGAGCATCTTGGACCCGGCCCCGAGCCCAACATCACCATCTTCTGGGATCCGAAGCTGCCTGAGGGCTACAAGCGCTTCTGCGCCCGTATCTCCATCGACACCTCCGCCATCCAGTACGAGTCCGACAAGGACATTCGCGCCCACTGGGGCGATGACGCTGCCATCGCCTGCTGCGTGTCCCCCATGAGGGTAGGCAAGCAGATGCAGTTCTTCGGCGCTCGCGTCAACTCCGCCAAGGCCCTGCTCTACGCCATGAACGGCGGCCGTGACGAGATGACCGGCATGCAGGTCATCGACAAGGACGTGATCAAGCCTGTCACCCCCAAGGAAGACGGTTCTCTGGACTTCCAAGAGGTCAAGGACAATTACGAGAAGGCCCTGGAGTGGCTGAGCGAGACCTATGTCGAGGCCCTGAACATCATCCACTACATGCACGATAAGTACGACTACGAGTCCATTGAGATGGCCCTGCACGACAAGGAGGTCTACCGCACCCTGGGTTGCGGCATGTCCGGCCTGTCCATCGCCGCTGACTCCCTGTCGGCTATCAAGTACGCCAAGGTCTACCCGATCTACAACAAGGATGCCAAGGGCACCCCTGAGTATGTCGAGGGCGCTGACGACGACCTGATCGTCAACTACAAGACCGTCGGCGAGTTCCCGGTTTACGGCAACGACGACGATCGCGCCGACGACCTGGCCAAGTGGACTGTCTCCACCGTTATGGGCCAGATCAAGCGCCTGCCTGTCTACCGTGGCGCTGTGCCGACCCAGTCCATCCTGACCATTACTTCCAACGTGGAGTATGGCAAGAACACCGGGTCCTTCCCCTCCGGCCACAAGAAGGGCACTCCGTACGCTCCCGGCGCCAACCCCGAGAACGGCATGGATTCGCACGGCATGCTGCCCTCCATGTTCTCCGTGGGCAAGATCGACTACGACGACGCCCTGGACGGCATCTCGCTGACCAACACGATCACCCCTGACGGCCTGGGCCGCGACGAGGATGAGCGCATCAACAACCTGGTGGGCATCCTGGACGCCGGCAACGGCCACGGGCTCTACCACGCCAACATCAACGTACTGCGCAAGGAGCAGCTGGAGGATGCCGTCGAGCACCCCGAGAAGTACCCGCACCTGACCGTGCGCGTCTCGGGCTACGCCGTCAACTTCGTCAAGCTGACCCGCGAGCAGCAGCTCGACGTGATCTCCCGCACCTTCCACCAGGGCGCGGTGACCGACTGATCGCCCTTGTGCGATAGTCAACCGTTGATGAGACGGTGAATCATGGGGCGGGGCGCACCAAGGCCCCGCCCCCTTTTCGTCTTTTTCAGGAGGATCCAATGACGGAGACCACCACCTTCCATACCACACAGCCGCACATGCTCAAGGAATCCAAGGTCTACCAGAGCCAGACCCTGATGGGCGGCCTTTCGGGGTTCGAATCGCCCATTGGACTGGACCGGCACGACCGTATGAATGCCCTGCGCACGGGCGACATCGGATTTGTTCACTCCTGGGACATCAATACCTCAGTGGACGGGCCGGGCACAAGGATGACCGTCTTCATGAGCGGATGCCCCCTGCGCTGCCAGTACTGCCAGAATCCTGACACCTGGAAGATGCGCGATGGCCAGCCCGTATACCTACAGGCCATGATCGATAAGGTGGCCCGTTACCAGGACCTCTTCAAGAGCACGGGCGGAGGAATCACCTTCAGCGGCGGTGAGTCCATGATGCAGGCAGCCTTTGTCTCACGCGTCTTTCGCGCTGCCAAGGAGATGGGCGTCCACACCTGCCTGGACACCTCGGGCTTCCTCAATCGCAACTACACCGATGCCATGATTGACGATATCGACCTGTGTCTGCTGGACGTCAAATCCGGCGACGAGGCCACCTACAAGAAGGTGACCGGCGGCACGTTGGCCCCCACAATCGAATTCGGCAAGCGTCTGGCTGCCCGTGGCAGCAAGATTTGGGTTCGCTTCGTGCTGGTGCCGGGGCTGACCGACTCCGAGGAGAACGTCGAGAACGTCGCGCGGGTGTGCGAACAGTTCAAGGATGCCATCGAGCACATTGATGTGCTTCCCTTCCATCAGCTTGGACGGCCCAAGTGGCATGAGCTTCGCATCCCCTACCCGCTGGAGGATGCCAAAGGCCCTTCGGCGGCCCTGAAGGATCGGGTCAAGAAGCAGCTTGAGGCCCACGGCTTCGTGGTCTACTGAGCCGCAGAACCCACTGTGGTTCCCGGGCGGTCCTAGGACAAACCCGAATAATCAACTTGTGACTCCTCACGGCAGATGCCGTGGGGAGTTTTGTTTGCTTGGGCGCAGGCCAGCCAGCCAATCAGCGAATGACCGACTCACTGAATGCCTTGCACGCTGAATGACCGACTTAATGGTTGGAAGAGCCAATGGGTGGCGGATCCAATGGATGACCGACACTGTAAATCGATAAATTGCTGACCAGTCATGCTCGGTAAACGATTGTCAGCGGGTTGAGGCCATGGACTATGCTTTCAGGCGAGTGTTTTCCGGGCCTGGTCGGCCCGGTGGCGTTATGGAAGACAAACTAAAAAAGAGGTTGAGCGCAGGTGACCACGGATCCTAAGACGCAGCTGCTTTCAGAGCCCGCCCAGGGTGTACCGTCGGTCATCGACGATATGGCCGGATATCGCCGGGCATGTCGGCTGCTGTCCCAGGGGAGCGGTGCGCTGGCCGCGGACGCTGAACGCGCATCAGGCTTCCGCTATGGCCACGACGACTACCTGGTCCAGTTCAAGCGCCAGGGGGCGGGGATATTCCTGCTGGACCCACCGGCTCTGACGCAGGCGGGCTGCGACTGGTCGGAATTCAATAAGGCCGTTGATGGTGCCCAGTGGATCATTCATGACTCCCCCCAGGATCTGCCAGGCTTCTACGCACTGGGCATGAGGCCCTCATCGCTCTTCGACTCCGAGCTGGCGGCCAGGATGCTTAATCTCGGTCATTACGGCCTGTCTGCAGTTACCGCACACTATCTGGGGCTGACTCTGGCTAAGGAGCACTCCGCCGCAGACTGGTCCTACCGCCCACTGCCGCGTGATTGGCGCAATTACGCCGCCTTGGATGTGGAGCTGCTGGATCAGGTGCGATCGTGCGAGCTGGAGGATCTGCGCCGTCACGGCAAGGATGAGTGGGCCAGGCAGGAATTCACCTGGCTGCTGGAGCAGGGCAAAATCCCCAAGCCGGAGCCCGAGCAGCCCTGGCGGCATATTTCGCATATCAATGCCCTGCACAATGACCGTCGAGGCCTTGCTGTGGCCCGTTCGCTGTGGACCACCCGAGACCAGCTGGCCCGGCGCAACGACATCGCTCCGACGCTGCTCCTGCCCGACAAGGCCATCATCGAGGCCGGCAGGCTCAAGCCCCGCAACAACGCCCAGTTCCGAGCCATCCGATCCTTGAATGAACGGGTCAGAATCCACACCGGCGGTGAGCAGGACCGCATGTTCGAGCGCTATGCTCCCATCCAGCGCCGGGTCAGACCCTCAGTCTGGAAACAGGCCATTTTGGATGCGTTGCATCTGCCCACCGAAGAGCTGCCTGTGCCTCCCAAGCCGCGGTGTGAGGAGACCAATGCCCCTAAGTCCATGCAGGTCTGGCGGCACCGCCACCCGGAACGATATGCCAGGCTGGAGGCAGCGCGCAAGGCGGTGACAGAGGTGGGACGCCAGACCAACACCCCCGACGAGATTCTGATCAAGCCCCGCTACCTGCGCAACCTCTGTTGGACCGATCAACCGGAGAAGCGGGATGTGGCTGACTTCCTGCGTCAGGAGGGCGCCCGTCCCTGGCAGGTTTCGCTCCTGTCAGAGTCCCTGACTCGCGCTATTATGTAACGGTTGCCTTACTGGCAGATCAAACGGTTTGGATGAATTGGAGCGCAGCGTGAAAATCAGCGTCAGAAACCTCGAGCCCACCAAGGTCAGGCTCACCATCACCGTCGATCCCGATGAGCTGAACCCCTACCTGGATCAGGCCCGTAAGGAGATCGGCAAGCAGGTAACCATTCCCGGCTTCCGCAAGGGCCATGTGCCCGGACCCATCATCGATCAGCGTGTGGGCTTTGCCAGCGTGGCGGGCGAGGCCGTCAACGCCGGCGTGCCCGAGCTCTACTCCAAGGCCCTGGAGGAGAAGCAGCTGCACGCCATGGCCCAGCCGCAGATCGATGTCAAGGACATGCCTTCCTCGGCCAAGGACGACACCAAGCTCAAGTTCACCGCTGAGGTGGAGATTCGTCCCAAGTTCGAGCTGCCCGACATCGAGGGCATGGAGATTGAGGTCCCCAAGCCTGCCGTCACCGACGAGGACGTGGACAAGCGTCTGGACAACCTGCGTCAGCGCTTCGGCACCCTGGTCAGCGTGGATCGTCCCGCCTCCAAGGGCGACTATGCCAACATCGACCTGGATGCCGTCATCGACGGCGAGTCCGTGGACTCCCAGCAGGGGGTCAGCTACGAGCTGGGCTCCAACACCATGCTGGACGGCCTGGATGAGGCCCTGGACGGGTTGTCCGCCGGGGAGGAGACCACCTTCGAGGGCACCCTGGAGGCCGGCGAGCACCAGGGCGAGAAGGCCCAGATCAAGGTCAAGGTCAACTCGGTCAAGGCTGAGGAGCTGCCCGAACTGGACGACGAGTTCGCCAAGGAGGCTTCGGAGTTCGAGACCCTGAAAGAGCTGCGCGAGGACGTGCGCAAGCAGTGCCAGGTGGATGCCGAGGGTCGGCAGGCCACTGACGCACGCGACGCCTTCATCGCCAAGCTCCAGGACGGCCTGGACATCCCGGTGCCCAAGGGCATCAAGCAGTCCATGGTGACCGATCAGCTCAAGAACACCGGCAAGGATCCCGACAAGGCCAGCAAGGATGAGAAGTCCGAGGCCGAGAAGAGTGTCGAGAAGGAGCTGCGTGACCAGATGACACTGGACGCCCTGGCTGAGAAGCTGGGCATCACGGTCAGCCAGGCCGACGTGACCAACTTCCTGGCTTCCATCGCTCAGCAGTACGGCATGGATCCCAGCGCCTTCATCAACGGCATCGTCCGCAACGGCCAGCTAGGTTCGGCCGTGCAGGAGGTCGGCCGCTCCAAGGGCATGCTGGCCGGCATGCGGGCCGTCACCTTCAAGGATCCCGATGGCCAGGAGGTGGATCTGAGCCGCTTCCTAGGCGAGGATGAGCCCGAGGCCCAGGAGGAGCAGGACGAGAGCGTCCAGGCTGCCTCCGCCGCGGCTGAAGTGGCCGACCAGCTCTCCCAGGATCAGGAGTAGCTTTCAAAGCAGCGAACAGGGCCGCACCCAGTGGCGAAACAGCCTGGGTGCGGCCCTGTCGCAACGGTTGCGCAAAGAGCAGAAAGACCAAGACCGCGTCGATTGCGGGGGCTACTCTCAATACAGATACGTTTATCGAAGGAGACAGGGTGAACAACTCATTGGCAACCAGTCCCGTGATGGAGGAGGGGGAGGCCCCTACGCCGACCGATCCCATCTTCAATCGACTGCTCAAGGACAGGATCATCTGGCTGGGGGACGAGGTCAAGGACGCCAACGCCAACGTCATCTGCGCACAGATGCTGATGCTGGCGGCCGAGGATCCCAAGAAGGATATCTGGCTCTACATCAATTCGCCAGGCGGCTCCATTACCGCGGGCATGGCCATCTACGACACCATGCAGTTGATCGAGCCTGATGTGGCCACCGTCGCAGTCGGCATGGCGGCCTCCATGGGCCAGTTCCTGCTCTCCAGCGGGGCCAAGGGCAAGCGCTTCGTCACCTCCCATGCACGGGTGCTCATGCATCAGCCCTCGGGCGGCGTCGGAGGCACGGCCACTGACGTCAGGATCAACGCCGAACTGATCATGGACATGAAGCGCACACTCTCCCAGCTGACGGCCGAGCAGACCGGCCACACCCTGGAAGAGATCTACCGGGACAACGAATACGATCACTGGTTCACGGCCCAGCAAGCCCTGGAGTACGGCTTCGTCGACCGGATCGTGACCACCCACGGCACTATGACCGCGGATCAAGGGAAGTGAGCACTCCACATGGCATCTGAAGAAGCGCAATTCGTAGCACGGGCCCGTCGACTGGCCGGCCCTCGCGGCCTGGGCGCCATGCCCACCGACCGCTATGTGCTGCCGCAGTTCGAGGAGCGCACCCCCTACGGCTACAAGCGCCAGGACCCTTACACCAGGCTCTTCGACGACAGAATCATCTTCATGGGCGTCCAGGTGGATGACACCTCCTCGGACGACATCATGGCCCAGCTCCTGGTTCTGGAGAGCCAGGATCCCAACCGCGACGTGATTATCTACATCAACTCGCCGGGGGGATCCATGACGGCCATGACCGCCATCTATGACACCATGCAGTACATCAAGCCCGATGTGCAGACTGTCTGCCTGGGCCAGGCTGCCTCGGCTGCTGCCGTTCTGCTGGCGGCCGGCACCAAGGGCAAGCGGCTGATCCTGCCAAACGCCCGTGTGCTGATTCACCAGCCGGCCATGGAGCAGGACTTCGGCAAGGCCACCGAGATCGAGATCCAGGCCAAGGAAATGCTGCGCATGCGCACCTGGCTGGAGGAGACCCTGGCCAAGCACACTGGCCAGGATGTCGACAAGATTCGCAAGGACATCGAAGTGGACACCATTCTGACCGCCCAGCAGGCCAAGGATTACGGAATGGTGGACGAGGTCCTGGAGCACCGCAATTAGCTCCGGTGACTGCGTACATGATTGATCGTCCGGATGGCGGCGGGTCCTCGGGACCCACGGCCTCCGGACGTTTTTGGCATCATGGACGATGCCGGTCATATATGATTTCGGCGATCCTAGCGGATTCTCCAGGAAGGGAGAGCCATGGGCCGTGTGGTCAGCTACAATGACGGACTGAATCGATGCGAGTTCTGCGGCAAGGACGAGCACCAGGTGCGTCGCCTGGTCAAGGGGCCTTCCTGCGCCATCTGCGACGAATGCATACGCCTATGCGCCCAGATCATCCAGGAGGATATGGCCAAGGATGCCGCCGACCGGCGGGTGACCCTGCCTGCACCCTCAAAGATATTCGCCTATCTGAACCGGTATGTCATCGGCCAGGAGGCCGCCAAGCGCACCCTGGCTGTTGCTGTCTACAACCACTACAAGCGCGTCAATATGGACCTGGGCGACCGTGGCCGTGTTACTGACGCAGCGTTTGAACAAAAGGACGCAGCCCCACGCGTCCAGGTGGACAAGTCCAACATCCTGCTCATGGGTCCCACCGGCGTGGGCAAGACCTACCTGGCACGAACCCTGGCCACCATCATGAACGTCCCCTTTGTCATTGTGGATGCCACCAGCCTGACCGAGGCGGGGTATGTGGGCGAGGATGTGGAGTCCGTCCTGCAGGGGCTGCTGCAAGCCGCCGACGGCAATATGGACCTGGCCCAGCGGGGGATCATCTACATCGACGAGATCGACAAGATCGCCAGAAAATCCGGCGAGAACACCTCCATTACCCGGGACGTGTCCGGCGAGGGGGTCCAGCAGGCTCTGCTCAAGATCATCGAGGGTACCCAGGCCCGTGTGCCGGTCCAGGGTTCGCGGCGGCATGGGGATGTCCGCACGGTCGTCATGGACACAGCCAACATCCTCTTCATCTGCGGTGGCGCCTTCGTCGGTCTTGAGGAGATTGTCCGTCGGCGGCTGGGCCTGCGGGAGAGCGGATTCTCGGCTACTCAGGGCAGCGATAGGGTGCCCGACGACCGGGTCATGAGCCAGGTCAGGGCCGAGGACCTGGAACAGTTTGGCCTGCTTCCCGAGTTCGTGGGGCGGCTGCCGGTCATCTCCACCCTGGAGCCGCTGGGCGCCGATGAGCTGCGGCGGGTGCTGACCGAACCGGATAATGCCTTGGTCGACCAGTACCGGCGCATGTTCCTGGACGACGGGGCTGATCTGGTCTTCACGGATGCCGCCCTGGATCGGGTTGCAGCCATCGCTCTGGAGCGCAAGGTGGGCGCCCGTGGGCTGCGTGGAATCATCGAGCACACCCTGGAGGCGACCATGTTCGAGCTGCCCGACAGGACGGATGTCTCCCGTGTCGTGGTGGATGCCGATGCCGTGGATGGGACCGGATCGCCCCGGTATGAGACCGGGCAGGGCATGGCCACAGCTGCTGGTCGTCGTTTGGCCTGACCCCGCCACGATGGGCGCCGCTGTTGGCCGGGCCCGATAGGATGAGCATTGTTGCCGGAAGGGAGGCCCCATGGGTGCTCGTAGCGCTGTCGTGGTCACGCACAGCCGGGTCCGGGCAAGCGGCCACCTGGTTGACGAGGTCGAGGAGCAGTTGCGCCGGGACGGATTCCGCGTCTCGATTGTCGACAACATTGCCGCCCCGGAATTCGGCAGTCCCAGCCAGCAGGTGGCCGACGACACCGAGATCGTCATCGTCCTGGGCGGCGATGGGACCATCCTGCGGGCTGCAGAGCTGGTCAAGGGTACCGAGGTGCCCATCCTGGGGGTCAATCTTGGCCACGTGGGGTTCCTGGCGGAGTTCGAGAGCTTCCAGATTGGTGAGGCCATTCGCCGGGTGGCCGATCATGACTACTCCATCGACGAGCGCATGGTGGCCCACGTGGACCTGTGGATACCCGGAGCCGATCGACCACTGAGCGACTGGGCCCTTAATGACATGACCCTGGAACGATATGATCGGGGCAAGATGATCGAGGTATCGGTCCGAGTGGACGATGTGGAGATGAGCTCCTTCGGCTGCGACGGCATGATTGTGGCCACCCCGACCGGATCGACGGCCTATGCCTTTTCGGTGGGCGGGCCCATCGTCTGGCCGGATGCACAGTCGTTGCAGATGGTGCCCATTGCTGCCCACGCCCTCTTCGCCAGGTCCCTGATCATCGGCCCGAAGTCGCAGTTCACCCTGGATGTTCTGGGTGATTCCCAGTCGGCCGGCTGGATCTGCAACGACGGGCGCCGTCAACGGCCAGTGCCCAAGCGGTCCCGCATTGTGGTGCGGCAGTCCCATGACATCCTGCGGCTGGCCAGGCTGTCGGGGGTGCCCTTCACCAGACGGCTGGTCTCCAAGTTCGACCTGCCGGTGGTCGGCTGGAGGGAGCAGCATCGCCCCTCGGTGGCTGCGAACGGGCAGGACCAGAGGGAGCCGCCGGAGTCGAACAAGGAGCACTGATGCTGGAAGAGCTGGAAGTACGAGACCTGGGTCCCATCCATCATGCCCTGCTGCGCCCTGCTGCCGGCATGACGGCCATCACCGGGGAGACCGGGGCTGGCAAGTCCATGCTGCTCAACGCCATCCGGCTGATCTCGGGGTCCACCGCCCGTCCGCAGCTAGTATCGCCTGGAGCTCGGGAGTCCTGGGTGCAAGGAATTTTCGATGCTGGAACGGCAGGAGCCGAGAATCCAGTGACCGCATCCATAACCGGGGCTGGCCTCCCCTTGGAGGATGAGGGGCAGATCTTCCTGGCGAGGACCATGCCTGTCAAGGGGCGTTCCCGTGCCGCCCTGAACGGCAGAACTGCTCCTCGAGGCCTGCTGCAGGAGGTGGCTGGGATGCTGGTCACTGTCCATGGCCAGGCAGATCAGATGCGTATGGCCAGCCCGGCCCGGCAGCGTGAATTTCTGGATGCCTACGCTGGTGACGGTCCGCAGCTGGAGGCTTTTTCCAAGGCCTGGAGGCAGTACCGACAGGCTCAGGACCATCTGGAGGAGCTGCGCAACCAGCAGTCTGGCGCTATGGCCCAGGCTGATTATCTTCGCGAGTCCATCGCCCGGATCGACCGTGTCGACCCCCATCCCGGCGAGGATCGTGAACTCAAGGCCCAAAGAGACCGGATCGAACATGCTGCCCAGATCAGTCAGGGAGTCATGGCCGCACTATCCGCCTTGGACGCCGGCCAGATTGACCCGGATGCAGACTCACCATCGGCTACGGCCCTGGTAGAACGAGCCATCGCCGCCTTGGAGGGCATCGGTGTAGAGGGGGTCTTTCAGGAGTCGGCCCAGCGGTTGCGCTCGCTGAATGCCGATCTGTCCGACCTGGTCTTCACCCTGAGCAGCCAGCTGGACGACGAAGGCCAGGAGGGCGATCTGGACAAGATCAACGCCCGCATCCACGATCTGGATGAGCTGACCCGGCGCTGGGGACCAGACATCGACGACGTTCTGGCCTGGCGCAAGAAGGCTGCGTTTGAACTTGAGGACATGGATGCCTCACCTGAGAAGCTGGAGGAGCTTCAGGTCCAGGTTGAGCAGCTTCGCGGGAGCGCCCTGAAGGCCGCACGGAATCTGTCTGCGTCACGGGGCAAGGCTGCACGAAGGCTGAGCGAACTCGTCGACGGCGAATTGCGCTCCCTGGCCATGTCGGGTGCCGGGCTGGAGATCCGTGTCAGGCCACGCCAGGACCAGGACATGGACGGGCATGGTCTGGATCAGATCGACTTTCTCTTCAGGCCGTATCCGGGTTCGGACCTTCTGCCCATGGGCAAGAGCGCCTCGGGCGGCGAACTCAGCCGGCTCATGCTGGCCCTGGAGCTGGTGGCCGCCGAAGGCCGGACCTCATCGGGATCTGACGGCGCTGGAGATGGGCATAATGGTCTGGATTGCCAGGTTGGCGACCCGACGATGACCTTCATCTTCGACGAGGTGGATGCTGGAGTCGGCGGTCGGGCTGCCGTCGAGCTGGGTCGTCGTCTGGCCCGGTTGGCCGTCACCGCCCAGGTGATTGTGGTCACCCACCTGCCGCAGGTGGCTTCCTGGGCCGATCGGCAGTTCGTCGTGGCCAAGGGGCGTGAAGGCGGCGATGCCGTAGAGACCCTGGTCCGCCAGGTGGAGGGCGAGGACAGGGAGCGGGAGATCGCCCGGATGCTGGCGGGCAGCGAGTCCACTACCTCCCTGAAGCACGCCCAAGAGCTTCTGGCCTCCAGCAGGCTCCAGGCCCGATAGATCTGATTGTCGGCTCAACTTTGCCATGCCGAAGTCCCTCGATTCAGCGACTTTGACCAGTTGCGACGACTTTGTTGCTGACGACTTTGTCGCTTTTTGCGGCCGTGCTGCTGCATGCTCGACATCTGTCCTTCTGTTGCTTTTCATTCTGACGCATTGACGGTAGTCAATCGGCTGTTGGCGGCCGTGCGGCAACGAACATGCTGGATTTTCGTTGATGACACCGTATCCGCCCTCGACATGAACAATGCGGCGGCGACCTGGCCCAAATGGATTTTGTCTGAAATTGTGATCGGCCGGGGATTTCGGCACTAGAGACGTATCTATCAATCCATGAACCACCCCTTGGAAGATCAAGGTCGGAGTTTGTCTTCATGATCAAACTGTTATAGTGTATACATGAACACCGGCACAGCTTAGCCAGAGTCGTGCCGCCCATCAATGAAAGGGGCTTGGATGAAGCTGATCATCTCATCCCTGTCCGGGCAGCCGATTTATCGGCAGATCGAGGACCAGATACGTTCGGCCATCCTGACCGGAGACCTGAAAGCGGGGGAGGGACTGCCCTCCCTGCGACATCTCTCACAGGAGCTCAGGGTGTCCGTGCTGACCGTGACCCGCGCCTATACCGAACTCGCTCAAGAGGGTTTGGTGGAGAACATCCAAGGCAAGGGGACCTTCGTGGCCGACAGCGGCGACCAGGTCATGCGGCAGCATCTGGAGGACCGCGTGCAGTCCCTGCTAGGCGAGGCAGTCGATACGGCTCGTCGGGCCGGCATGGAGCCGGATCGGATTCGCGGCCTGCTCGACGGCCTGCTTGGCGACAAGGGTTCTGCGCCCGCGTCCGAAGAGGGAAAGGAATAGCAGCATGTGCGCATCACCGGTGATGACAACCTCTGGCGAAGAGGTCGACTATGCCCTGCGCGTCAGTGACCTGGGGAAAAGCTACGCCAAGGCCGACGGCACGGGTTTCCGCCTGCACCAGGTCACCATGGACCTGCCCATGGGCTACATCATGGGATTGATAGGCCCCAACGGCGCAGGCAAATCCACCCTGATCCGGCTCTTGCTGAATATGACCCGCCGGGACAGCGGAGCAATCAGCATTTTGGGCCGTGATCCCTTGAGCCAGGAGGAGGAGGTCAAAGCAGACCTGGGCGTGGTCTTCGATTCCATTTATTTCCCGGAGGCATGGAAGGTCAAGGCCGTCGAGCCAGTGATGGCACCCATGTATCCCTCTTGGGACAGTGATCGCTACCACGACTATCTGCGTCGGTTCGGTCTGCTGGAAAACCGCAAAATCGGCAAGCTTTCCCGTGGCATGCAGATGAAGCTGATGCTGGCCGTCGCCCTCAGCCACGATGCAAGGCTCTTGATTCTGGACGAGCCCACCAGCGGTCTGGATGTCCTGGCCAGGGACGAGCTCATGGATATTTTGCTGGACTACATCGGCGACGGTTGTCACTCGGTGCTTTTCTCCACGCACATCACCGCGGATCTCGAACGGGTGGCTGACTTCGTCACCTATATCAATCGGGGGTCTGTCTTCTACACCGGCCCCAAGGACGAGTTGATGGAGGCTTTCCAGATAGTGAGAGGGGGGCCGGACGATCTGGCTGGAGGGCAAATGCCGCATCTGATGGGCTTGCAGCGCTCCGCCACAGGTTTTGAGGCTCTGGTGCCCACTGAACGCTTGAAGGATTTTCTGGCATCGGCTTCCCCAACCGCCATGGAGCCTTCAGAGGACCGCTACCTGGTGGAGCGGGCCGACTTTGACAACATCATCAGACTGACCGCAGGCCCACCTGCTGCGGCCGACAAGAACAAGGAGGTGGAGTCATGAAGGCGATAGCCGAGCAGATCAGGCTGGACATGCAACGTTTCTCAGGAGCAGGGAGAACTTGGGTTGGTGTGCTGATTTTCCTGTCTGCGCCCGTCATCGGAATCCTGCTGAACCTGGTCATGGCTCTGACAGGCAATGATGGGGATGATGCACGGACTGCGTTGACGGGATTGGTGGCCGGCATGGGAATCGGACTGATTGTAGGCCTGGTATCTGGTTTGTTTGTCGATTTCAGCAATGCGGCGATTCGGTTGAACGGTCTGCTGCCCATAACACGTGATCACCAGGTATTCGGACGCTATGCTGCTGTAAGTCTGCTGGTCCTGGTTCAGTCTTGCGGCTATGCAATATTCTATTTCTGCGTTGCTGATTCGTTTTTGCAGGGTCAGGACCATTGGCGTGCTACCGTCCTGTTTGCTCTGGGATTGTTCATGTCGGAGTCTTTGCTCTTTGCAGTAGCTGCCCCCCTGTTTTATTGGCTGGAAATGGCCAAAGCCGTGATAGCTTTTCTGGCGCTTCTTGGTTTGGTACCAATAACGGCCCTTGTCGGCAGTTGGCTGCCCTTTGGCTGGGGGGCCGTCTGGAATTCAATCATGCGTTTTTTGACATCCGACCTGTGGCGGCCGGTGCTCCTCGGGCTGGCGGTGATTCTGGCGGCTGATATGGTTTCGATAGCCATATCTCGCAAGGTCTATGCCAGGAAGGAAATCTGAGCCGATTCGCTCAGGCTTCAGGACTGCATGACCGCGTGGCGGACGTAGTCGGACATATCTCCGGGATCGATGCAGTCCTGGAAGCGCACAGGCGCGTTTTCCAGGGTGCGCAGAGCCTTGGGGGGCCTGGTGTTGGTGGACTCGGCCAGGATGTCCATGCAGTCGAAGTCGCTGTCCGGGGTCTCCAGGCCCAGGGATTGGCAGACCACCCGGGGGAACTTATAGGGGCTGGCCGTGGACAGCAGCACCCGGGGCACGGCAGGATCCCTGTCGGTCTGCCCGGTCATGACCTGGTAGCCGCAGGCCGTGTGCGGATCGATCAGGTATCCCCGGTCCTCCCAGCAGTCGCTGATGGCTGATCCCACCTGGTCTTCGTCGGCCCAGCCGCAGGAGAAGAGCCCGCGGATTCTGGTCATCAGGGCCTCAGGCACCTGGTAGCGTCCCTTGGACTCCAAATCGGCCATAAGCGAGGCAATCAGCTCGGTGTCGCCGCCGGCCATGTAGTAGAGCATCCGCTCCAGGTTGGAGGAGATCAGGATGTCCATGCTGGGGGAGGTGGTGGCGTAGAAGGGGCGGTTGCGGTCATAGACGCCAGTGGTCAGGAAGTCGTTGAGGACCCGGTTGCGGTCCGAGGCCACGGTCAGGCGGGCCACCGGAAGGCCCATCATCTTGGCGTAGTATCCAGCCAGCACATCGCCGAAGTTGCCGGTGGGCACGCAGAATTCGACCGGATCCCCAGGTCTGATCACTCCCCGTTCCATCAGGGACCCGTAGGCCCGGAAGTAGTAAACGACCTGCGGGGCCAGGCGGCCCACATTGATGGAGTTGGCCGACGAGAGAACGGTTGAGGCCTTCTCGTCCAGCTCATGAGCCAGATCAGTGTCGGCGAAGATGGACTTGACTGCGGACTGGGCATCGTCGAAATTGCCCCGAACCGCGCAGACCTGCAGGTTGCCGCCCTCCTGGGTGACCATCTGCAGGCGTTGGATCTGACTGACCTTGCCCTGAGGATAGAAAACAGTGATGCCCGTGCCCGGCGCGTCTGCGAAACCGGCCAGCGCCGCCTTGCCCGTGTCTCCGGAGGTGGCTGTGAGCACCATGATCCGTTCGCCATCGTCCCCGGCCAGAGCCATCAGTCTCGGCAGCAGCTGCAGGGCCACATCCTTGAAGGCCGAGGTGGGCCCGCGGAAGAGCTCCAGTACGAAGTCGTTGCCGCCCAGGTCCACCAGAGGGGTGATTGCCGGATCGGACCACTGCTCTCCGTAGGCTGCGTCCAGGCAGGAGTCCAGCTGAGCGGAAGAGTAATCGCTCAGCAGTCTCGAAAGGACCAGTTTGGCCGTGCCCTTGTAGTCCAGGCCGGCAACGTCGGCAGGGTCGATGGTCAGTGCGTCCAGTCCATCGCTGACGTAGAGTCCGCCGTCAGGAGCAAGGCCTCGTCTGATGGCCTGCTTGGACTGCAGCTGCTCCTTGCCGCCTCGGGTGCTGTGGTATGTGCTCATGGTTGCCTGCCCCTCCGCCATGTCGCCGAACTGATCATTACCAGGGCATTCTACCCCGTGCAGGGGTCTGAACCATGGCCTTGCTCGGCTCGCGGAGGAAACTGTCTGTGGACGCCAGGGCCTGCCAGGGGTCGGCATGGCGTACAGTGTTGCCCACCAGCCCCTGTATCCGAGGCTGTACGTTACAGACAAAGGAGCGACCCATGGTCGAAGAGAACCCGGTACAGCAATCCTACGATGTCCTGAACTCTTCGATCTCGCAGGTGGATCCGGAGATCGCAGCACTGCTGGATGGAGAGTTGGAGCGCCAGCGCGGCGGTCTGGAGATGATCGCCTCTGAGAACTTCGTGCCCAAGGCTGTCTTGCAGGCCCAGGGATCCGTGCTGACCAACAAGTACGCCGAGGGCTATCCCGGCAAACGCTACTACGGCGGATGCGAGTGGGTGGACCAGGTCGAGAACCTGGCCCGGGACCGCGCCAAGGTCCTGTTCGGCGCCGAATATGCCAACGTCCAACCGCATTCGGGCGCCCAGGCCAACGCCGCCGTCTATCAGGCCCTGATCAAGCCCGGCGACACCGTGCTGGGCCTGGCCCTGGACCATGGCGGCCACCTGACACACGGCATGAAGATCAACTTCTCCGGACGCTTTTACCATGCTGAGTCCTACGGGGTCGATCCGGACACCTTCCGCATCGAGCCCGAGATCATCCGCCAGCGGGCCCTGGAGACCCATCCGGCCCTGATCATCGGCGGGTGGAGCGCCTATCCGCGCATTGAGGACTTTGCAGCCATGAAGGAAATCGCCGACGAGGTGGGGGCCAAGTTCTGGGTGGATATGGCCCACTTCGCCGGCATGGTTGCGGCCGGCCTGCACCCCAGCCCGGTGCCCTATGCCGATGTGGTCTCCTCCACGGCCCACAAGACCCTGGGCGGACCCAGGTCCGGGTTCATCCTGGCTCGTCAGGAGTATGCCAAGAAGCTCAACTCCTCGGTCTTCCCCGGCAACCAGGGCGGCCCGCTCATGCATGTGATCGCCGCCAAGGCTGTGGCCTTCAAGCTGGCCGGCACGCCTGAATTCAAGGAGCGGATGGAGCGCACTCTGGAGGGCGCCAAGATTCTGGCTGAGCGCCTGATGGCCAAGGATGTGGCCGACAACGGCATCACCGTGCTCACTGGAGGGACTGATGTCCACCTGGTCATGGTGGATCTGCGCAACAGCGAGATGGACGGCCGTCAGGGGGAGGACCTGCTGGCCAGGATCGGCATCACCGTCAACCGCAATACGGTCCCCTTCGATCCGCGTCCTGCCTCTGTGGCCTCCGGACTGCGCATCGGGACCTCCGCCCTGGCCACACGCGGATTCGGCCCGGCCCAGTACGAGGAGGTGGCTGACGTGATCGGCACAGCGCTGGCCCAGGGTCCCCAGGCGGATTTGGATGCCCTCAAGGCCCGGGTGGACCGCCTGGTCGAGGCCTTCCCGCTCTATCCTGAGCTGGACCAGACCCACTGATCGGCCCTTGGAGGAGGCAGGCGCGGCAGTGCCCTCCCTCCTCCTGTCGTCATTGCCCTCGCTGAGGGTTACAATCGGTACAGAATACGGGTCTGGCAGACCCGTGAGGGCGAAAGGATCTGACGAACATGAGTGAAAGCGAGAACTCCGATCGTCAGGATGTGTTCGATCGTGTCTGTGCCATGGCCGATGCGGCGGCCGCTGCACAGGCAGGCCTGGCAGGCATGAACGGCCAGGCCAGGAATGCCCTCTTGCTGGCCCTGGCCGATGCACTGATCGATCAGGCCGATCAGATTGCCGCAGTCAATGAGCAGGACTGCACCCAGGCTTTTGAAGAAGGAATGAGCGCCGGTCTGATAGACCGTCTGCGCTTGGACAAGGTTCGTATCGCGGATGCCGCCCGGGGCGTGCGCATGGTGGCGGGGCTGACCGATCCCCTGGGCGAGGTGGTTCGCGGCCATGACATGCCCAACGGCATGCGGCTCAATCAGGTGCGAGTTCCCCTGGGCGTGGTGGCCATGATCTACGAGGCCAGGCCCAACGTCACCATCGATGTGGTGGCCCTCTGCCTCAAGTCCGGCAATGCGGCCCTCCTGCGAGGGGGTCACGCGGCCCAGCGTACCAACCGCGCCCTGGTGGAACTGATAGGCGGGGTGCTTAGTGAGCAGGGGTTGGATCCGGCTCTGGTGGCTTCCGTGGACCGATACGGTCGCGATGGGGCCCAGGCCCTGATGAAGGCACGCGGTCATATCGATTTGCTGGTGCCCAGGGGTGGCCGAGGGCTGATCCGCAGCGTAATTGAGCAGGCCACCGTGCCCACCATCGAGACCGGGGCTGGCAATGTCCATATCTACGTGGATCGCTCGGTGGACATGGATCAGGCCATTCCCATCATCATCAACGCCAAGACCCAGCGGGTGGGCGTCTGCAACGCCGCCGAAAAACTGATCGTCCACCGGGATGTGGCCGCTGAATTCCTGCCCCGTGTGGCCCAAGCGCTGACGCAGGCCCAGGTCGAGCTGCGCCTGGACGCGGTCTCCATGGACATTCTCGCCGGGCATGGTTTGCCTGAAGAACTGCTGGTTCGCGCAGAGGAAGCCGACTGGGACCGCGAGTATCTGGATCTGAAGATGGGGGTGCGCGTGGTGGACTCCCTGGATCAGGCCATCGAGCACATCAACCGTCACTCCACCGGTCATACCGAGGCCATCCTGGCCCGGGACTACGAGGCCGTGGAGGAGTTCTCCCGCCGGGTGGATTCGGCAGTGATCATGGTCAACGCCTCAACCAGATTCACCGATGGCGGCATGTTCGGCATGGGCGCCGAGCTGGGCATCTCCACCCAGAAGCTGCACGCCCGAGGACCCATGGGTCTGCAGGAGCTGACCACCACCAAGTGGATCGGTTACGGCAGGGGGCAGGTGCGGCCGTGAACGAGAAGATCGAAGAGCTCTTCCAGCGCGAGCACGACAATCCGCGCATCTGGCTCAGGGTTGCTTCAGAGCGGTTGAGCCTGCTGCGGTACGTCTTTCTGGTCCAAATCGAGGACGGCATTCCGGATGCAGACCAGCGCTCCTGCCTGGAGTACGCCGACGCTGTCCTGATTGGCTGGCCTGACGAGCATGCCGATGATGTGTACGACCTGGACAAGGACCAGCTCAACGAGGTCAGGCATGACATCACCGTCATGGAGGAGCGGGTGCCGGTCTTCCGCAAACAGGAGCAGGAGGGGCGCATTGCCGACCTGTCCGATTCATTGGTAGCCATCACCGGATGCGTGGCCCAGGTTCGTCGGGCCTACCAGCCGGGCTTCCCACTGCCCACCTACTCCGAGATTCGCCGCGTGGTCCAGGAGGAGTGGAATGCCGACATGGAGCGGATCGATCCCGACCGGGTCAATCCCAGCGCCGAGCAGATGCGCGAAGAGGCCAAGTCTGAGAACGAGGAGAACGCCTCGGAAGCCAGACGGGAGGGCGAGCAGGCGTGAACCGGATGATGTCTGAGCTGTCCAAGGAGGGGGAATCCGGGCAGGAGCCACCAGATATTGACGGGGCATGTAGGCCTGCCCACCATAACCGCCGACCCCGGGTGGGGATCATGGGCGGCACCTTCGACCCCATTCACAACGGCCACTTGGTGGCTGCCTCGGAGGTGGCCTGGGTCTACGACCTGGATGAGGTCATTTTTGTGCCCACCGGCCGTCCGGCCTTCAAGCTGAACAAGACGGTGACCAATGCTGAGGACCGCTATCTGATGACCGTGATCGCCACGGCCTCCAACCCCAAGTTCACCGTCTCCCGGGTGGACATTGAGCGTCCTGGCATCACCTACACAGTGGACACCCTGCGCGACATCAAGCGGATGCGTCCCGACAGCGACCTCTTCTTCATCACCGGGGCGGACGCTGTGGCCGAGATCATGCGCTGGAAGGATGCCAACCGGATGTGGGATCTGGCCAAGTTCGTGGCCGTTTCCCGGCCCGGCTACTCCTCCAGCCTGGACGACCTTCAGGTGCCTGCTCAGCGGGTGGATACCCTGGAGATTCCGGCCCTGTCCATCTCGTCCACAGATGTGCGCCGTCGTTCGGCCAGGGGCATGCCGGTCTGGTACCTGGTTCCGGACGGGGTGGTGCAGTACATCAACAAGCACGGGCTCTACCGCTCGGCTTCCTGAGCTTCGCATACTGTCGGACTCGCCAACACGGACAGCCCGGCCGTGTCAGCGCGCGCCATTATTATGGAGGCTGTCCGCTTCAGCGAAAACAACGTTTGGAGATATGGTGAGCGCGATACTCAAAGGCAGACCAGGAAAAAATCTCATACTTGTCACAGGCCGGGCCCATCCCAGACTCGCGGCGGACGTGGCCGATCAACTCGGTATCGACGTCCTGGAGACGACGGCATACGACTTTGCCAACGGCGAGATGTATGTGCGTTATACGGAGTCGGTGCGCGGTGCGGATGTCTTTGTCCTGCAGACCCACTCGGACCCGGTCAACAAGTCCATCATGGAACAGCTGATCATGATCGATGCCCTCAAGAGGGCCTCGGCGCGATCCATCACCGCGGTCTGCCCGCTCCTGGGCTACTCCCGTCAGGACAAGAAGCATCTGGGCCGCGAGCCCATCTCCTGCCGGCTCATGTTCGACCTGCTCAAGACGGCTGGCGCGGACCGGATCATGTCGGTTGACCTGCACGCCGCCCAGTCCCAGGGCTTCTTCGACGGGCCTGTGGACCATCTGATCGCCATGCCTGTGCTGGTGGACTATGTGCGCGACCGGATGGATCTGTCCAAGGTGGCCGTGGTCTCGCCGGATGCCGGCCGCATCCGGGTGGCCGAGCAGTGGGCCCAGCGCCTGGGAGGCGTGCCCCTGGCCTTCATCCACAAGACCCGTGACATCACCCAGCCCAACAAGGCTGTGGCCCATCGGGTGGTGGGCGACGTGCGTGGCCTGGACTGTGTGCTGGTGGACGACCTGATCGACACCGGCGGCACCATCACCGAGGCCTGCAACGTCCTGGAGGAGGCCGGCGCCAACTCCATCACCATCGTGGCCACTCATGGCGTCATGTCCGGGCCTGCCGTGGAACGGCTCAAGTCCTGCCAGGCCAAGGAGGTCATTGTCACCGACACGGTCCCCATTCCCCAGGAGAAGCGTTGGGATGGATTGACTGTGCTGTCCATCGCCCCCCTGCTGGCCTCGGCCATCAAGGCGGTCTTTGAGGATGGCTCGGTGGCCCGGCTCTTCGACACGTATCCGGCTCATCACGGCCAGGGCTTCCTCTTTGCCTAAAGCCCTGCCTGCCCGGCATGGCGTGGCGTAATCGTCCGGCTGTGGCATAATAAACCTGGCGGGGCCTCAAGGGTTCCGCCTTTCCCCCATGGTGTAAAGGCAGCACACGGGTCTTTGGAACCCTTAGTCTTGGTTCGAATCCAGGTGGGGGAGCTTACGCTCGCCGATTCCGGTCGGAGACGGCCTCCTTGGGGTCGGTGACCAACCGAAAGGAACTGTCTTGGCAGTCAAGAAGATCGAAACCTGGCTCACCGACATGGACGGCGTGCTGGTGCACGAGAACACGGCCCTGCCCGGAGCTGCCGAATTCATCGACACCCTCAAGCGCAACAACCGCCAGTATCTGGTGCTGACCAACAATCCCATCTACACCCCACGTGACCTTTCGGCCCGCCTTGGCCGTTCGGGCATCGACGTGCCCGAGGATCGGATCTGGACCTCAGCCCTGGCCACCGCCGACTTCGTGTCCCGGACCATGCCGCAGGGATCGGCCTATGTGATCGGCGAGGCCGGGCTGACCACGGCCCTGCACGAGGCCGGGTTCATTCTTTCCGACATCAACCCGGACTATGTGATCCTGGGCGAGACCCGGACATACTCCTTTGAGTCCATCACCACAGCCATCCGCCTGATCCTGGGAGGCGCCCGCTTCATCTGCACCAACCCGGACGCCACCGGACCCAGCGAGAACGGCGTCCTGCCGGCAGCCGGCGCGGTGGCGGCCCTGGTGACCAAGGCCACCAACCGGGAGCCCTACTTCGTGGGCAAGCCCAACCCCATCATGTTCCGCACGGCCCTGAACAGGGTGGGCGGCCACTCCGAGACCACGGCCATGATCGGCGACCGGATGGACACCGACGTGGTGGCCGGAGTCGAGGCCGGTCTGAACACCTTCCTGGTGCTGACAGGCATCACCACACGTTCCGAGGTGGAAACCTTCCCCTACCGCCCTGACCAGGTGGTGGATTCCATTCAGGATCTGATCGACATCGCCGAGAGCGGGGTGGTGGAGTTTTGAGCGGCGGGCAGACGCTGACCGCTGGCATCATCCTGGCCGCAGGCGAGGGCACTCGCATGCATTCGGCTCATCCCAAGGTTCTGCACACCTTGGCCGGCAAGACCTTCCTGCAGAGAGTCATGACTTCGGTGATCGCCCTGAATCCCGAGCTGACGGCCGTGGTGGTTCATCATCAGGCCGACTTGGTGGCGCAGGCTGCACGCTCTTACGATCCCCAGGTCCGCATCGTGCGTCAGGACAGCCGACCGGGCACGGGGCGTGCGGTCCAGTGCGCCGTGGATCAGCTGGATGGCGAGCTCCAGCACGACGGCCAGGTGCTGATCGTGGCCTCGGACATGCCCCTGCTGGACGCGGATACGCTGCAAAGCCTGCTTGACTATCATGTCAATTCCGGCGACGGGGCCACCGTGCTGACGGTTAATCTGGACGACCCTAGCGGATACGGCCGCATCATTCGTGATCAGGATGGACGGGTCCTGCGTATCGTCGAACAGCGGGACGCCACCGGCACCGAACTGGCCGTCAAGGAGGTCAACACTTCCGTTTACGTCTTCGAGGCGGATCTGCTGCGCCAGGCGGTCCGCGGTCTGGACGACAGCAACGCCCAGGGGGAGTTCTATCTGACCGATGCCCTGGAGACAGCCCGCCGCTTGGGCCGGGTCGGAGCCTTCGCTGCTCCTGATCCGCTCAAGGTCGAAGGCGTCAACGACAGGGTCCAGTTGGCTGAACTGGCCAAGGCCCATAACCTGCGGGTCTGCCAGGAGTTCATGCGCCAGGGGGTGACCATCCTGGACCCGTCTACCACCTGGATCGAGGACGACGTGGTCATCCAGCAGGATGCCGTCATCCTGCCCGGATGCTTCCTGCAGGGTCATACCGAGATCGCCTCGGACACGGTCATCGGCCCCTATACCACTCTGATTGACGCCATCGTCGAGCCGCAGGCCAGGGTGGAGCGTTCCCGCGTGCAGGAGACCCGGATCGGGGCCCGGGCCAACATCGGCCCATGGACCTATCTGAGGGCCGGCAACGTCCTTGCCGAGGACACCAAGGCCGGGGCCTTCGTGGAGATGAAGAAGGCCACCATCGACCACGGGACCAAGGTGCCCCACCTTTCTTATGTGGGTGATGCCCACATAGGCCACGACAGCAACGTGGGCGGCGGGTCCATCACGGCCAATTACGACGGCGTGCATAAGAACCGCACCGAGATCGGGTCGGAGGTGCACGTGGGCGCAGGAAACCTCTTCGTGGCACCCGTCCAGGTGGGCGACGGGGTCACTACCGGGGCCGGATCGGTCATCCGCCATCCGGTCGAGGACGGGGCCATGGTCTACTCCACCAATGATCAGCATCAGGTTCCGGACTGGAAGCCCGCCTGGGAGCGGTAATCATGGGAGCATCGGCTTCACAACAAGGAAAGGCGTGACAAGTGCCAGCATTGCAGGAATCCATCGACGCGGTCCGGGTGGCCGCTCGGGCTGCCAACGATGTCAAGGCCATGGACATCGTGGCCTTCGACGTCTCCCGGCCCATCGCCATCACCGATATCTTCATGGTGGCCACCGGCAGCAACGAACGTCAGGTCCTGGCCATCGCCGAGGAGGTGGAGAAGCAGCTCCACCTGCAGAAGAACCTTGATCCCCGCTCGCGGGAGGGCGTCCAGGAGGCCCAGTGGGTTCTGCTGGACTACGGTGACTTCGTCATCCACATCATGCACAAGCAGGCCCGGGCCTACTACGATCTGGAACGGCTTTGGAAGGACTGCCCCCAGGTCGACCTGCAGCTGGAGCACCCCTTCACCCTCGCCGATGACGACCAGGACAGCCAGCTGGCCTCCAAGGCGGACGATCTGAATGGGGATGATCTGCGCAGCCGTTTCGCCGACCCTCAGGAAAGCCATGACTGACTCGGTTGCCACCGTCGAGGGTGGACGGCATGTGCGCTCCATGACCGTGGTTCGTCACGGGCAGACTTCATATAATGCAAAGCACCGGATGCAGGGCCAGATCGACATTCCCCTCAACAGCGTTGGCCGCTGGCAGGTGGAGAGGGCTGCCGAGGAGCTCCGGGCAGAGTACGTGGATGGCGCTCCTCAAGACCGTCACCTGCTGGTGGTCTCCTCTGACCTGGGTCGGGCTGCCGCCACCGCTCATGCCTTTGCCGACCCCTTGGGCCAGACGGTCCATCTTGATTCCGGGCTGCGCGAGCGCAGCTTTGGCGAGTGGGAGGGGGCCAGCGCCGAAGAGGTTCGCCAACGCTGGCCCGAGGACTACGAATCCTGGTCCCGAGGCGCCGGGGGAGAGCTGCTTCACGGTGCCGAGACCAAGGCACAGGTAGGCAAACGAGGCTTGGAAACCCTGAATCGTTGGATTCATCGGGCTGGTCCGGATACGGATCTCATGGTCTTCTCCCATGGGTCCTTCATAGCCCAGGCCCTCCAGGCTCTGCTGGGCATGGCCAGTGAATATCCCGAATACCTAGGTCTGGTCACCATGCGCAATGCCCACTGGGCGCGATTGATGCCACGAGACCTGCCAGACGGCGGTCTGCGCTGGTCCATGATCGACTACAATCGCGGTCCTGCCATCGCCATGCGGGGGGACTGGGACAATCCCCGAGGGCTGGTTCAGACCGACTGACCATCACAGGATCGCCATGACGACCAGCTACCATAAGAGCGCAGCAACCAGCCGTTGGATCAAAAGGGGTCGTAGTGAAGCAGTTCTTTCATGACATTTCCTGGGCGCAGATCGTCGCCGGCGCTCTTGCAGCCATGACCTCCTTCTGGCTGGCCGCCAAGATCGGCGTGGCGGGATCCATCATCGGCGTAGCCATCGGTTCCATCGTCTCTGCTGTGGCCTCGCAGATCTACAAGAATGTCTTGGAAGCCTCTGGTCAGAAGCTGCAGGAGTCTGTGGTCGGCAGTGCCGACCAGGATGATGACGATTCCAAGACGGATACGGACAGCGATTCAGCCGCTGATAGGCAGACCAGGGTCTTGCCGGCACAGGGGAAAGGCGCTTCGGACGATTCCAGCGGTGCTGCCGACGGGTCCACCCAGGTCATGGCGCCGGTTGATGGATCCACCCAGGTCATGCCTCCTGTCGGTGGCGAAAAGTCGGCAGCCAAGACCGGCAGAACCATTTCGTCCAACAATGGTCCTCGGGCCCATGCGGCCCCCATTGCGGCAACCAGCAAAAAGAAACTGGATCAGCGCCGCCGCAACGTCATCATCGTCTCAGTGGTCAGCGCTCTGGTGGCCGTGCTGCTGTCCGCCCTGGCCATCAATGCCCTGACCAAAGGCGAAGGCACCGACAAGGTGGTCCGCAACGTGGTCAGCCCTTCGACCAGCCAGGTAACCCCCAGCCAGGAGGAAGAGACCCCCTCCAAGCCTGCACAGCGTACTGAGCAGCCTGAAGACCAGGCGACCCCGGGTGCCCCCCAGAATCAGCCTTCGGGAACGAATCAGCACCAAGGCAACGAACAGGGATCCGGGCAAGGTCAACAGCAGGGAGGGAACCCCACGAGCACGCCCTCGCCGTCTGCGGATGCGACAGGCTCCACGCCCAGCCCCTCAAGTACGGCTTCCACACCCCAGTCGTCGCCGACGAGCACGACCAATTCCTTGCCTCATAACTGACCGGTCGCCCGGCGCGGCACACCCATCTCACCATGTAATGTGACTAGGGTCACTTTCAGACGGGCCAAGAGGCTCGTCACTAAGGACCTGGTCCCGAAGGCGGGATCAGCGATGAGAAAGGTGTATGTATGCGCAAGGTTCTGTGCTCTCCCGGCTCCTATGTTCAGCAGGAGGGCGCCATGGGAAAGCTGGCTGGAGAATACGCGGCTCTGGGCACCAAGGGCGCCCATCTGATCGTCGATCCGGTCATCGACGGGCTCTACCACGACGACATTGTCGCCTCCTTTGAGCACGATGGGATCCCCTACGAACTGATGAAATTCGGCGGCGAGTGCTCCATGGAGGAGATCGACCGTCATCGTGCCCATTTGGGCGACAGCGACGCGGTGATCGGCATCGGCGGCGGCAAGACCTTGGATACCGCCAAGGCTGTGGCCCACTTCGCCCATCTGCCGGTCATGATTGTGCCCACGGCGGCCTCCTCGGATGCGCCCTGCTCAAGGCTGTCCGTGCTCTACACGCCCCAAGGCGTCTTTGACCGTTATCTGCCCCTGCCTGCCAATCCCAACGTGGTCCTGATGGATACCGACGTCATCGCCAAGGCTCCGGTGCGCTTCCTGGTATCTGGACTGGGCGATGCCTTCGCCACCTACTATGAGGCGGCCGCCTGCGTGCAGTCGAACGCGGTGACCATGACCGGAGGCCACGCCACCATGGCCGCCTTCGCCCTGGCCCGTCTCTGCCGCGACACCCTGCTGGAGGATGGGGTCAAGGCCGTGGCCGCTGCCAAGGCCGGTGTCCGCACAGCCGCCTTGGAGAAGATCATCGAGGCCAATACGCTGCTGAGCGGTCTGGGCTTCGAGAGCTCCGGACTGGCTGCAGCCCACGCCATCCATGACGGGATGACCGCCCTGGAGGGCACCCACTCCATGCTGCACGGCGAGAAAGTGGCCTTCGGCACCCTGGCCCAGCTGGTCCTTGAGGATCGGCCCCTGGAGGAGACCCGCGGGGTCTATGACTTCTTCCGCAGCGTGGGTCTGCCCACCTCCCTGGAGCAGATCGGCATCGGCCAGGCCAGCGAGGAGGATCTGCTCAAGGTCGGTGAGCATGCCTGCGGCCCTGACGAAACCATGGGCAACATGCCATTCGAGGTGACCCCTACCGATGTGGCTCACGCCCTGCGTGCAGCCGATCAGCTGGGCAAGCAGCTCTGATAAACCCACTTTTGACCCCTTTGACCCCTCTTTGAAGAGTCAGGCGGCCGCCGGCATGGAGTCGGCGGCCGCCTATGTTTCGTATGGTTTTGCACTGGTCATCCTTGCAGGGCTCAGGCGGCGTTTCGTTCTGCGCCCCTTGCCGAAACAAAGGTGCGTTCGTCCGAGGGCTCCACGGGCCATCTCCGCCATCGGACCTGTGCCAATCGCCCCCATGTAGGCTATCGGTGCTCCCATCTGCCTGGCTGCGCGAATCACGTTGTATCCGCCTCCTACATTTATGGAGCTTCGTCTGGCGAAAATGTCCCCTCCGCGTTCCGGGAGGTGGTCGATGTTCATGCTCAGGTCAACCACCACCTGACCGAGATGGAGGATGCTGGGCTCAGTCATGGCTCTTGCTCCTCACCGCCACGGAATTCTTGGAGAGGAGATGCAAAATGGCGTAGAGGATTCCTCCCAGCAGGAGGGATACCAGCCATGCCAGGCCATTCCTGCCCAGGAAGCTGCCGGCCAGTGGTCTGATGTCCTTGGGCCTGTTGGCTATTCATACTGGGGTGATTCGTATAGCCGCCTCATCGATGGTGCCGGCCTTCCCCTGGTCGTGATGCCTGCGCCCTGGAGAAACCCTATTCAAGCGACAGCTTGGTGGAGGGCCTCAGCAGATCGAGCGATCCACGCGACTTTATATCGTCCTCCCTGTCCAGAAGGCGCTGAGCTACTTCCTTTAGATCAATATGCCCCATGCCGTTGATGATCAGACCCGCAACGATCAGCGCCTGCTCGGTGTCATCGGTCACAGGCCCTGCAGGCTTGCTGGGAGCGATTGGCTGATCTGCAACGGCATCACGAAGGATGTCGACCCTGCTGTAGGCTCATGTATGGCTGCAGGACTCATGCCATGCGTGGGCATGTCTAGTGCGTCCCCCATGGACAGCCCAGTCAGCGCGCTGAGCATGATTCGCCATGAAGAGCGATCCCTATATGAACCTCTATTCATGCAGCACAGCTGCAGCGATTACAGAAACAATGGAACCGGCACTTTTCATTGACAAAAAAATCAAGACAGATGCATGGATATGCGTTGCGTCTCAATACTAAAAGTTTGCATTCTTTGGGAATCCCCGAGCGTGTAGAAGTTCTCAAATTGACAAGAAAAACTACGCGCGTAGAATATTGTGTTGCTAACAAACGGAAATGCGAAACAATGTCGCTTTCCTATCTACGCGGGTAGAACTACGATATTCGCAGTCAAGTCGTAGTGATCCCTTGCAAGGAGGCAGAAATGGGAGCGAATCGGATCAAGAGCGAAGAATACGAAAGCGTGGATCAGCGATCCGAGTCAAATTCCGAAGCATCCGGTCAACAGGAGCAAGCAGCTGATGTCAACTTCCGCACTAAGGAAGGCCGGAAGAGTTTCTGGACCAATATCGTGGCTGTATGGTTGGGCACAACCATGGAGTATGTTGACTTTGCATTGTACGGTCTGGCATCAGGACTAGTTTTTGGCGACATCTTCTTTCCCGGGCAAACGCCGGTCATTGCTTTGCTCTCTTCATTCGCCACTTACGCGGTGGGCTTCCTGGCAAGGCCTGTCGGAGCCTTTGTTCTGGGCAAGATAGGCGACAAGCGCGGACGCAAGTTCATCATGGTCTTCACAGTCATGCTGATGGGTCTGTCGACTACAGCCCTGGGGCTTTTGCCGACGTACCAAATGGTGGGCATTCTTTCTCCCATTCTCTTGATACTTTGCCGCGTATGCCAGGGATTTGGCGCAGGGGCCGAGCTGTCGGGAGGAGCAGTGATGCTCGCCGAGTATTCTCCTGTCAACCATCGTGGTCTGGTTTCCTCATTGATTGGCATCGGGTCCAATTCGGGCACTTTGCTGGCTTCTGCCGTCTGGCTTTTGGTTCTGCTTTTGCCCCATGGCAGTCTGATCACCTGGGGATGGAGGATTCCCTTCCTAGTCTCGATCCTGATTGCGCTTTTCGCTGTCTATCTGCGTCGCTCCATGCAGGAGACGCCCGCATTTCGTTCCTACCAGGCCAATAGGAAGAAGGAAGAGGCTATTCTGGCTGCCGCAGGCAAGCAGGAGAAGAAGTCCGAGGGTGGCTGGAAGGCCTTCTTCATCATGCTTGGTCTGCGTATAGGAGAGAATGGTCCCTCGTATCTTTCGCAGAGCTTCCTTATCGGATACGTGGTCACACTGGGCGTGAGCAAATCTGTGCCAACTACAGCAGTGCTGATTGCCTCTTTGTTGGGCTTCCTGATCATCCCCTTCTCCGGATGGCTTTCCGACCGGTTCGGCCGCAGGATTGTCTACCGCGTCTTTTGCCTGCTTCTGGTCCTGTACGCCTTCCCGGCCTTTGCCCTGTTGCAGTCGAAGAACACCATTGTTGTCAGCCTGGTGATAATCGTGGGTATGGGTGTGGCTTCGCTGGGCATCTTCGGAGTCCAAGCGGCCTACGGTGTTGAGCTCTTCGGCATTCAGCACAGGTATTCCCGGATGGCAGTCGCCAAGGAGCTTGGCTCCATCCTCTCCGGCGGCACGGCTCCGATGGTCGCTTCGGCACTGCTGGCAGCCTTCAGCTCCTGGGTGCCTTTGGCTGCCTATTACTGCTTGATGGCAGCGATCGGTCTGGTCACGACATTCTTCGCCCCTGAGACCCGTGGCCGGGACCTGACCCTGGTTGACGATGCGATCTGATGAATCTCCATTGAATCGGTAATCTGTAAGGAGACCAGTTGCAAGGAGGGGAATGGTGACGAGGCGTCCGACAAGGGATGACGTGGCCAGGGAGGCGGGTACTTCATCTGCCGTGGTGAGCTATGTGATCAATCATGGTCCACGTCCAGTCTCCGAGCAGACCAGGCGCAAGGTCTTAGATGCCATTAGGCGAACCGGCTATGTGCCTAACAATATCGCCAAGTCGCTGGCCAACGGGACCAGCGATACCTACGCCTTGCTGGTGACAGACCTGGCCAATCCCTTCCTGGCACAGATGACCAAGGCTTTGGAGCACAAGCTTTTCTCCTTGGGCAAGACCCTCCTGGTCGGCGATTCCAGCGATGACCCCAGTCGCCAGATGGAGCTCTTGGAATCCTTCCAGCGTCAGCAGGTCTCTGGTCTGGTTTGGTATGGCGTGGACCAGCCTCTTCCCATGGATGCCCTCGAAACCTACCCGGGAACCGTGGTTATGCTCAACCAACCGGAAGGACAGGAATTGAGTCCCTCTGCAGGGCGCCGAGTTCGATTGGGCCTTGACGAAAGCGAAGAGGCCAGGATGGCTACAGCCCATCTGATAGGGCATGGCTATCAAAAGCTGGCCATCATTGCCGGCCCTCGGGAGCGTCTCAATTCGCGGGAAAGAATCCGTGGGTGGAAGAGGGCCATACGTGAATCCGGCCTTGAGCCAGGGCAGGAGATCTTCGTTCCCTACACCTGCCAGGGGGGATACGAGGCGGCGGAGCTGGTCGACGATCAGGTTGAGGCTGTCTTTGCTTCGAATGAACTTCAGGCCATGGGTTTCCTGGCAGGCATGGCCCAGCGCGACAAAAAAGTGCCTGATGATGTTGCTTTGGCGGCGATGAATGGGACTGACCAATCCGCATATTTGATTCCGTCACTGACAGCCGTCCAGCTGTCCGAGGATGAGATAGCGGACAAGATTGCCAAGGTGTTGCTGAAACCGGACGGCGCCTATCAGGACACTGGCGATGATGGAGACGACAAACCAGGGGGTTACGAGACTTCCGTCGCTCCAACAAATCGTTCGGATGCTCCTGTCCGTACTGGTTTAGGCACAATTCCGGCAGCTCCACAGCTGGTCATTGGCCGTAGCTGTGGATGCAGCCAAAATGAGGTATGAAAACAGAAATGAAAGATGCAGTCAACATTATCGTCGACTGTGACCCGGGCAACGGTGTACCCGGAGCCAACGTCGATGATGCCCTGGCCATTGCCTATGCCTTGCGTTCCGAAAAGCTCAAGACCAGAGCAATATGGACCGTGTTCGGCAACACTACCTCTGATCTCGGTTATTCCAGTGCAGAGGCCTTGCTGAGATCCATGGGACGCATGGATGTTCCTGTCCGTCGAGGGGCGGATGGCCCGCTGCAGGGATCACGCCAGCCTTGGCTGACCAAGAGGCTGAATGCGGCCAGCAGCCCCGAGGCGCCAGAAGTATGGAGAAATGCCGTGGGATCGCAGGCAGGGTTCCATGCATCAAGCGCCGATAAGGTATCAGCCATACCAGAGGTTTCCGGGCCTGATCAGCTTGCGCAGGATGTGCTTGCTTGCAGCGGTTCGGTGTCCATTGCCGCCATAGGACCTCTCACCAACCTAGCCGGGCTGATCAGTGATGAGCCGCAGGTCGTTGGGCATATTGAGAGGATCAGCATCATGGGCGGTGCCATTGGATTCGGTGATGAGGTGGACACCAACTTCGCCGTCGATCCGGTGGCAGCCCGGCGGGTGTTGGAATCTGGTATTCCCATCACCTTGGTTCCGCTTGATGTGACCAGGACCACGCATCTGAGCCAGCGATGCTGGGATCGTATGATCGCCGAGGCCGATGCATGCAAGGCGCCGTGGAAGGACTCGATGAACCGTTGGTTGAGACCGTGGCTGACATACAGCAGACGAACTCGACCGGTCGATGGCATGTGGCTTCATGACCTCGTATCCGTCTTGGCTCTGGCTGAAAGTGACCTTGTTGCTTTTCGTCCTGCACGGGTGAATCTTGCCGACAGCGGCAAGCTGTTATTGGCTGACAGGAATGGTGACCAGCCTGTTAGTGGTGTCAGATCGTATGAGGTGGAACTTTGCACTGGCGTGGATAATTCGCGCATGATTCAGGTCTGGCAGCAGGCTGTTCTGCCTCGCTGAAGTGCCGAGCCCTTTTCACTATCTCATGAGTTAGTCATGGGGGCTGCAGCACATGTACGCGTCCAGTTATTCCGCAAGTGGTTGGACTCTGCGGTGGCGGTCATGTGCTGTTTGGCAGCCTCCTGGACCTTCGAAATCCCAGGAATATTGTCAACCTGCATATAGCAACGACCCAAAACGCTGTGTGCATGACTATCGCCGGTCATGATGCCCGATTGCCCGTGGTGACGACTCTGCCT
This sequence comes from Bifidobacterium sp. W8112, assembly GCF_016101425.1. Classification (NCBI taxonomy): domain Bacteria; kingdom Bacillati; phylum Actinomycetota; class Actinomycetes; order Bifidobacteriales; family Bifidobacteriaceae; genus Bifidobacterium; species Bifidobacterium sp. W8112. The sequence goes on along the minus strand of NZ_JACFQN010000002.1, from coordinate 258 downwards.
TGCTTAGGGGGTAGCTTTGCCAAAACACAATTGCAAGAGTCGAAAAACCATGGCTTTTTCACAGATCGCCCACAGTCAATGATGGCAGTTTGACTGTGCCAACACAGTCATTGGCAATGATTCAGACATGTATCGGCTGTTGCTGAGCATAAGGAAAGAAGAGAGCGATCTGGGGGCTATAGGAACTAAACGCGTTGTTTATGTTGGGGGTTTGGCCTTGTGGCTGTAAGCGTGTTGGGTGGTTGTTAATAGGTCGGG